>JAAXKB010000075.1 GCA_012269545.1 Gammaproteobacteria bacterium | reverse complement strand
CAGCCAAGCAAACCAGATGAGCCAATTGGTCATGGAATTGTTGCGCGGATAAAACTTTAGGCCCTTTGGAGTAAGCAAATGAGCTTAGACAGAATTTTTGGTGTGGCTGGTGGCGCAATGGATGCGCAAGTCATACGTATGAACCTGGCAGTTTCGAATATCGCGAACGCCGAGGTAACGGAGTCCTCCTCGGAGGCTGCTTACAAAGCCAAGCGCCCGGTATTTGAAAGTATTTTGGCGAACGAAGTTGATGCTCGCCGTGGCGAAACTCAGGGCGGGGTCCGCGTGAAGCAAATCGTAGAAGATCAAAGCACCACGCCGGCAACCTATGACCCAGGCCATCCTAAGGCTAATGAAGAAGGATTTGTGTACTTGTCTAACGTTAACCCGATGAACGAATTGGTTGAGATGACTGCAGCGGCACGTTCTTTCGAAAGCAATATTGAAGCGATGAACACGGCCAAGCAGCTCATGATGCGCACCGTTGAACTGCTCAAGAAATAGGCATCGTTATGAGTGATTTGAATATCGGCGGTATACGAACAGTCGCAGATCTACGCGCCGAAGCCGCGGCCCCCAAACCGGAAGCAGATTTGGATCGAAACGCATTTTTGCGGCTCTTTACAACCCAACTGCAGAACCAGAATCCGCTAGATCCGATGAAGAACGAAGCCTTTGTTGCTCAGCTGGCGCAATTTTCCAGCTTAGAGGCGACAACTCGGATGTCGGACTCTCTAGACCAATTTGTAACAACGCAATCCAGCGAAAAGATCATGCGCGGCGCTTCACTGATTGGTAAGAGCGTTTTCGCCTCTGGAGCAGTGATGCGTCAGGACGGTGGCAAAGTGATCAGCGGATATGTCGAACTCGATCAAGTGGCAGACAATATTCGTCTCAGTGTTTTGGATGCTCGAACCGGGCAGATTGTTAACTCGATGGATTTAGGACCTCAGATTGCTGGCGAGGTTGGATTCGACTGGAATGGCGGCAACTTTGATGGCGAGGCTGCACCGAATGGAGACTACGTTTTTCAGGCGGAAGTGATTAACGGAAATCAATCCAGAGGACTTCCTGTTTACGGGCAAACGCGTGTTCAGGGCGTTTCCTTTAATGATGAATTGGGTCAAGTACTGTTAGAAATCAGCGACGGTCAAACCCTGGCGCTGTCTGAAGTGGCACGAATTTCAGAATAGATACGAAAAAAAACACGCTCGCTTTAGAGCAAGTAAAATGCGAATTGGAGAACAATAAATGTCTTTCTATACCTCTCTTACTGGGTTAAAGGCTGCAACGACAGAGCTGGCATTGACGAGTAACAACATCGCTAACGTTGGTACGAGCGGGTTCAAAAAGTCTCGTGCCTCGTTTGGTGACATCTTCGCTACGTCACCGTTGCAGAAATCCACATCGGTGGTTGGCCAGGGCGTATCGTTGAAAGAGGTTCGGCAGGAGTTCTCGCAGGGTAACGTAGAATTCTCTTCCAACACTCTAGATTTGGCGATCTCTGGAGAAGGTTTCTTCCCGCTAAAGTCTGCTGATGGTCTAACCGATATTTTTACCCGAAACGGAAGTTTCGTACTTAACGAGCAATTCAACGTTGTGAATTCGTCAGGGCAAGCTTTGCTGGCGGCAGCGGTTGACTCGTCGGGTAAAGCGGATCTGGAAAAGCTGAGTCGGTTGGCAATTCCTGTGTCGACGTCTGGTCAAGCTCAGGAAACCTCCGAAATTCAGTTGGCGCTTAACCTCCCCTCTGATGCTGAGGTTATCGATGTTCCCTTCAACCGTAACAACCCAGCTACCTATAACAAGTCTACAGCGCTCAGTGTTTATGACAGTGGAGGCAACTCCTACCTAGCTACCATTTATTATGTGAAGACCGCAAACGCAACCGCGAATTCACCAACCAATAAATACCAAACGTATGTTTTTGTTGGCGATGACCAAGTAAACCCAGCTTTGCAGCAAGCAACAGACGATAACGGTGAGCTTTTGTTCGTAAATAAATACGGCGTGCTTAAACCTTTCTCGGAGGTTGAGGACTTGTTGGTTAACAGAAAAACACAAAAGTTTTCGCTAGATGATCTTACCGATGTGCGTACATCGGTCCCGGCGACGGTAGAGGGGGCTAAGCTTCCGAACGACTTAACAGCTGATCAGGGGTTTAACTTTAAAACCGCCGTGGATAGCAACGAATTCACGACCGCCCAACTAAAGAATTTCTTAACGGTTGATGTAGACGCTTCTGGCAACCCTGTTACGGTTGATTTGTCCTCGCTGGCATTAAACGATCAAAAATATACTGGCGTGGAGTTAGCGACATTTATTCAAAACCAACTCAACGTGAAATTTGGTGACGAGCGATTTTTTGACTTGACTACTGCTAGCTCCAACACATTTAAAGTGAACTTTACTTCAGGTGGAGCCACTACTGTCGTAGACATCGACCTCGCTACAACGTTCAACAGTAACGCTTTGAAACTCACGGCAACTACGGAGCAAGTGGTCGCTGCCATTCAAGCCAAACTGGATTCGGCAACCAACGCCGGGGGTTTGGGCTCTGGCAAAGTCGCGGTGTCTTATGACTATGCTTCGCGAGAATTTATTTTCAAGCCGGCCTCCTCCTCTGATGCAGTCGCATTAAGTTCAGCGGCTACCAACAACCTTTTCAAGACCACACCAACGCTCGCCCCCGTCGATGCAAGCGGTTCTTACGGCCAGACGGTGACGCCAAACGGGGCGCTTCAAAGGGTTGCTAATGAACAGCGGTACGGGATTAATGTTGAGTACGATGGCGCTCGCCAAACATTCTCATTTTCCTCGGGAACGACCGGAGATTCCTCACAGATCGAAGTAAATTTTTCTGTCCCAACGTTTAACGCAACTACAGGTGTTCCAACAGGTGCGGTCGACGGCCAAGGAGCCAAAACTCTTCAGACAAACCTCCCAGCGGCTACTTTTATGGGCTTTGAGGTGACTGGCACAACCGACTCGTTATACCGGGAATTACCGTCTGAGGAAGCTGTTAGAGGCGTAGTTTCGCTGCCCGCAATCAGTCGCGGCAGTTCTATCGCGGTAAACGTTAACAACAACTTCTCGGTCGATGCTTCTAACAACACGTTCGTTGTCTCTGTTGACGACGTGAAGGGCACTTTGGTTATTCCCACGGGCTCCGGCTATACGCTCGATAGCTTTATCATCGAGCTGGAGAAAGGCATTAACCAGTTGGCTTCAGAAAATGGAAACACGGTTTCTGGCGTGACCGTGGAGTACGACTCAGAGAGCAACGGTTTAGTGTTCACCTCTGGAACCACCGGCACTGACTCTTTTATTAAGGTTTCTGGATCAGCTACTTGGGGTCTAGCCAACATCGGCTCTGGTCGCGGAACAACAACGACGTGGATCAAGCCTTCTCAGGCGGCAGATGTTGTTAATGGTGTTTCAATTAACAAATATATTGACGAGTTTGGTAACGAGACTGCTAGTGCGGATGGGTTTACTACGCTGCCAGAGTTCTCGCCAATTTATCTCGATAAAGGCGAGTTGACTTTTGATACATCCGGTAACTTGGTATCCCCAACGGGCGGAGCGCAGTTGGACACCGTTTTCTTGGCAGGCGGCCGCGGTGCGTTGAATTTGAGCATCGACTATACAGGGACAACTCAATTCTCGCAGGCCTTCGCGGTGAAAGCCCAGTCGCAAGACGGTTCGCCAGAGGGAGATTTGGTGGGAGTAGATATTGGTGACGATGGTTTGGTTGTTGCCAGTTACTCCAACGGTTCTCAGGAGTCGCTTGGTAAAATCGTGCTTACCACCTTCGCGAGTAATGAAGGGTTGCGTCAAAACGGAGACAGCTCTTATTTGTCGTCCGCGAAATCCGGCTCTGCAACCTTTGGTGAGGCGGGCACCGCAGGATTCGGAACGATTCGAGCAGGTGCTCGAGAGCGTTCCAACGTAGACCTGACTACGGAGCTGGTGGGTTTAATAACCGCCCAACGAAATTTCCAGGCCAACGCTAAAGCCATCGAAACATCTTCGGCGTTAACGTCAGCCATTATTAATATCCGAAGCTAGGTAAGCGGCAATGGATAAAGGCATATATACAGCGGTGGGCTCTATCAACGCCCAGCGCATGCAAGAGACCAACGCAATCCATGAACTTGCGAACGTTTCCACCGTCGGCTTTAAAAAGGCTTATCAGATTGCTCTGGAGTCCTATCGAGTGGACGGGGATGGCTTTAAAACCCGATTTTTGGCGGCAAACGCACCCGCTGGTGTAGTGAATCTGACCCCCGGTAGTCGTATCGCCACCGGTAACGCCATGGACATCTATATGAACGGGCAAACGGTTCTGGGCGTACAAAACGAAGACGGTCAGGTCGGCTTTACCCGCCGCGGCGATGTTCGCGTTAATCAAAACGGAGAGTTGGCCCTAGTGACTGGGGAGCTCGTCCTTGATGACGGGGGCGGCGCCATCGTACCGCCAGCCGATCAAATACTGAGTATTTCAGACGAAGGCGTGGTCTATGCCGTTGATCCAGAGCAGGAGGTGGCCGAGCCCCAAGAGGTTGCTCGGATAATGCTCCGCGACGCCAGTGGCGTATCCCTAGAAAAAATGGAAGACGGGCTCTTCAAAGTACTTGGACAGCCAGCAGGTGACTTTGAAACAGGCCCAAATGCTGTGTCGATTTCAAGCGGCCAGCTGGAAGGAAGCGCAGCCAATGCCATGGAGACCATGGTCCAGATGATGAATGGGGTCCGCTCCTTCGAATTGAAAATGAAGCTGGTAAAAGAGCTGGGCGATTTGGGCGATTCCAACAATACGTTAATGCGCCTCAGTTAAATTGTCTCCAGTTTTTAGCTGACACAGAAAACACGTGACGACTCAAAAAGAGTTGTCGAACAGGATAAGGACAGACTATGGATGCTTCTTTGTGGGTTGCTAAGACCGGGTTAAATGCTCAGCAAACGCGCATGAGCGTGATCTCCAACAACTTGGCGAACGTCAACACAAACGGCTTCAAACGCGATCGAGCTGTGTTCGAAGATCTGCTGTACCAAAACATTCGTCAAGCTGGAGGTCAAACCGGAGCGGACACCAACGCGCCGAATGGCTTCATGCTGGGCACCGGTACTCGGATCGTTGCAACTGAAAAAATGCAGGGTCAGGGCAACATGGTTGCCACCGAAAATGCCTTAGATTTGGCCGTTGAGGGACCAGGTCTTTTTCAGATTTTGCAGCCGGATGGCACAATCGCGTACACCCGTGATGGCAGCTTCAAGCTTTCCCAGAATGGCGAACTGGTTAACAGTTCGGGTTATTTGTTGCAGCCACAAATTGTGATTCCTCAGGAAGCGGCAAGCATCACGGTAGGCACCGATGGCACGGTCAGTGTCGAGTTAGCAAACGGTGGCGGGAATCAGCAAATTGGCCAGATACAGGTCGCGCGCTTCATTAATGCGTCAGGCTTGGAATCACTGGGACAGAACCTGTTTCGAGAAACCCAAGCAAGTGGCCCGCCTATTGTCCTAGTGCCCGGTGAACAGGGCGCGGGCAGAATTGCCCAGGGCATGCTCGAGGCTTCTAACGTTAACGTTGTGGAAGAACTCGTGAACATGATCGAAACCCAGCGGGCATATGAAGTGAATTCCAAGGCGATATCGGCTGTGGATTCCATGCTTCGCTTCTTGAATAACAACCTGTAGGTCACCCCATGGACTGCGCTAAATCGATAAGTTTAATCACGGTAAGCGTGGCAATGGCATCAGCCTGCGCTGCTCCCCAAATGACTCCGATCCTAAAAGAAAAGGCCTTTGAGCCGGTAACGCCCTTGATGCCAGCAGAGATCACAACCGTAACAGGCTCCATTTTTGCCGATAGCAACGCGCGTTATCGCTTCGGTTTTAAAAAGAACTTTCAGGTGGGAGATATCATCACCGTTGTGCTTACTGAAGCGACTCAGGCTCAGCGTCAGAGTGGCGTGGAGACTACTCGTGAAGGCACGAACAGCCCTTTAAAGGCAATTCAGGGCGCCTTCGCCTTGGATAATAATCGCTTCAAGAAAGCAGCTAAGGCCATTCCTTTTGATGATTTAACGATTGAATCCAAAGGATCGGGCACCGCCAATCAAGCAGCGTCTCTGAGTGGGGCTATCGCAGCGACAGTGATACAAGTGTTGCCGAACGAAAGTTTACTGATTAAGGGCCAGAAGCGACTGACGCTTAGCGAGGGCAGCGAAACCATTCAATTGCTGGGCTTGGTTGACCAGCGCGATGTCCAGCCCGACAACACCGTGTTGTCATCTCGCCTGGCCAACGCTCGTATTTCGTATGAGGGGTCCGGAGACCTGTCAGCTGTCGCCAAGGTGCCCTGGGGCACCAATCTGGTTAACAAAGTGTGGCCATTCTAATGATTTTTAAACGAGTTAGTTTTTGGGCCTTAGCTGTGTCCATAGTCGTGCAGCCCTTGCTGCTTAACCAAGCGTTGGCGGACCGTATTAAGGACCTTACCTCGGTAGCGGGTGCGCGCCCGAACCAGTTGATTGGCTACGGGCTAGTTGTCGGTCTGCAGGGCACTGGTGATAAAGACAAGATTTCGTTTACTGCCCAAAGCTTAAAGAAAGTCCTCGACCGCTTGGGTGTAGACGTGGATGGTCCGATTTCAAACTATGATCTGTTTAGTCGGGGTGTAGCGAACCTCGCTTACGACAAATCCAAGCTCGACAACGTAGCTTCAGTGCTTGTAACTGCAACGTTGCCACCGTTCGCTAAGCCCGGACAGGCGGTAGACGTTAATGTCGCTACGATTGGCCTGGCAACCAGCTTGCGTGGAGGCAATCTGGTCTTAACCGAATTACGCGGTGCTGACGGTCAAATCTATGCGCTTGCCCAAGGACCGCTTACCACCACAGGAATTGAAGTGAACGCGGCGGGTTCTGAAATCAATATCGGCGTACCTACCACCGCAAGAGTGCCGAACGGTGCATTGGTGGAACGCGCGGTGGAGACACCATTTGGCGAGTCTGAGTTTGTGGTTTTGAACGCCCATCAAACCGATTTTACGACAGTAAGCGCCATCTCTGATGCGATTAATGAGAAATTCGGAGTGGGCACAGCGAGTGCGCTGGATGCTCGATCGGTAGCGGTGCGGGCGCCCCAAAGCTTGCCGGAGCGAGTCGGGTTTCTCAGCATGATTGAGAATATTGATGTTATCCCGGGAGAGCCCAAGGCTCGCGTTGTTGTGAATTCGCGTACAGGAACAGTTGTGATCAGCCGCACGGTGAAAGTAACAGCGGCGGCAGTAACGCAAGGCAGCCTATCGGTTTCTATCGCAGCAACCAACGAGGTTGTTCAGCCTCAAGCCGGTTTGCTTGGTGGTGGCGGCGAGGCTGTAGAGGTTCAAAACGCTGACATCGAAGTAACGGAAGAAGTGAACCCAATGTTCTTGTTCCAGCCAGGCGTCGACCTAAGAGACATCGTGGAAGCGGTGAATCAAGTGGGTGCGAGCCCCTCCTCCCTTATCGCTATTTTGGAGGCATTAAAAAGCTCCGGCAGCCTTCGCGCTGAACTTTTGGTGATCTAGCTGCTATGTCTGATTCCATCACGTCAGATCCACGAATGACAAATGCCCTGGACTTTGCTGGTCTCGCACAAATGCGCGCGGGAGCAGTTCAAGGCGAAGAGAGGGTTAAGAAAGAGGTCGCGCAGCAATTTGAGTCCATTTTTATCAATATGATGCTCAAGTCTATGCGCGATGCGACGGAACGCTCTGGGCTGTTGGATTCTGAGGCTACCAAAACCTATGAGTCCATGTTCGATCAGCAACTGTCCGCGGAGCTTGCTGGTCAGGGTACCTTTGGTATCGCTCAAGCACTGCAAAACCAGCTGAATCTTAATCCGAACGAGGGAACTCGCGGGGAGTACATCCCCCTCAGCGAATCTCGAAGGTATCAGCTGAGGCAAGGCGACGGCAGTTACGAATTACAGCGCGGATCGCGCTCATTCACTTTTGCGAAAGGTGATTTATGACAGATCTCCTCTCTATCGGCGGCTCTGCGGTCCGTAACAGTCAGCTCGCTTTGTCCGTTGTGAGCAACAACATTGCCAACGTCAATACCGACGGTTATGTCCGACAGGATTTGGATTTGCAGGAGGGCCTGCCTACCAAGAATGGATTGTTTTACTTGGGCAGTGGTGCAATCGCTGATGGTGTGCGCCGGTCTTATGACGGTCAAGTGGAGTCATCACTGCGCATTAGCATTAGCGATCTGAATGCGCAGGTACCGCTGATCGAAAACACGGAGCGTTTGATAAATGTATTCGGGAATAAGAATGCATCGTTGACACCGGCCCTAGGCAGTTTTTTCGACAGCCTGCGCGCTTTAAGCGTTGACGCCTCTTCTGAATTGCTGCGCAACCAAGTGCTCAATGAAGGACAAAC
>JAAXKB010000087.1 GCA_012269545.1 Gammaproteobacteria bacterium | reverse complement strand
GTTCAAGTCCACCCGTAGCTACCACTTCTTCTTACAGCGACTTATCAGATCATTCTTAATTCAGCGTTTTCATTGAACAAAACTCGTTTATCCGAGAGCGTCGGATCACGTCGAATGATTTGAGATGCCCTAAACGACAGTATGCGTGAGCCGCTCAAGTCAAATCTGCTGAACCGTCAGCCATGGTTTACATACTAAGCGATGTTCGCTTTACACCCACCCGGCCGGTCTCAGGGGCGAAAGATTGGCGGCTTGAAGAGCGCCTGGGGCGTGCCTTATCTACAAATCTCGTTTCGATGGGGTCATGGTTGGCACTATCCTAAGTATTAGAGTGAGCCGATTAAGGAAGAGCTGGCAAAGTTGCACAAATGAAAAACCAAATTAAGCTAGGAGGTCCCGTTTAGAGGGTGACCACAGCCAACGGCCGGGAGCTAAGCCGCAGTTAGATTAGGGACGTGATATGAATCTTTTCCAGAACGATGACATTAAATGGAAGCACTTCACTGGCAGCGACAAGTTTGACTACCCCATCGACTTTTATTCTGCCCTCCTGTCTGTGCGGCCTGATGGCCACATAGAACTGTTGTATTGGTGGGAACCCAATAGCTACTGCCACTTCCATCGTCATACCGCCAACACCACTTCGGTGGTGCTAAAAGGCGAACTGCATGTGATTGATATAGACCCCAATACCGGAGAAGAGCTCGGCGTCAAAATCAGACCCGCCGGGGACTTTGCCAGCAAAGCACCCGGCGACGTGCACATGGAAAGAGGCGGCCCTGAAGGCGCGCTTGTGTTTTTCAGTTTGTACAGCGAGGACGGTTCTTTAGCTGAGACTTTAGCCAGTGACGGTCGCGTCCTAGGTACATCAACCATAGATCCGATTTTGCAGCGGCACGCAAGCTAAGTACTGCTAAGAATAAATCCGTGCGCGGTGAAGCTGCTTGGTGTTCGCGGAGGACCGTGGTGCACTTACACCGATAAATTGTGCTGCCGGATCGATACATCTCGAAGGCTGGAGTTCATTGCCTATGAAGGGTGTTGTTTTGTGATTTGAATCACGTAGTGAGCGCGCGACACTACCTTCCATACTCTTTTGTCAGCATTGTTTACCCAGTTCTTGAAATTGCGACAGGTGCTTTGACCGATACCCGTATGCCAGCTTAACCACTGACAGAGGCGTTGTTTAATGGAATTACTCATAGCAGGTATTCTTCTGTGGAGCGTTACGCATCTCTTTCCCTCAGTCGCAGGCGGAACCCGAGACAAACTTGCCGGCGCGCTTGGTGAGAACCTTTACAGAGGATTGTTTTCCCTAGACATCGTGCTCGCAGTAATCCTGATCGTCTGGGGCTGGAAAACGGCAACTGCGACCGCTGTCTACCATCCGCCGTTCTTCGGAAGCCCGCTTATCGCAGGCCTTATGTTGATCGCCTTTATTCTTTTTATTGCCTCGGGCGCATCTGGCAACCTCAAACGCTTTATTCGTCACCCGCAGATGGCTGGCGTTATCGTCTGGGCCATTGCCCACTTGCTTGCAAATGGTGACAGCCGCTCGCTCGTCCTGTTTGGTGGGCTAGGTATCTGGGCTATCCTCGAAATTCTGCTGATCAATCGGCGCGACGGTGAATGGCAGAAACCCGAGCCTGTGCCTATCTCCGCCGATGGGATAACGGTGGTGATCGGTTTCCTAGCTTTCGCGGCAGTGTTTTATTTCCACGGTACTCTGTTTGGCGTAGCGTTAATCTGATTAAACCGCTGACTTCAAAAGCGTGCTGGGAATAAACAGACGGTGGTCGAAAGGCCGGAGATACCTTGACGGAAAACTCTGTTGATCCTTCGGCTGCCTATGTTAAGGGTGCTCATGCAGACTGAGTTCTCCGTCGACTGGGATGCCGGCTATTCGAGAAAGGACAGGCAGCCGGTTTCCGAGAGCACCTCTCGCAGGCCGGATGCATGTGTGCTGGCTAATAGCGTTTTGAGTCTTGAATAACATTTCACCTGATACTTGAAAGTTGGCTGGGCGTATGAGCGTCCGGCCAAAGACAGTGAGACCTCGTCCTCGCCGTTGGCATAGGCGATCGCGTTCGCCTGCAAAAAAGGCAGGTAGTAGGTTGCACAAAAGCGCAGCATGTCGCCCACGGCGGGTCGTCTGTTGGCGACGTCATGCCATTCGCCTTCAATGCCGCTGCTGTCCTCGAGCCGTCTGACCCAGTCATAGACGCTAGGCACAGTAGTGCGCATGATCATCATGGGCGTGTGATCGCTGGCCAGTGTCTTCAGCTGGCCGAACAAACCGAAATCTGCCAAGGACGGCCGCGTACCGAAAAGATACTCGTCGCGAGTTGCGAAGCTATCAAGGATCGCTAAGAGCTCGTGGAAGCTCTGCTCGATAATGGGTTTGTTTTGTGGCGTGCAGCCTACCAGAGGCATTCGTGATACCTGACGGTCACGAATCGCTCGCGCAGCCTTCACCAGCGCCTCACCCCGCAATCCCGGGGTGTTATCGCTTATGATTTGGCGGCTGCTGTATTCCTGATCAACCACAAGATCCCACCGGTAATGAAACATCATTTTCGTTACCCATTCGTCAGCCATGTCTTCGATAAGACAAGACAAATAATCCATCGCGGGGTCTGTCGGTCGGATCGAGCGCTCGCTGTGCCTTTCTTCCAGCATCATGGCCAAGGGCGTGGAGTCCACATGCAAACTGCCATCCTCCGGCAGGCGAAGAATCGGAATTACGGGCGGTCCATCATGTTCGATCTGAGTCCGTATTGCTGGCGTGACTTGAATCCAGTCAAAGGGCAGCCGTCGGTAGTGCAAAATCCCTCGCATTTTCTGCGAATAGGGTGATCCGCCTCCGCCGTAAAGTGTGTATCTGCTCACTCTGCCGCTCCTCGTTTTAGGAGTGATCTTATTCGAAATTCTGAAATTTGATCGTGTTTTTGTCATCGGTTTCTGCGACGTTCCCCCCGTGGCTTTGTCCCATAGTATGCTGCCGTCTGGCTAAGCAGGCGCGATTCGTTCGAGCCCCGCACCGTAACCACGGTGCAAGTCCGAATTGTCAGGTCATTTCGCATGAATGGCCCGCTGACCGACATTTTGCCCGTCGCGGGTGCTGCCCAGCACGTTCCACATTTGCCTTGGGAAGAGCGGCTGTTCGACCTCGCTACAGAAGGCGAGTGGTGACTTGTTGGCCACAGAGCTAGTGGTGGCAAGTAGATTGAAACGCCTGCTCAATATCCGCTGCCAAACAAGCTGAGCTGCGCTGGCCCTTGGCGGAAGCTAAAGTTCACAAAGTCGATCGAGATCTGTCGTATGAAGACCTTATTTGGCGAAATGAGCTGCTGCGGCGTTGTGTGACGGATAGGCAGTGACAATTGCGTGATATAACGCCGCAAGCGATCTTGACGATAGTGGGAAGGTAGGATGCCTTGGAGGGAGAATCACAGAGGGGGAGAGGGGATAGCGATTTACTGCACCTCCAAGGCACAGTAAAGGTACGTGCGAGAGGATGAAAATTTGGTGTGCAGATCTGTTTGTTTTGGTCACATAAAACTAACACGCGGGTCTCGTGTGAGGATCGATAGGCTGACGAGGTTCGCCACTAAATGACACAATTTCACTCGCATCGATCAGACCTGAATCGAGTCCTACGCGGTAAAAGCTTGATACGGAAAAGTCGCTTATCTCACGACTGGTGTGAGCAACGGTAAGACTGCCACAGATCTGTTTGCACGCTACCTTGGTGACTTCCTGCAGCAAGGCAAAATCGCGGTAGTAGTGTTGTAGCGCAGGCTTTCCCTCCTCGGTGCGTCGCGCATTTTTTTCTGTCAGGCGTATGTCGACTCCATCTTCGATTGCCGTCAAAGCGCCGGGCAGATCCGTCTGCAGCACATATGCTAAGGTGGAATACGAGATTTCACAGATGTTTTTGTAGCGATCAGCGTTCGGCGAGTGATAATCGGCAATGTCAGCGTCAAGCACGATCAAGGCTCGGAAGATGCCGAGCGAATCAGCGACGACGCGGGTAATTGCGGAGATGCCTCTCTCCTCGTATGGGTCGCCCTGTGTCACAAGCAGCACCGGTTTTGGCGGTGGATTGACCGACCATCGATCCGTGAGTTGCCGAACAATAACTGAGGCAACGGTCACTGGATCTCGCTTGTCGTACCCACTCATCCCCTCAATGACCAACGGGTGGTGGCGCTGTAGTTGTTGTAGGGCACTTGGCTTTTGCATTTCACTTTCGATACGCAGGCTATAGAAATGGCTCGGTCTCTGTGTCCTCTCCCTAGCCTAAGGGTTAATCTTTTTGCCGCCGATGCCTACCGGCGCGCTGCGTCCGCCCGCTCGGGCCTTGGCGACGACCTCGCGTAGAGTAAAGGGAGCGTTGAGTTGGTCTGCACTGGAGTTTGGGCTCAGTTCGCCAACGCGAAGATAACTGCCTGCGTCCGCAGCGAATCGAAAGTCCACTGTCGCTCCAGCAGGCTCGTCGATCCTTCCGCTGGCGCCAAAACCGTGACCCTCATTGGTTTGCGCTGCGTTTGTCGCTTGAAAACCCATGCGCTGCAGAAGCTTCGGGCTGGCACGCTCGAGTACGTCCGGGCGAACCGACAGCATCCAGTTTTCCTGCTGACGGATGACTGGGTGCTGCATGCCATTAAGCATCACGATGCGCGGTCTGTCAGTGTGATTGATGCCAGTACTGTGCAGGAGACGGCCGTCGGTAATGACTATGGTGCCAGCTGGAGCATCGAGATTGATTGTTGGCGGTAGTTTACCAACAGGATCTCCGGCTCGGACGGCATCAGATAGAGTGCGATGACTACCGGGAATGATCAGTGTGCCGCCATTGGCTTCATCAATGTCAGTGATGATCGTCATGACGTTGACGGTGAGCGGACTTCTGGAATCCAAGGCAATGTCCTGATCTTGATGCAAAGCCTGAGGCACACCACCCTGCAACGAAATCGACGCTATCAGAGAGTTGCTGATCCAGTTTTCCCCTAAGGCTTCGGTCACGATCTGCTCGACCAAGGGGCCGCCTTGCACCATCGTGGGACTCTGTTCCATCAATGCTTCAAAACAACGCCCTTTGTTGACGCAGCAATTGATGTTTTGGCCGCTCGGCGTTTTTTGTGCAATGCCAGCTAGCCGCTCACCTTCGGCCTGTTCGATGATCCGCTGATGCAGAACGGCAACTTGTTCTGCTGCAACCGCGCTCTCAATTTTACAGTATCCCCAATTCAACATATCGGCGCGGAGTCGATCGATATCCTTGGTGGCGACGGGCAGATCCTTGTCTTTCCAATAGGGATGCTTGGAGCCGATGGTGGTGTCGTAGTAGGAGCCCGGCTTGAAATCCCATTGGCCCCACTCACTGCTGCGTTTTGGCGGTACGAAAAAAATCTCAGGGTTGGCGTCGAGTACCGACGGCATCGGATCTTTTGCCGCCAGTTCTTTCCGGTACATGTGCTGGTCTGCGACGGATTTTTGCGCCACATGGCCCGGGTTAAATTCAACAGGTACGGTGCTCATGTCGCGTTCTTCCCTAAAGATGCTCTTGCGAAGGCGAACTAAGCTACAGGGAATCGCCGCGCGAATCGAGAGCCTAGGGCAATCGCTTAGCAACACACGTCCTAGACCCAGACGAGGGCTATCCCTTACCAGCCTTGCTAAGTCGGGTGTTACCAAGCAACAAATAGTGACGCTGACAGTATATGGTTCAGCTGGTTATCCCTGCCGATCTGGTTGATGTAGTTGTGCACGTAGCCAACCTCAACCCTGTACGTTTCATTGACCCTATGATTTAACCCGAGAAACAGCCGGTTTTGGTTGAAACCGCTGGATTGCCCCCACTGTGCATCATTGAGATTCAGGAACAATTCGTTAGCTACGACGTAGGAGAGTGAGCTGTTCGGGATAGGTTTGGCCCAGCGCAAAAACTGGCGAACCCGTACGCCAGTATCGCTGTCTTCGTCACGGAATCTTTGTTCCAGGCGAGTGCGGCCGCTGAGCTGCCCGTTGGCAAAGTCACCAAGGCGATAGATCGCCTGCTGCCAAGCTCGATCTTCCTCAATGTTCGGATCTGCTTGATGCCCCGTTACCCTTGCATAGCCAAGCCAAAGCGTCAGATCCGGAGAGTGACGCCAGCCTAATCCCGGTCGGATAATGCTTGTGCTTAATCTTCCTGCGTCATCGCCAAATCGCGCATGACCATCGAACCAAAATAATAAGTCGCCGTCGTTAATCGATCCGCTGGCGGCTAACGCCGACCATGCTTGGAATTCATCATCAACGGCATGGCTCAAAGCGGTGCTACAGATAAGGGCATAAGCGATCAAGGCGGTAGTCAATTTTTTCATGGGTAGTCGTCTTATATGTGTGTGGCGAAGTGTTGCTAGGAAATGCTGCGAGCCGACAACACACTAACGGCTAAAGCAGGGTCATATGACGCGAGCGGACGCCGTGCGGCATAGATTTCTTTAGGTTGTGAAAGCTGAAATCGGCCCGCCAAGGTTATTGTTTGTCCCGGCTTTTGCTAGAGAGGTTGTCGACGAAAAAGTGATGTGATTCGCATTATTCAGCGAAATACCCACACGGTCGCTCTTCCGCCTGCGTTTACCCGAGTGTTACTCCGATGCCGTCGAGAGTCTGTTGTGGCGGCGTCCAGTTAGGTTGGACGTATCGGTTGGGGCATCTTTTAATGTGGTGGATGCGTTTTTACTTGGGTTGCGTGCGAGCAGCCGACGAGCTCATTGCCAACTGTGGAAAGTGCGTGGTGGGAACGTTGCAGGCTTCGGTGCAAAATGATCTACCTGTCATAGTTTTGAGGTGACCGATGCCGATCGCTGGGCTAAGAGCTGCTCTAGGTTTTTTGTTGTTTTTTGGGAGCATTGCATATTCGGATTCTTCAGAGTCTATGTTAGCCAATGGGTTAACTGCGCCTGAATTAGTGGAATATTTAGGTCTGAATGGCCACGTCGAAGGTGGTTTTTTTCGACGCACCTACGCCTCGGACTATACGCTGCTGACGACGGATGATCGTGAACGGCTGTCCATGTCATCGATCTTTTATTTATTGGCAGCGGAGTCGCCCATCGGTCATTTTCATTTGAACCAATCCGACATCGTCCATTATTTCCATCTGGGCGACCCCATCACCTATTATTTGCTGCATCCAACGGGGGAGCTTGAAACCGTGGTAATGGGCAGTGATGTTCGCAATGGCCAAGTCTTGCAGTTGACTGTACCCGGCGGCGTATGGAAAGCCTCGGAGATTCCCTCAGAGGGGCCACATGGCTTTGGGCTGATCAGTGAGGCAGTGACGCCGGGCTTTGAATACGACGATATGACCCTAGGCTACCAAGCTCAAATGCTGGAGGCCTTTCCCCAGCACGAGGAACTCGTCAAGCGCTTGAGTCACGCTCAGCCCCGAGTGCCGTAACGCCATCGAGACGTTCGCAGATCGGCGACAACAGTAAGCATTCCGATTTAGACTACTGCCAAGGGCATCGCGCGGCTCTTATTCGCAGTAATGCACCATGCAAAATAAGGAGCTGTTTATGTCGATGATGCAGTCGATGCAGAAGTCCCTCGATCAGTACTTTGGTCTCAACGAACACGGCACGACTTTGTCTCGCGAGGCCCTTGCCGGATTGACGACATTTTTGGCCATGGCTTATATCACCGTGGTGAATCCGCTGATTCTGTCGGATGCAGGCATGGATTTTGGTGCCGTCTTTGTCGCCACCTGTTGTGCCGCGGCGTTTGGCTCCTTGGTAATGGGGATAATGGCGAACTATCCCATTGGCATGGCGCCTGGTATGGGTCAGAACGCCTTCTTTACCTACGCGGTTGTGGTCGGTTCGGGACACCCATGGCAGGCGGCGCTGGGTGCGGTTTTCATTTCTGGCATCTTGTTTGTGATCATCAGTTTGCTGCCAATCCGGGCTTGGTTGATTAACTCCATTCCTCGCAACCTGAAGCTCGGTATGGCCGCTGGTATCGGCTTTTTCTTGGCTTTCATCGCGATGAAAAACGCCGGCATCGTCGTGCAAAATCCCGCCACCTTGGTCAGCTTGGGAGGGCTCGTCGCCTTTGCGCCGATCATGGCCTTGGTGGGGTTCTTTGCCATTACTGCCCTGACGGCGAGTGGTAATCGCAGTGCGGTCATTAGTGGCATGCTGCTGGTCTCGCTGATCGGCTGGTTCAGCGGGCAGGCGGAATTTGTTGGCGTGATGGCGCCGCCGCCTTCTGCTGCGCCGGTATTCATGCAACTCGATATAGCCGCCGCTCTCGATATTTCCATGCTCAGCGTCATCCTGACCTTGTTGCTCGTTGACGTCTTTGACACTGCCGGCACCTTGGTCGCGGTGGCGACGCGGGCTAACTTAGTGGACAAAGACGGCAACCTGCCTCGTTTGGGTAAGGCGCTGTTGGCAGATTCTGGGGCTACTGCCGTTGGTGCGCTACTGGGCACATCGTCGACGACCAGCTACATCGAAAGCGCGGCGGGTGTGGAAAGCGGTGGGCGCACGGGGTTGACTG
>JAAXKB010000069.1 GCA_012269545.1 Gammaproteobacteria bacterium | reverse complement strand
AAATCCGCGTTCCTGTGAATGAAATCTCAACGACAACGGGGTCGCTGACCATCAATGGCGTGAGCATTCATGACTCGACTGCGATTGAAAGCACCACAGCCCTCGTAAATGATATTAATGCGCGAAGTAGCAGCACGAATGTTGAGGCAAGGTTGGACTTTGACGGCGCCTTGATACTATCGAATGCAGCAGGCTATGAGGATCAAACGATATCCTTGGGTAGCGGCAGCGCTGTTTTTACCAACATTGCTGGTGACATTCAGGCGGGGCTTGCTATTACCGCGACTCGCAGCACTGGAGATACCAGCGCCCGTACGGTTGCCCTCACGTTGTCTGAAACGGGCAGTGCTACCGATCTGGCTAAACTCGGCTTTGCGACAACGTTAGAGGTGCCTGAGACCTTGAGCGAGGACCTGATCGTGTTTACCACTGGTTCATTGGGTAATACGGCAGCGTTGAGCGCAAGTTATGAAGATGGTGAGGCCGATCCGTTGCAACTGCGCGCTTCCCCGCTGCAGATAAACTTTACTTCTGACTCGACTTATCAGATTACCGATACCCAAAGCTCGACAGTTCTAGCCGAGCGGTCCTATGTGGCGGGTCAACCCATTCAATATCAAAATCTGCAGGTCACATTGGACGGTATCCCAAAGTCAGGTGACCTCTTTAGTATCGACAATAACAGTGACGGCTTTGGCAGCAACGAAAACTTGCTTCGCTTGATTGAAATCGAAGAAGCCAAGGTTCTTGGCAATGACGATACGCTGCACGAATCCTATCTTGGGTTGCTCAACCAAGCTGGCAGTACGGCCCGTCAGGCACAGGTGACGCAAGAAGCCATGCAAGTGGTTTTCGATCAGGCCACTGAAGCCCGTGACAAGGTGGCTGGCGTGAACCTTGATGAAGAAGCAGCCAACCTCATTCGTTTCCAGCAGTCCTATCAAGCATCGGCGCGTTTGATTCAAACCGCCAATCAGCTGTTCGATGCGATTCTGCGCCTGTAAGAGAGAATAGATGAAAATTTCTACCGCATTGAGTTTCCAGCGCTCGCTCAACACCATGCAAGAAACCTCAGCACAAGTGGCGAAAACGCGAGAGCAGTTGGCCACTGGAAAAGAGATTGTGCGGCCCAGCGATGACACCATGAAAGTCAGCACAATCGAGAATCTCGATCGGGCCATCGCGAAAGAAGACACCTATCTAGCGTTAATGGGTCAGCTAAAAGACCGATACCAGCTTGAAGAAACCGCTCTGACTAACGGTTCGGATATTTTGGTAAGAGTGAAAGAGCTTGCCCTGCAAGGAGCTAACGCAACGCTGGCTGCAAAGGATCGCGAGATCATCGCGGTGGAAGTGCAAGGTTTGCGTGATGAGTTGCTAAGTATCTCCAATACTCGTGACGCCACCGGAAATTCTCTTTTCGCTGGCGGTAACACCGAAGTGGTGGCCTTTCAGACTCAGGATGACGGCAGTGTCTTATATCATGGCGATGCTCGTCAGACGCTGGTAAACGTCAGCGATGAACGCCAGCTTGGGAAAAACCGAAACGGTTTAGATGTGTTTTCTTCCACGGATCGTGCTGTACCTGGTACTCCCGCAACGTTCAGTGTATCCGTCGCAAGCCTTACACCTTTTGGTGTTTCTCAGGTCCTATCGGATGGCACAACAAACCTTACGTTAAATGACGCGGGCAACAATGCGCCCACCGATGCGCAGGATTTGCTGACGGATATCACCGGGCACGAAAATTATGAGGGCTTTGCGTACACGGCTTCTCTGCAAGGTGATGACTTGGTCTTCACTGCTAAAGTCAATGGCCCCGTTGAGACCACAGCAAAGCCAACTCTCGGTGCAATGACGGTCGTCGACGGCGATACGGGGGTGGCTAATGACGTCGTAGGCGTGGGTTTTTTTGCCGTGCTAGATGACTTCATCGCCAGCCTGCAAAGCAACGATTCGCCCAATATTCAGCGAGCCTTAGGAGAAATTTCGGCGTTGCACGACGGTCTGGCTCTGGCAATAGGTAAGGTCGGTAGCGAGATTCAAAGTGTTGAAACCCAAATGGAGGTTAACGCAGATGCGCGACTTCGGTTGCAGAGTATGTTGTCAGCCGAGGAAGATCTGGACTTTGCGGAGGCGATTACCCGCTTCAATCAAGAGATGACCCGTTTAGAAGCAACTCAGACGTCGTTCGCCAAAGTGGCACAGCTGAGTCTGTTTGACTTCCTTTAGCGCCCTAAGCCAGTAACTCGCTAGTCAGCCCGTCGGAAATAGTGACGGCACGAGAAGGGGATGACGTGGTAGGCATCAACAGTGATTCCCAGCCTTTTTGCAGGTCGCATACCAATAGCCTGATCTCTTGTAGATCGTCTTCTAAGGGTAGCTGCATGGTGTGGTCCATTGATCGTTCAAGCATGGCGAAGAAGTCGTTAAGGTGACCAACCAGCTGCGCGTCCGGCAGATCCTGAAAGCTGCGACTCAAAAAGCGAAGAAGGTTTTTTGCATGGCGCAAGGAAGTGGCGGCGGAAGCGTGACGTTGCGCGCTCGCATTCCTTTCCGCAATCGTCAAGCTATTAATAAGCGAATCGAACAGCCAACGGATCTCGTGCTGTTTGTCTTCGCTAAAAATCGCCAGCGACTTTATGTACTGCGCAAAATGTGACACGTGCAATCCAAATACTTTGCCTACACCTTACTATCGGAAAAATCCTCAGCATCTTTAGCCATTTCTGCAAAAAAGAAAAATGAGTGGCTAGAGCACCCTTGCTAGGTCGGACAGGTGGTATAGCCGCTGTCAAAGCAACGGCGAGCCAATTCGGTCGCTTTCTCCTGAACGCTGCTGGAGAGCTGCATTTTGCTGAACTCTAGTATTGAGTCAGCATCTGGATAACCATTGATTTTGCTGACCATGCCCCAGATAAACGCTTTAAGGGGCTCCGCTTTCTCTGCCGGGTGTCCTTCACCGCCTTGGAACATGAATGCTGTCATAAACTGACCTTTCGGATCACCCAGCGTCGCCGCCTCTAGAAAGTGCCGTCGAGCCTTTGACGTGTTCTTTTTCAATCCGTGACCTTCGTAATAGATCAGCCCCAGCATGTAGTGTGAGTCCCCCATCTCGAGATCCGCGGCGGCCGTGAAATAGCGTTTGGCAGCTAAGTAGTCTTGGCGCATGCCATACCCCTGAAAAGCGAGCATGCCCAGATTGTGCAAGGCCTCAGGGGAATTCTGCTCAGCTGCTTTTTTGTACCACTCAATGGCGCGGGTATAGCTTTGTTTAACGCCGTAGCCCCGCTCGTAGAGATAGCCAATATTATTTTGAGCTTCCGATGCTCCGTCATCGGCCAATCCTTTCCAAGCACGGAATGCGGTTGCGTAGTGTTCTCGTTCGACTGCATTAAGTCCGGCTTGGAACCGCTCGGCATGAATAGGGGATGCCAGCGACGCTAGCAGGATAACCGTAAGCGATAGCCAACGCCGGCTGAGAAAAAAAACAGGGGTCATCACTGTTGCCTCAAACTTGCTTGGATCTGTAGAACTTTGTTGAAGATATCACCTTCGCTCAGAGCGCCAACTAACACGCCCTTATTTACAACGGGAATACTTTCGCCGACAAAGGTACTGGCCGTCGTCATTGCAATATTAACATTCGCATCTGCGGCCAAGACTGTCGGATTCGGATCAATAGCTTCTGTGAGTGATACGGCGTTAGTCAGGCTATGGATGTCGATTTTGCCGATCAACGAGCCTGCGTCATCGCAGACGTAGGCTTCGGTGGCTGACGCCTCGCTCAAAGCCTGCCGAGCCTGTTCAAGGGATGCGTCATCGGATAGGCGAACGAAGTCACTGCCTTCAATTTCACTCACTGGAGTCAACGACAATTCCACGTGTTCTTGGCCAAGCCGAAGGTCGACGCCACGGTCGAGAAGCTGACGGTCGAAATAAGACAGCCCGAACAGCCTTAGTGTTAAAACCGAACACAGGATCACGCAAAGCATCGCACTGAGACCGTAGGCGTAGGACCCCGTCAGTTCGATTACGATCATGATGACCGCCAGTGGCGCGCCGATGACCGCACCGCCAACAGCCGCGATAGCGGCAACGGGCAAGGCATAGCTCAGGTGTGGGGAAAGTCCCATGATTAGCGCCAGATATGCAGCAATGGCCCCGGTTGCTGCTCCAACGAAGAGGGCTGGCCCAAAAACACCGCCAAAGAAGCCGGTGTTCAGGCAGTAGGCGGTAACGAAAATTTTTGCAGCTAGCAACATGATGAGCATCCCAAGCGTAAATTGGGCATCAATCATTTGATTGACCTGAGTCAGACCAAGCCCAGTTACATCGGGAAGTACAACACCAATGCAGCCGACAACAACGACGCAGCTGCTTATCAGTTTAGGCATGGACCATTGAGACCTCGTTGCGAGCTCCCGTCCTTTGCGGATAGCAGCCATGTAGGCTACTGCGCTGCCTGCGCTCAAGACCGCGGTCATAATCAAGAACGGAATCAGTGGCTGCAGTTCGATGGGCATATCAGGGACCGAGAACGTGGGCTCGATATCGAAGAATGCCTGATTCGCCGCATAGGCGACGATGGATGCAACGGCTATAGGCGCGATCGCGCCTATAGAGATACGGCGCAGCAGTGCTTCGTGGGCAAACAGCACCCCGGCGATGGGCGCGTTGAATCCGGCGGAGATAGCGCCTGCGACGCCGCAGGCAATGAAAACTCGGCGGTCGATTTTTATCCGGATGTACTTCAGCAGAACTTCGGTCATGGTGGCGCCAAAGTGAACCAGTGGACCGTACTGGCCGACGGAACCTCCCCCGCTTGCAGCAATGAAAGCCGCCAACGTAGAGCCCATTCCCAGGCGGATATCCAGCGGCTCGCGGCTTTGTTGAACCGCGTAAATACTGTCGGCCGGTCCGGACCACATTGTGATGCCCAACGTGCGCCTGACCAACAAAATAAGAACTGCTGCGCTAGCAAGCGTTAAAAAGATGTCGAGATTGTAATTGGCTCCGCCTATTTGCATGGAAATAAAGCTGTCGACACGACTGAGGTTGAGGAACCAGCGGGCGCCTTCCACGAACGTATTAGCGACGACAGCCATCACCAGCCCGACTATAACGGCGAGAAAAAACTGGCTAGCTATGTCTATCAGGATTTCGCTGACGCGCTGCGTCGACGTTTGCGCTTCGCTCGTCCCGATCATGCTGTATCTCCCCTGTTGCCGTGGCTTTTTATTGTGATTTTGACCTTAGAGTTTTGGCTTGAATGCCAGACAGTCCCGACCGTCGCTTTGGCGCACCTCTATGCAGGGCAGCATGCGACTTTTGAAATTGAGTGCTCGGCACAAATAAGGGAAATTCTTGTCCCAACTTGTGTTGAAGTGGCGGCACTGCCAGCAGCTAACTTTGGGTTGATCCGATTCCTGCTTAGGCATTGTCTTTATTAAAAATTCGTGTCGTTTTGCCGTCAATGTTCAATAAAACTGCTTGCTTATGCTGGCTGGCTTTCAGGCGCGCAGTATTTTGGATGAGTTCATCCAGAGTCTCGGGTCGCAAGCCCATGTCATTGCCCATACGTCGTAAGTTGGTTATTTCGTCTTGGGTTAAAACCCCGTCCTCAAGGGCTTCATCCACGCTGGCCTGCAGTGACTTGCGACTGCTGCGCAGTTGGTCAGAAAAGCTGGCGGCCAGAATACCCGATGGCAGGGCGACCATGCCGATACCGAGGATAGTGACGATGGAGCCCAATATTTTGCCCAAGATTGTCATTGGAATAACATCCCCGTAGCCGACAGTAGTGAGAGCTGCCATAGCCCACCACATGGCCTGCGGGATCGAACCAAAAGACTCGGGTTGTACGCCTCGTTCGACGACGTACAGAGCCGAAGCAGCCAGGGTCAGTACGATTAACATAATCAAAAATGTGCCCGTAAGATTCTTCCGCTCGTCATAGAGAACGTTGAGCAAAATATCCAGCGAGGCGAAGTATCGAATCAGCTTAAATACTCTGAAGAGTCGTAAAATACGCAGAAATCTCAGATCGACGCCAGGCATCAGGACCTGCAGCAGCGAGGGCAAAAAAGCGACTAAGTCGATAATCGACATCGGTTTAACCACATGCCTGAGTCGCTGCCGTAAAGAACTGCGTTTTGCTTGGGGTGATGCATGGGCCGGAGCTGGTTGCTCGACGCAAACCCAAATCCGCAGAACGTATTCGATCAAAAAGAATAAACACGAGACGAGTTCAATGGCGAAAAAAATCGCGCCATAGTCTCTGGCAAAGGCAGGTATCGACTCCAAAATAATCGCGATCAGATTGACGGCGATAACGCCAACGACCATGGAGCTGATAATGACCGAAGCGCGATCGTTTCGATCATAGTGCTCTAAGGCATGGTAAAGACGTTTTCGACTGCGTCCTAATAGCGTCATCGTTGTTCTTCGTTAGTGTGCCACGAACTGATATACCACGAATGCTCTCAGTGTTGTCCTACCCGTCTATGAGAATTTCGATCCTACGGTTCTGCGCCCGCCCGGCGGCGTTACTGTTATCGGCCACAGGCTTGGTGTCTGCGTAGCCAAAAACACTGACCCGCTCACTGTCAATTGCATTGTTGGCAAAAAAGAAATCTGCCACCGCTGCCGCTCGGGCAGCGGACAAATCCCAGTTTGAATCAAAACGTTCGCTGAAGGCAATTGGGATATCGTCGGTGTGTCCTGATACCTGCACATTGCCGCCCGCGCGGGCAACGGAATCGCCGACGTTTCGTAGCGTATTCGTAAACGCGGGCTGAAGTTCAGCGTAACCGGAGCGAAAAGAGTTCGCCGCCGATAGACTGATCAGAATTTGCTCGCCGACTTTCTCAACATTTGCCAAACCTTGCTGGATTTCTGCATTGAGTTCTGCGCGCAGAATTTGGTATTTGTCGTCCAGTTCCTGAGTTTTGCGAATCTGTCTGAGCATTTCGTCTTCGCTGTCGGACGTCACGTATTCGACCTCCAGCTCCGTTTCCATAAAGGCTTGTGATTCGGCTACCTTGGCGAAAATTTCGAGCTCTTCCCGATCCAATCGGCCGTCATTGTTCTGAGAGCCGGTTTCGTCTCGGTTGTTGCTGTCCGCGTCTTCATTGACGGACACAGTAATCTTGCCGTCTTTCTGCTCAAGGGATACCTTGCCGGCTGCAATTTCCGTCGCAAAGGTTCGCTCTAGGTTCTCAATATCGGTGAGGGTTTCTGACTGGCTGACGTCTGGCCTTTCTTCCAGCTCCTGCTCTTCCGGTTCCTCGCTGGTAGTGTCCTCCTTGGCTTCGATACCAGCAGGAGCTTTCGTCGTTTTGTACTGCTGAGCGATAATGGTTTGGCCTAGGGGTGCCTCCAGGCTGGGCTTGTTTCTTTGCACGCCAAATGCTTCGGTCATTGTTCCCTCTAGCATTTTGGTGATTGATGGGTCTTCCATTTCGGTGAACGAGAGAATGAGAACAAAGAAAGCCATGAGCAGTGTTGCCATATCGGCAAAGGTGGCCATCCACGCGGGTGCACCGGCTTCGCAAGCAGGGCACTCCTGCTTTTTCTTTTTCTTTTCCTGTGGCTCTTCGGCGTCGGCACCGTCAAGTACCTCCGGCTCCTGAGCCGCGTCATCGTTGGTTTCTGCGGCTTCATCGCCGATCGGATCTTGATTTTCTTCAGCCATCGACGATCACCTCAATGCGTCGATTTTGCGCGCGTCCCGCAGCAGTACTGTTATCGGCGATGGGCTTGCTGTCCGCCAGGCCGGTGATGGTGACGCGGCCGGGTTGCAGCTGGGAATTGTCCAGCAAGAAGTTCGCCACAGATGCAGAGCGCGCGGAAGAAAGATCCCAGTTGGAGCGAAACCGTTCACTGAACGCGACCGGAATGTTGTCCGTATGCCCCTCCACACGAACAAGACCGCCAGTATTGTTTACGGCATTGCCAACGCTGATTAAGGTTTCGGTAAAGCCCGGCTGGAGCTCTGCACTGCCTGAGCTGAAGCTGTCCTGCTGTCCTA
This sequence comes from Gammaproteobacteria bacterium, assembly GCA_012269545.1. Taxonomy (GTDB): domain Bacteria; phylum Pseudomonadota; class Gammaproteobacteria; order Pseudomonadales; family Azotimanducaceae; genus UBA4421. The sequence continues at coordinate 790 of JAAXKB010000069.1, read as the reverse complement.
AACGGATGATGACGCTGTCACCGTCGCGTTCCACTTCCGCCAATCCTTGCTCGATTTCTCGGCTGAGCTCGGCGCGGATGGCTTCGTATTTAGTGCTGGCCTCAGAGGCGCGCCCCTCTGCCGCAGCTTCACCTGGATTTTGTCTTTTGACAAAAATATCGCTGTCGATATTGCTCTGCACATCGCTGACCGCTTGGGCAATATCCAAGGTTTGCTGAGAAATTCGTCCGCCCTTGCCGAGGCTTTCCTCACCGGATTCGCTTTCGTTCGACGCGTCCTCGACCAGTTCAACAATGATGTCGTCTCCGCTGATACGGACAGTGACCTGGCCCTGCTCTATTTCATTCTCTAAAGCCTCTAACACTTCGCGGTAGTCGGCTTGGGTATCCAGCGGTGCGTCCTCAAAATCTTTCATTTGTCTGACATTTTCGCGGGTCGGATCTTTAACGGCCTGAGTGTCCTTAGGCGTCACCGTTGGCGCGGCATCGGACAGGGTAAAGGTAGAGTCTAAAACGGTTTCTGCCTTGGGCATCAGAATTCTAGGAACAATGCGATCGATGCCAAAGGCAAGCTTTATCGAGCCAGCAACCTGTTCGAACTTGGGCACGTTGACGCTAGCAAAGGATAAAATAAGCACGAAGAACGCCATCAGCAAAGTGGCCATGTCCGCGAAAGTCGCCATCCATGCCGGGGCGCCGACTTCGCAGGCCGGGCACTCCTCTTGCTTTTCTTTTGGCGGGGGCGGCTCTGCCGGCGGCTCGTTTTCACCGGCATTGTCATCGATCAGATC
>JAAXKB010000062.1:7651-29794 GCA_012269545.1 Gammaproteobacteria bacterium | reverse complement strand
GTTGAGAACTCGTAGGCGGCAAAGGTGGTGAACTTACCGGGCTGATAATGACGGTCGGCCGCTAGAATTTTATCACCCCAAGTGCTTCGCATGACGCGTGCCACCTCTGCCTGCAGGGGCTGAGAACCTGCCATTGCACGTCGGAACTGACCAATCCAAGCACGGAAGTTGCGGGTAGGAACACTCTCAAGCGACAGGTTTTCAGCGGCATTTAAGTTATGAATCGACTGCATCGCTGGGTACCGGGAGATGTCCGTTGAGGTATCTGCCCCTGCCCTGACCACACCAAGAAAAATACCGTGATCGGTAACCGCATAAAAGTCCAGAGGACGCTCGAGCTGCATGTCGAAGCCTCCGGGATGCTTAATCGCCTCTCCCTGAGCGAAGCGATAAGCGTCATCGGGCGTCGCCAGCGTGCCGAACTGAAAGGCGTCCATGGAATAGGCAGTATGCACGTGGAGGTCGCCAAAATACGCATAACGCGGACCCTCAAACGCAGCCAGCTCGTCAGCAGATCCAGAGGCTTCCTGCACGGGGGATACTTTCGGCCCGATCCTTGCGGTGCTTTTTTCGCTTGCGCCCTCGTTGTTCGAACAGCCACCTGCCGTGGCTATCAGCGCCAAGCCCAAAACTAAACCCGTCAACCGTTTTATCATGCTCTTCATGTAGCCACCTCCCCAAAAGGTTAGAGCACTCCAGCCCCTGCAGTGACACCGTCTATAGCGGCGGAACGCTGCACCGAAGGTACAATGGGATGCACGAGCAGGATCACCTGCTCTGCCCTCATCGCGTCAAGCCGCTAAAGAGGATCGCCACCCAAAACTGCTGGCGTCTCACAATAAGTCGTTAATATATACCGCTGATGATCTTCTATTCGCTTTGACAGCACATTGGCGATCATCGGCAGCTGCGAATTGGCGGCAAAGAATTTCAGCATTCCCTTATTTTGCTGGGTCACCGGCATAATCTCCGGTGGCGTAGCCGACACGCACATGCCCATTGTCGCCCAATAGATATCGGCTGCCGAGAGCGCATCACCAACGAGATAGGGAGAGCCTCGTTCAGACTGTCGTTGCAGGCGAGTGTCGATCAAGGTGATTACCTCGGCAATTTTGGCAGGCGCTGCCGCGCTCGCCTCATCACTGTAACCGTACTTTCGACCCAACGGACCGTCATTCAAAATTCTCATATTCCACACCAGACCGTCTTCGCCCAAGACGACGGCGCACAGACCAAACATCTCGACTCGCTGCTCGAAACTGTCGGGAATGATCGACGGACTGCCGGGCGCGCCGATTCTCTCGGCGAGTGCAAGCTGCTCGGTCCAGACATTTCTCGGCCGCTCTTCATCGTGGAACATCGTGGGCAGGCCGGTTTGGCTGGTCAGTTCATACAACCGCGCTTGTCGATCCTCTCCCGTGTCTTTGTCGACACCCATAACCGGGTGTAACGCCCGGATAACCGGGATATCTTTTACGTAACAAATATTTTTGAGCGCCTCTGCGTACAACGCTTGAACCCCGGGAATAAAGGTTATTCGCGTTCCCTTGGTCATCTCAGCGGCTTCGTTCAACGATATGAATTGTGGGCTGTCCGATGTGTTCTCATTTTTCATGGTTTTATTTTTCTCAAGTTTCAGTTCTTGCAAGCTGGTGTTGGTCAAGCGCTGCGACTACTCGGTTCCCCTGTTGCGCAACTCCTCAGCAGTATTGGCGGCTCTCTGCGCCACCTCACTTTCACCTGAAGAATCTACAGTGGAAATCAGCAAAGCTTAATTCACAAGCATTTAGCAGCGCGAATTCTACCAGAACGCTGCAACAACAACGCCTGCGGCATTGCGACAGTAAACCCGGCCAGCAAGGGCAATGGTTCTTCAAATTACCTCTCTGACCCACTGTTCAGAAAGACACATCCCACTGAAAGCGAACCCGGTTTTCGGATTCTTTATCATTCACGAAATTGTCGTCCAAATTGAGGCGGGACCAATCCAGCGTCAGCTTGTTGCCATGGCCTCGAAAAAACCAATTAGCGCCCAGAGTAAATTCCTCGCGGTCATTGTCGATGTCTAAATTATTCTGGTTTGGCTCTTCGACAAATGCGTAGCGCGCGGCCAGTTCAAGTGAATTCGGAAATGCCGGGAACATATGATGAAAGAAATAGCCTGACTGAATGTATGCACCGTTTAGAATAAATTCTTCATCCGTCAAGCCATCGGTGATTTCTTTGCGGTGCCACTCCTGTTGCAAAGAGAAACCCCGCCATTTAAACGCTACCTCTTGTACAAACTGATCAATCTCGTATTGATCGTGTTGAGCGTCTTCGGGCGCGCCAAATCCGTCGAGGTTGCCGCAACCTGACGACGACCAGCGCGTGCATGGTCCTTTTGTGGTAGATGCCCCGAAAGCTAAACTAGCCGTCGGCGCTTTGGTAAATTCAACATCTGTCTGGCGCAGCGGTAAGTCCCGCCCCAAAAAGTTCCACTGCAATCTACCCACATACATCATGGTGTCGTCAGTGTTGCGAACACCACGACCCTCGCCATTAAAGACACCCAGGTAATATCTCGTATCAGCGTAAGTATCCTTGAAGGCACGACCTCGCAACTGCACGCCGACCTGCCGGTCCACGGTAAAAACTCTGTTCACTATGGAGCACTCAACGAATTGCTGACGGCCTGAAGAATCTGACCGCTCTCGGTTGTAATCCACCTTCCATTGGCCGACGCGCAGCCCGCCCCAATCCCATTTGGCTAAATCGATGCGGTAGTCGATCACTCGAGCACTGGAACCTGCGGAACTGTCATCAACATCACGACTGGGCTGCAAGTCCACCTCAAAATAGTATTTCAACCAAGGCTTATAACCGTGACCGCCAATCTTCATCCTCAAGCGTCGCGCTTCAAGGGTGGACTCGTCCTCATCTGTAAACTTGGACAGTTGACGCGGATCACCACTGGACGGGTGGGTATAGCGAAGCTGTGCGCGCCACTGCAGATTGGTCTGCCAATTACCGTCATGCGTTTCTAATCGAAAACCGTTTTTGCCATAGCTCATCTCCACCGAAGGCTCAGCCTCTGACTTTTCCGTAGCCGTTTGATCAGGTTTGTCATCCACCGGGCCGCTTGGCATCTGTGTTGCGCAACCATCACGCGATAGCTGCTGTGCAGAGAGCACGTCTTCATACTGTAGTGACGACTTTTGCAGCAACGCCTCATATTGCTCGCGATTAATCACGCCATTCTCAAGCAGCACATCCAGCAACGCTCGATCTGCCGCCTGAGTACTGATGCATGCTGCGGATAAGGTAATGGCTGCACTGATACCGATTACCCGACGCGTGAACGCCCTAAAAAAATTCACCAATAAATCTCCGGCTATTCGAAATGTTTCAAGATCAGGAACGCTAGCGGTCATGAGACCGCTTTGTGACGACTTCGATACAACACGCCCCGTGCTACCGCTGACCGGTCAAAGAGCAATCGATCTCATAGACCTGCAAGGAAGTAGTGGACGAAGTTTAGAGCACAGGAAATTTAGAACTCGTACGCACCTCACATCTTGCGCAGAAACCCCTCGACGACTGCCACTTTTGAACCGCTGTGTGTTCAAAAAACTGAATTCAATACAGGTTCGGATTTATCTGCTCAATGATCCGAGAGGATCAGGGTTGTCATGATCTAGCCATCGACCAACCGATTGCAGCCTGGACTCCGGGTAATCGCCTCTGAGGATATGCCAGACCGGAAGATAGTCAGGATAGAAAATTGGTCGGAGGCAGATTCGATAGAATCAGCGGTGTCTTAATCGAGATAACAATCAGCGGATGCCAGCAAACGCTATGTGTGGTCGCCTCTGAGGATAATCCAGACCGGAAGTTAGTGTGGGTAGAAAATTGGTCGGGACGGCAGGATTTGAACCTGCGACCACTTGGCCCCCAGCCAAGTGCGCTACCAGACTGCGCTACGCCCCGCGTGGCCGGCATCATAGCTTATGCCTTGGCCCTTCGGAAGTTCCTCAAGCCGGTTATTGCAGTTGCCGATCCGATACCCAGTTCCCGTGAGCGCCATAGGGCACGCGGTAAGGCAGTTCAACCGTGGCAACAGGCGGTGCCGCAAAGTTCTGAGCATCAACAATGATCAATCGCGATTTGCCGGTTGTTTCGCTGTGCACCAAACTGAGTACCCAGCCCTCATCTTCCGCTTGGGCGTTTTCCGCAGGCACAAATACTGGCTCGGCACCTCTCGTGCCTTCGCCTAAGAAATGCTCAGCGCACTGGCCGCTGCGCAGATCATATTGATACAGCATGGGACCATAAACCGGCTCTTCGCTGTTTCCCTCGCCATCCAAGGCCATCAAATAACCAAACCGGGACTCCTTACCCACCAGTCCGTCATTTACGCGCCCAAAGTCCGCAGGACGGTCATCGACGGGTTGCTCGGTTACGGTGCCTCGGTTGATATCAATCTGCCATCGGTGCAGACGTGCCACTTCAGAATAGTCGCCAGAATCCGCGCCGAAGGCAGTGTTCTGACGAGACACGTAGAGCGTGATAATGCCATCCTTGTCCCAAGAATTAACCTGATGAAAAACATAGCAAGGTTCAATATCGAACCAGCGCACATCCGAGGCACTGCCCTTGCGGGGCATCACGCCCAGCCGGGCGCCGCTTTCACGTTTGAATCGAAACGGTATGCCTGTGGCAAGCAAATCAAGATCCAAGGCCAAGGGCAGATCCATGAACACCACGTAATTTTCGGTGATATTGAAGTCGTGCATCATCACCATTTGCGGCAGTTCGATGCCTTCAAGCTGCTTCAACTGACCATCGGCACCAATGCGAACATAGTTCAAATACGGCTGGGCAAAGTTAAAATAGCTGAACGCCAGCAACTCGCCGGTGGTCGGGCATACCTTGGGGTGAGCAGTCATTGAGCAGGTCAGAGCTTCGCTGAAGTTTTCACAGCCTATCGTGTTGAGCTCACCATCAACGCTCCATGGCCAATGCGCTTCTTCCAAACAGAGAATTTTCTTGTTGTGCGCCATCACGTGGGTATTGCCCTTGCCTCTGCGCAGGTCACCCAGCCCTGCTCCCGGATCTGTCAGGGGGGCGGTAATGTCAGGCGTCTGCACGAAGCGATTGCGGTACCACTCCGCTTTGCCGTTGCTCAGCCGAATGCCATGCAACATGCCGTCGCCAAGAAACCAATGATCACCCTTGCCGGATTTCGGATTTGGCCCTGTTCGCAGATATACGCCCTGCAGTTCCGGAGGAATACTGCCCTGAACTTGCAATTCGGTTTCGGTGCGTTCCTCAAGCATTGGACGCCAGTTTCCGCGAAGAAACCACGGGTCTGTTTGTTCCGCCATTTCATTTCCTCTCAATAACTTGTCGCTCTATTCAATCGCCATCACCCGCGCAAACGAAACACAGGATCCGGGAAAAAGCTCAGGCGAACACGCACTTCAGTAGCCACCCACAAACCATCAACCTGCGCCATCGAAACTCGTAATCGCCGCTGATTGCCCCGACGAGTTGTTATGTCATAGTCACATCGGGTGACATCTCCAGAATGAAAACCCCGACGACGCGCAAGTTTGGCTTCACTGACCTTACGCAATCGTATTGGATATGAGTCCTCTCCATCATGCACTGCATCGCCGCTAAAACAACCTTGGGTAAAAAGCAGTGCGGAGATCAAATCCACACCGGCGGGTTTGGGCAACACCTCGAATTCGCTGTCTCGGCCCTGCAAAATCTGGGTATGCGTATCGTTCATGACAACCACTTTGTAGTCATCGTCTGCACTTTCGCTCTGTACGAGATAGCTTTCGGTTAACGGACGCTCGTCGGTCCAATCACCCTTCGCAGCGAATCTGCCTGTCCACGTGTAATACTCACTCATGCTCTTCGAGGTTAGAAATCGCCCTAAAAAACCATAGGCATTCGCGGAACGCGAAAAACTGAAGTCCAGTTCGCCAGCCACCATAAATCCCACCCTTGCCTCATATACGAAGTTCGATGACCCCGTGTGAGCGCGGAGATCGGTATGGCTGACTGAGGCGTCTGCCGAGGTCGGCAAGACCCCCAGTAAGGTGAACGCGAGCAATCCATAGGCCAAAATGAAGCTGAAGTCGGTGCGCAGCAGCACTGAAAAAGCGCAAGTATCTATAAACAAAAAATTGCAGGAGAGACGTTCTAAGAACCTCACGTTAACCTGCTCGTTCAGGCCTTCAGCTCGCGGAGCAGATCTTCCAGTTCTGCGATCATCTGCTTCACCAAAATGCCTGACTGAGTGCGGTCCTCTTTGGCGTCTTCGCCAACCAAACGTTGGCGGGCACCGCCAATAGTGAATCCATGATCGTAGAGCAAACCGCGTATCTGACGCACGATAATGACGTCTTGGCGCTGGTAGTAGCGACGGTTGCCGCGACGCTTCATCGGCTTAAGCTGAGGGAATTCCTGCTCCCAATAGCGCAGCACATGAGGCTTCACATCACACAGCGTACTGACCTCACCAATGGTGAAATAGCGTTTCCCCGGGATGGGCGGCAGTTCGTTGTTATTGTTTGGCTCAAGCATTCAGGCCCTAGTCCTCAACTTGAGCATTAGCGGAAAAAGCCTCGACGCGGGACTTCAGCTTTTGACCCGGGCGAAACGTGACAACACGACGGGCACTGATCGGAATTTCTTCGCCGGTTTTGGGATTACGACCTGGGCGCTCGCCTTTTTCTCGCAGGTCAAAATTACCGAAGCCCGAGAGTTTGACCTGTACGTTGTCTTCCAAGGAATCCAGAATCTCGTCGAAGAACAATTCTACGATCTCTTTGGCTTCTCGCTTGTTTAAGCCGAGTTCGTCAAACAGCTGGTCGGCCATTTTAGCCTTGGTCAATGCGCTCAAAAATCCTTCCCCATTTTTCTTGATACATCCGATCGGCGTATGCGTTATCGAAGTCGAGCTCCAAACTGTTGCTCCAATAACGTCACCGCTGACTGCGCAGCGGCGTTGATCTCATCCTCCCCTAGGGTGGTCTCTTGGCTTTGCAAGGTCAAGCCTAAGGCCAAACTTTTCTCTTGCGAATCAATGCCCTCGCCTTCATAAACGTCAAATAACGTGATGTTTGTGCAAATACTGTCCATGCCACGACTCAAGACATCTATCACCGCTTGAACGCTGACCTTGCGATCAACCACAACAGCGATATCCCGCCGAACAGCAGGGTATCGTGAAACTCGGCCGTGTCTGCGCTTGGCCCTGTGCAAAATGGCAGAGCCGTCCAGCTCAAAAATAAAGACCCGCTCAGTGTCCAGCGCCTTTTCTACCATTGGGTGCAGACGGCCAACACGGCCAATGTGACGATCATCCAGCATCACTGCCGCACTTTGCCCAGGATGCATGGCCTCATCCGCCGGCGGTTGATAGCTCAGGGTCAAACCGGCCCACTGCCCAAGCTCTTCGACCACGCCTTTGACATCAAAGAAATCTGCGGCAGCACCATCATCAAGCCACGCTTCAGGTGATCGACGCCCCCACATAATCCCACCGACCGTAAGATCTTGCTGCACCTCCTGCTCTTGCTCGTGAGGCGGCTTGAACACTAACCCGACTTCGAACAAACGCCCCGAATCCTGTTGGCGGGCCGCATTTTTCTTTGCCGCATCAATCAAACCCGGAAGCAGGCTGGTGCGCATAACCGATTGTTCAGAAGACATTGGGTTTGCCAGCATTTTGGCCTGCAAACCGACGCGCTGATTTAGGGACTGTTCAACCCTTGGATCTACAAAGCTGTAGGTCACAACTTCTTGGAAGCCTAGACCCGCCAGTCGCTCACGCAACTGGCGCTCACTGTGTCGCTGCAAATCTACCTGAGCCAAGGGTAAACGCACCGTTGGCTTGGTGACTGGAATGTTGTTGTAGCCGTATATGCGGCACACTTCTTCAATCAGATCCGCCTCAATGGCAATATCAAAACGATGAGTGGGCGCGACAATTTGCCATTCGATGCCTTTGTCCGACGACTTACGTTCTGTCACGGTAAAATCCAATCGACGCAGGGCTTCGTCCACCTGCGCCACGTCTGTGGTGATACCCAGCACGCTGTTGAGTTTCCACTCGCGTAGACGGACCTGAGGCTGAGTTGGCATTGACGGTTGATCTACTGTCTCAACCATCGGGCCAGGCTGACCTCCGACAATGGCTAGCAAAATTTCTGTCGCGCGCTCTATTGCCTCGGCCTGCAGCTGGAAGTCCACGCCACGTTCGTAACGGTGTGAGGCATCGGTATGCAAGCCGTATCGTCGAGCAGTGCCTGCAATCGCGATGGGGGCAAAGAAAGCGCACTCCAAGAAAATGTTCGTGCTGTCGGACTGAACCCCAGAATTTTTGCCCCCCATTACACCGGCCATCGCGACAGGACCACTCGCGTCGGCAATCACCAGCGTGGCAGGATCTAGCGTCACTTCCTGCCCATCGAGCAACACCAAGGAATCGCCTTCCTGCGCCATGCGCACCGTGATGCCAGAGTCCAAACGATCCAGATCAAAGGCATGCATGGGCTGACCCAGCTCGATCAGTACGTAGTTCGTGACGTCAACCACAGGATCGATGCTACGCAGACCACAGCGGCGCAGACGTTCAGTCAGCCAATTTGGCGATGGTTGACTCAGATCCACGCCCTCGATGACTCTGCCGAGGTATCGGGGGCACTGTTCAGCGGCCTCCAAAGTGACCGGCAAGGTGCGCCGAGTAACCGCAGGTATTGGGGTGATTTGTGGATACGTCACTTCAAGATTGTTCAGCACGCCCACTTCCCGGGCCAAACCCTTAAGCGACAGGCAATCTCCGCGGTTTGGCGTCAAATCCACATCCACAGTCAAATCGTCCAGCGGAAGATCTGCACCCGCAATTTCGGCCAAATCAGAACCCACAGGGTGGTTCAGCTCTACAATCCCGTCTGCATCATCACCCAGCCCCAGCTCTTGTGCGCTGCACAGCATGCCGAAGGACTCAACGCCCCGCAGCTTGGCTTTCTTAATTTTGAAATTACCCGGCAATACGGCGCCCACTTGAGCAAAGGCCGTGACAAGACCCGCCCGGGCATTGGGCGCGCCGCATACCACCTGAAACTGTTCAGCGCCGTCGCTGACCTGGCAGACCTGCAGTTTGTCCGCGTCTGGATGCTGCTCGGCACTGATAATTTCACCAACGACCACGCCACTAAAGGCCTGAGCAGCGGGCTCTGTACCATCAACTTCCAGCCCTGCCATGGTCATCTGGAATAACAGCTCGTCACTGCCCAAGGGCGGGTTTACCCATTGGCGCAGCCATGCTTCACTGAATTTCATTGTGCTTTCCTAATGTCTTGTCTAGTTGAACTGGCGCAGGAAGCGGAGGTCGTTTTCAAAAAATAAACGCAGATCATCTACCTCGTAGAGCAACATGGCCAACCGGTCGACGCCGAAACCAAAGGCAAAAGCCGAGTAAACCTCGGTATCAATATTCGACATGGTTAACACATTGGGGTGCACCATGCCGCAGCCCATTACTTCCAACCAACCCGTGTGGCTGCATACCCTGCAACCCTTACCCAAACAATGGACACACTGCACATCGACCTCGGCAGATGGTTCGGTAAACGGGAAATAGGAGGGGCGGAATCGCACCTGCAGTTCTTTCTCAAAAAAACGCTGGAGAAAATCAATCACGGTACCCTTCAGGTCAGCAAAACTGATGTTCTCATCCACCACCAACCCTTCCACCTGATGGAACATTGGGCTGTGCGTCAAATCCGAATCGCGTCGATACACGCGACCGGGGCAAATCACTCGAATGGGCGGCTCTTGCCGTTCCATCGTATGCACCTGACTCGGAGACGTATGCGTGCGAAGCAATGTGCCATCACCGAAGTAAAATGTATCGTGCATTGCCCGGGCGGGATGGTGAGAAGGAATATTCAGCGCTTCAAAGTTGTAGTAATCGTTCTCTATCTCCGGCCCACTGACGATCTCATAAGCAGCACCGGAAAAAATAGATTCAATGCGATACATCGCCTGAGTTACGGGATGCAGTCCGCCGGTATCGCGCCGACGCCCGGGCAGGGTCACGTCGAGCGTTTCCGCAGCCAGCGAGGCGGCCATGGCAGCCGTTTCCAAGGCATTCTTTCGCACAGCAATATGCCGCTGCAACGCCACCTTGGCCTCGTTAATTTTTGCCCCCGCTTGGGGCCGTTCCGCAGGGTCTAGTTTGCCCAAGCCCTTCAACATCTCGGTAAGACCGCCCTTCTTACCCAGATAGTTCACTCGAACATCGTCTAGACTCCGCAAGTCTTCGGCAGCGTTCGCTGCCTCGACGCCTTGTTGCAATACTGTTTCAATATTCATCATCCGCCTCGGCTTGCTCCAAGTTTAAACGCTAGCCTGCACCCAACAGGCAGAAAAAAAGGGAAGAACCCGGGTTCTTCCCTTTTTCTGAACACCACAAATCAGGAAGAACACTCTATTAAGGTCTCCTGAAGACAGTGGGCGTTGATCTTCTGACGGGCCCTTGATCGTCAGCGACGTCACGGTCCTCTAGCTTTGCATCGGGGAAGCTACGCGGCTTTGGCAACGCCCGCACCGGCGCGCTGAGCCAATGCTGCAAAGGTGTCCTTCTCGTGCATGGCGATATCAGCCAGTACTTTGCGATCAACCTCTATCCCTGCCTCCTTGAGACCAGAGATAAAGCGGCTGTATGACAAGCCATGTTCCCGCGCTGCAGCATTGATGCGCACGATCCATAAACGTCGGAACTGGCGCTTGCGCTGGCGGCGGTCACGATAGGCGTACTGTCCCGCCTTGATCACCGCTTGCTTGGCTACCTTGAAAGTCCGGCTGCGAGCGCCGTAGTAGCCTTTGGCAGCTTTTAAAACTTTTTTTCTGCGAGCTCTGGAAGCTACGCCTCTTTTAATTCTTGGCATAGGTAGTCCTCCTATCGAGCCTTGGTGGGCAGCATGCGCACCAATGCCGGAACATCGGCGGCGGCCACACCTTCCATTCCACGCAGTTGACGCTTCCGCTTGGGCGCCTTCTTCGTGAGAATATGATTCTTGTTTGTTTGCTTGTGCTTAAAACCGGTGCTGGTGCGACGAAAACGCTTCGCCGCTCCCCGGTGGGTCTTCATTTTTGGCATTAGCCTTCTCCACGCGATTCATCGTTTGCCTTCTAGACCAAACATTCAGCTCAGTCGAGGCGATTAAAGAACTGGGCTTTCACCCGAATTCTTGCTGGTTTGTGCAAGACAAACCCCTTGCGCTTTCAATAGTTGCGTCGCTAAACGCTTCCTATGAGGCTTCTTTCGGAGCCCGCGCCTTTCTATTTTTTCGAGGGGCTAACACCATAATGACTTGGCGGCCTTCAAATTTGGGTTCCGATTCGACAGATCCCAACTCATCCAGATCTTCCGCAATACGTTTCATCAGGTTCATCCCGATTTCGGGATGCACCACCTCACGACCGCGGAAACGCAAAGACACCTTCGCCTTGTCCCCTTCTTCGAGAAAGCGCTTCAGGTTGCGTAGTTTTACCTGATAGTCGCCTTCTTCCGTGCCAGGACGGAACTTCATTTCTTTCACCTGGATCTGTTTTTGTTTCTTTCTTTGCGCTGCCTTGGTTTTCTTCAGCTCAAACAAATGCTTCCCATAGTCCATGACTTTGCATACTGGTGGATTTGCGTCCACAGCAACCAGAACCAAATCCAGTCCTGCTGCTCTCGCTTCCGCCAGCGCTTCGGCTCTCGATACGATGCCTCGCTGACTGCCGTCCGCCGCCACTAGGCGCACGTTTGCGGCAGAAATATCGTCATTCAACAACGAGCGATCAACTCGCTTGCTCGCTTTCTTAATGGGCGTCTCCAAACTTCTCCAAATTACGCTGTCGGCGTCGACTGTCGCTCAACCGACACGCCACCAGCACCATTGAACGGTTTCAAGCCCGTTCACAGCTTTTCCGGCCTAGGCGACAGGCTCCGCTTTGCCGAGCATCCCTCCCAATCCGGGCGCGCATTCTACTGCCAAGCGAGTTACCACATCAAGGGCTGTATGACCCAGAGTGAGCCCCAAAAACCATCATAAAACCGGCGTTTAGCTACCCTTTCTCTGATTGCCGGCGACCGGGGTTCAGGCCAAGCTCGCCGCAATAATGTCGACGTATTGCTTGCGAACATCAAGCTTCATCGCCGCATAGGCCTTCGTCGGCAATTCTGCCAGCTTGGTCGCTGCGGCAATAGCCGACTGATCGAGATTTTCAGCAGGCACCACTTGGTCCAGATACCCCACACTTTGAGCCGATTCCGCATCGTATAGCTGCGCTTGAATCATGGCTTCGGTTTGATGCCGTTTGGACAAACGACACAGCCCCATTTGTAAACCAAAGGGTGGTAGAGACATCCCAATGGCAGTCTCATTTAACCCATACTTCGCGTCTCCGCCGACACCGATGCGCGTATCCGAGGCAAGCAACAGCAACGCACCGGCGGCAATGGCGTGTCCGGCGCTGGCTGCCACCACAGGCATGGGGAAGGTAAACAACCGAAACAACAAAGCTGCACCACGGTCTACCAAAGCCTTACTTTCTGCGGGCCCTTTGCCGATTTCTTTCAGATCAAAGCCTGCGCTAAACACACCGGCACGACCGAGCAACACGATCGCCTTGGCCTGTTCCTCGGCGCGATCCAGGCCCTCGGACAAAGCATCAATATAGGCATGGCTGACGGCATTTGCCTTGCCATCGTCCATGGTCAACACCGCGACATCACCATGCATTTGATAATCCAGCACTTAACTCTCCTAACATTAGATTTTGGAAGACAGGTCGCCGCATTCTAAGATGTGCCCGACGGCAATAAAACCTTCGACATAAGTCAGCAGGGCGACCACGAACAATGAACACTGCACCCTCAGATACAACGCTTCGGCGCGCCGAGCTCCTTGGCCAGCAGGGCCAGCAATGGCTGGCAGACCTGCAGGCTGTGGTGACACAAACCCTAGAGGACTTCGGCCTAACGTTCATCGACACCTTACCCGGTGGGTCGGAAAGCTATTTAGCGTTAACCCAAGGAAGCGATGGCATTCGTTGCGTCGTGAAAGTCATGATGCCCAATGACCACGGCATGGCCGCAGAATTGGCAGGACTGCAGGCCGCGAAAGGCCGTGGCTACGCCAAACTGATCGGCGCAGATCCAAAGCGAGGTGTGCTGGTTATCGAAGAGCTTGGTGCTGCTATTGCGGACAGTGGGCTTCCGATCCAACAACAGCTGCAACATATCACTCAAGCCCTGAAACTCAGCTGGCAGGCGGACATTGATCCGTCGGCGCTGGTAGACGGCGCAAACAAAGCCGACTGGCTGTATCACCATATTCAACACACGCCGAGCAAGATTGCCGGGCATGTCGAGAAGGCACTGATACACCGTGCGCTCGACCATATTGACCTGCGCCGCTCCCAGTGGCGGCAAGATGCTTTCGTCTTAGTTCACGGCGACGCCCACGAACACAACACCTTGGCCGAGGGCTCGACCGAACAGGCAAGCTACAAGCTAATCGATCCAGACGGTCTATTTTTTGAAGCGGCCTACGACTTGGGTATTTTGCTGCGCAACTGGATCGACGCCTATCAAATCGCTGAACCCGCCACAGCTTTGACACAGCGGGCCACCTGGCTTGCCGAGCAAACTCAGGTGTCACGCCAGGCTATTGTCAGTTGGGGATTTGTGGAAATCGTTTCAACAGGCATTCATCTGCTGGAACTGGGTTTCGCCGATGAAGGCCAAAGGTATCTCGACCTTGGCCAAACGCTGCTTCCGGTGGTTTGAAGCTTAACGATCGTGGACCCGCACGGGCAGATCGGTGATCCCGCGAATGAAGCTGGAGTTGAGATAACTTGGATCACCCACGACTTCCACGTGGTCGAAGCGCGCCATGATCTCCTCCCACAAAATTCTCAGCTGCATCTCCGCTAACCGGTTACCCAAGCATCGGTGAATGCCATAACCAAATGCCAAGTGCTGCCTTACCGCCGGGCGATCAATTATCAACCGGTTCGCATCAGCAAAGTGGGTCTCATCGCGATTGCCAGAAAGGTACCAAATGGCCAGTTTGTCCATCTTGCGTATCTGCTGTCCACCAATTTCCACATCAGCCATGGCCGTGCGGCACATATGAGCGACAGGGCTCTGCCAGCGCACGATTTCCGACACCATATTGGGAATCAGGTTCAGATTCCCCTTAAGCTTGTCGTATTCCTCCGGAAATCGATTAAGTGCCTGAACCCCGGCACTGATGGAGTTACGCGTGGTGTCGTTTCCTCCAACGATCAGCAGCAATACGTTGCCAAGAAATTCATTCGGAGCCATGTGCTTGGTAGCCTCGCCATGAGCCAAGAAAGAAATCAGATCGTCTCCCGGCGTGCTCGCCGCTTGGCGTTCCTGCCAAATGTCATTGAAATACTCGAAACACTTCCAAATTTCTGCAAAACCCTCGGCCGGGCTTTCGAAATAATCAGGGTCACCAATACGCTCTACCGTGTCCGACCAGTGAATCAACTTATGACGATCTTCTTGCGGTACATCGAACAAGGTCGCCAGCATTTGCCCTGTTAATTCAACCGACACGTCACGCACCCAGTTGAAGTCCTCTCCCCGCGGCAGGCCATCAAGAATAATACCGGCACGCTGGCGAATCAGATCCCCCATGGCAGCTAAACGGGTTGCGGTAAACATGGGCGCTACGGTCTTGCGCTGCTCATCGTGCACCGGCTGATCCTGCATGATGAACATGGGCAGATGGAATAAGTCGGGGGGCGGCTCGGCCAAGGGGCGTCCGCCAAGACGGATACCACCGTTCATGATGTCAGAGGAAAACAGCTGTTGGTTTGTATCCACGTATTTCACATCCTCGAACCGGGTAATGGACCAGTAAGGTCCAAATTGGCTCTCCTCGGTCAGGTGTACCGGCGACTGCCGCCGCAACCGTTCAAACACTCGCAGCTCCTTGTCCTGCTCAAACCAGTCACCGTTACCCGGGTCAAGCTCAGCCAGCGCACGATCTTCGGGCTGGGTACTTGCATCGATTTTCCAGCGCGCCCTGATTTCCGCGTTGGACCTGGTATCTAAATCTCTTGGGCCTGCCATACGTTCCGTCACGTCAAATCGTCCTTCTCTCTCGCTTCACATTCGAACATACCAAAGTTAGGCCGGTTCCACTGTCACCTGTTGAGTGGCTGTTCTGCCCTCTTCGATCACCAGCGCCATGCCGCCGCTGGAGAGCGCCTCATCGAATGCAGCAAGCACCTCTTTACCGTCCACACAGGCGATCAGGTGAGTGCCACGTACACACAATTGCAGCTGATAAGTCTGCCCCAATTCCCAGGCAAATGGTGCTCGCGCCAGCACGGTTTCGTCTCCAACAACCTTGGTGATTTGTACCTCGCCTGAGCGATGCAGGAGCAGCGCATAGTAACGGCGCATGCCCTGAACACGGACCGCCAATCCAGCGCAAACACCTAAGTGACAACACACATCCGCGCTCACCAAAATATCGCGCCAATCACGGTTTCCCTGAATCACCATACCTCTGCCGGCGTTCTGAATCAGACGGAAGGGTTCTACCCAAGGCATCGCCACAAAATCGTCAACCGCAGTAACCCACGAGCGCCGCCACATCGAACCACCGCGGCGGCGCCCGGGCGGCCGGGTGCTGATATAGCGTGGTTCGTCGCGCCAGCCCAGACAATCCAAATACACCGTCCCCGCTAGCTCTACACCAACTTCGAATACCGGCAAGGCTTCTTCGGGAATCGTCCACGAAATATCCGCACGATCGCTCACCGAATGTGCCGCGGAGTAAACATGCTGCACCTCGTCATTCCCATCAAAAAAGGCCGCATAAAGACGGACGCTGGCGCCTTCCCCCCGCAGCAGCGTGGCACTAAGCGTTTGGCCCGGATACACCCTTGGACAGGCAATTAACGGATACGGATTTGAAGGCTGTTCTGTCCACGCAGCGAATTCTGTACTAGGAGCAAAGGTGGGTGTGCCGAATCTGGCTGATCCGTGACTCTGTAAACGCAGAGCATGCTGACCTGTCTGACTTACGCCAAGCTCATTTGAGATATGACCTTCGCCGTCAGTCACGGTAAAACCCTGCAGGCTGCCGGGCAATTCAAAATGAAACTGCGCGCCATTTTTCGGTCGCCACGCCTCATCCCCGCGCAGGGCTAACCCAGCATTAACAATTTGTTGGGTTTCTCGCACGCAATCGGAAATACCCCAGCTCGGATCGGCAGTAGGCACGTAAATACGATCAGCGACGGGGCCGCGCCAATCCAACCCTCGCGACAGCCCCGCATCAATACCCGCAAGACCTTGCTTAATGCCCACCAAACAGCCTATGTTCCCCGAGTTGCAGTCGGTGTCCCAACCGCAGGTGTTAATGATTTTCAAGGTGTCGGAAAAGTCATCATTTCCGTAGAGCAGCGCAAGAACAATCAGACCGTGATTAGGCACGATGTGGCAATTGCCGCCGTACGTATCGTAGCCATATTGGTCTGACAACAGTTCTCTGGCTACTCGCCAGTCAGGTTCTTGCTGGTGCCATCGCCGAATATCCCCAATCATGCCGGCTATTACCGAATCAGCGGGAATGTACTCCAGCGCCTTGTCCAGCAATCGATTCGTATCGCTTTCCACGAATGCCATGGCTTCCATTACCGCCAAGGCTACCGCCCCAAAGACGGCCTCGCCATCGTGACTGACTTTCGCTGCGCGCCCGGCCAGCTTTGCCGCCTGATCGGGGTTTCCCGGCGACACCATGGCCCAGCCATCAATAAAAATTTGCGCCCCGATTTGCTCAGACACTACTCGTGAATTCAGGGCTGCAGAGCCACTGGCCGGCGCTTTTACACCGCCTTTTAGGCGCAGATAGGCCGTATGCTCGGTGGAGTTGCCCAGACCGCCCCACCACAACACGGTTTTGCCCTCGATCAGATAGTTGAGCCAGCCCTCGCCGATGGCCTCCGCCGACAAGTCTGGATCAAAGCTGTTGTCCATTAGCGTCCGCAAAAACGTAAATGTGCCCGCAATGTCATCATCGGTCACCAGTAGGGGCACACCTACTTTGTCATGCACGTAATACTCAATGTCCCCAAGCCGCGATTGAATACGGTCATAGGTCCAACCCTCAAATGGCCGCCCCAGGTAGACGCCAATTGCCTTACCCAAAACGCCAGCATAAACGCGCTCGGCATAATCCTCTGGTAACGTCATTTCAGCCCCTAGGTAGTACACTGCGAACGAGAATTCTCGGCAGACCTCCACATTAACGCAAGGTCTTTAGAGGGATCAAAAGAGGCAACCAATGATTACAGTTTTCGGCTCTCTCAATGTTGATTACGTCTTTCAGATGCCAGCGCTGCCTGCACCGGGCGAGACCCTTTTGGCGTCGAGTCTGGTCGTTCTAGCGGGCGGTAAAGGGGGCAATCAGGCCTTAGCCGCTGCCCGAGCCGGGGCGACCGTGCATATGGCAGGTGCAGTCGGTGATGACGGGATGGGCGATATCGCCTTGGCGGGGCTGCACGGTGCCGGCGTCAATACCGATGCCGTGGCAGCCATCCACGGACCTACAGGGACAGCTTCGATCAATGTCAATGGCGACGGAGAAAACACCATTGTCGTTTTTCCTGGAGCGAATGCTGGCGCCTCTCACACCCAGCTGCCTTCCCGCGGCCTCGAAGCCAATGACTTGCTTTTACTTCAGATGGAAATACCCGTCCCAGAAATGGCGCAGATGATAAGCCACGCCAATAGAGTTGCGGCCAAGGTCGTCTGGAACCTTGCTCCCATGCAGGCAGTTGATATCGAACTTCTGAGACAAGTAGCCATACTTGTGGTCAACGAAGTCGAGTTGCAGCAGTTGGGTAAGCATTTGGGATTGCCCACCGACGGAACCGTTGCAGCCTTGCTTGCCCAAGTGGCGGAACAGACCACGAACTCCGTCGTTCTCACCCTCGGGGCTAAAGGATGTCTGGCGGACCACCAAGGCGATCAAATTGCCGTGCCCGCACTACCCATTAAGCCCGTCGATACGGTGGGAGCTGGTGATGCGTTCTGCGGCGCTTTTGCCGCGGCCTTGGATGCGGGCGAGCCATTTCCTACCGCTTTGCGGTGGGGCTGCGTGGCGGGTTCGCTGGCATGCCTGAAAGAAGGGGCACAAACCGCGCTGCCCAGCCGAGATGACATTTCATCGCATCTGCCGACGCTCCCTAACTAACGCGCAACGCCACCCGTTACTGCCTTGCAGCGCTAGCACCCAAGGTCGGCGCTACGATCCCGCGTCGATTAGACTAATCGCGAATCCTCTAAACCCTGAAGTGTTTCGTGTAGTCATCCAAGTATCGGTTAAATTCTGGTTCTTCGATCAGCGCGGATAAATGGGCAAACGCTCGAGGGAACGTGGTTTCCGCGTTTTCACTAATCACCGGCAATGATGCCGCCGCAAGTCCAGAACGCATCAGGCGCTCACGTAAAAACTGACTCACATCGCAGGCAAAGGCGATGTCGGCAATGGTAACTTGATCGCCTGCAATATAGGCAGCGTGCTGCAGCGCTCGCTCGATACCCTCTAAGTAAAACTCAAACGCAGCAGCCATTCGGCCATGTAATTCGTGAGAGATACCGTCGATGCCCAGCAGGTAAACCTGCGCTTCGCGGCCGAACACAAGTGTCGCGTCAAGAAAACTGTCGATGCGCGATGCATCCATGGCATTTCGGCCATATAGACCATTAGCATCCGGCGCCGATCGCGCAACCGCACGCAAAATACTGTTGGATTCGAATACGCCCACGTCACCATCCGGACTGAACGCTGCTGGCACGGTGCCGTAGGGCTGGGTGCGCATGAAGGCGTCGGTTTTGTACAGCGCGCCAGAGAAACCCCGCCGGCTAACTCGTGCATGCGGGCTGTCTTCGGTTTTTTCCTCTTCAGCGAGTTCTCGGGCATCAAAATCCCATAGCCAATTACCGAGGTTTTTGGGTTTGTCACCCAACACCTGTACCGTCACCCCGAGATAGTCCGCAGCGATCAACGCTTTCCAAACACGCGGATTAGGCAAATAGGAAAAAATACGAAGTACGTGATCGCTCATGATTACCAAACCTCCCCGTAGGGCCGAATAACGGATTCAAACGACCACGCACTGCGCGGCTGATGAGCAATGCGAAATACTTCTTCAGCGATGTCACTGGGCTGACAGAAAAACTCGTCGGGCTTATCGGCAAAGAATTCGCGAGTCCATTTGAGGTCAATCACAGCATCAATCGCGACGTAGGCCGCGTGAATCCCCTTGGGGCCTGCCTCGCGGGCGATGCTCTCCAGCAGTATTCGCTGTGCGGCCTTGGTGGGGGCGAATCCGGCAAAACGCGGCTTGCCGCGATAAGCAGAGGTGTTGCCTGTACAGATAAGCGCACCGCCGCCGGAAGCCTGCATATCGGGTATCAGTTGCTTGGCTAGCGACAGTAAGGCCATGGTGTTGATCTCAAAGGCGCGCCGCATGTTTTGCGGATCAATCTCCGCGTAGGTTCCGCGCTCAGCACCGACAGCGTTATGGACTACGATGGCTGGCGCGCCGAACGACTCTTTAACCTGCGACAACGTTGCGGCAAGCGCCACATCGTCGGCGACGTCACAAACGAAGGCGTGAGCATTTGGCGTTGCTGATTCAATGTGGGCCAGCCGCTCCTGCGAGCGGGCGAGCATTGCAACGCTATAGCCTGCCTCCGCGAATCGCTCGACAATCGATTTGCCGGTTCCAGGTCCCACGCCGGTCACAAGTGCCACAGCTGCCATGCTGTTCTCCTCCTTTTGTTTTCTTTTCTTATTCTTTCCGTCTTCGCGCTTAGCATGGATTCGATTTACTGAGTGCGTCAAGACTTTACCAAGGCTTGACGGGGAATTCGCTACACGGCATTTTCTGAGCATAGACAACAACACAAACATATTTCGTGGAGGGCTGTGGAATGGAATACGATCTCATCATCTCAGGGGGGTCGATCATCGACGGAAGCGGGGCAGACGCCATCACCGCTGACATTGCCATCAGCGATGGCCGAATCAAACGCATTGGCGACTTGTCCGGCGCAACGGCGAAAGACACGCTGGATGCCTCGGGCAAAATCGTCACCCCGGGTTTCGTTGATTTACACACCCATCTAGATGCCCAGATTGGTTGGGACCCCATGATGAGCTCCAGCTCCTACCACGGTGTCACCACCGCGATGATTGGCAATTGCGGTGTGACCTTCGCCCCATGCAGCCCTAAAAATCGTCGGTATTTGGCGGAATTGATGGAGTCTGTCGAAGATATCGCTGCCGACGCAATCATGGACGGCCTCCCATGGGACTGGAACAGCTACGGCGAATATCTGGATTCAGTGCAAGCACTGCAACCCGCCCTGAATGTGGTCGGTTTGGCCGGACACTCGGCAATTCGTTATGAGGCCATGGGTGACAGAAGCATGGACGAAGGCGTGCAACCCGATGATCGAGAACTTGAGCATATTGCACAAATGGTCAAACAGTCGGTTGAAGAGGGAGCCGTCGGCTTCTCTACCTCCCGGTTTTTGCTGCATACCGTACCTGACGGCAGGTGCACACCGGGTACTTGGGCAGATCTCAGAGAAACCAAGGCCATCCAAGAAGCCATTGTCGCCGGCGGCGGACACGGTGCTTTGTTTCAGTCGGCGAACGACATGCAAACGCGCTTTGAGACGGAATTGCAGATGTTCCGAGATGCCACGGACCTTGGCTGCCAAGTGTTGTTTTCAGGGGGTGCTGGCGCAGCAGGCGACGGCGGCGTCGCGCGCTGGGAAGCTTTTTTTGAAGAACAAAACAGCGGCGGCAAGCGGTTGGCGAGCGTGTGCCACACCCGCCCGAGCGGGGCGTTCTTTGGTCTCGCGCAACTCTCGCCATTCACCAAAAAGTCTTCTGCATGGCGAGATCTGATGGCGCTACCCTCTCTCTCCGCTCGTGTTGATGCACTCAAAAACCCGGCCACAAGAACAACCTTGATCGCTGAAGGTATCGCCGCTGGAGACATGAAACATCTGGCCCCCATGCTGCATCCCTTTGGCAACGAGCAGACACCCGACCTAGATTTCGAACGAAAAGCGAGCTTGCTCCAATTGGCAGAGTCCGCTGGTAAAGACCCCGTTGAGGTCTACGTCGACCGGCTGCTTGCCTCCGAAGGCCGGGAGTTTTTCAACTACTGGATGTTCGGCGGAAACCTCGAAAATCAATGGAGCTACATGCAGCTGCCCCACGTCATCCCAATGCTCGGTGACGCAGGCGCCCACGTGGGCTTTTTCACCGACACAGACTCCCCTACCGTCTTACTGAGCGAGCTGACTCGTAAGCAGGGTGTCTACAGCCTTCCTGAGGCGATCCACAGAATCACCGGTAAGTCGGCACAAATCATCGGGCTAAAAGAACGCGGCGAACTGCGGGAAGGATGGCATGCGGACATCAATGTGATTGATTACGCAAACCTGAATACGTGTCACCCCGAGTACGTGAACGACTTTCCGCACGGCGGGGGCCGTTTCATCGTCAAAAGCCAAGGCTACGACGCGACAATTGTCGCGGGACAGATCGTCGTTCAAAACGGCGTGCATACGGGCAATCGGCCGGGTGAAGTGATCCGCAACTTCGTACGCAGCTGAGACTCGGCAGCAGGTCACCCTATTAGGCCGCGCGCCGCCTAATAGGGTGTCAAACGATCAAACGCTGTGTTTAATTCCACCTCGCGAACCCTCGCGTCTTGCTGCACTCGCCCCATCACAGCAAAAACGTCTCGTCCGTCTGCGACCGCAACCCTGACCATTTTCGCGTTTACAAACAGGTCCTCAACTCGAAGCCCATGCTCTCGCACAATGTCTTCGACAGCCTCCGCTTCACGCAAGAAAACGAAAAACGTACCGTCGGACACGCCAATGTCGCCAACCACCAGATCGCGGATCACCAAGGTCGCCTGGCTTTCAACACGAAGAGCTTGAGCCTCAGCAGATTGGCCGTCTTCCTGCTTTCTTACGATGACATATTCGCCAACGGTTGCCGCAACCTG
>JAAXKB010000062.1:1998-7551 GCA_012269545.1 Gammaproteobacteria bacterium | reverse complement strand
CGCTTCCGCCGCACCAACTCATGAAGTCGACGGTTGCTTTTCAGTCTTAACGCAGAGTGCTTTGTGCCGCTGCAGCAGCCAGAATTCTAACGGCCGATCGTTGCAGCGTATTGCGAGCCATCCCGGATAGCCGGCCGCTTGTTTGGATAGACGTCACCAATGTCCGTCGGGAGGCAGCCGGTCAGGGGTTTTAAAGAAAAAGCTTGAAAATCTCCAACCCTACTTTTGGGGCAACCAGGCACCCATGGGTTCTACCATTTCGATGTTCAGCTGGCCTGCCAATCCTGCCGTCCTGTGAATGGCTGAAGCCTGATAATCCGGTGAACTCATCATCTCCATCATAGCCTTTCTCGACGGATACATGGCAATGGCCGCTGAATCCCAAAGTTCCTCCACCTCGCCCAGCATCAGGCGCTCAACCTGAGCGGCAAACATAGGCCCGCCGCCAACATTCGCTAAGTGACCAACCACCTCTTCAGCGTATATCGCGTAGGCTTCCGCTCCCGTCAGATCCGTGTCACGTCCATCCGGATACTCAGCTTTCTCCTTAAACTTCAGCAGGTTCAACATGTAAATCGGCCCATCGTGGCCGGGTTCCATAAAACCCGCAATCTGTTCCTGACTGGGTAGGACTTTATTCACTACGTTCACTGATTTTGCTCCGCTCGTGCTTGGCTAATCTTCCACCGGAAGCATGAGTAATGTCTATCATTATTTATGCGTGCTTCGCTAGGCCGGCGCTGAAAAAAATTGAATGCAGACACGGCTGACTAAATTATCGGACTCTCTCCATACGATAGGCCCGAGCCGCTGCACCAGCAAACAGTTCCGCTTTTTCAGATGCCGAGGCGCCTGTAGAGATACGTTTGAATGCGTTCCAGCACACCTGATAGCTGCACCAGCGTTTTTGCACCGGAAAATTCGACTCGTACATGGATCGCTCAGGACCAAACGCTTCGATGCAGGTTTCCATCCACGGGCGCCAAGCAGCGGCAACCTCCCGAGAACCGGGTGGCAGGGTTCGATCGCCATCGTAGCTAGGCATACGTATCGGCATTGCGCCGAGTTTCACAAACACGTTGTGACGTTCACTCACCCGAAGAATCGCAGCTTTCCAGTCAGCAAATACTTCATCACCTTTACCCCGGTACGGACCACCTAAAATGGGGCTGCCTACATGGTTAAGAACGATGGTTAACTCTGGATGGGCGTCGGCTAGCTGCGCCACTTCATCAAGTTGCGTGTGATAGAGCCAACAGTCCAGCGACAGGCCCATCCGGTCGACGACGCCTATCGCTTCGTTGACGGCCGATTCCATCAACAGGCCCGCGCGCTCGCCCACGTTGCCGATTTGCGGATCTTCGTGCCAACCGCTGGAGAGCCTGACACCTCGAAACCCTCCGCCGGAGGCCTCAAGGTGTTGCTCAAGCAATGACTCAACGGCGGCACCTAGGGTGAGATCGACGTTACCAAACATCACATCACAGGCTCGAGTAACACCGAAGCCACCGCTTGCACTCATCGCCGCTTGTCCTCGCACAAATTCCGTTTCACCGAGGGACCGAGA
The DNA here is from genome assembly GCA_012269545.1 of Gammaproteobacteria bacterium. Lineage (GTDB taxonomy): Bacteria > Pseudomonadota > Gammaproteobacteria > Pseudomonadales > Azotimanducaceae > UBA4421. The sequence continues at coordinate 5,984 of JAAXKB010000062.1, read as the reverse complement.
CTCCTCCGCACCGCCGGACCGGTACATCGAATGACATTCAGCATAAACAGTCGCCACTATGTTATGTCCACTGGCCAAATCAGAGGCCAGCTCTGGCATCAAGTAGGTGTATCCATTCCGCACCCACAAATGATGATGGGGGTCGATAATCGGCAACTCGGGTTCAAGCACCTCTTCTTGCAACGTTGCCAACCAAACATCGTCAGGACTCGCTTGACCTGTGTTAGCAGCCATACCTCTCCCCTCGTGCACAAAACGTCTGCACCGTTGATAAGATTTTTGCGCCCTCGCAACGCAAAGGCTATTGCGTAACCCAGCCTCCATCAATTGGCATGGCAACGCCAGTCACATAGCTTGATTGTTCTGACAGCAGCCAAGCGACCACGTCAGCAACTTCCTCTGGACCCGCCACTCGGCGCATGGGAACAGAACGTAGGATGTTTTCAAGCACCTTCGGACTGGCGCCCGCACCTTGGGCCAGCATTGGAGTGTCGATAAAACCCGGACATACCGCGTTGACCCGAATATTTTTCGGCCCGTACTCCAAGGCTGCTGACTTTGTCAGACCAACCACCCCGTGCTTCGCCGCGTTGTAAGCGGTCGCATGAGGAAGCGCCACCAAACCACAAATCGAGGCGGTATTCACGATACTGCCGCCGGACGCTTGCTGGATCATTTGCGCGATCTCGGCCTGCACACAGTTGAAAACTCCGGTCAGATTCACCGCGAGCACCTGAGCCCACTGCGAAGGGTCGATCTCGAGCAGCTTCGTTTTAGGCCCAACGATGCCCGCGTTATTAAAGGCACCGTCTAACCGCCCGTGGGTCTCAACAATTGACGTCACGGCAGCAGCTGCCGCCCCTTCTTCCGCAACATTAAGTTCGCAGACCTCTGCGCTGCCACCCGCGCTCTTCAACTGGGTAACCACGTCCGCAGCAAGGGCAGCTTGTACATCTGCCACCACCACATGCACCCCATCCTTTGCTAGACGATTGACTGTGGCGTAACCGATACCGCTCGCACCCCCAGTCACCAAAACCACTTTCTTATCCAAGCTCATTGCACGTCATCCCTTCCGGTAATCGCGACAACCACATCGGGTAAACCCGCCCTCACCGGAAATACATGCCTTCGTAGCCATTCTCTGCCGCCTCGCGGAGCATGCGAGCGTAGCGTGGACCACCGCCGTTATAGATGTTGTAACGCATCTTGCCGTGTTCATGGCCCTCGATGTTTGAGTTGTATCCGGTAAACCAGCTTTTCGCATGACGCAGCAGCATACCTTGATACATATCCTTCACATGCTGGAACCACTGCGCCTCAGCGGTTTCGTCAACATCAAAACGTTGATAACCGTGTGCCCACATAAACTCCAGCAAGGGCGTTACCCAGTCGACACTCAGTTCCGCCCCGCGAGGAAAGTTCGATGCAGCGGTTTGAGGCCCGACAAGCATCAGAAAGTTAGGAAAGCCCCTAACCGTTGCACCCAGATAGGTCACTGGGCCCGCCTGCCACTTGTCGCGCAACCGCGCGCCGTTCGCACCCTGAATGTCAATGTGATCGAAGGCTCCGGTGAACGCATCAAATCCTGTGGCATAGACGATAACGTCGAATTCGAACGCTTCTTCGCTGGTTTCAATCCCCGTCGGTGTGACGCGGACGATGGGGGTAGTCGCACCGTCCACTAAGGTTACGTTGTCGCGGTTGTAGGTCTCGAAATAGCCGGTCTCCATCGGCACCCGCTGAACACCAAAGCCGTGATCCTTTGGAATCAGCAGTTCGGCGACAACCGGGTCCTTCACCCGCTGACGAATACGGTTGGCGATGTAGTCGGAGAATTCCGCGTTGGCCTTTTCATCGAAAAATATATCCGTGAAATTTTGCAGCCAAATGCCGAAACCCGGTTCGTCGTAAAGTCTGTCCCACAGCTCCCGCCGCTCCTGCGGACTCACATCGTAAAAACCGCGTCGATCCGGCTCGTGCTCGAACCCGCCCGGTGTGCGAGCACAGGTAGCAAAAATGTCATCGTAGCGTTCGCGTATTTCGTCCATCTCAGACATTGAAATCGGGCCATTATTCAGCGGTGCTGCCCAGTTCGCCCGGCGCTGAAAAACCGTCAGGTTTTTCGCGACCTTTGCCACCTCAGGAATCAGCTGGATGGCTGTTGCTCCGCTACCGACAACGGCGACGCGTTTGCCCGTTAAATCAAGCGGCTCATGCGGCCATTGAGATGCGTGGAACGACTTGCCCTCAAAACTCGCCATACCCTCAAAATTTGGCAACGTGGGCGTCGACAACACGCCCATCCCTGAAATGACGAAGCGGGTCGTTATGTGACGGCCGTCGGCCAGATGAATCGTCCAAACGTTCGCCTCATCGTCGAACACCATCGATTCGACCCAGCAGTTAAACTGCATGTATTCGCGCAGATTGAATTTATCGGCCACAAAATTCAGGTACTGCAACGTCTCGGGCTGGGGCGAAAACTTCTCAGTCCAATGCCACTCGTCGAGCACTTCCTTTGAAAATGAATAGCTGTAGGTATAGCTCTCAGAATCAAATCGCGCACCGGGGTAGCGGTTGTTATACCAAGTGCCGCCAAGATCCGCATTTGCATCAAGAACCAAGGCACGAACACCAAGGTCGGCCAAGCGCTTAATTTGATAAATACCTGCAACACCGGCGCCGATAATGACGGCCTGATAATCCAGATGAGAATCGATGTTGGTGATGTTTTCAATCTGAGAATTTTGTTCTGCCATATCCATATCCCTGCATGAAGACTTCGAGACATTAACCAATCCCTTTTATCTGGCTCGCCGACCGGATTAGGGTGCCAAGGGCTTCTCAGACTCATTCCTGCGGCTATCGAACACATAGGGCTCCAAGGTTTCCTGCGCACGAATACGGTACTTATGCCACGTACCGCCGCCATAATAAGCAAGGCTTCCTGGCTCAGCCTCCCCGTGTCCGTTGTAGTACGTAATGCAGTCACGCAAAGGGCGGGTTAGCTCATCAGCCTGCCGACAGTGAGCGGCATATTCCTCTTCTGGTTCCGACTTCACGTCGACAACATCGACGCCTTTGTCGCGCATCGTACTGAGCATCCAGACCACATAATCACCGTGCTCTTCTATAGCATTGGTGAAATTAAAGCTGCCGCCACCACCTTGTGGCCCGGAGACGATAAACAGGTTAGGGAAACCATGGCTGTGCAAACCGAGGAAAGTTTTCGTGCCTTCTTGCTGCCATTTATCTCGCAACGTACGGCCTTCCCGTCCAACAATCATGTTAAAGGTCGAGGTTGCCATCCACTCAAAGCCTGTGGCGTAAATCAACACGTCTACCGGATACTCAGTCCCGTCGTGCACGACCCCGCGTGCGTTAATCTCGCTCACGCCTCGAGGGGCGGTATCGACAAGATGCACATGCGGCAGGTTAAACGTGGGTAAATACTCATCATGAAAGGTCGGTCGCTTGCAGCCATAGGGATAATAGGGCTTTAACGCTGCGGCCGTAACGGGATCTTCAACAATGGCATCAACCCGGGCACGGATTTGTTCCATGATGCGGAAATTCGCGTCGAGCTGCTTTTGCACCCGTTCTTGCGGCGTGAGTTCACCTGAGTGCTTTTTGCGAACTTTGTAATCTGGCACCCGCCCAGCCAGATAATCATCATTTGCCTTGAGAGCAGTGCGCCCCTCGGAAATACGCGCGAATCGCGCCCTTCGGGCTTTTGCCCAACCCGGTTCTTTAGACCACTCAGCAAATTCCTCAACAGACGTCTCGCGCTGGTCACGTACGTCTATAGATGAAGGTGTGCGTTGAAAGACGTACAGCTCTTTGACGATTTTCGCCAGTTCGGGCACCGCTTGCACTGACGTCGCTCCGGTACCGATGATACCGACACGCTTATCTTTTAAATCAATGTCGTAATTCCAACGCGAGGTATGAAACGAATCACCCTGAAACGATTGCATACCGTC
>JAAXKB010000062.1:0-1898 GCA_012269545.1 Gammaproteobacteria bacterium | reverse complement strand
ACGTCTCCGCCTTTTTCGCAAAAGCGCACATTCTGAAAGCCAGCCTGGCGCAACTTGTGCCAAAGCAAAAGGCCAGCAAACCCTGCGCCCACAACCAAAACATCACACTCATCCGACAGCGCTTCTCGCTCCACAGGTTCCGCCGAATACACATCTTCTAAGTAACGACTAAATTCCCCCTCCATCGACATGTAGTCGGCAGCGCCTGCTCGCGATTCTTTAAATTCACGGTATTTCGCTTGTTCTACTGCATCAAAGACGGCGCCGACGGGGGCAGGTGGCAAGGTTTTCAGTGCTTCATCGCTAACGGTCGCGTAGCCCTTACCGGTGATTTTTTCCGAGGCCTTTGCGGCTCTGGTGGCAAAGATCTTCAAACCGCTTTTGGGGTCAATTCGTACAGACATGCTTATCCCTCAATACTCTGTCGGTGACATCCTATCGGATACTATCCAACGATAGGCAATCAAATTGCTCGCTGCCGAAGCCGGTTCTTGGCTAAGGAACTGCTCTACACCAAACATTTCGCTGAAAGCATAAACCAAATTGCCGCTCACCCAACGGAAGGACTCGCGGCCTACATCACTTGAATTTGCCTCAGATATTCGAGATCTTTCATAGACCCGTAATCGAAGGACTCTCATGACTATCCCACGGATTTTCAGCAAAGAGGCGGTGGCGGAAGCCTCCAAGGGTGTAAAGGCGCCCTATCAAGACTTCGTGGATTCACGTGAGCCCTATCGCTCATTACTCAAAGCCAACCCATGGTTGGCCGTGCCGAAGCGCAGTGAGTCATTGGCTTGGGGCAGAGGTCACTATTACGACACGACGGTTGCGCAAAAACACCCAGACTGGCAACACGTAGGACTACCTCAACCCACCCAAGCAATGGATCAACTGCGCCGTGACTTCTACGATTGGGGTTACTGTCTGATTCAGGATGGGTTGTCTCCCGCGCAGACCGAAACCATCCGCACTCGCGTGGTCGAACAATCTGCTGCCGAAAGGCAGCTAGGCATCGCCTATCTGATGGAGGCTCAGCAGCATGTCTGGTCGTTAGTCAATAAAGGCGAGGTCTTTGAGCGATGTATGACCCATGAACCCGAGAGCATTCAAGCTGGGCCTATGATCGAGCAGCTACTCGACGAGGCATTAGGGCGCGGATGGCATCACCTCAGCTACATCGCAAACATCGCCTACCCCGGCTGCCACCCTCAGGGCATGCATCAAGATCAAAGCCTCGCTGCTCCCTACCATTTCTTAGAAGCACCGGTGCTCGTCAACACGGTCTACATCCTGCAGGACGTCAACGAGAAAAACGGCGGCACGCTGATCATTCCAGGGTCGCACAAGCTCTATTGCGAGGGATCAGGCACTTTTGGCGAAGTGCCCCGCCCGATCAATCTCGAGGCCCCAGCGGGCACTATTATGCTCATGGACGGCAGGGTACTTCACGGTGGCGCGGTCAATCACTCTGACGACCTGCGCTACATCATTACGAATTCCGTTGTGCGGCCCTTCATTCGCCAACAAGAGTCCTTTCATCTGACGATTAGACCCGAGGTCCTTCGGCGTGCCAGCGACAAATTTTTATGGCGCTGTGGCTTCCAAGCAACGGGCGCTCGCAGCATGGTAGAGGGTTACGGGTATTTTGGCAGTGGCAGACTGGGCGATGCCAATGGCGCGCTGGTTCACGCCCGACACGCTATGGACGCGGGAACCTACCAGCACATTGGCGAGCTGAGACCGGGTGATTCGCTGCAAAGTCAATCATTGCCCGGCATTCAAAACAAGCATGAGACCCTGCGTGACCGAGCGCAGGACATGATGCAAAAAATCGAAAGCGGAATTTGGTAGCGCGTCGTTTCTTGCAGTCTAAACAAGGTATGTGTCTTGTTCTT
>JAAXKB010000048.1:14282-102764 GCA_012269545.1 Gammaproteobacteria bacterium | reverse complement strand
ATGTTTAACGACGCTTACTTGGCGATCATCAGATTTATGGAAATGGGAGGCGATGTACTTTGGTTCATCGCTGCCATTACCTTCCTGATGTGGAGCCTGATTTTCGAGCGGGTTTGGTTTTTCCGAACCGAACATAAAGACCTAGTGCTTGAAGCCAGTAACACCTGGGAGAACCGAGCGGAACGCAAGTCGTGGAGTGCACGCCAAGTGCGAGAGGGGATTATTTCTGATGGTGCAACGCGCATCACTGGGAGCTTGCCCATCATTGAGACTTGTGTGGCTTTGTGTCCTTTATTCGGCTTGCTGGGCACCGTGACAGGCATGATTGCAGTGTTCGACGCCATGGCAACGCAAGGCGGTAACGCCCGTTCTATGGCTGCTGGCGTGTCAATGGCGACCATTCCCACCATGTCGGGCATGATAGCCTCACTGTCGGGCCTTGTGGGTACGACCTATCTGAAGCGAAAGGTTGAATACGAGACTGAGCTTTTTGAAGACCAACTAACCTTGGATCATTAGATTCCGGGCAGAGGAGAATTTTTATGCGCAGACAAGTAAAGCGCATTTCAAGAAGTGAAGAAGAAGCCGACATCAACCTGACGCCCATGTTGGACGTCGTATTCATCATGTTGATCTTCTTCATCGTTACCGCGACGTTTATTAAGCAGGCAGGGATTGACGTGCTGCGTCCAGAGGCCTTGACGTCTGAGCAGAAGCCGACGGTTGCCTTGCTGGTAGCGATCAGCCCCGGCGGAGATATCTGGATAGACAAAAAGCGGGTGGACCCCAACTCCGTCCGATCGCATATCGAACGTCTGCACGCTGAAAATCCAAAGGGCGGGCTTGTTGTGCAAGCCGACCGAACGTCGACCAATGAAAAGCTCATGGTTGTTCTTAATGCCGCCAGAGCCGCAGGACTGCGCGAAGTGGCCATTTCAACCGAAAACAATTAGGCAGGTAGTACTATGGTCGCTCGTTACGCGATAGGCGTTGGCCTAGGAGCTTTAATCACATTTTTGCTGTTCTTTCTAATGCAGGCGATCATTGCAACAGATGAAGCAAAGCTGGATGAGGGCGTGAAAGGGAAACTCTTGGATTTCGTGCGTTTGCAGGATGATCAAGAGGTAGAAACGAAACAGCGTAAGCCCAAGCCGCCACCGCCGCCGGATGAACCGCCGCCCGATATGCCCAAGCCGGAATTTGAGTCCTCTGACCTGTCACAGGGCGTGGATGTGGGCTCGGTAAACGTGGACGTGGATCTCTCGATCGAAGGGGGGGGCTTCAGCTCTGACGGCGAGTATTTACCGATTGTTAAGGTAAATCCACAGTATCCTAGGCGGGCGCAAACGCGCGGGATCGAAGGCTACGTGATTTTGGAGTACATCGTAACGAAGACCGGTGCCGTTAGGGATCCAGTGGTAATAGATGCCAAACCGCCCGGGATTTTTAACCGCTCAGCGATCAACGCGGCGTTGAAATACAAGTATAAGCCTAAGGTCGTAAACGGCGAGCCGATCGACGTAGCTGGCGTTAAAACACGCATCACGTTTGAAATGGCAGATTAAGCACCAGGAGTTGTTGCCGAGATGACGAAGATTGAAAGAGAAAGCGAACGGGGCTTACCCCGATGTGTACCACTGGTTCGACGCTTGGCGGTCGCAGCGTTGGCGTTGACGTTAACTGGCGCGGTTAGCCCGATAAACGAGAGTTTGGGCCATTGGACGGCGGGTAGCGTAGTGGCTGAGGAGGCACCGGCTAAAAAGCAGAAGACCCGCAGAGTGCCCTCTTTGAGCGAGGCGGTATATAAGAAATTGGGCGAAGGCCAAGAAGCGATTGACGCGAAAGACCTTGCCGGAGCTGAAGAGATTATCAAAAAGGCGCTAGAACGTTCGCGCCGGTATAACGAGAACGAAATAGCCAACCTGCACAACATGCTGGGCTACATTTACTATCTCAAAGAAGACTACAACGGTGCGCTACGTGAATATAAAATCGTGGTATCCCAGGGTGAGAAGATTCCTGAAGGGCTAGAGACAACAACGCTCTATACCGTTGCGCAGCTGAGTTACGTGCAAGAGAAGTACGACGATGCGCTAAGGTATATGGAAATCTGGATATCTAAGGCGCAGAATCCGTCTTCTGCACCGCGTTTCTTCATGGCAACTGTCTACTATCAAATGAAAGAGTACGACAAAGCCATTACCCAAATGCAGTTGGGTATTCAAATCGCTAAAGAGCGCGGAACCATAGTCAAAGAACAACACTGGAGTTTGCTGACCTTCTTGTATTTCGAAAAAGAAGATTGGCCCAACGTAATTGATACATTGAAGGTTATGGTTGAAAAGTTTCCCAAGCGAGAGCATTGGATTCGCCTAGCGGGTGTATACGGCCAAGAAGGTTTTGAGAAGGAACAGATGTATTCGTTGGAGGCAGCCTACACAGCTGGTTTCCTAGAAAAGAAGACCGATTACACCAACTTGGCTGGTTTATTGATGCAAGAAGAAGTGCCTTATCGGGCAGCCAAGGTACTCGTTGCCGGTTTCAAAGCCGAAGCCATTGAAGAAGATACCAATAACCTTCAGGCCCTCGGGCAGGCCTGGCAAATGTCCCAAGAAGTTGATAATGCGATCGAAGCTTATGAAGGGGCGGCAAAATTGTCTGAAGACGGTAAGATCTATGAGCGTCTGTCGTACCTTTATCTAGAAGATGACCAGTACGACCGCTGCGTGGATTCAGCCTCAGGTGCTTTAGACAAAGGCGGCTTGCGCAAAGCTCAGTCGGTCTACATTGTGAAAGGTATGTGTCAGTACAACCTAGACAAGTTGACCGCAGCAAGAGATTCTTTTGTGCAATGTCGTCGTGTGGCGCGCCGTGAGGACGATAAGGCAAATCAGCGAGTGTGCGGCCAGTGGATCACGTTTATTGACCGTGAGTCGGCTCGCCTGAAGCAGCTAGCAGCGGCCTCAGGCTAAGGTCATTGGCTTGATTAGGTAGAAAGCCGGTCATTGACCGGCTTTTTTTTGCAAAAAAACAGGAGACCTATCGTGTTTACCGGAATTGTTCAGAGTTTGGTTGCCGTAATGCACGTGGAACAAGAGCGCGATTTGAGTCGCATAGAGCTTGATATGGGCGAACTCGCTGACGGGATTGAACTGGGGGCGTCAGTGGCGGTGAACGGAACCTGCTTAACCGTGACGCGATCCGGTGGGGATGGCAGAGTTTTCTTCGACATCATTAAAGAAACGTTGGACACCACGAATCTGGGCAGTCTAGAACTGGGTTCTTTAGTAAATGTTGAACGTTCCTTCAAAGTCGGAGACGAGGTAGGGGGGCATATCGTCTCGGGCCACGTCACGGCCACGGCTGTTTTAAGCGACCTGCGTCACGACGGGCATGATCGTGTGCTGACCTTTGCTCTCGCGCCAGAGTGGCTTCGTTTTGTATTGCACAAGGGTTATGTGGGGGTGGATGGCGCCAGTATTACGGTGTCCAGCGTAGATCGCGAGAACGGCACCTTTTCCATTTGCTTGATTCCCGAAACTATTGAGCGAACGACGCTCGGCAGACTGGCCTTAGGTGATCGGGTCAATGTTGAAGTGGACAGTCAAACTCAGACGATTGTTGAAACCATAGAGCGGGTGATGCAGGACCCCCAAATGCGTAAGGCCATGATGTCACAAGCTCTGGCAGGAGACGTCGAGTGAGTTTTCATCAACGTCTAAAAAGCGTCTGGGAAACCAAAAACTCGCTGGTTTGTGTTGGTATTGATCCTGAGTTGAGTAGGCTGCCAGAGCATCTGCTCGACCATAAAGAGGCTTATTTGGACTTTGGGATTGGCATTGTCGATGCCTGTGCGCCCTATGTCTCGGCTTTCAAACCCCAAGCCGCTCACTTTGCGGCGGTGGGTGCAGAGGACCAGTTGGCGAAGCTGATAAGCTATATTCAAAAGTCCTATCCGGAGCTGCCTGTGATTCTCGACGCCAAACGGGGAGACATTGGCAGCACAGCGGCGCTATACGCGAAGGAGGCCTTTGAACGCTACGGAGCAGATGCCGTAACCGTAAACCCCTACTTGGGGCATGACAGCTTGGCGCCGTATTTCGAGTACTCAGATCAGGGCGTTATCGTACTATGCCGCACCAGCAATCCCGGCGGTAACTGGATACAGGGCGTCAGGGTTGGCGAAGAACCCTTGTATTTGACCGTGGCGCAACAGGTGAGAGAGTGGGACCTAAATGACCAGTGCATGTTGGTCACTGGAGCGACTTACCCTGACGAATTGGGTCAGGTCAGGAAGACAGTCGGGAATATGCCCCTTTTGGTCCCCGGTGTTGGGGCCCAAGGTGGTGACGTTGAAGCGGTTTTGAAAGCCGGAGTGGATAGCAGCGGTCAAGGTCTGTGTATATCCAGTTCTCGGGGCATCCTTTACGCTGGCTCGGGTCGTGACTTCGCCGAAAAAGCAGGGGAAGCCGCCATGAAACTGCGTGATGAGATCAACCGCTACCGTTAAGGCGCGTTTTGAATCAGTCGTGCTCTAACCGTCGAATTCCCTAAGCAGGTTACGGGCGATGATGCTTTGCTGAATCTGGCTGGTGCCTTCGTAGATCCGAAACAATCGCACGTCCTTATAAAATCGTGCAACCGCATACTCTTCCATGTAACCGGCACCGCCGTGAAATTGCACGGCCTTGTCCGCGACACGCCCAACCATTTCTGTGGCGAACAGCTTGCAACAAGACGCCAGTGTGCTGACGGCTTCACCGGCGTCCCGGCGTTTAGCAGCGTCTAGCACCATGCACTGGGCGGCGTAACTTTCGGCTTTGCAGTCGGCTATCATGCCCTGCAGTAACTGAAACTCCGCGATAGGCTGCCCAAACTGCTTACGTTCTTTGCCGTAGGCTAGGCAAAGGTCAATCAAACGGTCCGCACAGCCAACGGAGAGGGCGCTGATATGGATTCTGCCTCGGTCAAGGGTCTTCATGGCGCTCTGAAAACCTTTGTTCAGTTTGTCTGCGCCCCCCAGCAGACGGTCGGCGGGAACCCGGCAGTCATCAAACATAACATCGCATACGTGGGCGCCTTTCTGGCCCATCTTGCGGTTTGGTGCACCCAGCGTGATTCCCGGGGTGTCAGCATCCACCAGAAAGGCGCTGACGCCCTTGGCGCCAGCGGTGTCTTGGTCAGTACGGGCAAAAACTGTAAATAACTGGGCGCTTGGAGCGTTCGTGATATAGCGCTTAGTACCATTGATGATGAAATCGTCCCCATCGCGCACGGCACGGGTCGTGAGCGAACCGGCATCCGAGCCCGCATCGGGTTCGGTTAGCGCAAAGGAACCAATGATCTCGCCGCTGGCAAATTTGGGTAGATAGAACGCTTTTTGTTCTTCTGTACCGTCCATCACCAAGCCCTGTGATCCTATGCCATTGTTGGTGCCGATAATTGAGCGAAATGCAGGAGAGGTGCGCCCCAGTTCCATCACAACACGGCACTCTTCATAGGTATTGAGTCCAATGCCGCCATATGCCTGCGGAATCGTAAGGCCGAACAAACCCATCTCCCGCATTTCCTGCACCACTTCTTCCGGAATGTTGTCTTCTTCCGCGACCTGAGCCTCGAGCGGAATGAGCCGCTCCGAGACGAACTTTCGCACCACATCGATCAATTGCTCGAGCGTATCTTCATCCATTGCGGGTGGCAGCGTGACAGCAGTATTCATGAGAGCTTCCGGTGAACGTAATGAAGCAATCATAGCGTGGTGGGCCGTTCCCGTCGAAGTTCCCAACGCCAATCTCCGCAAAAAAACTTGTGCAAAACGTCTCCCGCCTGTCATTTCATTGCAGTAAGGGGGCTGCTGCTTTAGCCTTGCGGATCGGTTTCAAGGACGCACGTATGAGTAACGACAAAGCACCCTTCGTTTGGGATGACCCTTTCTTGCTTCAGGACCAATTTTCCGAAGAAGAACGCATGATTCAATCTTCAGCGCGAGATTACGCTCAGGATAAGCTGTTGAGCCGGGTGCGCGACGCTTTCCGCCACGAGGCGTTTGACCGAGAGATCATGAACGAATTTGGTGCCATGGGCATGTTGGGCGCGACGCTGCCCGAGAAGTACGGCTGCGCGAACGTAAACTATGTGTCGTATGGCATCATGGCGCGTGAGGTGGAACGAGTAGACTCCGGCTATCGCTCCGCCATGAGCGTGCAGTCATCCTTGGTGATGCATCCGATACATGCCTTTGGTTCTGAGGCGCAGAGAGAAAAGTACTTACCGAAGCTAGCTACCGGTGAGTGGGTTGGTTGTTTCGGACTGACCGAGCCTGATCATGGGTCCGATCCAAGCAGTATGGTCACCAATGCCAAGCGGGTGGACGGCGGCTTCGTCATGAACGGCGCTAAAATGTGGATCACAAATTCTCCGATTGCCGACCTCGCGGTGGTTTGGGCGAAACTTGACGGGGAAATCCGTGGATTCGTCGTCGAGCGAGAATTTGAGGGATTTAGCACGCCGAAGATAGAAGGCAAGATGAGTCTGCGCGCTTCGGTAACCGGTCAGATTGTTCTAGAAGACGTATTCGTGCCCGAAGAAAATTTATTGCCCAATGTTAAGGGCTTGGCCGGTCCGTTCGGGTGCCTGAATCGAGCCCGATACGGTATCGCGTGGGGCGCCATGGGCGCAGCAGAAGCCTGTTGGCACGCCGCAAGAACCTACACGTTAGAACGCACCCAGTTCGGTCGCCCGCTGGCAGCAAATCAATTGGTACAAAAGAAGTTGGCGGATATGCAAACAGAAATCTCGCTTGGTTTGCAGGGCTGTCTGCGAATGGGGCGAATGTTTGATGAAGGTACGTTACCAATTGAGAACATTTCTCTGATGAAACGAAACAACTGCGGGAAGGCGTTAGATGTTGCGCGCACGGCCCGAGATATGCACGGCGGCAACGGTATATCCGACGAGTACCCCGTAATTCGTCACGTAATGAACCTGGAAACAGTAAACACCTACGAAGGCACGCACGACATACATGCGCTGATTTTAGGTCGTGCCCAGACGGGTCTGCAGGCTTTTTCTTAACACAACCCGACGTACTTGATGCCGCCGTGCTCATAATGCAGGGGTGACTGGCAGGACCGCGCTGGGCTATTGCGGAGCAACGCAGTCGCTGTAGGCCAATATGGCGGCTACTTCGCAAACTCATGTAAGCCTAAGCTGAAAAAGATCCTAACGGTTTGCCGATTGCTGATTAGGATTTTATGTTCGATTGTCCACACTCAGGGGAAAGAGGGCATTGAACATGACGACGATTTTATTGGCTGATCACCACAGTTTGTTTCGCGCGGGCATGGTGGAACTGACCCACTCCATCGGCGGGTTTACGATCGCTGGAGAAGTCGATTCGGCGGAATCTGCCGTTGAATTTGTTGCTAAACACACACCAGACATTCTGCTGCTAGAAATGTCTATGCCGGGCATGTCAGGTTTTGAGACCCTTAGGCGCATCCGGCGACTGCATGTGGGTACGAAAGTCGTGGCATTAACTCACTGGACCAATCAGCCTTTGCCGCTGCAGGCGATGCGTGAGGGCATGTCAGGCTATTTGGGCAAAGACATTACCCCCAAGGAGTTAGCGACGGCTTTGCAGAAGATCCGGTTTGGCCGACGCTATATCTCCGAGAACATCGTGCGCGATCTGGCTCGGGTCGCTTACGGAGACCTATCGGACAATCCTTTTCAGCAGTTGTCGGTTCGTGAAACACAAATAATGTTGATGGTCTTGGGCTGCAAATCCCCCTCGGCAATTGCTGAGGTACTGCACCTATCGGCCAAAACAGTGAACAGCTACCGGTATCGCCTCTTTGAAAAACTAGGAGTAAAGAGCGACGTAGAGTTGGCGATTATGGCCATTCAGCATGAGATCATCGATATAGGCGGTCATGCAGGAGAGCGCCCGCAAGCCAAACGCGAATCACGGGATCGTAAGGGGCCAGTGGCGGCCAGTTCAGTAACCGATCTGACTGCGTGTGATGACCACCGTAAATCCGGGGACAAGGGCGGTAGGTAAGGTTGCTATCTTGATAAGGACACTAACGGTTAAGGGTGGGGAGTGGCTAAACTAAAGGGATGAACACTCCCGCATCCTTACGATCAACGATTAAGACCTGTCTAAAATGTCCCAGACTGGTGCGGCATCAAAACGCACTGAAAAAAATTAATCCTGACTATCACTGCGCTCCGGTGGTTCCTTGGGGCGTCGCTCGTCCCAGATTGCTGATTGTTGGGTTGGCTCCGGGATTGCAGGGGGCCGGCCGCACGGGCAAGGGGTTCGTCGGCGATGCCAGTGGCGCCTTTTTATTTTCATCTCTGTATGAGCACGGTTTTTCCAGCAGCAGCGAAGCAGAAAGAGCGCGCTTACGGGGAACTGTCATTACGAATATCGTTAAATGTCTGCCGCCCAAGAATCGTCCCTTGGGCATCGAGAAGCGACAGTGCGAGGGCTTTCTGCGGCAGGAACTTGCGCAATTTTTCCCGGGTAAGAAAGCCAGGCCTCGGGTTGTTCTTTGTTTGGGCAAGGACGCATATGATGGTGTTGTCAGAGTGACTGGGGCAGTGAAAAAAACCTTCGCTCATAATCGGTGTATTGAGCTGGCGAATAACTTTTACTTAGTCAGCAGCTTTCACCCCAGCCGACTGAACGTCAATACAGGGCGACTTACCCGAGCTATGTTTAACGACATGTTTTCCAACATCAATGCGTTACTCGACGGTTCCCCGTCGCTATAGTTCTGGCATGGCAGAAAACGATTTCGATGCAGAACAGCTAATAAAGAGCCTTACGCGTAAGCCCGGCGTGTATCGAATGTTCGACGCTCAAGGCAAGGTGCTCTACGTCGGCAAAGCTCGTAACCTTAAAAACCGGGTCTCGAGCTACTTTAGAGCCTCCGGCCTGGCCACCAAAACGATGGCCATGGTGGCGAAAATTCATCGTGTCGAGACAACGGTAACTAAGAGTGAGACGGAGGCATTGCTGTTAGAGCAGAATCTGATCAAAACTGATCGGCCGCCTTACAATATTCTGCTCAGAGACGATAAATCCTATCCTTTCGTTCATATATCAACCCAAAACACCTACCCCCGTTTGTCTTTCCACCGAGGGTTGAAAAAAGGTTCAGGCAAGTACTTTGGGCCGTTTCCATCGGCGGCCGCGGTGCGCGACAGTCTGAATGTTCTGCAGAAGCTTTTTCAGATACGTCAGTGCGACGAGAGTTACTTTAAAAACCGCTCCCGGCCTTGTTTGCAGCATCAGATACGCCGCTGTAGCGCACCCTGTGTAGGGCTGATTTCAGAGCAAGACTATGCGGAGGACGTTGATCTGGCGATCCTGTTCTTGCAGGGCAAGAGCATTGATGTGCTGGATCAATTCAAAGTGAAAATGGATGCTGCCGCAGCTGAAATGGACTACGAGAGAGCGGCCAAGTATCGCGATCAAATTCAACAGCTTCGTAAATTGCAAGAGCGGCAATACGTGCACGGTGCAGCAGGTGATGTGGATGTGTTTGGATTCGCTGAAGAGGGCGGTCAGAACTGTGTGCAGGGTATTTTTGTTCGCGCAGGCAGGGTCCTAGGCCAGAGAACCTACTACAACAAAAATGATCTGTCTTTATCGCCTAGCGAGTTTTTGCAGGCTTTTTTGGCGCAGTACTACTTTGCGTCGGCTCAGCGCGATATTCCAAAGTCTATTCTCGTAAGCGACCTGTCTACGGATATTGACGCGCTAACCAAGGCGCTGAATGAGAAGGCCGGGCGCGCGGTACAGCTGACTCAGCATGTGCGCGGCCAACGCGCTCGCTGGCTGTCATTGGCAAAAGACAACGCAAAACTGAACTTGCGCAGCCACTTAGCGGACAAAAGCCACATGCAAGCCCGGTTTCAGAACTTGCAGGATGCGATCGGCTTGGATGAGATGCCCCAGCGCCTGGAGTGCTTTGATATCAGTCACACCATGGGCGAGGCGACGGTGGCATCCTGCGTGGTATTCGACACCAACGGGCCACTGAATTCGGAATACCGTCGGTTCAACATAGAGGGTATTACAGGCGGCGATGATTACGCGGCCATGGAACAGGCTCTGCGGCGCCGCTACACGCGATTGATTAAGGGTGAAGGGGCTATGCCCGACCTCTTGGTTATCGACGGCGGCTTAGGCCAGGTACGGCGTGCCTTGGCTGTGCTTCAGGAACTGCAGGTCGAATCCGTTAAAACTCTTGGTATTGCCAAGGGCGTTGAACGTATTTCCGGTGAGGAACGCTTTTTTCTTGGCGAGACCGAAATAGTCATTGACGGGCGCTCGGAAGCCGGCCACCTCTTGCAGCATATTCGCGACGAGGCGCATCGGTTTGCGATAACAGGACATAGAGCCCGTAGGAGTAAGAAGCGCAACCAGAGCGAACTTGAAGAAATTGCCGGTGTCGGCCCCAAGCGTCGACGGCAGCTTTTGATGCACTTTGGCAGTCCGGGTGGTATTCGAGGCGCGAGTGCAGAAGAATTGGCGAAAGTGCCGGGAATTA
This sequence comes from Gammaproteobacteria bacterium, assembly GCA_012269545.1. Lineage (GTDB taxonomy): Bacteria > Pseudomonadota > Gammaproteobacteria > Pseudomonadales > Azotimanducaceae > UBA4421. The sequence continues at coordinate 92,199 of JAAXKB010000048.1, read as the reverse complement.
GTGGCACCATTGCACATCAGATATATAACGCTCTCCATGAATAGGCGGTTGCCGATGCCAAGGCCTAGAATTTGTGTTCCCATCCGTCAAAATAATCTGGATATCGCTTTGTGAACCTCCCGAATGTCATTACGCTCACCCGCATTCTTTTGATTCCCGTTTTCATCGTGCTGTATATGCTGCAGCAAGATTGGAGCATTTTTTCCGCCAGTGTGCTGTTTGCTCTCGCGGCGCTAACGGATTGGTTAGATGGCTATCTGGCTCGCCGATTGAACCAGACCACGCACTTTGGCGCGTTTTTGGATCCAGTGGCGGACAAGCTCATCGTGGTGGCCGCGTTGATCATTTTGGTGTCGTACCACAACAATCCGTGGTTGACTCTGCCGAGCCTGATTATCGTTGGGCGCGAAATCGTCATCAGTGCGTTGCGCGAGTGGATGGCTGAGGTAAACGATTCCGTTGCTGTTGCGGTGAGCTATCTTGGCAAGATCAAGACAACCCTTCAAATGATTGCGCTTACCTTGCTGTTGTCTCAGCCGGTTGGGGAAGAATCAATTGCGCTTCAAGCAGGGTACTTACTGCTGTATGTGGCGGCGGTAATGACGCTTTGGAGTATGTGGCAATACCTGCAGGCGGCCAGGTCGTCACTCAGCCGGGGGCTCGGCAAACGCGAGACCTAGCTTGAGCAGAAAAATGGAGGCTGAGGTCGGAATCGAACCGGCGTTAACGGAGTTGCAGTCCGCTGCATAACCACTCTGCCACCCAGCCTTGGGGAGCAGGAGTCTAACGGTGTCGTTGGTCAAATGCCACCGTCCAAACTGAATTGGCACCGCTTTCGTCGAGAGAGTAACGTTCGGCCTGCAAGTTTTGTCCAGAAGTAAAAGGATTAATGTGAAAAACGATATTATGCCGGTCGGCGACAGCGAGGCGTTTTTTCAGCGTTTCGATGAAAACCCCTTTCACCAATTCATCGGGTTGTCCGTTGTTGAGATTGCGGATGATTACGCCTGCTTGCGGCTTACCGTCACAGGAACGACGCCAACGGGTATAGGCGGCAGTGTAAATGGGGGGGTGTTGGCAACGATGCTGGATATGGCAGCAGTAGCGGCCGTATTCAGTAAGGCCATGCCCGGTAGTGAGCCTGCGGGTACTGCGGATCTGTCTATCACGTATCTGCGTCAGGCCCACGGGAAGTGGCTGGAGGCGAAAGGGCGAGTGATCAAACGCGGTCGTCAGTTGAGCACGGTGGCCATCGATATCGTCAATGACGAGGGGCGTTTGTGCAGTACGGGGCAGGTGCTTTATGCCATGCGCTCTGGTGCTGATGCTTAGGCTCTATTGACCCAAGCAGGCTAAGGCTGACTTCTCGCTTCCTTAGCCATTGATAGCGCGCGTAAGTATTCGGTCCAGTGCGTTGGCGAACTCTTGCACATCCTTTTTATCCAGTGCGGCAGGGCCGCCGCTGAGGACGCCCGAGGCACGCATCTCTTCTGCTCGATTGCGACGCTGCAGATAGTCTTTGACGTTTTCCTTGGTGTAGTGGGTGCCTCTGGGATTCAACGCTGTAGCGCCCTTCTCTACGACTTCGGCGGCTAATGGAATATCGCCGGTAATCACCAAATCGTTTTCGACCACGCGTTCGACAATGGCGTTGTCAGCAACGTCGAAACCTTGTGCGACCTGTATGGACTTGATTACCTTTGATGGCGGCGTCGGAATGTATTGGTTGGCCACAAGGGTCAATGGTACCTGTAGGCGATCGGCAGCCTTGAATAACACGTGTTTGATTGCCTTGGGGCAGGCATCCGCATCAACCCAGATATTCATGTTGTTAGCTTGGAACCATCAATTGGAGAAGACAAGTGTGCAGTTTGCAGACCCAATATGGAATGACAAGGCGTATTGCGATCGGTTTTGAGGATTCAGGCCTACGAGGGATATGAGAGATATGAGGGATTCGTCGTTTCGAGGGCTGTTGAAAGATCTCGGTATTTTTTTCGGTACCGTATTGTCCTTCGTCGGAGGGTTTTTGTTAGTGAGTTATGTGGTGGCACCGAGTCGTAATCCATACGGTTTTTGGCTTGGTTTTTTGCTCTACATGTATGTTTTTGCAAAGGCACTTCGCTGGGTTTTAGATCGGCGGCATGGCAAAAAAAATTCGTAACCTAGTGTCCGGAGCGACGCGCGTAACGGCGAGTACTGAAGGGGCGTGAAAGTGTCTTGGAGGTGAAGTAGCGCAGAGGGGGAGAGGGGATAGCACAGAAGCATCACCTCCAAGACGCTAGAAGATTGCGCTTTTGCAAGTGAATTTGCAGTGTTTCCTGACAGGTTTTACGTTCACACCATGCAAACATAAATCGCGAGGTTGAGGCAGCAAATGGAGGTTTGGCGCTAGTCTCTGGCGGATATGCGCTTGCGCTTCTTCACTTCTCGAACGGGCTTGTTCGCTTGCTCGCCCTTTGATTTCACTTTTTTCTTCTTCGGTTTTTGGGGCATGTCGTCCGCCTTCGACCGGCCTGTTTTTTTTCGGTTCGCCTTTCTTCCATCAGATGTTGCTTTTGCACCCTCGCCATAAACCCTGGTGATGTTCAGTTTTTGACCGCAGACCCAAGCCTTCTTCAGGTCGGCAAAAATGGGTTTGGGCATGCCTGTGGGAAGCTCAACGAATGAATGATCGTCTTGGATGTCGATACGGCCGATGTTCTGAGCGTCCAGTCCAGCTTCGTTGGCAATCGCGCCAACGATATTCCGCGGCTCCACTTCATGGTTGTGTCCGACTTCGATACGAAATAAGTCCATGTCGGCTGCCGGCACTACCGTGCTGCGCTTTTTGCCGCCTCGCTGACTCTCATCGCGCCGGCCACGTTCAGGTCGTTCTGAGCTGAGGCGCCGTGGTTTTAGGTCTCTAGATCTTCTAGTGTTGTCGGTACCGCGTTGGTTGCGCTCGTTGCGCGCGCGGGTTTCGGGTTTTACTAACAAGGAGCGTTCGCCCAGCGATAGAGTGGCCAGTGCCGCGGCGATATCCAGAGGGGCTAACGCAGATTCGCTCTGGTATTGCTCCAAGATACCTCGCATGAAGGCTAAGTCGCCCTGATTGACTGTATCCGTGATCCGTTGCTTGAAGTCGGCAATACGTTTGTTGTTGATGGTCTCGGTTGTTGGCAGAGTCAGCTGCTCGATTTTTTTTCGCGTTGCCCGTTCGATAGCACCGAGCATGCGTCGTTCACGCGGCGCAACAAAAAGAATGGCGTCGCCTTGTCGGCCGGCACGCCCGGTGCGCCCAATTCGATGGATGTAGGCTTCGGTGTCGTAGGGAATGTCGTAGTTGATGACATGGCTGATGCGATCCACGTCCAAGCCACGTGCCGCGACGTCTGTAGCGATCAAAATATCCAAACGGCCTGCTTTGAGCTTGTTGACCATTTGTTCTCGCTGCTTTTGCGGCATATCGCCATTCATTGCAGAGGCCGCGTGCCCTCTCGCTTCCAATTTTTCTGCCAGTTCCGTGGTGGCAATTTTTGTACGAACGAAAATCAGTACACCGTCGAAGGGTTCAACTTCCAAAATTCGGGTTAGGGCGTCGAGTTTATGCATGCCGCCAACCAGCCAATAACGCTGGCGAATGGTTTCAGCGGTGGCCGTTTTCGCCTTGATCGATACTTCCTGTGGGTTTCTCAGGTGCCGTCTTGCAATTTTTTCGATCGGTTTTGGCATGGTTGCCGAAAACAGGGCGGTTTGGCGTGCTTCCGGCGTCTGTTCGAGAATCCATTCCACCTCGTCAATGAAGCCCATGCGGAGCATTTCATCTGCTTCATCCAGCACTAAGGCCTGCAGGTTGTCGAGCGTCAAAGTGCCCTTGCGAATGTGATCCGATACTCGCCCGGGAGTACCCACAACCACGTGAACGCCACGCTTGAGGCCACGGATTTGGCCTGCATAATCTTGTCCACCATAGATTGGCAGAACTTGAAATCCCTTGATTCTTCCCGCGTAGGTTTTAAACGCCTCGGCCACTTGGATGGCAAGCTCCCGAGTCGGAGCTAAAACCATGATTTGCACATGTTTTTTCGTGAGGTCAAGCCGCGATAAAAGAGGCAGGGCGAATGCTGCTGTTTTACCTGTACCGGTTGGGGCATGCCCGAGGATGTCGTCGCCGTTCAGCAGGTGAGGGATTGCTTGGGCTTGAACTGGTGATGGCGCCTCGTAGCCAAGGCTTTCCAAGGTGTCGAGAAGCTCAGGCACGAGGTTAAGCTCCTTAAAGGAGAGGGTCTGTGTGATCTTGCCGCTCATAGGATCCTGAGGTTGCTATGCCAAACCGGAGGTTCGGCGGAGCGACATCATACCGCAGCGCCCGTGTCGATACCCGACTGTTTACAGATGGGCGGCCCAACGTAATTGGGGCTTTGATTCTTGTTTAACGCCTTTCTTTTATTTTTCTACATGTTAACTTTATGTGGTCGTCCCGCGCGAAGGCGCTGTGGGCAACGCACGAGTTCCTGGAGAGGAGTGGTAAATTGATAGGGGAGAACGATGATTCTTGATCTAAGCAAAAAGGTGCTGCGCAGCAGTAGCCTGCTCTGCGCTGCTAGCGTGCTTGCCTTAGGCAATGCATCCTATGCGGTTGCGGAAGAAACGATAGAGGAAGTAGTGGTAACGGGGTCGTATCTTAAGCGATCTTCAGAAAACACACCTTCACCGCTTTCGGTGGTTACTTCAGCCGACATTGAGGACATAGGTGCTCAAGGTATGGCTGAGATCATTAACACGATGCCTTGGCAATCAGGTAGTGAAACGCGATCTGCAACATTTAACGGTGGCGCTGGATTGGGTCAGATGACGGTTAACCTAAGAAACTTGGGTATGTCGTCGACGCTGGTTCTGGTCAACGGTAAGCGTAGCGTTGCGAGTTACTATGACGGAAACTCCAATGCGGCAGTCAACATTCAAGCGCTGGTGCCAACCATCGCCCTTGAACGAATGGAAGTGGTAAAAGATGGCGCCTCTGCGCTGTATGGTTCGGATGCGATTGCGGGCGTTGTGAACTTCATCACTAAGAAAGATTTTGAAGGACTTGATGTTCAGTTTGAGCACTCGGTCATTGAACAAGTCAGCGCCGGGGACACCAACAACGCTTCGATGATCTTCGGCGTTCAAGGTGATCGCGGCGGCATTGTGATGTCTGCGGGCGTTATGTCGCGTGGGATGGTTACAGTCGGTGACTTGTATTCACGACATGGTGGCTCTTCTGCATCAAGCACCGGTCAGCCAGGACGCATGTTCCCGACAGCAACGGCAGTATGGGCGGACAACGGTCTGGCGCCAGGTGAGGAAGTTGCGGGTGGATTCCCTCGGGATCCTCAAGGCAACAGCTACGGCAATGCCGATCCAAGCTGTGAGGCTGCAGATGCTTTGGATCCGATCGGTGGATCCGCTAATTATTTCAATGCGTTGTGCACATACGATTTCGGTCCTTTTTTCCCGCTTCAGGGTGATGAGTCGACACGTCAAATGTTCATGACCGGTCACTATGATTTGACTGATAATGTAGAACTGTATTTCGAAATGGGCGCAAACGGCGCTGAGTTTTTCCGTTTCAACTCGTTGAATCCGAACGCCGTGTCGTTGACCATTCCAACCCATCACTTAGGTTTGATCGAAGACGCAGACAATCGCGGGATCGTACCAATGCCGCTGCGTAACGGTACGCGCATGTTAGGCCGTACGGTTTATGACTCTGGCACTAGTGAACGTCCGTTAGACACCTACTCGCAAGTTGATCGTTCGATGGATCGTATGCAATTCGGTGCAAAGGTTGATTTCGAGAATGATTGGGTCCTCGATATGTCCTACACGCGCTCGGTGTTCAATCAGCAAAGAACGGAACTGCAAGATACGCAGTCTGTTGAGTTTGAGTTGGCCATCAACGGTATGGGTGGACCAAACTGTGATCCTTTCAACGGTACAAGAGGTAGTGGTAACGCAGCCTATGCGGCGTCCGGCGGTGACTTCGGCGCCGGTAACTGTTACTACTTCAACCCCTTTGGTAACGCGTACGTTAATCCAGATGGTACCCGACAGACGGATCTGACCTTGGTAAATCCTCCTGAGTTGTACCAGTACCTGCTGGGTCGAGTCACATCGGACTCAGTTTATGAGCAAGACGTCTTCGATGCGGTTGTCTCGGGAACCATCGGCGATTCAATCGGTTTGGCCCTGGGTGTGCAACACCGAGTCGACTTTGGTCGCACGCTGTACGATGCCACCATGAACTCCGGAAACTTGGACTTCGTCTATGGTGCTACGGATTGGGAAGGCGAACTGACAACGACAGCCGTGTTTGCGGAAGTTGCGGTTCCTCTCGGCGATAATATCGATATCAACGGCGCGATTCGTTACGAAGAATTCGACGAGTTGGGTGTTGATACTACCGATCCTAAAGTCACGGTTTTATGGCGGGCAACAGACACGTTCACTGGACGAGCTTCTGCAGGGTCCTCATATCGAGTGGGTTCAATCAACCAACTGTTCGGTAAAGTGACAACGGTTCACAACATGACGGACTACAACGGCGTGTCGGCTTATAAGCCCTCGTTAACCCTCGGTAATGAGCAGCTGAAGCCAGAGAGTGCTGATATGTGGAATGTTGGTTTCTCATGGATCCCTGGCGGCATGCTCGAAGGCTTCCAGTTTGATGCTGACTACTACAACTATGAGTACGAAGACATCCTGTCCAGAGAGAGCTATTTATCGATTATTGCCGCTGATAATGCTGCGTTGAATGCTGCAATTGACGGTGGCCAGACGATTACCGAAGCAATTGATGCTGGCGTGGGTAACCGCACTCAGGTTTTGCGAACTGGTGCTGGCGCGATTTTGCGTGTTCTACCTGACTTCGTGAACCAGAACTCAGCCGAAATCAGCGGTCTGGACATGCAAGCAACCTATTCTTTCGACAACAGCTGGGGCGCATGGCGCGCGAGCTTGGCAGCGGCTTGGGCACAAGAGTTCAAGGTTGCTGGTCAGAAAGATGCGGTTGGCCAGTACAACGTGAAAAACCCAGTGATGCCGCGTCGTGCGTTGCCTGAGTGGAAGATCAATGCATCCTTGAACTGGAGCTATGAAAACCACCGCGCGTACGCTGTTGTGCGATGGATCGACGGATACGAGGCGACATTGTCTGATGAGCCTGCATCAGCTTTCTGGAAGAACACAATTGGTCTCTTCCTAGGCAGCGAGGCTTCTGCCAAGTACTACGATCCGAACGTTGAAAGCTGGACAACGGTGGATGCTAACTACACCTACACCTTGCCTGAAATGGGCGCAGTATCTTCTTCCTCTGTGACAATTGGTGCGAAGAACTTGTTTGATGAGGATGCCCCTTGGGTGCCAAACAACACAAGTTATGACCCAGTCACCCACGATTTCCGTGGACGGGTTTGGTACGTGCGACTGTCCGCAAGCATGTAAGACGATCAGTTAGTGCTGAACGAAAAAGCCCCGCTTTCCGGGGCTTTTTTTTGCCTGTCCTTTATGGTTTAGGAAAGTGGTGGAAGACAATCATATCGGCATGGGTGGGGTGAGGATTGGCTATCTGCTCCTCGTTGCGAGACTATTGGCGTTAGCCAGGTTGGTGGGAGAGTCAGTCGACGCGCTTAACGCGAAACCAAGGGCCCTCATTGACACTCATGAGGTAACCACCGATGCTTCCGGTTTTGATTTTCACTGAATCGCCAGCCGATGCTGACATAGCCCGATCCTTCGTCGGTGTCCAAATTTGCGCATTGTCCAGGTGTAATCTCGGCGTTGATCGCGCCTGCTTTACGACCTTTGTTAGAGCGGCGCTGAGGGTTCTCGTATCGCGGTTGCTGAACATGCGTCGCGGCTCCCCAAAGGATGAGTCAGCGGTCCGCTGTTGAGAAGAGTTCTCAACGCTTGCTGGCGGCAATGGGTTAGCATCGCTACTTGCCCTGACGTTCGTGCGCGTTGTGGTCGAGCCGTGTGCCACGCCACTATGGCTTTCATCATAGCAACTCAGTCGGGCCAACAGATTGCTGATGTCCCGGCAGTTCGCTTCATCGTGTGCGTGGCCAGTATTAGCGGCGAATACGACCGTTAACGTTGCAAGGGTTTTTCTCATAAAGCTCTCCCGGTTGCTAAATCATGAGCGAGCAGTGTATGCGCTGGAGCGCCATTAGGCACCCTTCGATTTAATTTACTGCCACCACGGGTGCTTTTGGTTTGGCTGCGTCTGTGGAACCATTGAGTTCAAACACTGATGAGAACTTACCGATGTATCCGAATACTGATGCCGCCGACTACGCCGAGCGAGCTGCCTTTATTATGGCGAGTACTGGCGAAACCGTAACCTACGCGGCCTTTAATGCGAGGGCGAATCGGCTAGCGCACCTGCTGCGCGCGGAGGGTCTGCAGCACCAAGACCATTACGCCATCATGATGGAAAACAATGACCGCTATATGGAAGCCTGTGCGGCGGGTGAGCGCGCGGGTCTGTACTACACGTGTGTGAATTCTTACCTCACAGCGGACGAATTGGCCTACATTCTCACCAACTCTGAATCGCAAATACTGATCACCAGCGCAGCAAAGCTGGAAGTAGCGCAAGAGGCGGTAGCGCAATGCGCGGCGGTCAAGCTGGTATTGGTGGTGGGCGCTGCGGAGCTGGAACTGGCCGAGGGGTTTGAAGACTACGCATCTGCCTGCAGCCGTTTTCCAGAAACAGCGATCGCCGACGAACTGTTGGGAACATCCATGCTCTATTCATCCGGTACAACCGGCCGGCCCAAGGGTATTATCCGCCCGCTGCCCGCCCAGTCCCCGGCAGAGCAGCTGCCAATATTCGACTTTCTGGGGGGGCTGTGGCGTTACCGCGAAGGCATGATTTATCTTTCACCGGCACCGCTGTATCACTCAGCACCGCAAGCCGCAGTGAATCTAACCATTCGCCATGGTGGGACGGTGATTATCATGGAGCGTTTCGATCCGCAGGAATATCTGGCGCTGATTGAACGCTATCAGGTGAGCCATTCGCAGCTGGTGCCAACCATGTTCAGTCGTATGCTTAAGTTGCCGGAAACGCAGCGCCTAGCCCACGATTTATCTTCGCTGGAGATAGCCATACATGCTGCCGCGCCGTGTCCGGTTATGGTGAAAGAACAAATGATTGATTGGTGGGGCCCAATAATTCACGAGTACTACGGGGCAACGGAAGGACTCGGTTTTGCCGCCTGCGATACAGCAGAATGGTTGGCTCATAAGGGTACCGTGGGGGAAAATCGTCCTTGGTGAGCTGGCGGTACTCGACGATGATATGCAGGCTGTGCCTCAGGGGCAGCCGGGAACGCTTTGGTTTAAAACTGCGACAGAATTCGAGTATCACAATGACCCGGAAAAGACTAGTGAGGCAACGTCCGCTGACGGCGAAATGACCACCGTCGGTGATGTTGGTTATGTCGATGAAGAGGGTTTTTTGTATTTAACAGACCGGAAGACATTCATGATCATTTCTGGCGGCGTGAATATTTATCCTCAAGAATGTGAGGACTTGCTGATCACTCATCCCAAGGTCGAGGACGCGGCGGTGTTTGGCGTGCCGAACGTGGATTTGGGCGAGGAGGTCAAAGCTGTGATTCAAACCGTGCCCGGTCAGCGAGGGGATGACGCACTAAGCGATGAACTTTTGGCGTACTTGGCCGAGCATTTGTCGCGGCAAAAGATTCCACGGTCTATCGACTACATTGACGAAATGCCGAGGTTGCCCACGGGTAAGCTGTATAAACGCGTGTTGCGGGACGCTTATTGGGGTGAAGGGCAGTCACGTATCGTTCAATAACGTGCTGCCCGATGCTTGGCCTGTGTTAAGCGCAGAGGGGAGGTCCTCCCTATTCTTCGTAGTCAGCGCCTGTTGTAAAAGTTGTTTCAAGATTGATTAAGGCCTTGGCTCGTCCGTCAATCACGATGGGCTCGTACTCTACCCTTGAAAGGATTTTGTCCAACAGGTCGCGATGCTCTTGCTTTGTTTTTTTGCTGGTAACACCTCGGGGTTCGCCCTCGAGATACTCGCCGCTTAACACGGTGGCTTGGCCATCAGCAGAGACACGATATTTGTAGCGATAGCTCATGTTGTAGCCTTCTGCGAACGCCATGCGTTTCACTTTTTTTGGCAGACAGAACGTGTTTCGGCAAAAAGCCTCGCGATCTTCAAAACCTGCGGGCCAAACGCGCATGGCACACTCATCGCCAATACAGGCTAAGCAGGCCTTGGTGAACCGCTTGCGGTTGGCTTTGGCTGTTTTCAAGCCTGCTGGTGTCAGAGGTTTGACTTCGCAAGCGAAGGTTGGCAAGTCGGCAGGAAAGCCTTGAGCAGCGACAGTCGTAACTGACGTGAGCAATCCCGCGATGCTCAAAATGACTAAAAGATAGGATTTAAGTTTCATAATAGCCTCATCTCGCGAGTGGCGTGTGACTGTAAGGTACAACCTTACCGTAATTTTTTTTGCTTAGCTTTCATGCAGAATCATGCAGGTCAGCACCGCTTCGAGAAGCCGACAGCACAATGCCTTGCTTAAGAAGCTGGTCTATGTCCGGTTGCTCGTACTTCAGTTCACGGAGTATCTCTACAGAGTGCTCGCCCAGTTCCGGGGTGTGGGCGTAAAGGTTACTCGGTGTCTGTTCAAATTGCGCAGCAGGTCTCGGTGTACGAACCCGCCCGGCAACGGGGTGTTGATAGTTCAGTAATGCACCCATTGCCCGTACCTGCGGGTCGCTGATCACCTCGGCGCGGCTGTTGAGCCGAGAATAGGGCACGTCTTCCGACTCAAAGCGATCGCACAGGTCCGCGGTAGTGAATTTCGGATACGCTGCGTCCATTAGCTCGCGCAACTCGACTCGATGTGCCAAGCGCGCTGCTGCATCTTGAAATCGCGGGTCATGCACCAGTTCGGGCATCTCCAAGGACCTGAATATGCCAAAAAATTCCGCTTCCTGAACAGGCATGCTGGCAATCCAGCCGTCCTTGGTTTCGTGCAAAAAGATGGAATGGTCGAGTGGTGCCACAGGCTCAATGCCGTCATCCAAAAACGTAAAGTTGTTCATGGTGTCCGGCCAAAGAAAGGATAGAGCGGCGTCCAGCATCGATATTTCTACGCGCTGCCCCTGGCCCGTGCGTTCGGCGCTGAATAATGCGGCCACGATCGCCTCCGCTGCAGTCAGCGAGGTAACCTTGTCGCAGATCAGGCTGTTGACCATTTCAGGCTTGCCATCAACACGTAGTGCGGTAAATCCTGAAACCGCCTGAATAACAGCGTCATAGACACGCCGATTGGCGTAGGGCCCGACAGAGCCGACACCATTGATGGAGGCGTACACCAGTTTTGGCTGACTTTCTCTAAATGCGTCGTAGCCTAGACCAAGGCGATCCATCACCCCCGGCCGGAAATTTTCCAGCACAACGTCGGCAGACTGAATGAGCTTGGTGGCAATGGCTTTGCCCTCCGGCGTTTGTAAGTTGACGCTCAGGCCGCGCTTGTTTCGATTCATGCTGGTAAATGCGCTCGCCATACCGCCACTTCGCGGATAGCCCTTACGCATCATGTCGCCGCTAAACGCTTCTACTTTTATGACGTCCGCACCCTGATCCGCCAGCATAGCGCCGGCGATGGGTCCGGAAAAAATGGCTGAAAAGTCGGCGACTCGAATACCTCGCAGAGGCCCTGTACGCGGTTGGCCTAACACGACTTCCTGTTCCATTGCTGCTCTCCTCGCCTGCAGTTGTGCTGAATGTTCACTCAAGGTTAGAGCATGTGTGGAAGATGAAGAAGTGCTTTTCTCAATTGCAAAAATACGCTTAATGTAGTGTCTTATGTTCGCCGGAGGAGAAACCGCAATGTCCTATGTCCATCCTGAGTTCCTAATAAGCGTTGACGAACTTGCCGCGCAGATCGATAACCCGTCGCTGCGGCTGTTTGATACGTCCGTATTGCTGCACGCCGTAGGTCAGGGCTATACCTCAGAGCCGGGCAGAGCGCGCTACCTTGAAGAGCATATTCCTGGGGCGGCGTTCATAAATCTGACACAGGATTGGTCTGACACGACGTCGGGCCTGAACAATACCCTGCCAGGTGTCGACGCGCTGTCACGGGCGATTGGTAAAGACGGTATTGGTAACGACAATTTGGTGGTTTTGTACTCATCTAGTCATCTCATGTGGGCGACTCGGGCTTGGTGGCTGTTGCGTTACGCCGGCCACACCAACGTGAAAGTACTCAACGGAAATTTGACAGCTTGGATAGAGGCAGGGCTGCCAACTCGCGGCAATGAAGAACGTTACCCAGCAGCGGAGTTTTTTCCCTCTCCGAACGAGAGCCTCTTCGTTAACAAGCAAGAAGTGGCTCGTGGTATGCGAGATGCCGTCTGTACGGTCAATGCACTTTCGCCCGAGCTGTATGAGGGTACTGGGGATTTCTACTACGGTCGAAGAGGGCATATTCCAGGAAGCCGGTCGGTGTATTTTGCCAATATTTTGAGTGGCGAGTTTTTCCTGCCTGCAGCAGAGCTTAGGAAAGTGTTAGAGGCGCAAGGCATGCTCAGCGCGCCGCGCACGCTGATCTATTGCGGTGGTGGCATTGCTGCAACTTTGGATGGCTTTGCCTGTATGCTGTTAGGTCAAACGAATATCGGTGTTTACGATGGCTCGATGTCTGAGTGGGCGGCAGATGAATCGCTGCCTCTGACACTTGGTAGCGCGCCCTAATCGTCAAAGGTTCCGGGCCAGTGAATCAGCTCAACACAAAAAGCTTAATTCAACGCTCTTTTGCTGGAATAAGCCAAAGGTTGTGGGCTCGGATGAGATGGGTTTTCAGACGGTTCATTGAACACGACTGTCTGACCATTGCAGGCTCACTGACCTTTACCTCCATGCTAGCCTTGGTGCCAGAGATGACAGTAGTCTAATTGGGCTTGGCTTTTTTACCTGAGTTTGCAGTGCTGGCTGAGCAGGTCGAGCGTTTTGTTTTCAAGAATTTCGTGCCAAGCAGTTCCGCAGCAGTGCAGCAAAAACTCAATGAATTTGCGGCAAGGGCCGGGGACCTGACCACCGTAGGCTTGGTCGGCCTGACGATTACAGCGCTGGGGCTTCTGCTCAGTATCGAGCGCCACTTTAACGCGCTTTGGCGTGTCAGCGCGCCTCGTCTGAGCATTAGGCGGTTGGTGACCTTGGTGGATTGTCCGTTGGCCCAAGTTTGATTCTAGCGGCTTTATGGATCTCAACCTACGTTTTGTCGCTCCCGCTTTTAGCCTCACTGGATGTGATCGGTATCGCGCCAATGTTGCTGAGCGAGTTACCACTGCTTTGTTTGTTTTTAGTTTTCAGTATCTTGTTCAAGGCCGTACCAAACGCGCCGGTCGTTGCGCGACACGCGCTGCTGGGTGGGTTGCTGACGGCGGCTGTGTTTAAGTTGGCATTCGAACTGTTTGCTTGGCTTTCAGGTTATTTGGTTTACGACGCGATATACGGTGTGCTGGCTGCATTGCCCGTGTTTTTGCTTTGGCTCTAAGTAGTCTGGGTCATTGTGCTGATGGGCGCGCTCTTTGTTTGTTCTTACGATGCAAAGAATTTGGGTCGAGATTGAGCGAATACGCCGCCAGATTTCGTTTGTGATAGGAATTGCTGGGATGTTAGCTATTGGTTAACATCCAGACCGAGTTGCGGGGGCATGTTGATGTGATTAGGTCGCAAGCCGTCGGAGCAATAACAATTAAAAAATCTTTGTACGAACTTTTGAGAGAAAAAATGATATCGAGAGTCATCGCAGCCTTTGTTTTCTCACTGCTAGCTGTCAGTGCTTCTACTGTACGGGCCGAAGAAACCTATCAGGGCCAGGTTGCTGGCGTTGGAGAGGTGGAGGTGGAGCTTCTTGAGCGAGGCACGCCGGTATTCCCACGTCGAGCTAAATCCTATGGTGTGAGCGGATCTGTCCTAGTGAGGTTCTCGGTGGACACGGAAGGCAACGCGATAAGTGCCGTTATTGTGGAATCAAAACCGCGACGAATGTTTGATCGCTCCGCAATGCGTTATATGGAAACTCTGAAGTTCAAGCCGTATGAGGTGGATGGTGAGGTGACGCAGGTCGACGACATTAGAATGACAGTGGCCTACCGATTGGGGGAATGAGCACCAAGGATCACAGAAGCCGCGAAAAGCTAACAAACTAAGAATAAAAAAACATAATGTCCATACGCAACAAACTCCTAGCCCTACTGATTACGGGCTTCTCGGTTCTTCTTACTATTTTTTATGTCTCCAATCAGACGCTGAACAATGCGTCGCAAAAATTTACGTCCGATTCCCTTGCACAGACTTACAGTGCAGCTTGGTTGTCGGCCTCGGATGCCCAGTTCGAGCGCTCGGTCGAACAATTCGATCCTGAGCTTGGCGCTCCGGAAATCACTCGTCTTTGGGATCCGTTTGAAAACGCTTTTGACGATTCCGGAGATAGTAACCCGTTAATTGCAGCGCTGGAGTCCGATCGGCCCGACTTGGCACGCAGCTATTTTGACACGCTGTTTGCCGACGCTGTTGACCTCGAAGAAATCAGTTTCGTGATGGCGTATACCACCACAGGGCGGCAGGTGTACTGCTTGTCCGGCCTATTCCTGCATGGAGCGGACCCCTGCGGAAAATCTGCCCGTCCCGATTTTTTCCTGAGTTTCGATAGTTTCTTACGCGACGCGATCCAGCGTCCGACTCGCAACATCGTTCGCATCACCGATATTACGGGCGACAAGCCGCTGTCGATAAACGACTCGCTTGCATTTGGTGTGCTGAACGCTGATGAAGAAGCCGTTGCCCTTGTGGTCGTCGGCAAGAACTTGGTGGATAACCTTGAACTGTTCAGCGAAGACTTTGAGGTGCGGTTGGCCGTGCGTTCAAATGGCAACAGCATCAGTCTGGATGATTACTACGATGATGATGGGTCTGATTCGACGGAATACGGCGTGGCAAACCTACGCAAGTTAGTCGCGCGAGGCTCGCAGATGGCAGAAGAATCCTCGGATGCGACGTTCAGTGAGGTTATCACCGATTTGGGCGTCTCGATTACGTCCATACCGTTGAGTTATCAAGCCACCGCAGAAGAGATCAGCCTGCTGATTTTCAAGGATCAGAGCGAGAGTATCGGGCAGCAGCAGCAAACGACGTTCAACACAAATGCCAGCGTTGTGGCGACAGTGATTATGGTTGTAGGCGTTATTCTTGGATTGATTTGGGGTGCTTTTGGTCAGATTAGGGTGGCTATTGACGTGCTTCGAGGTATGGCTCAAGGAGACCTGAATCTTGAGATGCCAGAGCGCAGCCGGATTTTGGCTTCCGATAAAGACGAGGTGGGTCGGTTGTCCGGGGCGATTGATCAGTATCGAGAACAGTTGCTCGAAGCAGAAGAGCAGCGGGTTGATCGTTCGCGCCGCCGAGTGGAGCGTGACAATTTGATGTTTGAAAAAATGGAGATTTTGGCGTCAGAACTGGAGGGCGGGGCAAAGGATCTCATGCTGGAGGACATTGAGCATATGCGCTCAGAGGTGGAGTCGGGGGACGATGCGGCAAAAGAGCGCGCTTCAATAGAATTGATGGGCGTGGCTTTTTCACGCATGTCCGATGAAGTGTCATCCTTAATCAATGCGCGAACGGAAGAGTTGGTTCGCACGAGAGATGAAATCGACAGTTCCATCCGCTACGCGGCGCGTCTGCAAAACGCCCTGTTGCCGAAGCAATACCCGGGCGATATTTCGTTCAAAGTGCACTGGCGGCCAAGGGATTTGGTGGGTGGCGACATCTATTTCGTGCACAGCTTGCCTGATCGCGTCTATATCGCGGTCGTGGACTGTACCGGTCACGGTGTTCCAGGAGCCTTTTTGTCGATCATTGCGCGTTCAGTGCTGGAACGGGCGATTGACGAACGCGAAATTCAAAATGCTGGTGACTACTTGTCCAAGGCGCATGGTCTCGTGATGGAAACTCTGAGCCAGCAAGATAACTCAAACGAGAAAATTGACGAAGGTTTTGACGGCGGCGTGTGTATTTACCACCGCAAAGAACGGCGCTTGGAGTTCGCTGGAGCGAAGTCTTCTCTATTTTGGGTCAATGACAAGGGAGCTGAAGAAGTCAAAGGTGATCGCAAATCAGTTGGTTCGTCTCGCTCCGGAGGGGCATTCCAATTCAACACGCACGTGATTGATAACCCGCAAGGCGCGTTTGTGATGCTTACGGACGGCATTACGGATGTGATGAGTGCCGAAGATCGGCCCATTGCGTTTGGTCGCCGCCGAGTGCTCAGAACGCTGCAGAATTCTCCCCAAGCGACACCGGAAGGCTTGGTGAGCAATGTCATGAAAAGTGTCGATCTTTACAGAGGCGGTGCACCGTATCGAGACGATCTGACGTTGTTGGCGTTTTCGATTAATGGGGGTGCAGACGAGGTCATCACTCCCGACGTAGAAGAGGTATAGGAATGGAACAAGCAGCAACTCAACGAACCCCTCTCATTGAAATCAATGAAGCAAGATGCCGCATGGTGGGGGAATGTTACCCGGAGAATATTCAGGAGTTCTCGGCTCCGGTCATGTCCACGCTGCGCTCGGTGGTGCCAGACGCCGGCTCATTCACAGTAGACCTTGAACTGTTTTACTTTAATAGCTCGTCGGCAAAGTTTTTCTTTGATTTCTTTGAATTTTTTGAAGAGAAGGCAGCGGCGGGTTTGGCGGTTAAAGTCAATTGGAACTACCGAGAGGATGACGACACGATGCTGGAAGCCGGCGAGGACTTTGGGGAAGACCTCGAATCCTGCGTGTTCGAACTGATAGAGGTACAGGCACCCAGCGAGGGTGATGCGCAATAGCATGGTTTTTACCCTGATGATAACGGCTCGGAATCCCGCGGAGACATCCCATGATTAATGATGAAACACTTGAGCTTCACAAATTTATGCAGGCTCGGCGTACGCTGTTTTGCTATTCAGGTCCGCTGTCAGAGGATCTGCTAACTCAGATCTCTAATCCTGTTCGACAGCAACTGAGTGAGTCAGAGTCCGACGAAGGGGTCGCTAAACGGGTCTTTGGCGTCTTTGTAGAGCAAGCTCAGAATATCATCCGCTACGCGAACCTTCGTGCGGATACCGGAGAGGGCGTAGGTACGATTGCCATTAGCGTCACTGAGGACGATGGCTTTCTTATTGAGGCGGTTAACGCCATTGATTCGGATAAGCGCACAGCGCTTGAGAGCACGCTGCTCGAGTTGAGCATGAAAGACGCTAAAGAGCTGCGGAAGATGTATAAGGAACGACTGCGTAGCGGACCGCCGGAAGGGTCCCAGGGTGCGGGCTTAGGCTTCATTGAAATGGCTCGCAGAGTGCAGCGCTTTGAATTCGAAATCGCCGACACCGAGAATGGCCCGGTTTTTGTGTACCGGGGTTACGTGTCTTAACTGCGTTTTCGTCTGGCAGCGCAGAAAGAATGCCGCACGGCCAACCGGTTGGTTGGCGGCTACAGCAATGACTCTTGAGCCGATCCCTCCTTCAAGTGCGTCTGCACTTTCTCGATTGCTTTCTCCAACGATGCCCTAGCAGCCTCGAGTTCTGCGGTGCTCAGGTGACTGACGTCGGTGTTCATGGCGGAGGAGCCAATTTCCACTGACAGCCGGGATAGCCCAGTTTCGTCGTCGGTAACGGGTCTGAAGGTCCTTACAGGGCCGATCCCTTTCAGATGGATGGTGTCCAGTTCTTGGCATGGAATTCGATCTGAGACTAAGGAGTAGGTGTCGAAGGACATTAAAATGGAGCTATTGTCAGCGGCAGTTTCCAGTCGGGACGCGGTATTGACGCCAGAGCCCACGGCGGTGTACTCCAAACGCGCATCGCTGCCGAAGTTGCCGACCGTGCAGAAGCCTGTTGCGATGCCGATACGCATTTCCAATGGTTCTTGCAGGCCATAGTGATGCCAGTTGTCCTGCATACCTTTCAGCGTGCGCTGCATTTCCAAGGCCATGTTGACGCAGTTGATAGCGTCTTCCTTAACTCCCTTTGATTCGGGGTCGCCGAAAAACAGCATAATAGCGTCACCAATGTACTTGTCCACGGTAGCTCCATAGCTGAGGGCGATTTCCGTCATCGTACCAAGGTAAAGGTTGAGCATCTCAGCCACGTCCTCGGATTCTAGGTTTTCAGCGATGTTCGTAAAGCCGCACAGATCCGCGAAGAACACGGTGAGTTTCTTCCTGGAACTCGTTCTGGCGACTGCTTTTGAGCCTGTGAATATTGACTGATACAGCTGCGGCGACAGATATTTAGATAGCTGGTTTGAAAGGCCTTCCAGTTGGCGATTCGTTTCTTGCGCTTCGTGGGACAATTCCGTCAGGCGTTTCTCACTTTTGTCGCTGAGTTTGATGATTCGGCGCGTGGTTTTTAAAAGTTTTTGATACTCCTTTGTCAGCTTTTGATGATCATCTGCAGACGCTGCGCCAGAATCAACGAGCGCGAGCGATGTCTCCAATACCGTTGTCTCGTGATCGAAAATATCCCCGGATTTTTCCCCAGAAGCCATGGCGATCCTCTCTTATTTTTAGCTAAGAAGGTACCAGAAGGTAAACATAAAATGTATGTTGTGATGGAGCGATCAGCGTATTTTTGACACTTTTTGATGCCGATCAGTGTTCCGGGTTGATGTTTGCGATTCACGTTGGGGAGGTTTGTTGTGAAAGCAGTTGGGTTGATGGAGCATGGCGGGCCAGAGGTGCTTGAGATTGTCGATGTGGACGAGGTTACGGCCGGCCCCGGCCAGATTCGTATTCGCAACTATGCGGCCGCGGTTAATCCCACGGACGTTGTCGCTCGGGACGGCACGCGAGCAAAGCTGCAGAGCCAGTTTCCGCCGCCCTACGTGCCCGGTATGGACGCTGCGGGAATTGTCGACCAAGTTGGTGACGGCGTGACAACCGGTATCGAAGTTGGTGATCGGGTTATGGCCATGGTCGTACCCAAGGCTCAACATGGCGCCTATCGTGAGCAGCTGGTTTTAAACCAACACGCGGTAGTGCCGGCGCCAGCAAACACGACGCATCAGCAAGCCTCGACTCTGCCGATGAATGCTCTTACCGCACGACTTTCTTTGGATTTGCTGGCTCTTTCTCCCGGTCAGGTGCTAGCCGTAACCGGTGGGCCGGGCGCTTACGGCGGCTATGTGATTGAACTGGCAAAGATCGCGGGCTTGATCGTCATTGCTGATGCAGCGGAAACCGATCGGGCACTGCTGGAAAGGCTGGGTGCCGACGTGATCATTGCCAGAGGGGACGGGTTTGCAGAACGGGTGCGAGATCACTTCCCCGCAGGCGTCGACGGTTTGGCGGATGGCGCGTTGTTGAATGATAAAGCGATACCTGCGGTAAAAGATGGCGGTGCTTTTACGGCCGTTCGGGGCTTCAAAGGTGATCCGCAGCGGGAAATTAGATTTACCGAAACCTGGGTAACACAGTACAACAAACGCTACGACCTACTGGATGAACTGCGCCAGCATGCGGAGCAAGGTGCATTAACCTTGAGAGTGGCAGATACCGTATCTCCTGAGCGGGCCGGCGAAGCGCATCGGCGCTTGGCTGCGGGGGGGACTCGAGGGCGGATGGTTATCGATTTTTCTTGAACAGCTTCGGTGCGATGTAGCGCCCGCTAATCAGTTAGGATCTTGGGAGAGAGCATGAGGCTTGGGATAAACGGTACAGGGTTGGTGCAGCAAGCGTCGGTGCAAGCGGTTACTGATCATGCAAGACAGGCGGCTGATGATGGCTTCGCTCATTACTGGCTGGCGGAGCACCCTACCGGCGGTTTCGATGCAATCACAGTTTTGGCACTGGTAGGAGCCCAGGTACGCGGTATCGAATTGGGCACGGCGATCGTACCCACTTTTCCCCGTCACCCGATGGCGATGGCAGCTCACGCGGTGACTGCAGCGAACGCATTGCAAAGGCAGTTCACCCTAGGTATCGGACTGTCCCACGAACCGATGATGGCGCAGCTGGGTATCGCCTTCGATCGGCCGATCCGGCACCTGCGCGAGTATTTGAACGTATTGATGCCTCTACTCAGAGACGGCGAGGTGGACTTTCGTGGCGAGCTTTTCAGTTCTAACGCCCGATTTTTTCAACCGCCAGAAAATCCGGTAGAGGTATTGGTTGCCGCACTGGGGCCTCAGGCATTGGCGGTTGCAGGGCGATTAGCTCAGGGCACCACGCTGGCATGGGTGGGACCTAAAACCGTAAAACAGCATATAGTCCCCAGGATTAGCGATGCAGCCGCTGCTGAGGGAAGGCCTGCGCCGCGAATACTGGCAACCTTGCCTGTGTGTGTGACTTCGCAAGCCGCCCATGTACGTGAGGCCATTGCTCGGGGGCTGTCCATGTACGGCAGGCTGCCGTCTTATCGAGCGATGTTCGAGCGGGAAGGTGTTGCAGGTCCTGCAGATTTGGCCATCGTGGGCAGTGCTGCAGAGGTTGAAGACGGCATTGCTGCTCTGGCTTCTGCAGGGGTGACAGACTTTGCACCTTCGGAGTATTGTTTAAGCAAAGAAGAGCGCGACGATACGCGCATTGTCCTAAAAAACTGGATTTCGGGGAGGTAATGATGATGCTGAAGACACTGGGGCCAGAAGCGGAAGTTAAAGATGTGTTAGCAGCTTTGGAAGAGGCCGGAGCGGTGATCGTAAGAGATGTTCTCGATACACAGACCGTTGATCAATTCAACGAAGAGGTGATGCCCTATATCGAGCGAACTCCCATGGGGCGAGATGATTTCGCCGGCAGATCGACGAAGCGCACAGGGGCGCTGGCGGCTCGGTCGGCAACCTGTCGAGATTTGATTGTTAACGAGCTGGTACTGAACACTGCAGAAGCGTTTTTGCAGCCTTTCACCAGCAAAATCACGTTGCATCTCACCCAGACCATTGAAATTCACCCGGGTAATGCAGCGCAGCAAATTCATCGAGATCGTTACGCATGGGGCACCTATTTGCCGACCAGCGTCGAGCCTCAATTGAACACCATCTGGGCAATGACGGACTTTACTGAGGAGAATGGAGCCACTCACTGCGTACCGGGAAGTCATCGCTGGCCCTGGGAGCAAAAGCCTAAGCCGGAGCAGATATGCCAAGCAGAAATGAGCAAGGGCTCGGTATTTTTCTACACGGGCAGTGTTTTGCATAATGGTGGAGCTAATCGGTCTTCAGCGCCGCGGCTGGGCTTGAACTTGACGTATTGTTTGGGCTGGCTTCGTCAAGAGGAAAATCAATATCTGTCCTGCCCGCCGCATTTGGCGAAAAACTTTGATCCGAAAGTGCAGGCCCTGTTGGGGTATACCCAGGGCGAGTATGCGCTGGGGTATTTTTCGGATCCGCTGGACGAAACTGGCCAGCGCGAGATCGTGGCTCCAGAGTATGTGCTGGGAGGAATCCCAGAGGCCATCACCTTGGGAGGCTTACCATAGCCGTGGGCTTAGTCCGCTAAACGTTATCGGACGATACGTCGCTGACCATTACCTTGATCAGCGCAATGGCCATCAGAGCCATCACGATTGAAAAGGGTAAGGCACCAACGATCATGGCGGAGCGGAGCGCGTCCATGCCGCCAGCACTGAGCAATGCGCCGATCAGCAGAGCGAAAATAAAGCCCCAGATCACGATATGAGCAGCGCCTTTCTGGCTTTGGCTACCACCAGAGGCCAATGTATTGATGATTAAAATCCCCGAGTCTGCTGAGGTGATGAGGAAAGTCAGCAAAAGCAGAACGACCACGACAGATAAAGCGACAGCCAAGTCTGGCGACAGCATCAAATTGATCATGGCGAACAACTGCGCGGAGATGTCGGCATTTACAATACTGCCACCGGCGATGCCCTGTAGCTCCAGGTCAATGGCCGTCGCACCAACGAAAGCGAGCCAAGTCAGGCAAACCATTGCCGGCATGACGATGGCTCCTGCCACATACTCACGAATGGTGCGCCCGCGCGAGACCCTGGCCAGAAACAATCCGACGAATGGCGCGAATGCTATCCACCACGCCCAATAAAAAATGTTCCATGCACCTTGCCATTGCTGCAGTGCTGCACCGACGTCGGTACTGGTATCTTGCCAAACCGTCACCGACATGGCGGGAAGCGCTAGCAGGTAGTCCCAAATGGCGTAGCCAAATGTCGTTAATGCGAAGGCAGTCGAGCCAAAGACGACGAAAAAGCCGACTAAAAAGATGGATAAGCCCATGTTGATATTGGATAGCCACTTGATGCCTCTCTGAATCCCCGACAAAGCAGACAAACATGACGCACTGACGATTATCAGCAGGCCAATGATTTGAGCGTTCAGCGTAGGTTGTCCGCTGTCGTTCACCAGAAACGAAAGACCGCTGATATTGAACAGGCCAGCGGAAAACTGCGAAACCCCATAACCAATTGTGACGCCCAGCCCGATAAGGGTTGCGAGAATGGCGGCGATATCGACGAGATGCCCGAGCCATCCTGAAAGAGAGGAACCAAATAAGGGCTGCAATCCAGAGCGAATGGTCAAGGGCATTCCCTTGGCGTAACGCAGATAGCCTAGGGCAATGCCAATGACACCGTAGCAGGCCCAAGGCGTCAGGCCATAGTGCAGTAGGGCCCATTTGTATGCGTTTCTGACGTTGTCCGCGTCCAGCGGTGTGCTGATACCTTGGATGGTTTCCGGGTTGGTGGCGAAGTGAAATATGGGTTCCGCTGTGGAGTAGGTGAGCATGCCGATACCAATGCCCGCGCCGAACATCATGGATAGCCAGCTGAACTGTGAAAACTCTGGTCCGTCACCGGGCTGGCCCAGCACGAGACGGCCGGTTCGCGGCCACAGAGCCAAGGCCAAACAGGTCAGCGTGAAGAAGGCCGTCACATAAATGTACCAACTGCCGAAAGACGCCGTTGACCATGTTTGCAGGTTCAGTAACTGTTGGCCGGCTTGGCTTGGGGACACTGCGACCCAAGTAATCAGTGCCAAAATAACGATCTTAGGCACCGCTGCAACCCAGACATTGAATCCGGCATAAAGGCCTCGAGACTGAGTTGCGATGCGGATATCGTTGCTTGGTGCTTCTGGAGTCATGGCAGATTCTGTGTCAGGTGATCGGTCGTGCTCTCTGGGACGGTCTAGGACGGTTCCGCAATTTGCAGCAGCTGCTTGCCTAGATTTGCCCCCGTGAACAAACGCTGCAAGGTGTCCGGGATGTTGTCGAACCCTTGCTGTAAGTCCACTTGGTACTTCAGTTCTCCGCTACCGATCCACTGCAGCAGATCGGCGATTGCTTCACCGGCCCGCGGCATATAGTCGAGGATAATAAAACCTTCCATTCGGGCTCGCATGGTGACGATGTTCATCAAATTTGCCGGGCCTGGGACTGGTTCTGTGGCGTTGTATCCGGAGATGCCGCCGCACATGACCACTCGTGCTTTGAGATTGATGTGATTCAAGGCCGCTTCTAAAATTTCACCGCCAACGTTATCGAAGTAAATGTCCACTTTGTCGGGACAGGTGGTCTTGATCTGATCGCTAACGTTGCCCTGTTTGTAATCAATGACGTCGTCGAAGCCAGCCTCTTCCTTAAGCCATGCACACTTTTCAGGGCCGCCAGCAATGCCGACAACGCGGCAGTCTTTGATGCGTGCAATTTGGCCTGCGACGGACCCGGTCGCGCCAGCAGCGCCAGAAACCAGCACCGTTTCACCTGGCTTGGGGTCGCCGAGATCCAGCAAACCGAAGTATGCGGTAAGGCCAGTGATTCCGAGCACGGAGAGCATCATTTCGGGCGTGACGCCTTCAGGTACTTTCGTTAGGCCCATCGGTCCTTGGTTTGGTGCGGCCACCACAAAGTCTTGCCAACCGCCCGTGGTCTGCACGATATCGCCGACTGCAAAGTCCGGATGCCGAGATTCGGTTACTTGTCCAACTGAGCCTGCGCGCATGGGATCGCCGATACCTACCGGTGGAAGGTAGCTGGGACGATCTTCCATCCAGCCTCGTTGGGTGGGATCAAAGGATAGAAACAGGTTGCGAACAAGCACTTGGCCCTCTGCCGGCTCGGGAATCGGGTTTTCCGCGTAATCAAAGTTCGCTCGAGTCACAAGACCGCTGGGTCGCTTGGCCAGTAACCATTGCCTATTCGTATTCATATTCATCTCCGGTAAAACAATGTATCAGTATGGCGAAGCATTCGCGCATAGCAACGAGGAATATAAAATTTGAGTTAGCGCTGCGCAGGCAATACTGGTCGGGCGAGCTACGCGAAGACGACAGTTCGGGGCCCGTTGGGCAGCACGCGGTTTCGAATATGTAATTTGACTGCGCGCGCCAGCACGGTTTTTTCCAGATCGCGACCGATTTCCACTAAACCTTTGGAATCCATGGCATGGTTCACTCGAGCTACATCCTGTTCGATGATCGGCCCTTCGTCGAGGTCTGCGGTAACGTAATGGGCCGTGGCGCCGACGATTTTGACGCCTCGCGCAAAGGCTTGGTGATAGGGTCGAGCGCCCTTGAAGCTTGGTAAAAATGAATGGTGGATATTGACGATTGGGCAGCGTGCCTGCTGGCAGAAGTCGTCAGATAGAATCTGCATGTATCTGGCCAGTACAGCGAGATCGACCTCTCGTTCGGTCATGATTGAGAGAATACGCTGCTCTGCGGCGGCCTTACCTGATTCTTCGATGTCAAGATGCTCAAAAGGCACACGGTACTTGCTCGCCAACTCTGCAGCTTGTCCGGTGTGATTGGATAGGATGCCTACAATATCAACTTTCAGTTCTCCAGAACTGTAGCGTTGCAGTAAGTCTGCCAAGCAGTGGGTCCATTGAGAGGCTAAGAGCAATAGTCGGGGGCGTTCGCTTTCGGCGTGGAAGCTTGCCTGCATATCAAGGCTGTTCGCTATGACTGCAAAGTCCTCGGTAAGAGTCTCTGCAGTACAGGTCATTTGGGGCAGATCAAAGGTCACCCGCATAAAAAAACGGTCCGAATCTTCGTCGTCGTACTGAGCGCTCTCGGTAATGTTCGCGTGTCGCTCGAACAGGAATTTAGAGACTCGGTAAACGATACCAATGACGTTGGGGCAATGGAGGACCAAGGTAAAACGGTTCAGAGTAGACTCCTTAAAAATATTAATCAGGTATGCGAGTACGTAAGTGATTTTGCGATCCGGTGGCTCAGAGCATGCGACCTACGATGCCGGAAGCGGGCGATTTTAGAGTGCAAGAGTCCACGTGGCCAGAAAAACGGTGGTGATCGCAGGGAAAGTTAGCAACGGTGCTTGAGAAATGGGGGGCAGCGGCGCGTGCTACGTCGTTGCTGTCCGATACATCATCGCTAGAGATATTGAATGTCGTTTCGGTTGGGTTTATGCCCGCTGGATGCGTCTAGGTTTTGGGCAGGTCTGGATGTTACCGAAAGTAATTAAAAGTGCACACTGTTCGTTACTTATGGTAACATTAAGGTCCCCTCAAAAAATTGGACGTATAACATGAAAACTCTCTCAACCTTGTTGGCAACCGCTATCTTGACGTTTTCGGCCTCCGTTTCGGCGGGCACTTCAAGTGAATTAAGCCAAGAACAGGCGATAGATTCCTTGGTCAAGAAGCTCACCATGAGCTGTTACCGCAATCGCGAAGGTGATCGGCTCTTCGTAGGTGCAGTTGAAACGGTACGATTTTGCCAAAAAGCAGCAAAAGAAGTCGTTGCCGAGGCCTATGAGCAAAAGGGATTGGAGTTGGCGAGCATCGCCCAGCAAGCAGTGGGTGAAAGCATCAACTGAGGTAGGCTTCACCCTGTCTCCGCACGATGGCCGAGCATTACATCGTGCGGCGACGTTGGTTAACTAGCCCGCAGAGACAGGATGCAGCGGCATGACAGCTCCTGAGGGAGCGGCGAAATGCCGTTGAGTTCTGGCGCCGATACCCAGTCCAAGCGCGTTCCAGATCTCATAATCAACGTTAGTCCAGCCGAACGCCATGGCGAATCGGTCCGCATCGATATAGCCCGCACTGGCGCTTTCCAAAAACACCTCACAGTTCAAGCACGCATTTCGTTGAAAGTGGAAGTATCGCACCCGTTCTTGAGGTGTTAGACCGTCCAAAATCCGCCGTAATTGGCGTTTGTCACGCTTTTGTTGTCTTCGATACACACTGATTTTCTCAATGGTTGACAATAACTCGTCGTTTTCAGTGATTCGCAGCATGTTTTCGGCGCTGCGGTTTATCGAGTTGACAAAGTCTGCGTGACTCATGGTATCTCGTGTGAGACGCAGTTCTTTAAGTAAAAAAATCACGGAAATAACCAGCGCAAAAGACGCCAAAACGTCTGCGCCAACGGAAATATAGGTCAACATTACATTCCTCCTAGATGTGCCGCTGTCGAAATGTCGGCAACCTTATTGTTTGCAGAAGAGACAGCAAAAAAAATGCCAACGTAAGGATGCAATGAGGCTGATTTTCACCATGACTGCCTTGCTGGACTACTGATGCTGTTTTCGCACAACGCGCCCGGGTCTGGCAGGATTCTCGGATTTTGGTATGTTCAACGTGTGCCACAAGTTCTGGTACGAGGGGTTTTTGAGTTAAACAGACAATACGTCTCTCGGGTGAGGTGCCAAATGAAACACGACCTTCAGGTAACGATCATAAAAGAGTTGATAAGCCAATTGGATGAGGGCAGAAACGTTGATGCCGGCGTTCAATACAAAATGACGACGCAATCCTATGTCTGTCCTGAGATTGCCGAGCACGAGCAAAAGCACTTTTTCATGGATCACCCGCAGCTCATTGGTTTGTCAGGAGATCTTCCAGCTCCGGGGTCTTTCATGACCCTGGATGACTTCGGTGTGCCCATGCTGGCGACCCGTGACAAAGCCGGCGTATTTCATGCATTTTTAAACGCCTGCCGACATCGCTCGGTCAAGGTGGCCCAAGAGGAGCGAGGTACGAAACACGTGTTTACCTGCCCGTTTCATCACTGGAGTTACGCCAACAGCGGCGAGTTAATGACCATCCCCAACAACGATCATTTCGGGGATATCGATAAATCCTGTAGGGGTCTGATCGAACTGCCATGCGCTGAAGAAAGCGGGCTGCTGTGGGTTCACCCGAACCCTGATGGGCATCTCGACGTTAGGGCGTTGCTGGGCGAGTTGGCTGACGAGTTTCCCTCCTTTGATATGAACAGCCAAGTCAGTCTCGGTCAGACGACGATTGATAAGGCCCTGAATTGGAAGTTTGCTAACGATACCTTCGGTGAGACCTATCATTTTGGCAAGTTGCACAAAGACACGCTGGGGCGCTTGTATTACGGCAACAACTTACATTTCGAAGAATTCGGCCGTCACCATCGCTTCGTGACGGCCAATCGTGGCATGGAAACCATGCGCCAGTTGCCCGAGTCAGAATGGGATATCGGCAAATGCACCTTTGTGCTCTATCACCTATTTCCGAACATACAGCTGATTACGAGCAGGGCATCAACAACGCTGATTCGAATTTATCCCGTGAAGGGTGACCCGTCTCGGTCGGTCACGCGCATCAGCTTTTACTACGCGCCTGAATTGGCTGCACAGGCTTCGGATTTAGATGACGAATCCGCGAGAAACAGAGATGCCTACGATTTTGAAGAGGGGCGTGCGAGCCTCGCAAATGCCTTAGAGGTGTTTAAGTCCACGGTGGAAAACGAGGACTATGTGATGGGTGAAATGCAGCAGCGAGCGGCGGAAAGTGGTCTGTTGAAGGAGATCATCTTTGGTCGAAACGAACCGGCGCTGCATCATTTTCATAACAACTATCGCGAGGCATTAGGCCAGCCGTTGTTGGAACAGCTCTAGCCCGAATGTCAGATTCTTCACCCCAGGCTTTACCGCGACCGGAATATCCTCGCCCCCTGCTCAGACGCGACCAGTGGTTGAATTTGAACGGCACATGGGCGTTTAGAACCGATGCTGCCGACCGCGGGCAGACGGATGAGTGGTTTGTGTCAGCGAATTGGCCTGGGGAAGGGAGCGCTGAAATCACGGTTCCTTATGCCCCTGGCTCTCAGGCTAGTGGTGTGGAGTGGGCGGAGGCAGCGAACGTTGTTTGGTATCGCCGGTCATTTGACCGACCGGATTGGTCCGCCCAAAATGTCTTACTGAACATTGGGGCGTGCGACTACACCGCGGATGTCTATCTCAATGGACACCACGTCTGCCGTCATCAAGGCGGTTATACGCCAGTACAATGTGCTGTTGGGCGTTTCTTAAAAGAAACTGACAATGTGTTGGTTGTGCGTGCGGCGGACACGGACTCCTGGCAGCAGCCCAGAGGTAAGCAGGCCGGGGACACGCGTTGGCCAATCGATTACGACGCCGTGATTGGTATCTGGCAGAGTGTCTGGCTGGAGCCGGTGCAGGAGAACTACGGGCGAAGTATTTTCAGTCGTTATGACGTGGGCTCCCGAGAGTTGAGAGTCACGCTGACATTGGCGAAACAGTATCAGGGCAGTTTGGAGGTCGAGGTGTTCCTCGATGGTGTCCGTGTGACTTTTGGGCGTTCGGCATTTACCAATCGCGACGAGAGTACGGTCACGCTAACGGTAGATAACCCGCAGCTTTGGACGCCGGTGAATCCTGTCTTGTATGACATAGCGATCACGGTGGTGGCTGAGAATGGCGCTTTGCTCGACCAGATCACCAGCTACACAGGGTTGCGCGAGGTGCGCTGTGAAGGTGGGGCGATATTGTTGAACGGCGAGCCTCAATATTTGAAAGGTGTCTTGGATCAAGGCTATTTCCCGAGTGGCTGGTATACGGCTCTGGATGATGCGGCATTGCGCTGTGACGTGGAACTGACCAAATCGATGGGTTTTAATTTTGTCCGCAAGCACCAGAAAGTCGAAGATCCGCGCTATCTGTATTGGGCGGATAAACTGGGATTGATGATTTGGGCAGAGATGCCGGCGGGCCGCATTTTTTCCACTCAGCTCACTCAAGCCCTAACAGGGCAATGGCCGCAGGTGGTGATCCGAGACCGCAGTCATCCCTGTATTGTCGGTTGGGTGGTGTTCAACGAGTCTTGGGGGATTTGGCATCAGGGCGAGCGGGCGGAGCAGCGCCATTTGGCTGATGCGCTGTATCATGCAACAAAATCACTGGACCCAACGCGGCCCGTGATCGGTAATGACGGCTGGGAATTTTCTACTGGTGACGTCTGGGCAATACATTCTTACGAACAAGGCGACGGCGCTCTGGCGCGTTGCATAGATGGTTTGTTTGATTCGCCACAAACTCAGGTAACGAAAATTGGCCGGCCGCGGCTGGGCGCATTGGCCGGTGCCGATCCGCGTTCATTGCCCTTGGTGCTGTCGGAATGCGGCGGAATTGGTTTTGTCGGCGCGGGAAAACGAGAAGGTCTGGAGCCGGATTTTGCGTACGGTGACATACCGGAAACAGAAGATGAGCTTTTGCAGATCTGTCAGCGCTTGTTAGTTGAAATTGGCGAAATTCCTCAGCTAAATGGATTCGTGTGGACCCAGCTGACGGATGTGCAGCAGGAAGTGAATGGTCTGCTGTATTTTGATCGCCGCGCAAAAATTCCGGTAAAAGAGATCGCCCGTCGCGTGGAGAACACAGCAATAAAAGCGAATAGAGCTGGCGTAGAGTCACTCGGCGCCGAGTGACGGTGAGCGGATGAAAAAGAGAATAGAAGGGCTTGAGCTGGCTCGTCAGCGGGCTGCATTAGCGGGATAGCGTCTAGGCTCTATGCAAGGGCCACTATCGCAAAGGAACGGGAAAATGAGCACAGATCAAAAGCGTGAAGTTCGCAAACTGGCGTTACCAACCGTCGACTGGCTGGAGCGAGAAAGTAATCCCGAAAAATTTTTCGCGGACCTGTCTTATGCGCTTTCCGAATTCGGCTTCATGGTCCTAACCAACGCGCCGGGCTTAGATGACGAATTCCAGCAGCGTGCGTTTCGGGAAGTGCGGGGTTTTTTTGATGCCCCAATGGATATCAAAAAGACAGCGCACATCTCCAATACTCCTTATTTTCGTGGCTATACTCTGCCAACGCCGGCGGATCGCGGTCACGGGCAGGTTATTGAAAATTTCCAGTATGGCTTTGAACAAGAGCCGGTATGTGCCCATGACGATAAGTCCCAGCCCATTCATAGACGCCTGTTTCGTGGCCCAAACACGTGGCCTCAGGCGGATGAACTTGCAGGTTTTCGACCGCTCATTGAAGAAATTAACTTGGTTTATCATCGTTTGACTCACGAGTTAGGCGAGGCGATTGTGGAATCCTTGGGCGAGGACCCGGCCGCATTCCGCGAGTATTTCGACTTCGATGAGCCAGATTTAGCTGCGAGTCTGAATCACAATTTCAGCATGGATGTGTTCGATGAAAACTCCAAAGAGTTTGTTCGCAACTCATACGATGCATTCGATGCTGACAATGTCGGAGCGCATATCGATGGTCCGCCATTTATCGCGCTTTTGATTAACGACCGTCCCGGGCTACAAGTTGTCGCCGGTGAGGGTCAGTGGATTGATGCGCCCGTGACCTGCAGAACGGCAGAAGGTGACTATACTGTGCCGGTGATTCCGGGCTCGGTGATCGTGAACACTGGTGGCACCCTGATGCACCTCAGCGAGGGCAGGTACTCTGCGACTCTGCATCGCGTAAACACCACGCTGATTCCAGATGGAGAAACCCGGGTATCCATGCCCTATTTTTTGCTACCCAAAATGGAAGGCGACCTAGTGCCCTTTGGTAAGACGCAGGCGGCCCGGGAGGGTGCGGCGGGCTACCAAGCCGGACGCGATCGGGGCGCGAACGCCTGCGTTAATCGCATGGGTACTTTTCCGCAGGTCACTAGACGCTGGTGGGCGGAGGAATTTGAGGCTCTCAAGCAACAGCAGCGCGAAGAGGTGGAGGCCGAAACGCAGGCTGCTTTTCGACTGGCTGAAGAGCGGGCCCGGCGCTTCAAACAAAACAGGCCAACTCAATGATCTGGGCACCTGGGGCCGGGCAAAGACGGCCGGTGCGCTATTGATATGCCTTGTCGTCGGGCGATTTTTGCAGCGACTACTGCTACAGTGCAACGTCGCACGCGGTTGCTTGCTCGCTGGCCTGATACCATCGATCGCACGGATACCGATAGCTCGGGCAACTCAAAGTAAGGCAACATCCGTCGCGATAGCCGTGTGGGCGCTTGCAGAGATGATTGCGTTGCCAGTCAGTCGCAGAGGTCTTGCAAAATCCTCCCAATCGGGGAAATCTTCTGCCTGAGTTATTAAGGTCGGCTGTCACTATGTTAGACATCGTCAATCACGCCTCACGCTCGATCCGTATCGCTCTGATTTTTTCTCTCCTCGCTCAGACGGGCGTTGCGTTTGCCGACTACGATCCAAACGGACCTATGTCGAAAACTCGGAATGGTGACGTGGAAATCGCATACACCGTGGTGGGCGACGAACAAGCAGAACCCATTTTGATTTTAATGGGCCTCGCTGCCTCTCATCGCGTCTGGAATCCGGCAATTATTGACGGTCTGGTGGACGGAGGCTATCGCGTCGTGTTGTTGGATAATCGGGATGTTGGCCAGTCATCTCGAATACAGGGCAGGGGCAAGCTCTGGCTGGGATGGCAACTACTGAAAAACCAAATCGGCTGGCAGGTTAACTCTCCTTATACATTGCAAGATATGGCTGCGGACGCAGTTTCTGTGCTGGATGCCTTGAGTATTGAGCGCGCCCATGTCATCGGTGCATCCATGGGCGGAATGATCAGCCAGGTGATAGCTTACGATTACCCCGAGCGTGCTCAGTCCTTGGTGTCGATTATGTCGACAACTTGGGCGCCCCATTTGCCGCCTCCCGGCAAGGCCCAGCAGCAGGGCATCTCGGATATGAACGAAAGCTCTGAGGACGAGGCTGATCGTTTGGAGCAGCTGGGCTTTTATACCAGTGCGCTGCCCAATCAAGTGACCGCCATTTTGAATGCTGGTGATCGAACCAAGGAAGTAAAAAAAATCACTGCCCCGACATTGGTCTTGCACGGTGCGGACGACAAACTGTTGAGCGTTGAGCATGGCCGGCATACAGCCGAAACCATCGCGGGAGCGAAATTCAAGGTCTATGACAATATGGGGCACAATCTGCCGGACGACATTGTGCCGGTCATGGTGAAGGATATGTTGGGACATCTGCGCGACCATCCAATGGCTGTCGACACAACGCTTAAGGCCCAGTATCGATTCTGAGAGGTTTGAAGATGTTGGTTTGCAGTTTGATGTTTCGCGCAACTCCCATGTGTCTGGGAGATGGTTGGGTTTGTGGACCACCAATGACGAAATCGGGACGTTGGCAAGTCAGGTGCTAATCAGTTTCATCAACGAGAGGGGTAGCGCAAATGGCGACATCAGTTCCGATCAAGCACACGCAAAGCGGCATGATAAAAAAGGGATTCTACGGCTTTAGCTGGACTTACCTGTTTTTTGGTTGGTTCGTACCTTTGTTTCGCGGTGAGCTCTTCGTTGGAGCCCTGCATTTGTTGTTCACCATTGTGACCTTGGGATTCTGGCAATTGATTGTTTGCTTTCTTTATAACCGACAATACATGACTCGTATGCTGACGGCGGGCTGGGAATTGGACGGAACTGACGATCAGAACGCCGGTGCACGACGAGCACTTGATATCGCTGCTCCGTAGGAAGAGGGGCGTAGAGGAGAAATTGAAAACACAGGGCCTGCGCGGATATCGGAGCAGCAAATCGATACGCTGACAGAGCGCGGATGAGTGGGTTCAAGGCTCTTTAAAGCCTTAAGCGGCCGAGGTTCAAATCGTCTAGACTGGCCATGGCGTCATCACTGCGACCGTGTGGGTGCAGGCGCAGCACAGATTGTCAGCGGAAAGACTCGGGGAGAGACATCATGGATGCACGCAAGCAAAGTGAGATGCTTGAGCGCCTGAGAGCGCACTTGTCGAATAAGACAACAGATCTCTCACCCTACGCATTAAAAGTACCTGCTGAGCACTACGTTAGCGAAGACCAGTTTGCCTTGGAGGTGGAGGTATTGTTCAAGCAGCGTCCTTTGTTGGTGGCGCTGACGCCGCATATTGCCAACGAGGGCGACTATCTGACTCACGAGGTGATTGACACCAGCATCGTGCTGGTTCGAGATGGCGACGGTGCTGCGCGCGCTTACGTTAACGCCTGTCGGCACCGAGGCGCCCGTTTGGCCGAGGGCAGGGGAAAGAAGCTATCGTTTTCCTGTCCATTTCATGCATGGAACTGGGGGTTAGACGGTCGCATCATTGCGCGGCCTAACAGTCACGAGGGATTCGCTCAGGCAGATGCTCGTTACGATCAACTGCTTGAAGTGATGTGTTACGAAACAGCAGGAATGATCTTCGTATTGCTCGAGGGTGATGATATCGAGGGCAAGGTGAAGGAACTCATGGGGTCATCGTTGTCCGATATTGCCAACTTTGATATCGAGAGTATGCAATACATCGACAGTCGAGAGACTGAATTGGACTGTAACTATAAGTTTTTTCTGGACGGGTTCGCCGAGACTTATCACATCGGGCCCCTCCACAAAAACACCATCAGTCCCTACTATTATTCAAACTCCACCCTAGTGGAGCGAATGGCCGATGTGGTGCACTTGGTTTCGCCGCGCAAAACAATTGATAAAGAATTTGAGAAGCCACCTGCCGAGCAAGGTTCGGTTCTGCCCTATTGCACGACAGAGTACCTGCTTGCGCCCAATGCTATGCTGACTTACCAAGTTGACCACGTTCAGTTTTGGCGCACTTACCCTATAGATGGGGCGAACCGTTGCCGCATAGAACTCAGCCTGTTCTGGCCAAAACCAATGGATGCAGAAGCGCAACGAAAGGCGCGTCTCAACGTGGATTTGGTGTGGGATGTAACCACTCAGGAAGACTTCCCACAGAGTGTTGCCATCCATCGAAACTTGGCCAGTGGCGCTGTGCCGGATCTGGTATTCGGGCGTAATGAACCTGCCTTGATTTACTATCATCAGAATATCGCCACCGCGATCGGCAGTGATCGGCTAATCCCCTTTACGGAGTTAGGCGACGATAAACCCCAGCCTTGAGCGGCATGGAACTCGGCCACTGAAATGGGATCGCGCTGAGAATGCAGCCGAGGGCGGGGAGGTTGGCAAGCCGTGATCGACCACCCGCGTCTGTAAGCTCTTAGTCTGGGAAACCAAGGAAAGATGCCGCTTCTGCGACGCTCTTGCGTTCGGAAACCACGGCGTTGGCAGGAAAGCTGTCATCGGGCCAGCCCAGTGCAACGGCCTTCATGATGACCTGATCGTCCGCAATCTTCGCGTGCTCTCGTACCACCGGGGACTGCATGATGCCTTGGCTGTTGATTACCGCACCTAGGCCTCGAGACCATGCAGCGTTTACCAGCGCAGTGGTGACGGCCCCACAGTCGAATGCAGTATCGTCGCTATCCGCGAGCACGGCGTCGTAAGTAATGATGACGCACACTGGGGCATCGAACTGTCGAAAGCCGCGCAGCACCCAATCTTGACGTTTTTCCTTGTCGTCACGGGCAATGTCCATGGCAGCAAACAACTGCTTTGCAACGCCTACCTGACGATCGCGATGTTGCCCGGCAAAAGGCTGGCCAATACGAAATTCGCGAGAATGCGGTACGCCTGCAAGATTGCGCTCAGTATTACCAGCGCGAATGAGATCCAACGGCTCGCCAGAGAGCACAGTAAAATTCCACGGCTGAGTATTCATTGATGACGGGGAACGCATTGCCAAAGCCAATACTTCCTCAATCAGCGCCTTGGGAACCGGGTCGGATTTATACCCTCGAATACTGCGGCGTCCAGTGACGACCTCATCAAACTGCATTTCCTATCTCCTCAAATGGGTGAGGCGATAGTTTAGAGGAATATGGAGGCCACAAAAATTTGATTTACTCTTTTTCTTGGGCAGTGCCCTCAATATTCACACTCAATGCGCGGTCATTGAGGATTTTGATGTTTTGCTCGTGGGTGCTTCGATCAATCCGATACAGACTGATGCAAGCAATGGCGCCCAAAATGAGCGAACAGTAAGCAGGTAAGAACAGCTGAGCCAGTTTCACTCGATGTTCGCCGGTAAAATCGGCCAAGCTGGTGATAGAGTCGAAACCAACTGCGGTAATGATCACGCCGGCACTGATAATGCCCGATGCACTGACGAACTTGCCAGCAAAGCTTCTTGCGGCGAAAAACAAACCCTCGGAGCGTCTGTTGGTTTGTTTTTCGCTGTCTTCCACCACATCGGCCATCATCGAGTCCAACATCACGGCCGACACAATGAAGACCGCTACTTCGGTAAAAATAAATGCCGTGTAGATGGCGATAGATGCAGTAGATCCAAGCGCCGGCCACCACCCCATTAATACGCAGACGAAGGGAATGGGGTAAAGGGCTAGCCGGGTTAACTGCAAGGAAATGGCGGTGACTTTCTTGCCCAGTATTAAACCCAATCGAGGGGCGAGGGGCCATGCGATAAAGGGCGCGAGGAGTACGGCGATTCCGGTAATGCCGATCTGTGCGCCAGTGAACTCGAAGAAAAACCGTGTGATGTAAAGATATAGGGCTGTACTCAAACCTGCCGCTGCGCCGAATAAGAGCGAGTAAAAAAACAGTGCTGCAAAGTTACGGTTTTTTAAGGACTCGAAGATCTGCCCGAACTCTCTACCGATGGCGTTAAAGCGAAACGGCTCTTGGGGTTTAGGCATTTGTGACGCGACTCGCTGGGTTCCTAGGCTGGAAACGAGGATGGCCAAGGCGATAATCACCGCGCCGACGGTGCCGTAGATCATGTAGCCAGTTGCAGACGCAAACCCGTAAGCGCCCACCCAGAAGGTCACGTTGATGGTGTGCAGGCCATTGCCGCCGGTCCAGCCAAAAAGATGACGCACAGCGAGCCACCGGTTGCGACGGTCGTAGTCTTTTTCAAGGTCAGGCAGCAGTGCGGTGCAGGGTACCTCGAACAGCGTGGTGCCCGTGCGAATCAAGATAGCCAGAACAAAGACATACCAGAAGGCGTCTTCGCCGCGAACATCAAGCAGGGGATTGAACAGCGCATAGAAACTGGCTGGCAGAATGAACAGAGCGGCGTACATAAACGGGTGTCGCCGGCCCAGTTTCGACTGTGTTTTGTCGGACCAATGGCCGAGCAAAGGGTCGGTCAGCGCGTCCCAGACGATGGCGATGGCTAGGGCCAGGCTGGCCAAGTAGCCCGGAACGCCAAGAGCTTGGTTCGCGAAGGTCAGTAATAAATAAGAAAATGCGTTGTCCTTGATCCCGTAGGCTATGGATGATGAACCGTAAAACCAAAAGATCGGTCGTCGCTCCAGCACGTTGCTTTCGCCGCCAGTATTCATAGTCAACTCCCTGAATGGCGTTTGGGTTTGCGCGTGACTTTGTGGCACGTGCTTTTCGTATTGCCATGTCCTGATGGCACCGCGAAGCCGGGCGTTTTGCAAGCGTTATTTGGACTATCTGTGGTTACATTTTGCCTGCATGCCCGCCCCGATGACTCGCATTTTGAATACTCTCGGCTGACGGTGTCGACAGAGGACCCAACGCAAACGACAGCACACTGAGGCTCTCCTTCCACTCGAGGGGTTTCTAGTGAATCGCAATTACCGCTGCTTGCTCAATTTGTAACACAGCCCGGCAAAGCTGCTGTCGATAACCGATCCTTGGTAAAACTTGAAGGCACCGGAGATAGCGTAGCTATCACTGTTAAAGGAGACATTTCCCATGGACATTTGGGACTCTTTGTTCAGAAGACTCGCCGTCATTACGCCGTCTTGATGGGCAATCTGGGTCAGCTCCATTGGGAAATAGAGCCACAGCTGGCGGTGACTGAGGAGCAGTCTGATCTCCTTAGTTTGAGTTGTTTCGGCGTCTTTCCATATCCCCTGAGTTTGGACGCGGCAGCGGTAGTCATCCTCGCCCCAACTCGTGCCGTTAACCGCCAACAACAGCAACGTTGTGATGATGTTTCGCAAAGGCTCGCAATCTTTCTTGGTTTTCACCGCATTACACGGGTTTAACTCAAACAAATCAAAGGCAATTGGCTGATGCTCCGCGTTTTGCGGGCTTCCAAAGGCCAAACGGTCTCATTCGGTATCAGTAAGTACTTTCTGTTGCGCGCCGCAGGAGCCTTCTTGTCGCGTGTTGTAAGGCCGGCTTGCCTTCAAGTGTCCTTGGCCATAGACTCACCATTTAAATGACGCATAGTCAGTAAAGTGCCGATAAGGCGTGATGCTGTGACGAATGAGCTGTAAAAATCAGGGAGTGACATGCAATGGCCGTTTATATCGTCGCCAGATTTAAGATACATGACCGAAGCGAATACGATCAGTATTCAGCGGGATTTGCAGACGTGTTCAAGAAATTCGACGGCAAGATGTTGAGTGTTGATGAAGCCCCCACCGTACTGTCAGGCAGTTGGGAGGACACTCGGTCCGTGCTCATTGAATTCCCTTCAAAAGAATCCGCCATGGCTTGGATGACATCCGAAGATTATCAGGCGATAGCGAAACACCGCGATGCTGGAAGTACAGCGAATGCCATATTGGTCAACGGATTAGACCTAGCGCAATAATCAAATGTTGCCTCAACTGCAGAACGGATCAGTGTCTGGGCATCTAAGGGCCCTTTGTATGTACTGCCCACTTGCTAAAAGAAGAAGTCAATGAGAACCGTAAAATGAGCCAAATGAGCAAGCGGATACTGGGTAGCTACGCTGCCGTCGCCTTGCCCGCAGGGGCGATGGCTATGCCTATCGCCGTGTATTTGCCCCCACTTTACGGCGAAAGTTTGGGTCTAAGTCTTGCGACAGTAGGGCTGGTGTTCACGCTGGCACGTTTCTGGGACGTCATCACAGACCCGATTATGGGCGTTGTTATTGATAAATACGGCAGTCGCTGGGGGCAATACAAACACTGGATTGCAGTCGCTATTCCAATACTGATGCTCGCGGTCTACATGGTTTTTTTACCCCGCGAAGAGAGTGCCAGTGCCGTCTATTTAGCTGGCTGGTTACTGGTTTTATATGTTGGCTATACGATTTTGAGCATTGCCCATCAATCCTGGGGAGCTCAACTGGCAAGTGGCTATGATGAGCGGTCACGCCTATACGGGTGGCGCGAGATCTTTGTGATCAGCGGCATGGGGATGGTGCTGGCCATACCCGTTGCTGTTGAGATGCTGGGCGAGGTGGCTTTAACCACGAAAGTAGCCAGCATGGGGCTATTCTGTTTGATTCTGTTCCCACTGACTGCGCTCCCAACGCTTCTTTTTGTGCCCGACAAGCCGAGCCATAATCCGGCTACCCTCGACTGGCGGGAAGCGTTGAGCATTGTGCGGGCGAACGCCTCTTTGTGGCGCCTGCTCATCACTGACTTCACGAGTAATTTCGCGACCTCTGCGACCGCCGCGCTGTACATTTTCTTCGCCTCATACGTTTTCGAATTACCTAACCATGCCAGTACAGCCCTGCTGCTGTATTTTTTTGCGGGTTTCTTAGCAATGCCTATGTGGATGCAGTTGTCGTACCGCGTTGGTAAAACCAGAGCGATTCAAATTGCCCTGGGTTACGGCATCCTGATGCAGTCCGGTCTGTTTCTGGTCGCTGATCCGGGCAATATCCCGATGTTCTGGGGTTACACATTCCTTTATGGCATCGCCTATGGCGCGGTGCCACCTATCTTGCGATCGATGATGGCAGACGTTACGGATATCGACGAGTTGCAGAGCGGAAAGAAACGGGCAGGGATGTTTTTCGCGCTTCTCACCACTGTCAATAAACTCGGTAGTGCGGTCGCGGTTGGCGTAGCGCTTACCGCTGCCGACTTGGTTTTTGGTTTTGTTCCCGGTTCTAACAACCCCCCGTCAGCAATAGAAGGTTTGTTGGTGATCTATTGCTTTGTGCCGGTGCTGGGATTGGCCCTGTCGTACCTGCCGATGCTGAATTATCCGTTAACAAAAGCAAAGCATGCTGAAATTCGGGAGGCGTTGGCCAACTCGGAACGAAAGTAGATACCCGTCATGCCTTTTCCTCGCGGTAATCGCTATGCGGTGCTGGCCTGAGAAGCCATGAGTTAGCTTGGATAGTTAAAAGGGTTGATCCCCCTGAATAGTGACTCTTTCCATCAATCGCTCGTTTGGGTAGTAATCGGCCGTGGCGTAGTGCTGACAGGATCGATTGTCCCAGAACGCGATGGAGTTTTCTTGCCAGCGAAAACGACACTGGATTTCCGGTCTTACGGCAGTTGCAAATAGATTGCGGAGCAACCGCTTAGCCTCATCGTTTGGAACGCCCTCAATGCCCACAGTGAAAAGGGCGTTCACGTAGAGTGACTTTCGGCCTGTTACTGGATGTGTGCGTACCAGCGGGTGCAACACTGGCGGGTAATCCAAATCGAACCGGGCTAGTCGTTCAGCATCCGCGCCCGATTCGATCAGATAGCGGCGCATTGGCGCAAACTGGTGTATTGCCTTCATTCCCTTGATTTCGCTTTGAGTAGCATCATCGAGAAACTCGTATGCAGCCTCCATGTCAGCAAATAGGGTGTCTCCACCCACGTTCGGCACCTTGCGGGCAATGAGAATGGAACCCAAAGAAGGCTTTGCTCGCCAGGTAACGTCTGAATGCCAAACAGCGGTTCCTGATGGGGGCTTCTCTGCATTGTTATGCAGAACCATGATTTCGGAGAAACCTTCCTTGGGGTTAACCGGATGAGTTTCCAGCTCGCCGAATTTTCGGGCAAAACCAAGGTGCGCCGCCGGGTCGATATTCTGATCGCGAAAAAAAATGACTTTGTGTCGAACAAGTTGGGCCTCTAACCACTCTACGTTTTCTTGGCTGATATCCTGACTCAAATCTATGCCGCGAATTTCAGCACCGATGGTCGGCGTTTGCGAAACGGCTAGTGGCATCATTTTTCCTTACGGCGCTCTTTTTGATGGCGGCGAATCTTGCACGTTGTTGATGTTGTCGAGGGTGTCTGCTGCTTCAGACCAACGCACGCTGCTCCTCTGCGTAAAAGGCAAAGCAGTTAAGACGTGACTCATGATTCAAAAGCGTCCTTATTCTGGCAAGTAAGAACAGCCGCAAGGACTGAATCAACGGTCAGCTCCGCAGATTCATTCTTCACAATTCTGCGAAGACAAATATCGATGTTTTCTTGGCCCGCCGGTGTTTTATTGATTCGCTTGAGGTCGGCTTCAGACTCACAGGCGCGAATGTCATTGTTTACACAGCCAACACTGGCGCATTGATCGGGCAGTGGAATTGAGCAGGGTTCTGCCCAGCTCAATTCAGCTAACGTTGAAAACAAAACTGCAATGACGGTCTTTCTCATTCGTCGAGCACCTGATCATCGAATGCGTGCTCTTCTAGGCGACCTTCAACGACTTGTGCCTTTCGATGCAATGCCCTGAGAGCACTGCACTGACCTCGATCCAAGGTGATTAATGGCGGCGTCTTACCCATCTGGATAAATGTATGTCTCTCGTAAACGAAGTTTGACTGGTCAATTCGGTGTTCGCGCGAAGTCGCCACTGAATCGCTCCTGTTCACTGTCTTTAAAATCCAAAAGCCGTTTTCGTGCAACACCGGTGTTGTGACAGTCTCAACAGCAACTTTATGGCGGGTATCGAACGTCTCGAGACTTCCTTCTGTCTGTTTTTCGTCGAGCAAAATGGAGGTTTCGAAAATCTGGTTTTTCGCCGCGAAGTAACAGGTTAGTGATAGCGTATCGGCCTTTTCTTTCTGCCCAGTCGCAAGCTGTCGCTCACCCCAACTGCAGCCAACTAAAGACAATAATGCCAATCCCGTCACTACATGTTTCATCTACTTCCTGCTTCCGCTAACGGACACCGCAATGGCATTCGCCCCTCTTTCTGTTTGTAGAATTAGTTTTTCAGTGACTGTCTGAGTTCTGAGCCAACTTTTCTGAATCCGTACTTTTCATAGAAAGGCAGGTTTTGTTCGGTCGTCTCGACGAGATACAGGCCGTATTCCGCACAACCCCTTAATCTTGCCTGCTCGACAGTTTTTTGCACCAATTGGCCGCCGATATTCTTGCCGCGACCTGCCGGGTCAACAATCAACTCTTCAAGTTGGCAGTACTCGCCGCCAAATCGCATAGCAAGGTTGTACGAAATGGAAGCCATACCAAGGAGTCTGCCCGCATCTTCAGCAACAAAGACCTCGCCGCGGGCGTTATCTAAAAGCTGATCGAAAATCTCATGAGCGAGGGGGGCCGTCGAGCCGCCAGTAAAACTTGCAAGGCTCTGCAGTAGTTCCATGCATCGTTCGCGGTCCTTCGACGTTGCGTTTCTAATGTTAAGGGTCATGTTTTCTTCTCTCCGCCACAGTTTCTTTGCGCTGCGCAACCCAAGCGTTATTCAAGTCTCAAGGTCTTGAAAGAGTAATGCAAAGACTCCTTAGCAGAAGCACAGCTCAATGTTTTGCTGCACTGCCCATTATTATGACGGGATGCGCCCCAGCAGTCCGTCGTGTTTCGCGCATCAGCGTGTCGTCTTTTTTGGTGCTATAGAGCGTCAAAATTGCTTAACTACCCGCGGGCCGAAGGCCTAAATCAACAATAAAGGAAAATAAGATGAAGAATAAAATCCTTGGCGTGCTCTCGGCATTGCTGGTCAGCGTCTCCAGTCTGGCGCAAGGCGCGCCCACGGTAATCGTATATGAATGGGCCGTACAGGCAGGAAAGGCAGGTGCGTTTGCCGCAGCCTTAGATACTTTGCAGAAAAGCAAGGTCGCCCAAGATAGAACGGCACAGCTTCACCTCGAATCCATTGGCTTCAACGGAGTGAATCCGGCTACCCACCGTGTTGTCGTTTTGTACCCAAGCATCGCTGAGATGGAATCGTGGAATAAGAAATTCGAGGGTTCGGAGGCTGGCACGGCGTTCATGGAGGCGATAAACGACGTTGCGTCGCCAGTAGCACAGTACATGGAGCAGCCACTGCAGAGTTGGGGAGATGTATCGAACGACGACATGGTATTTGACGTCGTTCGCATGCAGGTGAGTGATGCTGCGGCAACCGCAGCAGGTTTGAATGCGTTAATGAGTGCGCCTGAATCGAAGGACTTTCCCGGACAAATCTGGCTGATTCAAGTTGTGCGCGGTAATGCGGCGCCTGACGGCAGAGTGACACACCAAATTGTCGTTGGTTACGAATCGTTAGCGGAGATGGAAACTTGGCAGGATTACATGTTAACCACCGATGCTTGGAAGACATGGGCTGGCGTCGCACAAAATAGCTTTGTAATTACCAACAGGTTTACCGTGAACTGGCTGGCAGTTTACGATCATAATTATACGCTGGAAGACTTTGATTAATCTTCGACCGGTGGCACCCAAGGGACACTTCTTGGGTGCCTGATTTGCTGCAAAAGCCCCTCTATCAGCGACCTGCTCTTTTCATTTATCTTGCAAAGCTCTGCTGAAACCAGTCCAACCAACCTCGCTGCGTGCCTCGGGCACGGGGGTCACGGGGCTTCATTTGGTTAAGA
Organism: Gammaproteobacteria bacterium; assembly: GCA_012269545.1. Classification (GTDB taxonomy): domain Bacteria; phylum Pseudomonadota; class Gammaproteobacteria; order Pseudomonadales; family Azotimanducaceae; genus UBA4421. Next base: position 49,528 of record JAAXKB010000048.1, on the reverse strand, counting down.
GGTATCCCTAGCCGTGTGGGGAAAATACCAATGTTAGCAGTGCTTGAATGAGATTCACGTTCGTATGTGTTGATCTTGTACCGTAGTGTGTATTGCGAAAACGGCTTCAGTCGGTAAAGCAGGATGGTGTTTTCAGGTGCCCGGGGAAGCACTGGCTAAACATCTGTAGCCATAGGGGGACGTCGGTTGCTTTCGCGGTGGATTTTGACAAACACCAAATCCCGAACACGCTATCCAACCTCAAGTCCGCTTAGTTGAATCACAAGAAGGCTGAGGCCGCAGCCTTGGAGGAGCATCTCCCGTTGTCAGCTTTCTCGCAGCATACTTCAGCTCTTTTTGATCCGGCTCAGCCGCCCAACTTCGCTGGGCATTCAAATCATGCAGTTCTTCTTGCAGATAATTACGCTGCACCAACTCATACCAATGACGGGTCCCATCTACTTCTTACTGTCACTGAAGGCCATCGCGCTCGGACCAACAGTATTCAACGGGGAAATAGTAGTCCTGTGCTGATGTGTTTGTTCTTAAGGTCTGGACTGCCCGGAAGTTTCGGCAACTATGCAATCTCAGCCATTCACTCAACCCTTTGGGCTTAGGGACTTAAGCATCCCTTGTGTCGACTATGGCCGTGATCATCCACTTAGTGAAGTAACCATAAAGTACCGTCAAAAAGGCGATTGCAGCGGCAGGACCGAGTCCACTCAATTCTTTGACCGTCCCCGCTATAGCAACGCAGCCTACGAGAAATCCCAACCATCCCCAATACACAGCGCCGTCAGCAAAATTCAGAAGCGCCTGATTACGGGTTTGGCTGATGCCGCCTTTAGCAGCCGCATAGGCGATTGCTCCGATAAGTACGACAGCGATGCTTGTCGCGTCGATAAACGCAGAGATGCCCGCAGAACTATCCATCATCCAGAACATAAGCGCAAAGCAAACCAAGAAGCCAATTAACTTCATTCCCGTAGATCCTTAAGCTTGTTTTTGTAGAGATTAACGCGAATGCGGTGCCAGCGCATGGCTAGAACGATCGCAGGCGTAGCTTGGAGCAACATCACTGGCTCTAGAGGCGATTCGCAGACAGACATCTTAAACGCAGTGCTTCAGCGGGCCGGAATACCAACTCTTTTTAGTGACTACGATTAGTTATGATGATGTGTTTCATCTTTATCGTTTGTTGTAAGCCAGCCTCACATCTCTGCCCGTGAGGCTTAATGTGTTGAATAGCCCAAGTTGTCAATCGGCCGTGAGGGCGTCCTTCGGCTGCTGTGGGTCAAGGACGAAATGGTGCGCGGTAAACACGGAAACTTAAGCGACTAGGTGTTGTAAAATAGGGCAGGCTGTCGAAGAGATACTACACGGACAACACCTCTCGCAGGGTCTCTGGTGCAAAGTACATAAAGATCAAAAAACCGGTGAGTTCTAACCAGTGCCAATTCTGCCTCTGACCGTTTATTTCTGCTTGTCCGCCGCTGCCATAGGACACGCAAAGTGCTGCGATATACAGCAGTAGGCCAATCACCAAGCCTCCCATTGAAATCTTAACGCCCAGTTGCACAAAATCAGAGAAACGAGCGATCAGCCCGACGAATACGCAGAGCATGGAAGAAAAAAAAGCGGCGTCAGCTATTGTTGCTGCGATGGCCTTCTTTCTGGTTGCCAGCGCCAGTGCGAAAACGGCGGTAAAGATCCCGAGTAAAATAGGAGACACGTAAGGCCCGATCCCTGCCGAAGAATTCATGGCCCAAAGACAGATAGCCGACACCACACAGGTTGTACAGTAAATAGCCATGGGCGAGTGTGGAACCAAATTCTCCGTTGGTTGTTGTCCGGCGACGAAAATTCCAATGCCAGAAATGATTCCCCCATACAGAGCAGTGATAAGCATCAGCGCCGTGTAGCTGTACACCTGAGCATAGTCGGTGAGATTCAGCGATACCCCGAACGCGCCAGCTAGGGCTCCAAACAAACCCAAGGGGATACCAATATCTCTCAAAACCGCAAATGCTTTGGTGCTGCCCGAAAGGTGAGATGCTGCTGCAAAAATACCGCAAGTGATGACGACGATGGTAAAGGAATTAACGTCGATGTAGGTGGAGAGTGGAATCGTTTCGGTCATTGAAACCGATTCCGGGTAACAGTGGCTAATAAGACCAGCCTAAACACCAAGCGTCTAAAATTTCCCATCTACGTCTTATCTTCAGAAAAAGGACATCCAACATTATGCTAGAGCAAGTGTTTACGGGTTTGTCCTCAAGGAACCCATGGTGGATAACTTTGCAGTTGCAAAGCGCATAATAACTTTTCGCGTTTGTCCTGACACCAACTCCCCTTGTAGCCTTGATGGCCATCGGCAGGATTAATCTTACCTGTGTTGCGTTACCAGCCCGGAAGCTGTTTTCACTGATCAGCCATCTACCCCAAGTCAGTGCGGCAAAGTTCGCGGGACAAAACAACAAACGATTTGTTAAAAAGGTAGAACAGTCGTTTCCTTTGATCCTGACGGAAAGTGGTGGAGGTCTGTTTGGCGGAAGAGGTAGGAGTCGAACCCACCAGGCACGTAGTCGCGCCTCAACGGCTTTGAAGGCCGCGCACCCCACCGGGAGCGATGCTCTTCCGCGGGCAATAGTAAGTGCGCTTTGTTGCTGTGACCAGCGCAAATCTGTCTTGCCTAGAGTTTTGGATATACTCTCAGAAAACAAAGTCAAGGAGTGTATGACGATGTCGATCGATCTCGGCGAACTTAGAGGCAAAACCCTTCGCCCAAACCTCCAAACGGTAGCTGCCAGTGTAGCCGGGGCACGCAAGGGCATTGTCGCCGATCAGGCGACACTGTGCGGCGCGATGATCTGGGCGTCTTTCAGTGCACCGGCCGCAATCCCCTTAGTGTTTGACACAATTTGTCGTACTCAGCTTGGTCAACAGGCTCCTTGTCCAAGCGTTAAGTCTGCGAGCGTAGAGCTGCCAGATCGTTTTTGGACGCAGTTTGAAGAAACCTTGGTGGGTCCTGAGGCGGGTTACGACGCTACATCTATTACTGTGGCTGTTGCGGCTTTGAATGCGGCGCTTGATGAGGGCTATGCGGCGCTAAGTGAAGATGCTGCGCTCGCCCACTCAGGTACGGGAAAAGCGGAAGCAAAATCGCTCCCGCCCATGATTTCGCTAACAGAACTGAATGATTACCCAGATGGAAGTCTGGCCAGAAACCTACTAAGCATGTGGGTGGATAATGGTTTCGATCCAGAAGTGCTGGATCGTGATGCCATTGGCCTGTCTGATTTGAGCCCAGCCTTGGGTTATCTGAACACACGTATTTTGCAGATGCACGATACCTGGCACCTAGTGGCGGGTTATGAAACCACCAGTTTGCACGAAATGGCGATTTCGGCATTCCAGTTGGCCCAGTTCGGACACAATTACTCTGCCATGTTTTTGAGCACGGTTTGTACGATGAGTTATTTGCGCCAGCCTCAGGGGTTCGTATTACTTTTGCAGAACCTTTCAGAGGCGTGGGTTCACGGCTGTGAGGCACCCAAGTTCATGGCTATCGAATGGGAGCAAGACTGGCATATGAACATCGACGAGGTTCGTGCCAAGCATGGAATCGCACCATTTGCCGGGAGTTTTCCTGCAGACTTGCTGGAGCAACTCAGTCAAGCGTCGTGATCCAGCGCAGGATGCCTGCGTCGTCGGATGTTGTGCTGCAGTCGGCTTAGTTGGTGACGATCGAGCCTGTAGTTGCGTATCAGTAAAATGGGGATGAGGTAAAAGGCTGGCACGAGCAGGCCGTCCACCACGCCCAATCGGATAACAACGTCTGCAGGTATTGCTTCAGGGGTTGCTCCTACAGGTATGGCAATCACCCAGTCAAGTAGCAGGCCGCCAATGATCAGCCCGAGTCCTGTCGTGCTTTTGCCTGCTAGAGACACGCCGGCTGAAAATGTGCCTTCTTGACGCATGTCAGTGAGATGCTCTTGCTCATCAACAATGTCTGCGACCATGGAGGCGAACATGATCAATACAAGCGATCCGCCATAGGCCATGATGCTCGCGTGAGCGACGAGTATTGGCAGAAGGTTTGGTGCTCCGTTGTCCGGCCAGATCTGTAAAAACCGCAGGCTGACTTTGAGCATGGCCATGACCATAAGCATTGTCATGGCATAAATCATGATTTGATGTTTTTCCAAGAGTTTCTGTAAGGGGCCGACGCTGACGAAAGCCAGGACAGCGCCGAGTAGCGCGAAGCTGAACCAGCGTATGTCGTCGGTGCCAAACTGCCAGAAATACAGGTTCATGTAGATATCAAATACCTGTCCAGTGCCGGTTATGGCTGCGCTCAATAGGGTTGCTAAAAATAACAATCGAAAATTTCGGTTATGCAGGGCGCTTAAGGTTTGCTTGAGCAGTGACGCCAAGCGAACAGGAGGAAGGCCTTTCGTAGGCTGAGGCAGGTAAGGCACCTGGTTGAGTGTGCCCAGTGTAGTGACGCTCATCCAGCCCATCATGAGAATACTTAGCAGCAGACCAAAACCGGCATAATGGCGTGGATCAAGCAAACCATTCGAGTGTTCAGGGCTGTCCGTGAACATCAGAGAATACATGCAGAAAATGAAGATCACGCCAACCAACCAACCGAGGGCAATCCGGTAGGTCATGATGGTGGTTCGTTCTTCATAGTGCTCGGACAATTCTGCAGCCATGGCGGCGTAAGGTACGGAGAAGAAGGTAAATGACAACCGCGTGAGTACTGTGAACGTTATCATCCATGCCGCGAGTAGCGTTTGGTTCAGATCCTGTGGCGGTTGAAACAGCCCATAGACCGACAGTCCCGTAGGCAGGATCGAGGCAAGCATGAAGGCGTGTCGCCTGCCCAGGCTCGAACGAAAGTTGTCCGACAGACCGCCGACCAGCGGGTCTGAGACTGCGTCAATGACCAATGACAGGGCCAACGCGAAGGCCGCAACGGTGGCGGACAGTCCTAAAATTTGCGAATAGTAGAGCAGCAGGAGAGTGTTGAAGGCCCAGTCTTTATGCTGTCCCGGAATCGTTCCAAACCCTTGAAGCAGCTTGACCCTGAGAGGTACCTTGCCAAGTCGTTGGCGCGATCTAACGAATAAAACAGTCGGGTGAAGGGACTCGCGCTCTTGGTTTTTCGTTGGATGCGTCATGGCCGGTAAGGGGAGATTCCTTCTATTCGCCCTAACAAGGACAGTAAACGACACAGTGGAGCGCGCACAGTGAAGCGCGCAAAGAAGGGTTTGTAGCGTATTTGGAGGCTGCAAAAAAAGTTTAATCGGAGTCGAAGGGGGTGTAGACTGCCGTGTCTCGTACAGGATCTGGAAGATATATGGCCGACAGTGTCGCCTTAGGCCCTCTCAACACCGCCAACATGCAGCGCGCGTCGAGCGATAAGTCACTTGCGATTAAGCAAGTGGAGCAGGCTTTTGAAGCAGCCACCCAGCGCGCCAAAGACACTTCGATTGATTCAGGTATCGAGGTGCTGCTTAGCGGTCGCCCTGAGGCTTCGGTGGACCCGACTTATGAGAAATTGGGGTCTGGGTCTCGTCGTAACGGCTAAGAACAAGCGCGAGTAACGACTAGGCGCACCTAGGCGCACCATGCCTCGCCTAACACTTGTCAAATGCCCGTAAAATCACGCGTTCGTTGCCCTGCCTTTTGGTAAATCCACGGCCATCAAAATACTCTAACACCTCAATTGCCACGTTGCGGCCGATGCCTGTTTGGTCGCGAAAGGTCTTCACGGACAGTGTCCCGTCCGAACTGTCGTCTGCTATGGATTGGACCTTATGCGCTACCTCTAACAAGCGCCTAGGAAGATAAAACCGATGGGCCGCAACGTGCGTGAGCCGCTGTGTTTTCGCTAATGCGATCATCTGCTTTTCCAATGTCGGCAGCGGCAGGTTTAACTGCTTGGCTAAATCGCCGGAACTTGGGGCCTGGAGGTGATCCAGCAGAGGTTCCAGTGCCGTCCATAGTGCAGCCAGCTGCGGTGCCATTGATGGTTGCTGATTGGGCAGCAAATAAAGGCCTGCTTTCTGCTCAATTTCACCGCTTCTTAACAGGGCGTTGAGTATTGGGTGCCGAAGCCCGCGGGGTATGTTGACCAGATCGTTTATCTGCAGTGCGGGCTGTCCATCCAAAGCTTCCTGTGGGTTCGCGGCAGCGATCTCTTTCAAACACGCGTCTTTTAGGTTTTGCCACTGACTCTCGCTGACCACAACGTCATCAAGAGACACGAGGTTTTGTTGTTGTTTGAGAACATCCAAACGTGTCTCAGGCACATTCCAGATATGTCTGAACTGTTCTAACCGCAATTCACCAGCAGCCATAAGTGCGGTGAAACTTTGTGCGAGGGAGGGTGCGGCATAGGCTGCAATTAAAGTCTGATGTTCGTGAGTATTTCGCCTTTTCGCCTGCTCCGGGCGCACGAAGAGCACCTCTCCACCGCCCAGCGTGGCGTCTAGAGCATGATCACGCAGCACGATGCGATCGCCGCGATAGCAGGCTAGGGCGTCATCGCAAACAACTTCCGCCCAGACTTCGCCGTCGGGAGCGTCAGTGAAGATTGCCAGCCGCGCGGTGCTGTGGCTGGTGGCGTGGTAGACGTGCACGGGCATCCAGTGCTTTAAGCTCCTAGGGAAACTCTCGGCTTTATTCAGTCTGATGGTGACAGAACGATTGCCCACGGCTTGATTGGCGGTAATCCAATCCCCGCGCTTAAGCTCATCCAACGATGTTCCCACCAGATTTAGTGCGCAGCGATTACCCGAATAAGCGCGATCCACCGTTTGGTCTTGCGCCCGAATGGATCGCACTCGCAAGGTTTTGCCGCTGGGGAAGTGGGTTACTTGCTGATCTACTGCGATGCTGCCGCAGTGTACGGTGCCGGTAACGACGACTCCAGCTCCCTTTACCGTAAAGGCACGATCGATGGCCAAGCGAAACGATGATTCATCGACCAAGGTTTCCTCAGCGGCAGCAGTCTCTTGCAAATGGTGTGTTAACGCCTCATACCCCGCCGAGTCTTGGGCACTGGTCTCGAAAATCGATGCTTCCTGCAGAAAGGTGTTACGCGTGAGTTTCACGATTTCCTCGCGACACGCGCTCAGGCGCTGACTGCTAACCAAATCACACTTGGTGAGCGCAATGGTCCCTTTAGCGATACCGAGCAAGGACAGTATCTCTAAGTGCTCGGTGGTTTGCGGCATTGGCCCATCGTCTGCAGCAATAACCAGCAGGGCGTGCTGATGTGATGCCACGCCGGCAACCATGTTGTGAATAAATTTTTGGTGTCCGGGTACATCGACGAAGCCGAGGTGCTCGGTGTAGGCGAATCCTAAGTCGATGGTCAATCCGCGGGCTTTTTCTTCGGTTAGGCGGTCCGTGTCAACGCCTGTGAGTGCTCGTACCAGTGTTGTTTTGCCATGGTCTACGTGGCCTGCCAAAGTGATGATCATGTGATCACGCAGTTCCCAATTCGACGTCTTGCAAGGCCTGAATTAATTCGTCCATTGGATCCGCGCCGCGCATGTCCAAAAGCACCAGGTCGTCTTTAACGCGACCTACGATAGGCGGCCGCGCAGTTCTGAGCCCATCGACCAGTCTTTGTGCGCTCAGCGATTGATGCGTTAGGCCGACGGCGACGCTTGCAATGGTTTGATCTGGCAACGCACCACTGCCTATCTGGGCTTGGCTGCTTACCACCTCACCTGTTAGCTCGGCGGGCAGATTTGCAATCATGTCTTCCGCCCTAGCAGTAAGGGTCGTTGTCGACAACGTGAGTGTTTTCAGTAGCGGCAGATGTTTCGGCAGTTCTGCAGGATCGTTGTACAGCTTGAGCGTGGCGTTGAGGATCGCCAGGGTGACCTTATCCACCCGCAGTGCCCGTTTCATCGGATTTTTTCGTATTTGTTCGATTAACGGTTTTTTGCCTGCAATGATTCCGCACTGTACTGCGCCTAAAAGCTTGTCTCCGCTGAAGGTGACGAGGTCTACGCCTTGCTCCAGTACGCTTTGGGGCGTTGGCTCTTTGGGCAAGCCCCACTGGCTCAAGTCAACTAAGCTGCCGCTGCCCAGATCGACACAACTGGGAATGTTGTGGGCGGTCGCGAGGGTCGCCAATTCCGGCGCTTGGACGGACTCAGTGAATCCCTCAATATGATAGTTGCTTGGGTGAACTTTTAGCAGCATGGAGGCGCGATCAATCTCCGCGGCAAAATCATCTAAGCGGGTACGATTGGTAGTGCCAACCTCTAATAGGCGACAACCAGCGCGGCTCATCAGTTCCGGCAGTCTGAAGCTGCCGCCGATCTCGACCAGTTCGCCGCGCGAGACAGCCACTTCTGCGTTCAAACCGAAGGTGTTTAGCACCAGCATTAAAGCGGCCGCATTGTTGTTCACAATGGTGACCGCTTCGCAGCGCATGAGCTCGCACAGACGCTCTTCGACGGCGGTGTCTCGCTGGCCGCGAGAGCCTTTCACCAGATCGTACTCCAGATTCATCGGGCGCGTGACCAAGGGTTCTATGTCGTTCCACAACTCTTTGCTGAGGAGGGCGCGACCTAAATTCGTATGAATGATTGTGCCGGTCAGATTGAAAACGGGTACGAAGTCGGTTTTCACTAGCGTTCTTTCGAGCTCTTTTGAGTAACCCAATGGTTCTGCCGCCCACTCAGGTATGCTTCGTGTCTGACGCATGGCGCTTTGCAGATCCCTTAAACGATCCTTGATTACGTGCGCGCCGTGAATTTTGATCAGCGGCGAGATGGAATCACTTTGCATCAGTGTTTCGATGGCTGGCAGGTCGCGAAGTGTTGGCATGACGTTCCTAGTATCAAGTCGTCTTAACATACTGTTTCGAAAACTTGGACGCAAAGAGGCAGTGTTATAGCCAAGGGCCGCGCAGGTTGCGAGACAAAATTTCTGTGATCGCCTCGCTTGCACGAAAGCAGGAATGTTTGCAGAAGGCTTTGTGCTCCCGTGAGTTCTCTTGGCATCATAGCGCGAGACCTCGGTCTACTTGTGAATTTTGCTGAATTAACCGTTGAGAGAGAAACATGTCAGAACACATCGGTCGCGTCGCCTTCATTGGACTGGGAGTGATGGGCTATCCCATGGCCGGTCATTTGGCTAAGCATGCCAGTTCAACCACGGTATTTAATCGCAATACCGCAAGAGCAACTCAGTGGTTGGATCAGCATCAGGGCAGCGCAGGGCAATGCTCTGTTGCATCGACACCCAAGGAGGCAGCGGCTCAGGCGGATGTGGTGTTTGTTTGTGTTGGCAACGATAACGACGTCGCGCAAGTGGTGCTGGACGATGAAGGAGCCCTAGCCGGCATGATCCCCGGCTCCCTCCTTGTCGATCACACGACAGCGTCGAAAGCTCTGGCTGAACGGGTGGGCACTGCTTGCGCCGAGCAATCTGTTGGGTTTTTGGACGCGCCGGTGTCAGGCGGTCAGGCTGGGGCTGAAAATGGCGTGCTTACGGTGATGGCAGGCGGAAGCGATGCGGATTATCGGCGAGCAAAACCCTACTTTGATTGTTTCGCGAAAAAGCATGCCCTGATGGGCGGAGTCGGAGCGGGCCAACTCACGAAGATGGTCAATCAAATTTGTATCGCAGGCGTTTTGCAGGGGTTGAGTGAAGGGGTGCATTTCGCTCAGCAGGCAGGCTTGGATGTAGACGCCGTTGTCGATGTGATTTCACAAGGCGCGGCCCAAAGCTGGCAGATGAATAACAGAGCGCAAACGATGGCTCGGGATGAGTACGAATTTGGTTTTGCAGTGGATTGGATGCGTAAGGATCTAAGCATTGCCTTGGACGCTGCAAAGCAGCTTGACGCCCGACTGCCTGTAACCGCGCTGGTCGATCAATTTTACGGGGATGTACAAGCCTTGGGCGGTGGTCGCTGGGATACGTCCAGTTTGCTAAAACGGCTCAAGTAGATCTTGCCGAATCGTTCTAGCGCGGCGCTCGGCGCGCTAGAAGTGGTTCTTTCTACTGTTTTGCTACTCGCGGCTTAGCGACTCAGCGGTCGGCTACTTCGACGAAGTCCCTTTTCGCGCTGCCGGTATAAAGCTGGCGCGGCCGGCCGATTTTGTAGCTGCTGCCGATCATCTCACACCAGTGTGCAATCCAGCCGGGTGTGCGGCCGGTCGCGAAGATAACGGTGAACATTTCTACTGGAATACCAATGGCTTTTAAGATGATGCCCGAATAGAAGTCCACATTCGGATACAGACGTTTTTCAACAAAGTACTCGTCCTCCAGCGCAATGCGCTCGAGTTCTCGCGCCATTGCCAGTACGGGGTCATCTTGCACACCCAGCTCTTCCAATACCTCATGACAGGTCTGTTGCATGACCTTGGCGCGAGGGTCGTAGTTTTTATAAACCCGGTGACCAAAGCCCATGATGCGGAAGGGGTCGTCCTTGTCCTTGGCACGTCTGACGTACTCGGGAATGTTATCAACGCTGCCAATTTCTTCCAGCATGGTAAGCACGGCTTCGTTTGCTCCTCCGTGCGAGGGCCCCCACAGAGCCGCGATGCCTGCGGCAACGCTTGCAAATGGGTTGGCGCCCGTGGATCCAGCCAGTCGCACGGTAGAGGTTGATGCATTTTGCTCATGATCTGCGTGCAGCAGGAAGATACGGTCCATCGCCTTCGCAAGCGTAGGGCTAACGGCATATTCCTCACAGGGAGTCGCGAACATCATGTGCAGGAAGTTCTCTGCATAACCCATGTCATTGCGCGGGTAGATGAACGGCTGCCCTTGAGCGTGTTTGTAGCTCATGGCCGCTAGCGTCGGCATTTTCGCTATGAGTCTATGGGCAGTGATCATTCGGTGCTGCGGATTATCGATGTCCGTAGAGTCGTGGTAGAAGGCGGATAGAGCGCCGACTACGCCGCACATGATGGCCATGGGGTGGGCGTCATGGCTGAAACCTTTGAAGAAGCTGCGCAGCTGTTCGTTCACCATGGTGTGGTTTTTTATCGTGTCCACGAATTCGGTTTTCGCGGCGGCGTTGGGCAGCTCGCCATTGAGCAGCAAATAGCAAAGTTCCAGATAATCTGATTTATCCGCCAGTTGTTCGATGGGGTAACCGCGGTGGAGCAGGGTGCCCTCATCGCCATCGATGTACGTAATGCCCGATTCGCAAGCAGCGGTGGAAACGAAGCCGGGGTCGTAAGTGAAGTGTCCCTGACTTGTGAGCTTGCCAACATCAATGACGTCTGGTCCTAAGTTACCGGAGTAAATGGGTAACTCTATGGGTTCGTCTACCCCTGGAATTTTCAACTCGGCAGGTTGTGTTTTTTGTTCGGACATCGTCTCTCCCCAGTTCTACTGTACTTACCCGGACGCAATTGCGCGGTTAGCTAAGCCCTAAATGTAATGTCGTTTATTCTGTTTCGTTGCCCAATGGTGGCCAAGTCGCAAATGGTCAGAAGCTTTCAGACAGCATAAACATCAAATTTTGTTCTGCGTGATTTTTTATGGTTGCTCAAAACTGCTTAGGTTTACGCTTCACAGTGCCCTGTGAAAGGCGTGATAGTGTTTGCAGACTGCTCGCAGGCGAACGCATCTATCTCGAGCCAAGTCTGAGTATCATTGACGAAAGTCAGCACTATTTCCAGCACTGTTGGTTTTTTTGACGACCATCAGTTTGCGTCGGCGGTTGTCGCATTGCTGCAGACCAGGTCCGATGTGCTTTTTGCAGCGTGGTCGCGGGATCGCGAAGGGCCCGGGTGATTCGGCGGGTGAATTGGTAGCGCAGGACATTGCCGTCAAGTCGATGGCCAAGAGCTGACGCAAATGATTCAGGGGATCCTTCTTGGCTTTACCGCTGATGGCGACTAAAATCGACGCTTCGAGATTACCCAGCGGTGTCCGGGCCTGCGGCAAAACCGCTGCCGGCGCCTTGGGAATCAAGAACGCTCCTGACTTTCATCACATTTAGGATTTGGCCATGAAGACAGACAGACCTGTCAACCTGAACTTACTCGCCTTCAGTTTCCCGCTGGCAGCCATTGTTTCCATTACGCACCGAATCACAGGGGTCGTGTTGTTTGTGGGATTAGCTTTTGCGCTGTACGCGCTTGATTTGGCGCTGGCGTCACCCGAGGGTTTTGCAGCTGCCCAGCACCTCGTTGCCCAGCCTCTGGGTAAGTTTATTCTGCTCGGCCTCATCGCCGCGCTTGAATTCCATATTTTGGCGGGGCTCAAACACATTTTAATGGACTTTCACCTCGGCGACTCTGTTGCCGCCGCCCAACGCGGATCAGTGATCGTTATTGTTCTCACGGTTATCTCGACCGGCGTCATCGGAGCAATGTTATGGTAAAGCAGGTTTCTCAAGTAATGGCCCTGTCCAACAGTGGTCTATCAGATTGGGTTGTGCAGCGTTCCACCGCGGTTATTCTTACCGTGTATTTTTCGTGGGTAATGGCTTTTTTCCTGTTCACGCAGAATATTGATTTTGCAGCTTTGACGGCGTTTTTCGGTTCGCCGGCAATGAAGATTGCAGGAACGCTGGCTGTCCTGTCGACGGTAGCACACGCATGGATTGGTCTTTGGACCATTGGCACAGATTATCTGCGGCCAGCTCACGTTGGGCAGTACGCTACATCGGTGCGTTTTGCCTATCAGGCGGTGTGTTTACTTGTGCTCTTTGTCTATCTCGTGTGGGCAATGCGACTGGTTTGGCAATTTTAAGAATTTATTTGTAGGAAATAACTCATGGCTCAAATTCGCAAAATGGAGTTCGACGGCGTGATCGTAGGTGGCGGAGGTTCTGGCCTTCGCGCTGCGCTGCAGTTGGCCCAGTCAGGTTTGAAGACAGCGGTAATCAGCAAGGTCTTTCCTACTCGATCGCATACGGTTTCAGCTCAAGGCGGTATCACCTGCGCGATAGCCAGTGACGACCCGAACGATGACTGGCGCTGGCATATGTACGACACCGTCAAAGGGTCAGACTATATTGGAGACCAAGACGCCATCGAATACATGTGTTCTGAAGGACCTCAAGCGGTGTTCGAACTCGAGCACATGGGGCTGCCTTTTTCTCGCACCGAGAGCGGACGCATCTATCAGCGTCCGTTTGGCGGACAGTCCAAGGATTTTGGTAATGGTGGTCAGGCAGCGCGTACCTGCGCAGCCGCAGACCGTACCGGTCACGCCCTGCTGCATACGCTGTATCAGGCCAATGTCAAAGCAGAAACGACCTTTTTAAATGAGTGGTTTGCTGTGGACATGGTGAAAAATCAAGACGGCGTCGTCGTTGGTGTGATCGCTCTGTGCATGGAAACTGGCGAAGTCGTTCACATCAGCTCCAAGGCCACCGTTGTTGCGACCGGCGGCGCTGGACGCATTTACGCATCGACCACGAACGCGTTGATGTGCACGGGCGACGGCATTGGCATGGCGTTGCGAGCAGGTGTTCCTGTCCAAGACATTGAGATGTGGCAGTTCCACCCGACGGGCATAGCTGGCGCTGGCACGCTAGTCACCGAGGGATGCCGCGGTGAGGGCGGCTATCTGATCAATAAGGACGGCGAGCGCTTTATGGAGCGCTACGCACCGTCAGCCAAGGATTTGGCCGGTAGAGACGTCGTTGCTCGTTCCATGGTAATTGAGATCATTGAGGGCAGAGGCTGCGGTCCGGAAGGGGATCACGTCAAACTGAAGCTCGACCACTTGGGAGAGGAAGTGCTGAATAGTCGTCTGCCGGGCATCCTAGAGCTGTCGCGCACCTTCGCCCACGTTGACCCGGTCAAAGAACCCATTCCAGTGGTGCCGACGTGTCACTACATGATGGGCGGCATTCCGACTCAAGTTAGCGGACAGGCTTTGACGCAAGACGCGTCGGGACAGGATGTCGCAGTTGAGGGATTGTATGCTGCCGGCGAAGCCGCCTGTGTCTCGGTCCACGGTGCAAACCGATTGGGCGGAAACTCATTGCTGGACTTGGTGGTGTTCGGTCGGGCAGCAGGTTTGCACATTGAGCAGGTCATGCGTCAGGGCGTCTCCTATCGAGAGGCGAGCGAATCTGATATCGAAGCGTCCATGGCGCGCTTGAATCGCTGGAATGAATCCGGCGACGGAGAGTCGATTTATGACCTGAAGAAAGAACTGCAAACCACCATGCAGAACAGTTTCGGCGTGTTCCGCACAGAAAAGAATATGCAGGACGGCATCAAGCAGCTAGCGGATCTGCGCGAGCGGATTGAGAAAGCGAACATGCCAGACAAGTCCTCAGCATTTAACACGGCGCGGTTGGAAGCATTAGAGCTGGACAACCTGTTGGAAGTGGCGGAAGCCACGGCGATTACCGCAGAGGGCAGAAAAGAAAGCCGAGGGGCGCACGCGCGTGACGATTACCAATCCCGTGACGACGAGAACTGGTTATGCCACTCAATGTACTTCCCCGAAGATAAGCGCGTTGGCAAGCGAGACGTGAACTTTGCGCCGCGCACGATGGAGGCCTTCGAACCCAAAGAACGGGTTTACTAGGCCAGATACATTTTAAACGTCTTTACTAAGAATTAGGTTTACTGTTATGCAAGTAAGTGTCTATCGCTACAACCCGGATCTGGACGAAGTGCCGGTAATGCGTGATGTGGAAGTCGAGCTGCCGGAAGGCAGGGATTTAATGGTTCTGGACGTTCTGCATTTAATGAAGGATGCCGACCCAACGTTGAGCTTTCGCCGTAGCTGCCGCGAGGGCGTTTGCGGCTCCGACGGTGTCAACATGAATGGTAAGAACGGACTTGCGTGCATCACGCCGGTATCGGAAGTCGTGAAACGCAATAAACTGGTTCTGCGTCCCTTGCCGGGACTTCCGGTAGTACGCGACCTCGTTGTCGACATGAGCCAATTCTATAATCAGTACGCGAAGGTACAGCCCTACCTAGTGAACAAAGAAGCGCCTCCCGCTCAAGAGCGACTGCAAAGTCCGGAAGAGCGAGAAAAACTTGATGGGTTGTACGAGTGTATCCTTTGCGCTTGCTGCTCGACCTCGTGCCCATCATTTTGGTGGAACCCTGATAAGTTCATTGGCCCTGCTGGTCTTTTGCAGGCCTATCGCTTCTTAGCGGATTCTCGGGACACAGACACCGAGGAGCGGCTTGCTAATTTGGACGACCCATTCAGTGTCTTTCGCTGCAGAGGCATCATGAACTGTGTCAGCGTATGCCCCAAGGGACTCAACCCAACCCGGGCAATTGGTAAGATCCGAACGATGCTGATGCAGCAGGGAACCTAGCAAAACGGATAAAATTCCTTGGGCGAGACCCAAAACCAGTCAGGCCGCCGCTCGTAGCGGCCTTTTAGTCGATTATTGTGCTCAAAAACCTTGGCAATGCCGCCGCGAAAGTCGAGAATTCAATCTCCGGAAAAGCTCGGTGGAGGCAAGGCAGTAGAGCGATTCAAGCCCCGCCCAGCGAAACCCAAGGGCAGGTAGACCTGCCTAACGCTAAAGCATCGAAACAAGCCGTAATGCAAAGACGCGTGGGCATGAGCCCAACGAATCCGTGCCGATGAAACATGAGCGAGTAACAAACCGAAGAGCATGACAGACAAAACGTGCTCGTCAGTAAAGAAAAGAGGAATACGGTGACTGAAGGATTCATGCAGCGCATGCTGCGTAGCTCTCACCTTGGCGGACAGAACGCCGCCTACATTGAAGCTCTGTACGAAGAGTATCTGCAGGATCCCAGCTCGGTCCCAGAGGTGTGGCGCAGTTATTTTGATACATTGCCTACGGTAGCAAGCACCATTGGCCCAGATACCCCTCACTCTGAAGTTATTCAACATTTTGAGCGCCTTGGCCGGAACCGGCTGAAAGCGCGTCCTGAGAAAGTTTCCACCAAGATCTCCAGCGCCCATGAAACACAGCAAATGCGGGTGCAAGATTTGGTGGCCGCTTATCGCCATCGGGGACACAAGCGAGCTGATATCGATCCATTGGGGATGATGGAGCGCCCTGATATGCCGGTGCTTGATCTTGCGTACCATAACTTATCGCCGGCCAGTCTGGATGAAACCTTTCAGACTGGCACATTCCACTATGGCGATGGGGCTGCGAAGCTCAGAGATTTAGTAGATGCCCTGGAGAGCACTTACTGCGGCTCCATCGGCGCGGAATACATGCATATTGTGGATGCGCGCGAACAGCTCTGGGTGCAGCAAAGATTAGAGAGTGCCCGAGGCAAGCCGCAGTTTGATGATCAGCAAAAGCAGCGAATTCTGGAACGCCTGATTGCAGCAGAAGGGTTAGAAAAGTATCTGCATCGGCGTTACCCGGGAACCAAACGTTTTGGTCTTGAGGGCGGCGAGAGCTTGATCCCCATGTTGCACGAACTGCTTCAGCGTCTGGGCACTCACGGCATCCGAGAATCAGTGATTGCGATGGCGCATCGCGGTCGACTCAATGTTTTGGTGAACGTGCTGGGTAAAAATCCCGGCGAGTTGTTCGATGAATTTGATGGCCGGGTACAAAGCGAAAACGGCTCTGGTGACGTCAAATACCACCAAGGTTTTTCATCCAATGTGATGACCCCGGGCGGTGAGATGCACCTCGCGCTGTCGTTTAACCCCTCGCATTTGGAGATCGTTGCGCCAGTGGCAGAAGGCTCCGTCCGCGCTCGGCAAGATCGTCGTAAAGACTACGCTGGGAACTTGGTTGCCCCAATCATCATTCACGGCGACGCCGCGTTCGCGGGCCAAGGTGTAGTGATGGAAACCTTCCAGATGTCTCAAACCCGCGGTTTCAAAACGGGCGGTAGCGTCCACATAATCGTGAACAACCAGATTGGCTTCACCACGCACAAGCAGATTGATGCTCGGTCCACCGAATACTGTACCGAAGTGGCCAAGATGATTCAGGCGCCAATCCTGCACGTGAATGGTGATGACCCTGAGGCGGTTATTTTTGCGACTCAGCTGGCTGCCGACTATCGCATGGAATTTCGCAAAGACGTGGTTATCGATCTGATCTGTTATCGACGTCGTGGTCATAATGAAGCCGAAGAGCCCATGAAGACTCAGCCGTTGATGTATCAGAAAATCCGCACGCAAAACACGGTTTGCGCCTCCTTCAGTGAAAAGATGGTGGCTGATGGTGTTGGTAAGGCAGAGGCGATTGAAGCGATGACCGAGCGTTACCGCACGCGGCTGGAGTCTGGCGAGAGCGTTGCTCTGGAATTGGTGCATGAACCGGATACCAAGTTATTTGTCGACTGGACGCCCTATTTGGATTCGAGTTTGGATACGCCAGCAGATACCCGTTTTGATAGTGCTGCCTTCCAAGAGCTATCCGCTCGGATGGAGAGCTTGCCCGACGGATTTGTCCTGCATCGGCAGGTAAGCAAAATTTTGGAAGATCGCCATCGTATGGCGGCAGGCGCGATGTCGGTCAACTGGGGCATGGCCGAGGTTATGGCCTACGCCACGCTGATCGATCAGGGGTACCCCGTGCGATTGACCGGCCAAGACGTGGGAGTCGGCACGTTTTCCCATCGTCATGCTGCGCTGCACAACCAAAAGGACGGTTCGCGTCTGATTCCTTTGAATCGATTGCGAGATGACGTGACTTTTGACGTCTACGATTCACTGCTTTCCGAAGAAGCTGTTCTGGCTTTTGAATACGGCTATGCGACCACCACTCCGGGTACCTTGGTTGTTTGGGAGGCGCAATTTGGCGACTTTGCCAACGGCGCTCAGGTTGTGATTGATCAGTTCATCAGCTCAGGAGAAACCAAATGGGCCCGTTTGTGTGGATTAACCATGCTGCTGCCGCACGGCTTCGAAGGAGCCGGTCCAGAGCACTCGTCAGCACGACTGGAGCGTTTTCTGCAGCTTTGCGCTGAGCGCAATATGCAGATCTGCGTGCCTTCAACGCCAGCACAGGTCTACCACATGCTGCGTCGTCAGGCGATCCGGCCGACGCGAAAGCCGCTGATTGCGATGACTCCGAAGAGCCTGCTTCGTCACAAGTTAGCGGTTTCTACAGTCGACGAGTTGTGTGATGGCCAGTTCCAGCTTGTGATCGGCGAATCTCAGCCATCGCTCTGCGACAAGGCAAAGCGTGTCGTGCTGTGCAGCGGTAAGGTTTTTTACGATTTGTGGGAAGCCCGTGCTGAACAAAAACTCGACAATGTAGCGATTGTGCGCATTGAGCAGCTCTATCCCTTTCCAGATGAGGAACTGCTCCAAGAGCTCAGCGGTTTCACCAACGTAGAACAGGTAATCTGGTGTCAGGAAGAGCCAATCAACCAAGGTGCTTGGTTCTCGATACAACACCGCATTCGGCGTGTCATCAATCGGCTCGACAAGGTTCCCTCGCTGCACTATGCGGGCCGTGAAGCCTTTGCGGCCCCGGCCGTGGGGTACGCCAGCGTGCACAACGAACAACAGCAACAACTCGTTCAAACCGCTCTCACAGAAGAGCCCCGTGACGACATGGAGAATGGACACTAAGCATGGAAATTAAAGCACCAATCTTCCCGGAATCGATTGCAGATGGCAGTGTTGCCCAATGGCATCACCAGCCAGGTGAATTTGTTGCCCGCGATACTCTATTGGTCGATATCGAGACCGACAAAGTCGTTATTGAAGTGTTTGCGCCAGAAGATGGAGTGCTGCAAAGCATCCTCAAAAACGAAGGCGAAACGGTACTGTCAGAAGAGCCGATTGCGAACTTTGAGCCCGGTGCGGGGACTGCAGGCGACAGCGCAGCAGCAGCGCCGGTAGCTGCGGACGCCAGTAAGGATAGCGATCGTTTCGCCAGCCCTGCGGCGAAGAAAATGGCCGCGGAAGCCAATCTAGATATTGCTGGCGTGTCGGGTAGCGGCAGAGACGGCCGGATCACCAAGGAAGACGTTGCCAGCGCATTGGCTTCGGGCTCAGCAGATGAAGAGCCCGCGCCAGTACCGGCTGCACAAGCGGCGACGCCAACTGCGACCGTGTCGTCGTCTCCCACGGAATTCGTGAGCGGCGCAGATGACGAACGCGTGGAACGTAGGGTCCCGATGACGCGACTTCGCGCAAGCGTAGCCAAGCGCTTGGTTGAAGCCCAGCAAAACGCTGCCATGTTGACCACGTTTAATGAAGTCGACATGCAGCCCATCATGCAGCTGCGCAAGCGTTATCAAAGCGAATTTCAAAACGCGCATAACGGCACCAAGCTGGGTTTTATGTCGTTCTTTGTGAGGGCGGCTACCGAGGCGCTGAAGCGGTTTCCGTCGGTCAATGCCAGCATTGATGGCGATGATATTGTCTATCACGGTTTCTACGATATCGGTGTTGCGGTCTCTACCGAGCGCGGGTTGGTCGTACCCGTCGTGCGTGATGCGGATGCCTTGGGGCTAGCGCAAATCGAAGACCAGATCATGGCCTATGGTGAAAAAGCGCGGGCCGGTAAGCTGGCTCTTGAAGACATGGCAGGTGGCACCTTTACCATCTCGAATGGCGGCATCTTCGGCTCCATGATGTCGACGCCCATCTTGAATGCGCCGCAAACCGGCGTGCTGGGCATGCACAACATTCAAGACCGTGCGGTGGTCGTTGACGGCGAAATCGTGATTCGGCCTATGATGTATTTGGCGCTCTCTTACGACCATCGACTGATTGATGGTCGCGAGGCAGTGCAATTCTTGGTGGCGATTAAAGGCATGCTGGAAGACCCAGCGCGCATTCTGTTGGAGCTTTAAGATGAGTAACGTCTACGATGTGATCGTCATTGGTGGTGGCCCAGCGGGGTATCATGCAGCGATACGTGCTGCTCAGCTCGGCATGAGCACCGCCTGCATTAACATGATGGTAGATAAAGAAGACAAGCCGGTGTTGGGCGGGACATGCTTGAACTGGGGTTGTATCCCGTCGAAAGCACTGCTTGATGCATCGCACAAATTTGTCGAGGCCCAGCACGAGTTCGAGGATATGGGCATTAAAACTGGCAAGGTCAGTGCCGACGTGCCCCGCATGATCGCCCGTAAAGACGAGGTGGTCGCGGGCCTCACGGGTGGGGTCGCTGCATTGTTTGACGGCAATGGCGTAACGTCGCTACCCGGAAAAGGACGCCTCTACGCAAATCGGCAGGTGGGTTACACCCCTCACGGAGGGGAAGAGCAGATGCTTCAGGCGGAACACGTCATTCTGGCGCCGGGTTCTGTGCCAGTGG
Organism: Gammaproteobacteria bacterium; assembly: GCA_012269545.1. Lineage (GTDB taxonomy): Bacteria > Pseudomonadota > Gammaproteobacteria > Pseudomonadales > Azotimanducaceae > UBA4421. Next base: position 29,328 of record JAAXKB010000048.1, on the reverse strand, counting down.
AAATTCCCCCGGCACCGCTGACCGATGACCTCATCGTTGATTCCACCGGCGCTTTAGAGTTCAAACAGGCACCCAAGCGCTTGGGCGTCATAGGTGCTGGCGTAATCGGCTTGGAACTGGGCAGTGTCTGGAACCGGCTGGGTTCTGACACCATCGTGCTGGAAGCGATGGATGAGTTTTTGCCCATGGCAGACCACCGTATTTCCCGTGATGCGAAGCGTATTCTAACCAAGCAAGGTCTGGATATTCGCATGGGTGCCCGGGTTACCGGCACGGAGGTGAAAGGAAGCGGTAAGAACAAACACGTCTGTGTGACCTATCAAGACAAAGACGGTGAACGCACCCTCGAATTTGATCGGCTGATCGTCGCCGTGGGGCGCCGACCCTACACGGAGGGCTTGCTGGCACCGGATTCCGGCGTAAATCTGGATGAGCGCGGATTTCTCTACGTGAACGATCTGTGTGCGACAGATGCGACCAATGTCTATGCCGTAGGTGACGTAGTGCGCGGGCCGATGCTGGCACACAAAGGCATGGAAGAGGGCATTATGGTTGCTGAACGCATCGCCGGTCACAAACCCTTGGTCAACTACGATACGGTGCCCAGCGTCATTTATACGCACCCTGAAATTGCTTGGGTGGGTAAAACCGAACAACAACTTAAGAGCGATGGCGAAGACTTTAATGTGGGTAGCTTTCCCTATGCAGCCAATGGTCGGGCACTGGCAGCAGGGGAGAACGAGGGCATGATTCGAGTCATTGCCGATGCTCAAACAGATCGTATTTTGGGCGTGCATGTGATTGGAGCTCAGGCATCAGAATTGATCGCTCAGGCCGTGATCAGCATGGAGTTTAGCGCCTCGGCAGAGGATCTGGGTTTGATCATGTTTGCTCACCCGACTTTGTCGGAAGGCATGCATGAGGCGGCGCTGAGTGCCCGAGGCCACGCAATTCACACAGTTAATCGAGTCAAGCGGGGCTAACCGTCCGGTTGGCATTCCAGCCGTTGTCGATGTTGAATCGACGCCACATTACGCGGCGTCAAATGCCGTTGGGTGAATCAGTAAAAGGGAGGATGAAACACCATGAATCTACACGAGTATCAGGCCAAGAGTCTGTTTGCGCAGTATGGCTTACCTGTCTCAGAAGGGTACGCGGTAGATACCGCAGACGAAGCCGTTGCAGCAGCACAAAAAATTGGCGGCGATCGCTGGGTGGTAAAGGTGCAGGTTCATGCAGGTGGCCGAGGCAAGGCGGGTGGTGTCAAGTTGGCGGATTCTCTGGACGAAATACGCGCCTTTGCCGATCATTGGATTGGCAAGAACCTCGTCACCATTCAGACCGACGAAAACGGTCAGCCGGTCAGCAAGATCTACGTTGAAAGCTGCACCGATATTGAACGAGAGCTTTACCTCAGTGCGGTTATTGACCGAGGCAGCCGGCGAGTGGTGTTTATGGCGTCTACTGAAGGAGGCGTAGAAATCGAACAGGTGGCCGAAGAAACTCCTGAGAAAATCCTCCGCGCAACCATCGATCCAGCAGTGGGGGCCCAGCCCTATCAGGGCCGAGAACTGGCATTCAAACTCGGTTTAAAAGGCGCTCAAATCCGACAATTTTCCAATTTATTCATGGGTTTATCTAAGCTTTTTGAGGAATCAGATTGCTCCTTGCTCGAAATTAATCCCCTAGTCGTCACGACAGATGGCGACATTCACTGCCTAGACGCGAAAATCAACATTGACGGTAACGCCTTGTATCGCCAGCCCGCCATTGCAGAGATGAACGACCCAAGCCAAGAGGACGAGCGTGAGGCGCAGGCGGCGGAATTCAGCCTCAACTACGTGGCGCTGGAAGGCAACATTGGCTGCATGGTCAACGGCGCTGGGCTGGCTATGGGTACCATGGACTTGGTGAAGCTGCACGGCGGTAACCCAGCTAACTTTCTAGATGTTGGAGGCGGTGCGACCAAGGAGGCGGTAGCCGAAGCCTTCAAGATCATTTTGTCGGATTCAGCGGTAAAAGCCGTACTGATCAACATTTTTGGCGGCATCGTCAGCTGCGCAACCATTGCCGAGGGCATCATTGGTGCGGTTCAAGAGGTGGGTGTTGAGGTGCCTGTCGTGGTGCGCTTTGAGGGCAATAATTCAGCCCTTGGCCGTCAAACGCTGGCGGATAGCGGATTAAACATTATTCCCGGTGAATCACTGGTAGATGCGGTCGAAAAGGCCGTAGCGGCGGCTGGAGGTCAAGCATGAGTATTTTGATCAATAAAGACACTAAGGTGATTTGCCAGGGTTTTACCGGTTCGCAGGGTACCCTGCACAGTGAGCAAGCGTTGGCATACGGCACACAGCTTGTCGGGGGCGTAACGCCGGGCAAGGGTGGAACGACACATCTGGGCCTGCCAGTTTTCGATACGGTGTCCGACGCTGTAGCTCAAACCGGCGCGACGGCCAGTGTGATTTACGTGCCGGCAAGTTTCTGTAAAGACTCGATTTTGGAAGCGCTGAATGCGGGCATCGAACTCATTGTATGCATCACAGAAGGCATTCCAACACTGGACATGCTGGTTGTGAAAGCGCGACTTGAGCAAAGCGGGGCGCGTATGATTGGTCCCAACTGTCCGGGTGTGATCACTCCCGGCGAATGCAAAATCGGCATCATGCCAGGAGACATACACCTGCCGGGTAAAGTCGGCATCGTGTCGCGTTCGGGAACCCTAACCTACGAGGCCGTCAAACAGACGACAGACCGGGGTTTTGGCCAAAGTTCTTGCGTTGGTATTGGTGGTGACCCGATTCCGGGCAGCCACTTTATCGACATTTTAGCGTTGTTCGAGAAAGATCCGGCCACTGAAGCCATCGTGATGGTGGGCGAGATTGGCGGTAACGCTGAAGAAGAGGCTGCCGCCTTTATCAAAGCCCATGTGACCAAGCCGGTAGTAGGCTATATCGCTGGTGTGACTGCACCTCCGGGCAAGCGTATGGGCCACGCTGGTGCCATCATTGCCGGAGGCAAGGGTACAGCGGACGATAAATTTGCCGCATTGCAAGATGCCGGCGTTCGTACCGTGCGCAGCTTGGCGGAAATCGGCGATGCCTTGGCTGAGGTGACCGGCTGGAGCTAAGGTATTTTGCTGCTGTGTTTCAGGGGCGCCAGCCCCTGAAACGCTTGAATTTCCCCCGCTAACCCCCATCTTCCTGCGCATAGGAGATCTCACCAATGCAGAGGGGAAGAACGTCACATGAGCGATACGCAGTCCGAAAAACAGTCCGAAACTCTTAATTTTCAAACCGAGGCCAAACAGCTGCTGCAGCTGATGATCCACTCGCTGTATTCCAATCGCGAGATTTTTCTTCGAGAGCTCATATCCAACGCGTCCGATGCCATCGACAAGCTGCGTTTTCGATCCATTGAAGAACCTGCACTCATTGGCAATGACGCCGACTTCCATATCGACGTCACTTTTGACAAAGACGCTGGGACTCTGAGCATTGCGGATAATGGCATCGGTATGTCTCGGGATGAGGTGATTGCCCATCTCGGCACCATTGCCAAATCCGGCACGGCAGAGTTCCTGGCAAATCTCACTGGCGATCAAAAGTCTGACTCCCAGTTGATTGGTCAGTTCGGCGTAGGTTTTTATAGCGCCTTCATGGTGGCCAAGGAAGTTGAAGTGCTAACCCAAAGCGCTGCTGGTGGTGATGGGGTGCGTTGGCGTTCTACTGGCGAGGACGCCTACAGCCTTGATGTGGCAGAGGGCCTTGCTAGAGGCACTCAGGTCGTTTTGCATTTGCAGGAAGACGCACTGGAATATGCCGAAGATGCTCGTCTGCGTCACATCGTAACGAGATACTCCGACCACATTGGCGTGCCTGTGCGCATGTTTTCGCAACCCGGCTACGGTGCCTCAGAAGACGAAGAGTTTGTGTCCGAGCTTGAAGGGGTTAACTCTGCCCAAGCATTGTGGACCCGCTCGCGCTCGGACGTGGAGGACGAGGAATACAAGGAGTTCTATAAGCATGTCTCCCACGATTTTGAGGACCCGCTAAGCTGGAGTCACAATCGAGTGGAGGGCAAGTTCGAGTACACAAGCCTGATCTATTTGCCCAAGCGCGCACCGTTTGATTTATATAACCGCGAGATGCCGAAAGGACTGAAGCTGTACGTGCAGCGCGTATTCATCATGGACGATGCCGATCAGTTCCTGCCCCTATATCTGCGTTTCGTTAAGGGCGTGATCGACTCTAACGACCTGCCCCTAAACGTGTCTCGGGAAATTTTGCAGCAAGACGAACGCGTTACCTCGATCCGCAACGCGGTGACAAAGCGTGTGCTGAGCATGTTGGAAGACATGGCAAAGAAAGAGCCAGAGCAATACCAGGCGTTTTGGGACGAATTCGGAGAGGTCCTTAAAGAAGGTGCCGGCGAAGACTTTGCCAACCGCACCGCGATCATGAAGCTGCTGCGTTTTGCATCGACATCCGGCGAGGGCAACGTCAAAAATGTAGGTCTGGAAGACTATCTGGCGCGCAAAAAAGAAGGACAGGAGAGCATTTACTACATTTGCGCCGAAACCTATGAAACCGCCAGCCGCAGCCCGCACCTTGAGATCTTTAAGGACAAAGGTGTGGAAGTGCTGTTGATGTTCGATCGAATCGATGAATGGCTGATGAGTTCGCTCTCCGAGTACGAGGGCGTGCCCTTTGTTGATGTGATGCGCGGTGATGTGACCCTACCCGGTGAGGCTAAGCCCGATGATGACAAGAGTGACGAAGAGGCCGACGAACACCCGCTGACCGAGCGCATTCAGGCAGTCATTGGCGACAAAGTCGAAGGGGTGCGGCCTTCCAAGCGTCTGACGGACTCTCCTGCTTGTTTGGTGTTGTCAGATTTCGGCGTGGGCATTCAGATGCGCAAAATTCTCGAAGCCAGCGGGCAAACGATGCCTGAGAGCAAGCCGTTCTTCGAGTTCAATTCTGAGCATCCCCTGGTGCACCGGTTGGACACCGAAGTGGACGAAGACCGTTTTGCTGAACTGGTCGAACTGTTGTTTGATCAAGCCAGCTTAGCGGAAGGGGGAACGCTACAGGATCCGGCAACCTACGTATCGCGCATGAATCGGCTGTTGATGGATCTTTTGCCTCCAAGCGAGAGCTGACAGCATATCTATCTGAGCTTCAAGCCGTCACAATGGCGGCCGACTCTTCTTGTTTGGTTAGTGAGATGGAAGTAGCCATAGTCGGAGGCGGGAACTTCGGTACCGCCATCGCCAATATCATTGCTCGAAACGGATACACTACGTATCTGTGGATGCGGGACCCTCAGCAGGTCGCTAACACCTTAGAGGCTGGAGAAAACCAGCGTTATTTGCCCGGACATCCCATAGAGTCCGGCGTGCTGCCGACGGCTGACCTAGCGCAGGCAACCCAATCTGCCAGACTGATTTTCGTTGCCGTGCCGAGCTCTGGATTCGCTGCCGTTTGCCGGGAGATGGCTCCCTTTATCCTGCCCGATGATGTCCTTATCAGCGCGACGAAGGGCATAGAGCCCGACGGGTTCCGGCTGATGAGCCAATTGCTGAGCGACCTCACCCCGAGCGAGCACGTGGGGGCAATTTCCGGTCCAAACTTGGCCGAGGAGATCGCTGAGCAGCAATACGCCGGTACGGTCATCGCGACCCATCATCAGGCCGATGCACTGCTTGTACAGGAGATCATGCGCAACGATACGCTTCGCGTGTACCCCAGCGCCGATGTGTACGGGGTAGAACTCGGCGGTGCGCTGAAGAATATCTACGCTATCGTATGTGGTTTGGCGGCAGGGTTAGACGTCGGTCAAAACACCATCGGTTTGCTCGTTACCCGGGCGTTGGCGGAAATGAGCCGCTTTGCCGTATCCATGGGTGGCAACCCGTTTACCTTTTTGGGGCTTGCGGGTGTCGGCGATTTGCTGGTCACCTGCACCTCACAGCTGAGTCGCAATCATCAGTTGGGTACTTGTATTGCCAAGGGAATGTCGCTGGATGAAGCCGCAGACTCCTTGGGTAAGCTAGCGGAAGGCGTGAACACTCTGCGCTTGGTGCACGCCAAAAGCCACGAGTTAGATGTCTACATGCCCTTGGTGGACGGTTTGCACAGCATTCTCTTCGAGCAGCGAAGTATCACCGAAGTCATCAGCACGCTCATGGGCAACAGCGAAGGCGCGGATGTCGAATTTGTGGATCCATCCCGTTGGCAATAACAGAACAGCTGTTTGTCGGGGAGTTAATCGAGCGCGTATATGAGCACTTTGCGCAAACACCTCTGAGTTACGGGCACGGTACCGACAACGCATGGGATGAAGCCGTTTACTTGGTGCTATGCGTCACGGGCTACGCCGATGATGAAGCATCGCTGCATCTGCCGGTTGCGTCAGCTGACAAGGAGCGTATCCAGCAACTAACCACCCGCAGGATCGAAGAACGCGCGCCACTGGCGCACCTCCTCGGCGAATGCCGTTTTATGGGCCAACGGTTTTTGGTGGAACCCGGTGTGATGATTCCTAGGTCTCCCATCGGTTACTTGCTGGGTGAGCCGCTGCAAGAATGGCTTGGGCAAAATATCACGAAAGTTGTCGATCTGTGCGCCGGAGTCGGTTGCTTGGGCATTTTGGCCGCTCAGCGTTACCCGCAAGCCCATGTGACCCTTGTGGAGCTGGATGCTAGGGCTGCCAGACTGGCGCGGCAAAATGTCGCCCTGCACAACCTTGGCGATCGCGTCCACGTCGTGCAGGGCGATGCCTGTCAGTGGCTGGCAGAACAGACCGGCCAATGGGATTTGATTCTGACCAACCCGCCCTACGTTGACGCACCGGATATGAAAACCCTGCCCGAGGAATATCGGCACGAACCGGTGCTTGGGTTGGCGGCGGGCGAAGACGGTTTGAGTATGGTCGATCGGTTTTTGCCGGAACTGGCTGAGCGGCTAGCAGCAGATGGGGTGTTTCTCTGCGAGGTCGGTGCCAGTGCCCCGGCCCTGCAGCGCAAATATCCAGACTTACCGATTCAGTGGTTGGAGCTGCCTGAGGGTGGGGAAGGGGTGTTTCTTCTTTCGTCTGCGATTCGTTGAGTGACAGCCGGTTGATAAAAAAAGAGTGAAGTTGAAAAACCCGATCTCTTGCTGAAGAAGTATTTGATGCCTTGCGGGGAACTGGCGTTGCAAGTTCATTCTCAAGGTCTTTTTTACTTGATGCGCGGAGGGCACAAGCCAGATAATGCGCCTTAGCAAAGCGCTTGGCGCTTCGATCAACAGCGTTTCTCACCAACAGAGCAGCACATGGCAGCAAATACCTTCGGTTCACTCTTTACCGTGACCACCTTCGGCGAAAGCCATGGGCTGGCCTTGGGCGCCATTGTCGATGGCTGCCCGCCGGGGCTGCCGTTAACCGAAGAAGACCTGCAGCCGGATCTGGATCGGCGCAAGCCCGGTCAGTCAAAGTACACAACTCAGCGCCGTGAAGGTGACCGCGTAGAGATTCTGTCCGGTGTTTTCGAGGGAGTCACAACGGGCACGCCCATTGGCTTACTGGTTCGTAATGAAGACCAAAAGAGCAAAGACTACGGCGCCATTAAGGATGTGTTTCGTCCGGCTCATGCGGATTACACCTATCACCACAAGTATGGGGTGAGGGATTACCGCGGTGGCGGCCGCTCGTCTGCGCGTGAAACCACCATGCGCGTAGCGTCGGGAGCCATAGCGAAGAAATATCTGGCTTCTCAGACGGGTATTTCGATCAAGGGCTACTTGTCCGGTATCGGCAGCCTGCGGCCTCAACCCGTCGACATGAGCATCGTGGACGACAACCCGTTTTTCTGCCCCGATCCGTCCATGCTCCACGATATTGCCGCGCTGATTGACGATGTGCGCAAAGATGGCGATTCCATTGGTGCAGAAGTATCGGTGATCGCTAGCGGAGTTCCCGTGGGTTTGGGCGAACCGGTATTTTCCCGGCTGGATGCAGATCTGGCCGGTGCGCTAATGGGCATCAATGCGGTAAAAGGCGTCGAGGTGGGTGATGGTATGCAGGTATCAAACCAGCGCGGCACCGAACATCGCGATGAAATGACTCCCAATGGTTTTACGAGCAACCATGCCGGCGGCATCCTAGGTGGCATCTCCTCGGGCCAAGACATCGTACTGCGCATGGCGCTTAAGCCAACGAGCAGCCTGACCAATCCGGGGCAATCCATTGATCGCTTCGGTAATCCGGTAGAGGTGGTGACGAAGGGGCGCCATGACCCCTGTGTTGGTATTCGCGCCACACCTATCGCTGAAGCCATGGTTGCCTTGGTACTGATGGATCACCTGCTGCGTCATCGTGGACAGATGGGTCGCGAGGCAGGCTTGCAGCCGTCTCAGTCAGAAGCGTAATCCTCCAGCACGGCCAAAAAGGCCCTCGCGCTGTTCGACAGCGTGCGTTTGGCATGAATCACCGACCCCAGCGTCCGGGTGATTGGGGCGCAGCGGGGGCTGAGTTGATCTAGATTCCCCGCCATGGTCTGCGGCAGCACGCTCCAGCCCACGCCTACGCTGACCAACATGCTGATGGTCTCTAAATAATTAGTAGAAAGCGCTGGCTGAAGGCTCAGTCCTTCAGTGGCGAAACGCTGGGTGACAATTCTGCCGGTGAAGGTGTTCGGTCCCGGCAAGATACAGGGCAAGGCCGCCAGTTGTTCCAGCGATGTTACCGATGGCAAAGGTTTGGCGTTGACAAAGCACAGTGGGTCTTGCCAGACGGTTTGCGTTGCGAGTTCCTTTTGCGCCTCATCAACGGCCGGATTGAGGGTAACCACGGCAAGTTCGATGGCACCGGCTTGTACAAGATTGTAGGCCACTTCTGAATCTTCAAACTGAATGTCCAGCTCGACGTCGGGGTAGGCTCGGGTAAAGGCTTGCAGCACCGGCGCGAGACGATGCAAGCCAATATGGTGAGAGGTCGCCAGACTCAACCGTCCGCTGACGGATTGGGCTAGATTGCCAATATCGCGCTCCATGTCCTTGGACAGATCCAGCATGGCGTTTGCCTTGCCGACCAGCAGTTCTCCTGCCGGTGTCAATCGGACCCGTTTACCCAGTCGGTCGAAGAGCGTTACCCCCAAACGGCTTTCCAGAGACTGTATGCGCTTGCTCATCGCGGGCTGGCTGATGTGCAGCTGCTCCGCTGCAGCAGAAAACGAGTTCAGGCGAGCGACATGGATAAAGGAATCGAGTTCGTCTAGATGCATGGTGGCCAAGCCAATATTTTGGAGGGCGCAGTATGCCGATTAAAATTCCTAAAAGTTATACAAAATATAAAAAATATCGAATTGTTTTATGGTAGGCGCCAGCCTAGACTGCGCCAAATTTTTGAGGGTAATGACATGCCATCAGAGCCAAAGACACTTTACGACAAGATCTGGGCCGCGCACGAAGTGGGCAGCAGGGCTGACGGTAACTCCCTGTTATACATCGACTTACAGTTGTTGCACGAAGTCACCTCGCCGCAAGCGTTTGAGGGTTTGCAGCTGGCCGGCCGCCCGCTGTGGCGTGTCGATGCCAACTTGGCAACGCCAGATCACAATGTGCCAACCTCGGGACGCGAACTCGGGTTAGCCGGCATCTCTGACGAAGTGGCGCTGGAGCAAGTGGTCACCCTAGACAAAAACTGTAAATCGTTTGGTGTCCAACAGTTTGAAATTTTGGACCCCCGTCAGGGCATCGTTCACGTCGTTGGGCCGGAGCAGGGCGCGACCATGCCGGGAATGACCGTGGTCTGTGGCGACTCGCATACGTCCACGCACGGTGCCTTTGCAGCCTTGGCTCAGGGTATTGGTACGTCGGAAGTCGAGCATGTGATGGCGACTCAGTGTCTGGTGCAAAACAAGGCTAAGAATTTTGCGGTCAATGTCACCGGTTCGCTGGCTGATGGTGTTACCGCAAAGGATCTTGTACTGGCCATTATCGGTCGGTTGGGCACGGCTGGGGCGACTGGCCATACCATTGAGTATCGCGGCGAGGCCATTCGCCGGCTGTCTATGGAAGGCCGCATGACCTTGTGCAACATGAGTATTGAAGCGGGTGCGCGAGCGGGTCTGGTGGCGGTGGATGATACGACCATCAATTACCTTCACGGTCGGCCCTTTGCACCGAAGGGTGAGCTGTGGAATCAGGCTGAAAACTACTGGCGTACCTTAGTTTCGGATGAAGGCGCAGTATTTGATGCCTCCATCACCATAGATGCCAGCACTGTTGCCCCCCAAGTCAGTTGGGGTACGTCGCCGGAAATGGTAGCGGGCATTGATGAAGAAGTACCCAACCCCGAGGCAATAAGCGACGCAGTGCAGGCGGAATCAACGGCGCTTGCATTGAAATACATGGATTTGAGCGCGAATCAAAAGATTACGGATATCGCGATCAGCCGAGTGTTTATTGGTTCGTGTACCAACGCGCGGATCGAAGATTTGCGTGCAGCGGCAGCGCAGATTCGCGGCGGTAAGGTATCGCCCAATGTGACCGAAGCCTTGGTGGTGCCGGGTTCGGGCTTGGTCAAAGCTCAAGCTGAAGCCGAGGGGCTGGCAGATCAGTTCATGCAGGCAGGTTTTGAGTGGCGTGCGGCGGGTTGCTCCATGTGCCTGGGCATGAATCCGGATCAACTGGGTGAGGGCGAGCATTGCGCGTCGACATCCAATCGCAACTTTGAAGGTCGACAGGGCTACGGTGGACGAACCCATTTAGTGAGTCCTGCCATGGCTGCAGCTGCGGCCATCAACGGTCGATTTGTCGACATTCGAGATCATCAAGGGGGAGAAGGCTGATGGACGCATTCACTCAATTGGACGGCTTGGTGGCGCCGCTCGATCGCGCCAATGTCGATACGGATCAGATCATTCCCAAGCAGTATTTGAAGTCGATCAAGCGCACAGGGTTTGGCGACTATCTGTTCGACGCCTGGCGCTTTCTCGATCAGGGCACCATTGGCATGACGCCAAATGAGCGTCAGCTCAATCGCGAGTTCTCTCTGAATTTACCCGAATATCAGGGGGCTTCGATCTTAATTGCCCGAGATAATTTTGGCTGTGGTTCCTCTCGGGAGCATGCGGTTTGGGCGTTAAAGGAATTTGGTTTTCGAGCGGTTATAGCACCGAGTTTTGCCGACATTTTCTTTGGTAACTGCTTCAAAAATGGGGTGTTGCCCATCACGCTGCCAGCCGATGTGCTGGACGGTTTTTTCGAGCGTGTCGCTTCGGGGTTGCAGTTGACCATCGATCTTCAAGCTCAGACTGTGACCGATGGCGAGCAGGTGCATGGCTTTGATATTGATTCGGCCCTCAAGGAGAAAATGCTCAAGGGTATGGACGATATAGATTTAACGCTGGCGGAAGCGCAGCTGATTCGTGACTTTGAAGTCGGGCATCGTCAGCGCCAACCGTGGCTGTTTCGTGATTAAACACTGATCCAAGGCGAGCCCTTGGTTCACTCAAAAAGGATTTGATGTGAAAAAAGTATTAGTTCTGCCCGGTGATGGCATCGGCAAAGAGGTGGTTGCTCCGGCAGTAGAGGTGTTGCAGGTCGCAGCGCAGCAGCAGGGCGTTGCCATCGAACTGGAAGAAGCCTTAGTTGGCGGTGCAGCCATTGATGACTGCGGCAGCCCGCTGCCTGAGGTGACCTTGGCAAAAGCCAAAGCCGCCGACGCGGTGTTGTTGGGTGGGGTGGGTGGTCCTAAGTGGGATGACCTGCCCACGGCTCAACGTCCGGAGAAGGGTCTGCTGGGCCTTCGACAAGAACTGGGTTTGTTTGCCAATTTGCGACCGGCGTTATTAGCCAGTTCATTGGCCAGCGCGTCGTCGCTGAAGCCCGAGTTGGTATCGGATCTGGACATTTTAATCGTGCGCGAGCTGACCGGCGGTATCTATTTCGGCGAACCACGCGGGGTTGAGACACGTGATAATGAGCGCGTGGGTTTTAATACCTTGGTCTATGCCGAACACGAAATCGAACGTATTGCCCGGGTGAGTTTTGATCTGGCCAGTAAGCGTAACGGGCGGCTGTGCAGTGTAGACAAAGCCAACGTGCTGGAAGTCAGTCAGCTTTGGCGCGAGGTGGTAACCAGCATTGCCGGCGATTACCCGGATGTTGAGCTGTCGCATATGTACGTCGATAACGCGGCCATGCAGCTGGTGCGAGCGCCCAAGCAGTTTGACGTGATCGTGACCGGCAACATGTTTGGCGACATTTTGTCTGATGTGGCGGCCATGCTGACCGGTAGTTTGGGCATGCTGCCATCAGCGTCATTGTCAGCCAGCGGCGCGGGCATGTACGAGCCTGTACACGGTACAGCGCCGGATATAGCGGGCCAAGACAAAGCCAATCCGTTAGCGACCATACTCTCGGTCGGCATGCTGTTCCGTTACAGCCTAGATATGCCAGAGGCTGCAGACAATGTTGATCGTGCGGTGGCCAAGGTGCTCGCGGACGGCCACAGAACCGCCGATATTGCAGGAGATGACCAAGACGAAGCCGTGGGATGTCGAACCATGGGTGAGCTGGTGATCGAAAATCTTTAAGTCCGAAATTATTTAAGCCATAACAAAGAGGTTCTAGTCAGGTAATGAGTAGCGAAAAAACAGTCAATGTCGCCATCGCAGGTGCTTCGGGTGCCGTCGGCGAGGCCCTAGTGGAGATTCTGCAGGAACGCAATTTTCCGGTGGGAGAATTGGCGTTGTTGGCTTCGCCCCGTTCGGAAGGAAAGCGCGTCCAGTTCAACGGCAAATCAGTGCAAATCCAGCGCCTGGACACCTTTGACTTCAGCAACACTCAAATAGGTCTGTTCTCAGCCGGCGGGTCTGTGTCAGCGGAGTTCGCGCCAAAGGCAGCCGCTCAGGGCTGTATCGTTGTGGATAACACCTCGCACTTTCGAAATGACGATGACATTCCCTTGGTGGTGAGTGAAGTGAATCCCGAGTGTGTTGCGGATTATGCACCTCGAAACATTATCGCTAATCCTAATTGCTCAACCATTCAGATGATGGTGGCATTGAAACCAATACACGATGCGGTGGGCATTACGCGTATTAACGTGGCGACCTATCAAGCGGTATCAGGCGCAGGCGCAAGCGGTATCGAAGAACTTGCGGGACAAACTGCCAAGCTGCTTAACGGTCAACCTATTGAGCCCGGAAAGATGCCCGCACAGATCGCATTCAACGCTATTCCGCAAATTGATACGTTTCAAGAAAACGGCTATACACGGGAAGAAATGAAAATGGCGTGGGAAACCTGCAAGATTCTGCAGGATGACAGCATCGCCGTGAACGCCACCTGCGTGCGCATACCGGTTTTTTACGGTCACAGTGAAGCGGTTCACATCGAAACACGGCAGCCGTTGAGTGTGGATGATGCACGTGCTTTGCTCACTGCCGCCCCTGGTGTCACGCTGCTCGGAGATCACGAACTGGCCACACCAGTGGAACACGGTGCCGGAACGGATCCGGTCTTTGTCAGCCGTCTCCGCAAAGACATCTTTCATTCTAATGGGCTTAATTTGTGGGTGGTGGCGGATAACGTCCGTAAGGGAGCGGCGCTCAACAGTGTGCAAATTGCAGAGCTGCTCTTGGCGCATTTGTGAGGTGTCCGGGCCCCATCGGGTCCTGCAGACAATGTGTTGCTCTCAAAAGTCTGTGATGAGTGAGCGGATTTAACGCCAATAGGCATGAGATAAAAGGGACAGTATTTTGCGCTTAAAAATGTTCGCTAGATTCTTGTGGGCAGGCCTGTTAATGGGTGCATCGGCGAGCTTTGCGCAAACCGAGCCCGTGGATTTCTTGATGCCAGAGGTAAACTCTTCGCTAGGCCAGCCGATTCAAGCGCAAGTCAATCTTGGCCAGCTCGACGTGCGGGTTGGGTTGGTCAGTGCTGTTTTGGGCGACGAAGAATCCTTTGCGGCATTTGGGATGCAGCGCTATCAAGTGCTTGACGCGATTTCCTTAGACTTGAGCAACAATGCTGCCGGGGATTTCATACTGAAAGTTTTTACTGATCAGCCGGTCTATGAACCCAGTCTGAGATTTGTCGTGGACTTGGAAGATGGCTCGGGTCTTCGGCAGATACCTATTGAACTGTTACTGCCCTCAGAAGATGCCACCGGGCAAGAGCGCCGGCTGTTGTTGAGTCGGCCCAACGACACGCTGTGGCGAATTGCCAATCGAACGAGAGACGATTTGGTGACGAATGATCAGCAGATGCTGGCTGTGCAGCGACTCAACCCGCAGGCCTTCCGGGCCAGTAACATCAATGGTCTCAAACCTTGGATCATGTTGACACTGCCTTTGTTTGAAGAGGCAGTGATGATGTCCCGCCGTCGTGCAGCAGACGATGTCGCAGCACAAAAGGTGAGTTGGCGGTTGGCACAGAGCGTCGGCGCACCGCCAGCAAAAGAGTCGACGCAAGACTATGGCGACGTCAGGATTACTGCAGTTGAAGAGCCAGAACCCAGCTACGAAGAAACGCTGTATGTTATTGAGGATGACCCTTCTGTCGAAGCACGCGATGTGCCCGAATACAGCGATTCGGTGGAAGAGTTTGGCTTCGAAGCGTCAGCGCCGGGCGGTGAGGCTGAAGCTGCGCTGGACGAGGCGTTGTCCGAGACGGCGGTAACTGCGCCTATTGCAGCGGTCAACGAAGCGCTACCGAACGCCGATGCCTTCGATTTGGAGCAATTGGAAGCTCAGGTTCGGGAAGAAGAAGCGGGCACCCTGTGGCGAGTGCTGAATTGGGCGCTAACGCCGAACGGTATCGGCATTCTTGCTGCGCTCCTTTTGGCAGCAGCCATATTGCTGCTCATGCTCAGACGTCGAGCGGCGCAGCAAGAACAGGCATTGGATGACGTCTTGGGCACTAATGACCAAGCAGATGATGCGGCATTGTCGGAGCAAGAGGACGCATATCGCTATGCCAATGAGAACGATGACAACGACGACTCTGACAGAGAGGACTATGACTCAGAGGACTATGACTCGGAGGACTATGAC
>JAAXKB010000048.1:0-14182 GCA_012269545.1 Gammaproteobacteria bacterium | reverse complement strand
CGACTCTGACAGAGAGGACTATGACTCAGAGGACTATGACTCGGAGGACTATGACGAAAAGGCCTCTGCGGATCCTGATGATGCCGAAGAAGATGTCTATACCACCCGTCTAAAATTGGCGGAAGCCTATTTGGAGATGGGTGATGAAGATGGTGCTGAGGGCATGTTGGAAGAAGTGATAGCTGATGGCTCACCTGAGCAACAAGCGTTGGCCCGGCGCATTCTAGCCAGACTCGAAACCCAGGCTAACCCGGGGCGACCCGAAAATGGAGACGACTAAACCATTGCTGCTCGGCGATGATCACCAGCATCACTTTGCTTTTTGCGTTCAGTATCGAGGCACGACCTTCAGCGGTTGGCAGAAGCAGTTCGATCAGCTTACGGTGCAAGGGGAGCTAGAGCGTGCTCTGGGGACCATCGCAAATACCCATGTAGCAGTGCGCGCCGCAGGTCGCACCGATGCGGGTGTGCATGCCAGCGGCCAAATTGCCGGGTTTTCAACGCAGGCCGATCGACCGCTTGCTCAATGGTTACGTGGTGTGAACGCCCTGACGCCCGATGACATTCATGTGTCTTGGATGCAGAGCGTCAGCGCAGACTTTCACCCACGTTATGACGCAGTGTCTCGTCGTTATACCTACCTGTATCATGACCGAGGCCGTCATAATCCATTTTTAAATCAAATGGCCTGGTGCACGGATTCTTTGAACGACACCGCCATGCACAACGCGGCGCAAGTGCTCTTGGGCGAACATGACTTCAGCACGTTTCGCGGTGCCGGTTGCCAGTCTTATACACCAATGCGCCGGGTGGATCGGTGCGAAGTGCGGCGTGAAGGTGATTTGGTCATCATGAACATTGAGGCCAATGCCTTTTTGTTACACATGGTCAGAAATATTGCATCCGCACTGCATCATGTGGGGCAGGGAGCCGACGCTGACTATCTGCGGGAACTGTTGTTGCTAAAAGATCGACAGCAGCTGGGAATGACCGGCCCAGCGCAAGGACTGTATTTGTCCGAAGTCTCCTATCCAACATATGACTTTCCGGCACCGGAGAAGGTGCCGCTGATTAGGCACAGGTGAGACATTGGGCTTTTGATAGGCTTTTGGTCTTGTCGTACCAACATCCGTGCTTTGTGAAGGAGAGGGAAGCGTATAGAATCCTCGGTTTTCCGCCATTTCAAATTGGTCAGGCAGGCGATATCAATGAACCCCGTGTCCGCGCCTTGGTGTAAAGTTTGTGGCATCACAACAGTGCAAGACGCTCTGGCCATGTGTGAAGCTGGCGCGGACGCCTTGGGCCTGAATTTTTTCCCGAGCAGCGCGCGTTATTTGGATGCGGACAGCGCGGCTAAGGTCAGCGAGAAAATGAATAACGCCTTCCCTGACGTCCAGCGGGTTGGTTTGTTTGTCGATGCTTCGGCAGAGCGGGTGCGGCAGGTGCTGGCAACAGTGGAACTGGACATGCTGCAATTTCACGGCGATGAATCGCCTGTGTACTGTGAGCAGTTTGAGAAGCCCTATATCAAGGCTCTGGGCGTTAACGAGGAAACCGACTTCCCGGCCTTCGAGGCCGACTTTGCAACTGCTTGGGCGCTGTTGCTGGATACCCATGACCCTCAGATGAAGGGCGGTACAGGCCGCCGCTTTGATTGGACGTTATGGCCTGCTGACTCGACAACCCGCTTGGTGCTGGCTGGTGGGCTCAATGCACAGAATGTCGGGGCCGCAGTGTTGCAGACACGTCCATTCGGCGTGGACGTCGCCGGGGGAGTCGAGACTGAACGCAAAGGTGTGAAAGATCACGCCAAGGCAAAGGCGTTTATTGAGAATGCAAAACAATTGGAAATGTAGATATGGCTGAACCAACCGTTGAACCAGTGCTGTCAGAAGTTTACGACCAACCGACCCAAGGCGGGCGCTTCGGGCAGTTCGGTGGGCGATTTGTGGCAGAAACCCTGACCCATGCGTTGGATGGCCTCGCCGAGCTCTATGCAGAGCTCAAGGATGATCCTGACTTTAAGAAAGAATTGCACGAAGACCTCGCCCACTTTGTCGGGCGACCAACTCCCCTTTACTTGGCAGAGCGTCTCACGGCGTCCTTGGGTGGCGCGTCGATCTACCTGAAGCGTGAGGATCTAAATCACACCGGCGCCCACAAGGTATGTAATACCATCGGCCAAGCCCTGCTCGCAAAGCGCATGGGCAAACCGCGAGTTATTGCCGAGACCGGTGCGGGGCAGCACGGTGTGGCAACGGCAACGGTGGCAGCGCGGCTGGGTCTGTCCTGCGATGTTTACATGGGCGAGGAAGACGTACATCGGCAAAGCCTAAACGTTTACCGCATGAAGCTCATGGGGGCGAACGTTATCCCTGTGACTTCTGGGTCTAAGACGCTAAAAGATGCGATGAACGAAGCGATGCGGGATTGGGTGACCCATGTTGACGATACCCACTACATCATCGGCACTGTGGCAGGACCCCACCCGTATCCCATGCTGGTTAGAGATTTTGCTTCGATCATCGGGCAGGAGGCACGAGCACAAATGTTGCAGCAGGTCGGTAGGCTGCCGGATGTGGTTGTGGCCTGTGTGGGAGGCGGCTCAAATGCCATGGGTATTTTTCATCCGTTCATCGACGATGCCGGTGTTGCGTTGGTCGGGGTAGAGGCGGGCGGTCATGGCCTGCATACGGGGGCTCACGCTGCTCCGTTAAACGACGGCAAAGTGGGCGTCCTGCATGGCAATCGCTCTTATCTGATGTCGGATGACGACGGACAGGTGCTTGAAACCCATTCTGTTTCCGCCGGTTTGGATTATCCCGGTGTGGGTCCGGAGCACGCCTACTTGAAAGATATTGGACGAGCAACCTATGCAGCGGCGACCGATGACGATGCCATGGCAGCTTTCCGAATGCTTAATCGCCAAGAGGGGATTTTACCCGCTCTGGAAACCAGCCACGCGCTGGCATGGGTGGTGGAAAATGCGCCGAAGATGCCCGGCCAAACGATCTTGGTTAACCTAAGCGGCCGCGGTGATAAAGACATTCTAACGGTCGCCGATATCGATGGAATTACTCTGTAGTGCCCAAAACAAACCGATCACCGGGAACCGGAAGAATTGCTCAGCAGTTCGAGATCTTGCGTTCCCAAGGAAAAAAAGCGCTGGTTACGTTTGTGACCGCGGGCGACCCGGGTCTGAATTATACCGTGCCAGCCATGCACAGCTTGGTGGCAGGCGGCGCGAACCTTTTGGAGTTGGGTATTCCTTTCTCTGACCCGGAAGCAGAGGGTCCAGCAATTCAGGCTGCCAACGAGCGTGCACTGGCAAATGGTATGACGCTGGCGAAAGTACTGGATATGGTGGCGGAGTTCCGCCAAACCGATTTGGCCACGCCGGTGATTTTGATGGGGTACCTAAATTCGGTGCTGGCCATGGCTGACTTCCCTCAGCGTGCGAGTCAGGCTGGAGTCGATGGATTGATCATGGTTAATTTGCCCTTGGAAGAGGGGGCCGAACTGCAGCAGGCACTCAGGGCGGTGAACATAGACGTTATCTGGTTAGTCGCACCCACGACGTCCGATGAGCGAGCTCGGGATGTGGTCTCGAATGCCAGTGGTTTTCTTTACTACGTGTCACTGAAAGGGACCACGGGCAGTGGCTCGCTGCCGGTGGACGAGGTTACCGAGCGCACCGCTTACTTGCGAACATTAACCGACGTTCCCCTTTGCGTGGGATTTGGCATCAAGGATGCTGAAACAGCGAGAGCGGTCAGCGCACATGCAGACGGCGTTGTCGTTGGTAGCGCCCTAGTCCAACTGATGGCCCAAAGCGCCGACGTTGCTTCAGCCACAGAGCGACTGCGGACCGCTACAGCAGCGATTCGGCAAGGGATCGATGCCTAAGCAGCCAGCGGATTTGCCGAGTTGGTTAGAGTACATCAGCCAACAGCACCCCGAGGTGATCGATATGGGTCTTGAGCGTTTTTCCCAGGTGCAGCGTTCTCTTAACCTTACACAACCTGCACCGAAGGTGATTACGGTCGCCGGAACCAACGGCAAGGGAAGTACCGCCAGAGTGATCGAGGCGCTGTTGTTGGATGCTGGCTACTCTGTCGGCACAACACTTTCGCCTCATGTGTGGCGCTTCAACGAGCGTATACGGATTGGTGGTGAAGAGGCCAGCGATGCCACGATCTGCGCTGCGTTTGCTGCCGTTGATGTTGCTCGGGGAGATTTGCCTCTAACCTATTTCGAATTCAGTGCACTTGCCGCGCTTTTTTGTATGGCTCAGTCGCAGGTTGATTTCGCCATTCTGGAGATCGGCTTGGGTGGTCGACTGGATGCCTTTAACTCAGTCGATGCCGACGTCGCCGTCATCACCAGTATTGGCCTTGATCACCAGGCGTTTCTTGGTAACACACGAGAGACGATCGGCGGAGAAAAGGCAGGTATTTTGCGTACAGGGCAGCGCGTGGTTTTGGGCAAAAACATGCCAGAAAGCATCTACGCGCGTTGCCGCGCGCTGTCTTTGACGCCAAGGCGCTGGGGTGAGGAGTTTTGCAGCCGCAGTGTTGATGCGGAAACAAGCTGGGAGTTAACGCGGTCTTACGGACATGACATTACGGTGCCGCAAACTCGATTGGCGTCTCACAACATAGCGGTTGCCTGTGAAGCCGTCGCTGATGTCGTTGAACTGAGCAGGGAGCGGATTCTGCGCTGCGCGGATCTGGCGATTCCCGGCAGAATGGATATCCGCGAAGCGGACGACAGAGTTTGGGTACACGATGTGTGCCACAATCCCGACGGAGCAGCATTCTTTATGGAAGAGTTGGCAACCAGAGGTATTGTTCCCGCGTTTTTCATTTGCGCCATGTTGACGGGTAAGGACCACCTGAGTTTTTATCAAACCATCAACAAAAAGCTCAGTAGAGCGCCTCAATGGGCCTTCGTGGACAGCTATGGCGACCGGCATCTCACGGGTCAGGCGTTGGCCGATATCGTCGGGCTGCCGGATGCGGGCATTGGTGACATGGGTCAGGGGATTGAATTGGCCAAGGCCCGAACCGGTTATGGCGATGCGATCGTGATATTCGGTTCTTTTAACGCTGTTGAGCAATCGCCTTGGCTGGCATGATAGGCATATGAACGAAGTGACTCGATATCGTCTGATCGGCGGCGTGTTTTTGCTCGCTTTGGCAGCGATCTTTTTACCCATGATTTTTGATGCACCGGGTCCGTCCTTGCAAGAAATTGCGGCGGACACGACTTCGCTTGATACGCTGCCTGACGCGGATCAAGACATGTCCTTAGATGCCGTAGCCCCGCGTAGTGATGTGGATGCGATGATCGCCGAACTGCAGCAAGAGCAAGCGACGTTAAATCAGGCTTTTGACGATTCTGATATGCAGGCCCAAATTCAGGACATGAGAGAACAGGTGGATGCTGACGGCTACTGGGTAGATAACGGGACTCGTTTTGGTGAGCCTATTCTCACGCCTATACGGGCGGATACGACGACCTTCGCCGTGCAGTTGGCAACCTTCGATGAACAAAATAATGCGCGCAAATTGCGCGAACAAGTGCGATCAGATGGCGACGAAGCGTTCATGTCCCAGTACAAACATCGTAGTCTTGGCAGTGAAAAAGTGCGTTATCGGGTCGCGGTAGGGCCCATGCTCAGTCATACTCTGGCAAAGGAAAAGCGAGCTTCTTACTCCCAAAAATATGGGGTTGAGGCAATCGTTGTTGCAATGTCCCAATAGATAGGACAAAGGCGGTGTTGCTAAAGGTTGCTCAATAGCCGCTGCGGGCGAGGGAAATGTCGCATCTCGATTACATCATTATTGGCATCGTGTTGTTGTCGTCACTGTTCGGATTCTCTCGTGGTTTAGTAAGAGAGTCTTTTTCGCTGGTGGCCTGGGTGTCGGCATTCCTCTTTGGTATCTGGTTCGGGCCGTCGCTCGCAGCCGAGTACTCAGAGTATCTTGGTGAGGAACGTTTCGGACAAATTGCTGCTTTTCTGATCGTTATCGTTGTCACGTTGTTGCTGGCCAGCATGATTCAATGGGGATTGGGTCAACTGGTGGCTCGCACTGGGCTGAGCGGTACTGATCGATTGCTGGGCTTGTTGTTCGGGGCGGTGAGAGGCGGGTTGGTTGTCACCATTTTTCTGATGGTCAGTCAGAGTCTTTTTTCAAACACCGATTGGTGGGCTGATTCCGAATTAAAGTACAGTTTTTTGCAATTCGAGGATGAGGTGCTGACGCTCGTGGACATAGCCAGTGATTCGTTAGAAGAACCGCCGCCGGCGCCAGAACTCCCTAACATCAATCTGCCCGATTTAGCGCCACCCGATATCGAGATAGAAGAAAACCTCGATGACGTGGACTACTTCGAAGACTAGCTCGTAAAGAAGAGAAGCCAATGTGTGGAATTGTAGGCATTGTTGCGCGCAATGAGGTTAAGCAGGACATTTATGATGCTCTGACGATTTTGCAACACAGAGGCCAAGACGCAGCAGGCATGGTGACCAGCGACGGCAGGCACTGTTACCTGCGTAAAGACAATGGGCTGGTGAAGGATGTTTTCCAAGGCCAGCATATGCAGCGCTTGCAGGGCAATGTGGGTATTGGCCAGTGCCGCTACCCAACCGCCGGCTCTGCCAGCTCGGCGGAAGCTCAGCCTTTGTATGTCAACTCGCCCTACGGTATCGCGCTGGCTCATAACGGCAATTTGACGAATACCGAAGAGCTGATGAGCGATCTGTTTGCAGAGGACTTGCGGCACATCAATACCAACAGTGACTCCGAGGTGTTATTGAATGTTCTGGCCAATGAGTTGGGCATGCTTCGTGCCATTGACCCCTCGCCTACGGAGATGTTTAAAGCGGTAGGGGCAGTGCATCAGCGATGCCGCGGTGCGTATGCCGTTGTAGCCATGGTGATCGGTTCAGGTTTGCTCGGTTTTCGGGATCCTTACGGTATTCGGCCCTTGGTTTATGGCAGCCGAGAAACGGAAAGCGGTACGGAATATATGCTGGCATCTGAGTCGGTGGCCCTGGATATTTTGGGTTACACCCGCATCGACGATGTGGCGCCGGGAGAAGCGATCTTCATTTCAAACGAAGGAGAAATTTTTCGTCATCAGTGCGCTGCTAACCCGCGCTTGGTGCCCTGTATCTTCGAGCACGTGTACTTCGCCCGACCGGACTCCATTATTGACGATATATCGGTCTACAAAAGCCGCCTTCGAATGGGTGAACATTTGGCAAAACGAATATTGAGTCAATATTCTCAGCAAGATCACGACATTGATGTGGTTATACCAATTCCCGATACAGGAAGAACGGCGGCTCTGCCTTTAGCCCACGAGCTGGGTACTAAGTATCGCGAAGGTTTTGTGAAGAATCGCTATATCGGCAGAACGTTCATTATGCCGGGACAAAAACAGCGTCGGGAATCCGTGCGGCAAAAACTGAATGCCATTGATCTTGAGTTCAAAGACAAAAACGTGCTGTTGGTTGACGATTCCATCGTCAGAGGCACGACGATTACCCAAATTATCCAGATGGCTCGGGAGGCTGGTGCGCGAAAGGTGTACATGGCCAGTGCCGCACCTGCCTTGCGCTATCAGAATGTTTACGGCATCGATATGCCGGCTCGTGAAGAGTTTGTGGCGCATCAACGTACGGAAGCCGAGGTCGCCAAGATGATCGGTGCCGATTGGCTGGTTTATCAGGGCATCGAAGATCTGAAGAAAAGCTGTCACGAGGGCAATCCGCATGTCGATGATTTCGAATGCTCTGCCTTTGACGGGCACTACGTGACCGGAGATATTGGCGCTGACTATTTGGCCAAAATTTCTGCAGCCCGTAGTGATGCTTCTAAGCGTCAACAGGAACTGAGTTTTTTGATTGATACCAATGTGTTGGACTTACATAACCATTGATAGGAAGGGAAAGAGTTCGTTATGCAATTAAAGAAACGAACGCCGTGCGTCGGCATCTGCTCGACGACCTACGGTGACTTAGTGTGCCGTGGATGTAAACGCTTCGCCCACGAAATTGTGCAGTGGAATGGATATGACGAGCTGCAGCAGGATGCGGTTAGAGACCGTTTGCAGCGAGTACGCGATGAAGTGCTAACGCTCTTGTTGGTTTGCCATGACGAGGCACTGTTACAGAGCGCGCTGTCCGAAGCCGGGCTGCAGGATTTGGATCGGATGGAAGCCCAGTATCAGCTGCTGCGTTTCATGGTGCGCCGAGAGCAGCCCTTGGCCAGTGCAGGGCTCGCTCTGGCGGCAGATGCGCCCGAGCTGCCAGCGCCTGCCAGCCTGCCGGCAGATCGAGTGCTCGACACGCTGTATCTGATGCAATTGTTGGATTCAGAGGCCTATCAACGCGCCAAGGCACACTATGAGCGCAATTTTAAGGTGCCTGCATGAAAGAGGCAGCGTTAACTGCGCGGAATGAAGATGCCTTGGGTATTGTGCTTGATTTTTTGACCGTGCGAACGCCGGATGCTTGGTTTGCCGCTGCCCCAAATCACCTAGCCGAGTTACTTATCGATCACGCAAACTGTGAGAAAAAGGCTGCCAGCACGGCATTGAGTATGATGTATCGCTATGTCGAGCACCCGGAACTATTGAGGAAAATGTCCAGTTTAGCTCGGGAAGAGCTGCGGCACTTTGAGCAGGTATTGGATTTGATGGCCGATCAAGGCGTGGTCTACGAGCAGATCAGTTCCGCTCGCTATGCCCAAGGGTTGCATGCAGAGATTAGCAAGACTGAACCGAAGCGATTGGTTGACTTGTTGATTTGTGGTGCTGTGGTCGAAGCGCGTTCTTGTGAGCGATTTGCGGGTCTAACTCAAGTGCTACCCAGCAGCGTTGCCGGACTTTACGCCGCGTTGCTCAACTCTGAAGCCCGGCATTTTCAGGACTATTTGCAGCTTGCGGAAGCGGCGAACGAGCAAGGTGGTGGCTATGATGACTTCCAGCGAAGGGTAGCTGTGTTTCTGGCCCTAGACGCTCAACTCATTAGCAGCGCAGACCAACAGTTTCGGTTTCACAGCGGAGCGCCTACCCGGTAGCCGCCTCGAATGCCGCGTAATGGGTCAGGCTAAAGCACTCCAGGCTTAGTTCATTGTCCGTTTGACGGCAAAGCCAGCCACAGTCCTGCCAATCGCCCAACACAATTCGCCGATACGAATCCGCACCGCGTTTGGTGTAATCACCCGGGCGATGGGTGTGTCCGTGAATTAGCGTCGTTGCACCAGTGGCGCGCATGGCTTCAGCGATCGCAGCGGCGTTGACGTCCATGATTTGAGTCGACTTATTTGCATTGGATTGCATGCTTTGAGTTCGCATCTGTTTGCCGAGTTGCTGGCGTTCGGTCAAGGATTTTTTCATCAGATCCTGTTGCCATGCATCGCTGCGCAACAGTTTTCTCACATCCTGATAAGCCTGATCATCGGTGCAGAAGAGATCTCCGTGGCTGAGCAAAATGTTGTCATCGAGAATAAAAGGGTCGTCCAATAGTGTGGCGCCGGTGCGCTCGCAAAAGTGGTCTCCCAATAAAAAGTCTCTGTTGCCATGCACGACAAACACGGCTGCATCTGCGCTGGCTTCGCGGAGAACGCTCACTATCTGCTCAGCAGCTTGCGACGTATCGTCGTCGCCAACCCACATTTCGACCAGATCGCCCAGAATGTAAATCTCGTCAACAATCCTCGCCTCATGTCGAACCATGCTGACGAATCCACGGAAGACCTCAGAGCCAGAGTCTTCAAGATGCAGGTCCGAAAAGAAAATCCGCTTCACAGTGCCTCCCAGGGAATACCCATATGATTGGCTGCCGCCTGCATGGTATTTTGCAGAAGAGCTACCCGCGTCATCGGGCCCACGCCACCGGGTACCGGTGTAATCCATGCGGCACGATGTTTGGCCGCTTCAAAATCGACGTCGCCATACAGCTTGTTGTTATCCCCTCGAGTTATACCCACGTCGATAACCGTTGCGCCTTTCTTGACCCACTCCCCGGGAACCAGTCCGGGCTTCCCCACGGCACTGATCAGAATGTCCGCTTGGCGTGCCATCTCGCCTGTGTCTTTCGTGAATTTATGGGCGGTTGTTACCGTGACACCAGCAAGAAGAAGTTCCAGCCCCATCGGTCTGCCGACATGATTTGACGCTCCGATGATCGTGGCATGCAGGCCCTTATAGTCTGTTTTGATGTGATCAAGCATTTGCATGACACCCATGGGCGTGCAGCTTCGCAGGGTAGGGCGACGCAAGGCCAACCGCCCTATGTTATACGAGTGAAAGCCATCCACATCTTTGTTGGGCAGGATGCGGTCTATGATTCTGTCTTCGTCGTGATGCGGGGATAGCGGGCTTTGCACGAGAATGCCGTCGATAGCCGGATCGTCGTTCAATTCGTCGATGCGGGCTTCCAGTTCCGCTTGGCCAATGTCTGCGTCGAGGTGCAGGGCTCTTGAGTAAACGCCGACCTCCGCGCAATCGCGGCGCTTACCTTTCACGTATACGGCGGATGCCGGGTCTTCCCCAACGAGGATTACGGCCAATCCTGGGGGTCTGTGTCCTTGCGCAGACCAGGCTTGAATAATGACACGCAACCGCTCACGAATGCTCTTGGCTAAGGCATTTCCATTGAGTATTTGCGCTGTCATAAAAGCTCCAGATTGAAAGACATATCCCGGCTCGCAAAGCTGGGCCGGTTACGTTTCGGGAAAGGACATATGTTACTACTGCCGGCAGGGTTAACCTAATGTTGAAAGTTTTCTCCTGATCCCGGGTATAAAATCAGGAAAGTGATCTAAGGTGTTTGACCGGCTTTTGGCAGGTCAGTATGATCGCGTCCGGAAGAGGTGATGTATTCACCGACTCTTTTCGGGGTATAGCGCAGTCTGGTAGCGCGCCTGCTTTGGGAGCAGGATGTCGGGAGTTCGAATCTCTCTACCCCGACCATTTTTCTCGTTGAACTGCAGTGATGTATTTTTCACAAATCATCGTAGCGTCAGTCAAACCTATCGATTGTTGCAAGCGCGTGAATCTCTTGCGCGTAGATCCTTACCCTTAACGGTGCCCAACAACAATCAAGCTCTCATAATCTTTGTTGCCGGTATTGAATCGGCGTTATGCCATGCCATCGCAGAAACGCTTGGCGAAAATTTACGGCTTCGGTGTAGTCGAGCAAGCTAGCGACCTCTGCAATGGTGAGTTGGGTATTTGCGAGATATTTCAGCGCAAGAATGTTCTTTACCTCCTCTTTGATTGCCCGAAAGGTACTCCCTTCCGCGTCAAGTCGACGCCTCAACGTTCGTTCACTTAGATGCAAATGTTGGGCTGTTTGACGAACGCATGGAAACTCTCCAGCTGACTGGAGCAACAACCGGCGCACGGCTGCTGAGGTATTCTCAATTTTGTTGCGACCCTGCAGCATCTTTTCACACTGTTGCAGGAAGACTTCATGTCCGTTTCGATTAGCCGTGCGCACGGGGCTACTCAATAGTGCTTTGGGAAGCAGCAACTGGTTGTGGGGCTGATCGAAGGTTACTGGAATCGAGAGGAGTTGTTCGTATTCGGTTGCATGACGTGGTGCCGCGTAGCAAAGATGCAATTCTGCGCCACTGAGGCGATCGTTAATGAGAAACTCGGCGGATGAGCAGAGTTGCGAAAAGACGAGTTCAGATACGACTCTGCGCTGATCTGGGCTACCTAATGCGATGGAGGTTCGAATTGCTAGGACCGCCCCGTGATCAAGTATCCGCCATCTAGGGCCTGCACCCAGAGTTGTCTGGTACCGTCTCATGATACGCATACAGCTGCCTAAGTCGGTGCAACTCATGATCGCGAAACCGTAACTGCCTAGAGCAGTCACATCAAAGAGACGCCCCAGATGTAGGGGTAGGGCAGGGTTTTGTGTCAGTTCAATCGCGCTTTGTAACATGACTACCGCATCAGATTCTTGTTTGACGCGTTCGCTACTCCCAATGCTGGGACTGTCTTTGAGTTCGGACAGCGCGAGCACCTGTTCCATGCTGCTGCCAGCCTGCTCAATCACGCGTGTTAGCTGTTTTAGGAATTCGAAGTGCGGATTATTTTTTGCCACGCCGGCACTCTACTGAGGCTCTCGTCACGAAACTCTAACAAGACTTATGGCTGATTATCATTCCCTATTTGGCCGATTATCATTCCTTCTTTTCCTTCGAATTCGCTATCGTAAACCCGATGCAAGCGAACTGGCTTAGACTTAGGATGAGTTGTTCAGCTAGCCGCGACCGTAAAGCCATTGAGAAATTTCTGGAGAAAGGTTTTTCGACATGACCTCGTTTATTGAACTCTACCGCCATAAAACCAACAACTATGCGCCAAAGGTCGGTACTTTTTTGCGTGCCAAAGTACGTAACGTGAAACAGGTAGCTGGGCTTTTTTGCTTGTCCATGGTTCTGATTGGCTGCACTGATCCGGACAGCATCCCTCAGAGTCATTTATCCCTACCTCCTGATCCTGCACCCGCAATGGAAATTGAACGTCATCCTCTTGGAACCGCGCTGTTCGGCGATTTGCACGTGCACACGAGCTGGTCAATTGACGCTTATGCAGGAGGCAATCGGCTTGGCCCAAATGCGGTTTACCGTTTCGCGAAAGGCGAAAAAGTCGAGTTGCCCGGTGGCAGAGAAGCCCAACTTCAATCGCCTCTAGATTTCGTGGCCTTAACCGACCACGCCGAAGGATTTGAAGCCCACTTACCCTGTACCTCTGCTCCTCAGTCTCCGGAATTTGATACACAGTGGTGTCGTGACTCGCGTGCAGGCGACATTGATATGGCCCAAATGTTGGATCAAGCCTTTGCAACGGCAGGTGCCAGGCCGGCGCCACGCGCCTATCGCATTTGCGGTGATGACTTGCGGTGCAAGGCGAACGAGATTGATACATGGCAGCGCGTACAGGCGGTGGCCAATGCCCATGACGAGCCCGGTCGATTCACCGCCTTAATCGGCTATGAGTTTTCTTCTTTGTTAAGAGACATGGGTATGCTGCATCGCAACGTGATTTTTCGCGGATCAGAAGTCATACCTCGCGCAATCTCGGCGTTAGATGTGCGCAATCAGAGGGAGTTTTTCGATCAACTTGATGAAGCCTGCGTGGCGCCCTGCGAAGTTCTAACCATTCCGCACAATACCAATTATTCCTGGGGACTGACATTTTCTCGTAAGGATGAAGATGGGTCGGCATACACCAGCAAGGACTTAGAGCGACGCGCGCGTATTGAGCGCCTGTTTGAAGTGACACAGATGAAGGGAAATTCGGAGTGTCAGATCGGCGTCGGCGCGTCTGACGAGGACTGCAATGTCGGCAACTTATTCCCGCCCTGCGAGGAGGAGGGCGAGGGGCGGTGCACGAGCAAAAATTCGTTGTTGCGAAATATACTGCTTGATGGGCTTGCGCTTGAAAGCGAGGTTGGGTTCAACCCCTATCAGCTGGGAGTCATAGGGTCCACAGATACCCATACATCAGACCCGGGCAATACACGGCCGGGCATTCCCGTTCGCTATCAGCCAGCCGAAGGCCTTGGCTTCGCTGTCGACCGATTGTTGGCGGCAGATCATCCGGTGGCCGGTGCCATTCGGCGTTTCTCGCCTGGCGGGCTGGCTGGTGTGTGGGCGAAAGCCAATACCCGCGCTGAGATCTTCGATGCATTGCAACGCCGGGAAACCTTTGCAACCAGCGGCTCGCGACTTCGAATCCGATTTTTTGCCGGCGACCTTCCCGAAAATATCGGTACCCAAGAGGATTCGATAGCACTTGCCTACGAGCGAGGCGTGCCCATGGGCGGTGATCTTGCTACAACTCAATCGCCTAGGTTTTGGGTTTGGGCCGCGCAGGATCCGGCGGAAGCGCCACTTGATCGCGTCCAGATCGTTAAAGGTTGGGTGTCCAATGGTGAAACCCAGCAGCGCGTCTGGGATGTGGTTTGTTCAAATGAACGAGCGCCCGGCGAAGATGGAAAATGCCCCAGCACAACGGCAGAAGTAGACCTTGGAAGCTGTGAGCGAATTGGCAGCGGGGGAGCAGCCGAGTTACAAGCCACATTTTCAGACCCGGAGTTCTCGGCTGACCAGCCGGCGTTCTACTATGTACGGGTATTAGAAAATCC
>JAAXKB010000014.1 GCA_012269545.1 Gammaproteobacteria bacterium | reverse complement strand
ACCGCCACCCCCGCAACCACCAACAGCACGAGCGTCAACAGCGTTAGCACAGTATTCACCTCAAACCACAGAATAAAATAGAACGACGTCATCAGTGTTCCAATCGCACTGCCCAATGTCGAAACGAAATACAGTGTTCCCGCCACTTTGCCGCTTTCCTCAACCTTGGTCACCAGCAGTCTCACGGAATAGGGTGAGATCATGCCCAAAATCACCGTAGGCAGAATAAACAAAAACGCGGACGCCACCAGCGATCCGTATCGCGGGTCTTCAATGCGTAAGAAGATAAACTCCATCACGGGCTCGGCGAACAGTATCAGCGGATACAGCAGGATTGCGCCAAGGGCGAAGATGCCTGCAAAACGTGTGAGTGACGGGTTTCGCACCGAAAGCCTGCCGCCCAGCAGGTAGCCCAGTGACAGCGACAGCATGAACACGGTGATAATGCTTCCCCAGACATAGACGCCGCTGCCGAAGTAGGGGGCGAGTATGCGTCCGCCCAGCAGTTCCATCGACATGATGACGAAGCCGCCGCAGAAGGCGAGTATGTGGATCAGCAGTACCATGTGTTGTCCGAGTCAGGTGGGGGACCGCAGCTTCGATGCCGAAGCTGCGTTGAGTGATTTAGGCTTGGTCTATCGGCGCTTGGGTTCCACGTCTTCCGTGGCTGCGCCGCTGTCCTTCCAGCCGCGGTAGCCGTCGCCGATGTGGCAGACGCGTTCCAGTCCCATGTCTTGCACGGCCTTGGTGGCCAGCGCCGAACGCCAGCCGCTTTGGCAGTAGAAGACCAGCTTCTTGCCCGAGGCGAATACTTCTTTGTGATAAGGCGATGATGGATCGACCCAAAACTCCAGCATGCCGCGTGGTGCGTGAAAGGCGTTGGGCACTTTGCCCTCGCGTTCCAGCTCTCGCGGGTCACGCAGGTCCACGAACACCGCATCATCGTCTTCCAGCAGAGCTTCGGCTGCTTCAATGTCCAGTGTCTCAACCTCCGCCAATGCGCGGTCGATCAAGTCTCTGTGGGTTACTTTCAACATAATGAACTCCGTATTGGATGTGCCGGACGGACTATTTGCCCTGCCAATTGGGTGCGCGCTTCTCAGCGAACGCCTTGGGGCCTTCGATAAAGTCTTCGCTGCCGACCATGGCTTTCACAGAATCGTATTTGCCTTCCATGGCGTCCTGCAGGGACGCGCTGTCCAAGCTCTTGTAGACCACGTCTTTGCTGGCACGAATAGACAACGGCGCGCAGGCGCAGATTTGCTTGGCCCAGTCCATGGCTGCGTCCATTAACTGGTCATGGGGTACCACGTCGTTGACGAAGCCGAGTTCCTTGCCCTCTTCCGGGCTGACATGGCGTCCGGTCAAAATCATGCCCAGCGCGCGCTTGGGCCCGATTTGGCGTGGCAGCCGGTTCAGTCCGCCGGCCAGTGCAGCCAGACCTACCTTGGGTTCGGGTAATGCAAATTTTGCGTTTTCAGACGCGATGATCAGGTCGCAGGCCAGCGCGATTTCAAAACCGCCGCCCATGGCCACGCCGTTTACCGCAGCAATAACGGGTTTGGTCATGTCGAAGCGCGAGGTCAGACCACCAAAACCGCGCGGGGTGGGTACGCGCTCGCCGCCTTCGGCTTGATAGCGCAAATCGTTACCGGCGCTGAATCCCCGGCCTTCGCCGGTGATGATCGCCACCCACATGTCATCATCCGCAGCAAAATCATCGAATACCTGCCCGAGCTCGGCATTTGCCAAGGGATGCAGGGCATTCAACCGATCCGGTCGATTGATGCGCACGGTCATGATGTGGTCGGCTTTCTCTACAATGGAATATTCACCCATAAACTCTCTCCTCAAATATTCTGCTGTGAATCCCTTTAGGTCATCGACTTTAACTGAAGGGCTTACGGTGTGCACAGTTGTTGAAGTCGATCAGCTCGTTGGTGTCGCTGGAGCCTCGTATGCGTATTTGGGTCAGGCTGCAGTTCTCAAAATGGTAGCGCCCCCACTCGGTGGGTGTGTCGTGCAGCAGTTCGCCAAGGGCAATGGCCATGGCAGCGCCGTGGCTGACCACCAGTACCGTTTCGTCTTCGCGGTGCGCCGCGCTGATGTCTTCCAGACTTTGCCGCATACGTTGGCCCACCGTCGAGATGGCCTCGCCATTGGGCGGTGCCCAGCTGGTGTCTTCGTTTAACCGCTCAATCAGGTTGTGCTCGCTGTTCAGGTCGGTAAAGCGCATGTCTTCCCAGTCGCCAATAGACATCTCCGCAAGGCCATCGACGACTTGGTGGCTTTCCTTAGACGCGGGAGCCGCCAAGGCCCCAGTATGTCGACAACGGTCTAGGGGGCTGGTGTATACCGCTGCGAGATTCTCTGTTTGACTCAGGTGGCGGCCGGTCAAATACGCCTGCCAGCGTCCGCGCAGGGTGAGGGGCGTGTCGGTGGAGCCGTGCCAGCGTCCGAGTTTGTTGGCGGCAATTTGGCCGTGTCGGAGGAGAAGAAGCCTGGGTGCCATGATGTGTCCTATGAAAACTGAGAAATAGGGGTGTCTGCGAATCTAAGCCGTAAACCGCTTGGCCACCAAACAACCTACCAAGTCGCCTTCAACGTTCACCGCCGTTCGGAAGGTGTCCAGCGGTCGTTCGATCAGCAGCAGCAGCCCGATGGCTTCCAGCGGAATGCCAACGGCGAGTAAGACCATTTGCATACCAGCCATGGAGCCCGAGGGAATGCCCGGTGCGCCGACAGAGGACAACATGGCGACAAGGAAAATAGCAACGATCCCCGTGACGCCCAGTTCAACGCCGAACATATAGGCCAAAAACACGGCGGCAATACCCTCAAACAGCGCAGTACCGTCCATATTGGCCGTGGCCCCCAAGGGCAGCACGAAGGCGCTGCGCGCCCGGTCAACGCCGAGCTTGGTTTGTGCCGTGCTCATGGACAGCGGCAGGGTGGCGGCGCTGGATGAGGTGAATAGGGCGGTGATCATGGGTTGGCTGACCGCGCGTAAAAACTGCAGCGGGTTCATTCCGGACACCAGCCAAGCAATGGCTGGCAGCACGATCAGGCCGTGGAATAGGGTGGCGGCAAATACCACGCCGGCTAATTGGCCCAGAGCCGCCAGGGTGGAAAAATCGATTTTTTGTGCCAGTTGGAAGGTGATGGCAAACAAACCAATGGGCAGTGTGGTCAGCACCCAGCCCGCCAGTTTGTAGGTCACCTGAGCAAGTTCGTCGAAAATTTTAGGGACCGCTGAATCTTCCGGCAGGGTCATGGCAGCGGCCAGGCCGATGAAAATTGCGCCAACCAAGATGCCCAACACATTCATTTCGCTGAGGGCATTGAATGGGTTGATGAGCATGCGCTGCAGCAGATTGTTCAGTAGGCTGAAGGTAGAGCCGTCACCGGGGTCGATCAGCCGAGCGGACTGAGCAGTGACGTCACCAAGCACACTCGCGTCTTCGATTAGGGGCGGAAAGGCTGTCCATGGGTGATAGAACAAAACGATCACCAGCCCGATGCACACGGCAATCCCGGTGGTGGTGAGGTAGTAGGCGATGGTCACCGAGCCCAATCGGCCCATTTGGCGGGACGCCCGCAACTGCATTACGCCAGCAATCAGCGAAAAGAAGATCAGCGGCGCAATGACCATTTTGAGGGCGGAGAAGAACGCCGTACGCAGCAATTGGGTGAGTTGATCCAGCCAGACGATGTCAGGCAGGGCAACCGCGGCCAGCCACCCCAAAATAGCGGACGCAAAAATCAGCGGTGCAAACCAGCGTGAATTCATTCGAGGTTTCCTAATTCTTCAAATTCGGCAGTTAGTAGATCGCCGCAAACCGAGAATGGTGCCTCGTGGGACGTGAATTAGCAAAAGATCAGTATCCTTGCGGTCATCAGGTCTTTCAGAATGCTTAGGCAAGGTAAGATAGGTGCATTGAGTGAGTGGAAAAGATGCGAACGTGAACAAAAAAGTGCTGCGATTATTCGTTCTGATGCTCGGAGTCGGTGTGCTGGTGGCTTGTGGTTCCGATACGCAAAACGCTGACCCAGCGAAGACGGCAGGTGCTGCCGATGTATCCGCCAGCTACCGGCTGTTAGAAGGGTCGACCATGGGCACTTACTACCGGGTGCAGTATCGCCAAACGCAGCAGTGTGCAGTGGCACAGAACGAAGTCGATACCCTGCTGGTGGCCTTCAATCAAAGTCTGTCAACCTACATCCCGAGCTCCGAAATCAGTGCGTTCAATCAGGCGCGGTCTGATATTTGGGTCGCCTTGTCGCCGCGCTTTAGCGATGTGCTGCAGGCAGCGCTGCAGATTTGGCGCGAAAGTGAGGGTGCTTTCGACGTTACGATTGGACCCTTGGTTAACTTGTGGGGTTTTGGTCCAGATGATGTGGTTGAACTCCCCTCGGCTGAGCGTCTCCGCCAAGCAGCCGGTTGGGTGGGTATGCAGCAGCTACAATTTGATTGGGTAAACGGCGCTGCCCTGAAAAAGATCGACGAGGTGTATGTCGACCTTTCCGCACTTGCTAAGGGTTTGGGTGTGGACGAAGTGGCGGATTATCTGGTGACCTCAGGCTGCGACGATTTCATGGTGGATATCGGCGGCGAGATGCGCACCTTGGGCAACAGTCCCTCGGGCAGGCTCTGGCGCATTGGGATTGAGCGCCCAGTACCGGGCCAGCGCGGTTTGATTCAAAAGGTGTTGGCGGTATCGGGTCAGGGTGTTGCCACCTCTGGCGACTACCGTAATTTTCGTCAGGTCGGCGGTGTTCGGGTTGACCACGTAATCGATCCGCGCAGCGGGCGACCGGCGGAAAACCGGGTGGCCTCGGTCACCGTGATTCACCCACAGGCCCAATTTGCTGACGCTTATGCCACGACTATCATGGTGCTTGGGGTTGACCGAGGCATGGCCTTGGCAGAGCGTTTGCAACTTCCGGTGCTGATTGTTGAGAAAAGCACTGATGACACATTTGTTGAACGGTATACTGCGCCCATGCGCAGCTATTTCGTCGCGCCCTCGGAGTAAACTATGGACACCATAATCGTTGCTTTTTTTGTCATGCTTGGCTTGGTTACTGCCATGGCCGTGGGCGTCATCTTCGGTCGTAAACCCATTGCCGGAAGCTGCGGCGGCATGAAAGCTCTTGGCATGGAGATGGACTGTGAGGTCTGTGGTGGTGACCCGGCTTACTGCGAGAAGTCTCCATTCGCTGCTACATCAACCGCCAATCAATCCGCTCAGGATGATCTGGCTCAACGCGTCGGCAAGTAGCCGACGCTGACCGCTGAAACATGCGGGCCAACCTCACCACGTTTATGGCCCTGCGCTACGCCCTGGGTCGGTTTGGCGGAGCGCGAGGAAACGGCGCGACCGGCGCTACCTCTGTAGGCTCGTTAGCATTGGCCGGCCTGATCATCAGCATTGCCGTACTGGTATTCGTGATGTCAGTTGTGAACGGATTTGAGCGGGAGTTGCGCGAGCGTTTGTTGAATGTGCTGCCGCACGTTACAGCCACGTCTCAGGGCGGCATATCGGCAACACAGTTGGGGGATTTAACGGACTTTGCGAACAACAGCGGTCTGGCGGGATTGTCGCCAATCGTGCGCAGCAGTGGTTTGATTGCCGCCAACGGTGAGGTGCGCGCTGCTCAAATCACCGGGATCGACGATTCTTACCGCAGCGTCAGTGCGCTGGGTGAATTCATGGTGTCAGGTCAGCTAACCGACTTGCATCGATCTGAATTTGGTTTGGTCTTGGGTGGACGGCTGGCGGATCAGCTGAATCTGCAAGTTGGTGATGATGCGGTGTTGCTGCTGCCAGATCAACGAATTAGTATTGTTGGGACGCTGCCTCGGCAAAAGCGTTTTTCCGTTGTGGGAATTTTTCGCAGTCAGTCTCAGCTCGACAGTAGCGGCCTTTTTGTCAGCCTAAGTGACGCTCAGCGCTTGCTTCGCCTGCCCGGACGGGTGCACGGCCTTCAGGGTCGACTGCAGGACCTCTTTGCCAGCGGTGCCGCCAGTCGGTATCTCTACCAACGCTTTGCCGGGAACGACCTGCGGGTGCGCTCTTGGATGGTTGAGTTCGGAACTCTCTACCAAGCAATCTCGGTGCAAAAAGCCACGTTGTTTTTACTGTTTTCACTGCTTATAGCGGTTGCGGCGTTTAATCTCGTATCGGGCCTGATCATGATTGTTGAGCAGCGACGCGGGGATATCGCAGTGCTGCGTAGCATGGGTGCCAGCCGCTTTCAGGTGCTGGTGTTATTCTGCATGCTGGGCACATTACTGGGCGTCGTGGGAACCCTGGCAGGTGTGGCGGCGGGTCTGGCCCTTGGGTGGCTGCTGCCTGCATTGGTAAATGGCACCTCGGCATTTTTGGAATACGACCTGATGTCTCAATATTTTATTTCTTATTTGCCCGTGCAGGTATCACTGCGGGACTTGCTGCTGGTCAGTGCACTGTCGATTGGCGCTACGCTGTTGGCGAGCCTGTATCCTGCTTGGCGCGCCATGGGTCTGATGCCCAGCCGAGTACTCGCCAATGAATGAAGTC
Organism: Gammaproteobacteria bacterium; assembly: GCA_012269545.1. Classification (GTDB taxonomy): domain Bacteria; phylum Pseudomonadota; class Gammaproteobacteria; order Pseudomonadales; family Azotimanducaceae; genus UBA4421. Next base: position 23,481 of record JAAXKB010000014.1, on the reverse strand, counting down.
ACAACCATCTTAAAGGCCGAAGGCATAGAAAAGCGCTTCGTGCAGGGTGATGAAGCCATTGAGGTGCTCGACGGCGTTGATCTGTCTTTAGCCGCCGGTGAGCGTGTCGCCATTGTCGGCCGTTCGGGTTCTGGCAAGAGCAGCTTGCTGCACGTGTTGGCGGGGCTCGATGACGTAAATCACGGCCAGATATCCCTAGTCGGGGAACCGATGGCTCCCGCGAGTAACGATGCCAGAACCGCGCTCAGACGAAAGTATATGGGCTTCGTCTATCAACAGCATCACCTGCTGCCAGAGTTTTCGGCGCTGGAAAATGTCGCCTTACCCCTGCGCCTGAATGGCTTGCCCCAGCGCCAGGCTGAACAGCAGAGCGGGGAATTGCTTGGCCGGATTGGATTAGGTGCGCGCCTGCGGCACCTGCCCGCTCAATTGTCAGGCGGTGAGCGTCAACGGGTGGCTGTGGCTCGGGCTCTGGTCCATCAACCCAAGCTCATTATGGCGGACGAACCCACTGGGAATCTTGATACCGCCAGTGCTGCGGAACTCATGGCGCTGATGGTCGAACTGAGCGAGTCCAGTGGCGTGGCATTCTTGGTAGTCACCCACGATACATCCATGCTGCATCAGTTTGATCGTGTCCTGACCTTAGTGGAGGGCAAACTGCAGTCTGCCGCCGCCAATGACGACGAATAAAGTGCCCTTGGCGGAAGCGATTAACGAGCCTAGCCCAGGGCTGATCGCCCGTATGGCCGGTCGTATGCTCCTCCACGGCGCGAACGGTTTTGCTCGCTTTGTGACTTGGGTGTCGCTGATTGGTTTGGTGCTCGGCGTCGGCATACTGACACTGGTGGTCAATGTGATGAACGGCTTTGATCACGAACTGCGTCAACGTTTGCTGGGCAGTATTCCCCATGTTTCTATTGCTCAGACGCCGTTGTCGCCGCCGCTTCAGGCAGAATTGGGATCCGACCCTCAGATACAAACCATAAGCAAGTATTACCAAGGCTTCGGCATGGTTGCCGCTGGCGCGCGAACCCAACCGGTGAGCATTATTGGGTTTGCCGGTGAGGAACTGGCCAGCATGGAAACCATCGGCTCGGTCATGCAGCGCGGTGAACTTTCTAACCTGCAGAGCACTGCTGATGCCCTGATTATGGGTGAGCCTCTGGCGCGTTATCAGGGACTTTCCTTGGGTGATCCGGTGATGATCGGCGTAACAGTGACTCGCGGTGACAGCGTGACTTTGCGCTGGCTCAGACTAAATCTGGTAGGCACTTTCGAAATGGGTGCGGAAACGGATTACAGCTTGGTTCTGGTAAATCTTGATGGCCATACAGATGATTACTGGCGCGAGCTGGGACAGGTAGGCACTCGGGTCATGTTGGACAGCCCTATGCAGGCAGGTGACTACGGTCGGCGGCTGCGTGAACTGCAACCGGCCGTTGCTGTGGAGACTTGGGAAGAAGTGTACGGTGAACTGTTTCAGGCCGTGCGAATGGAAAAGACCATGATGTTTGTTTTGCTGCTGCTAGTGGTCGCCATCGCCGGTTTCAATATCATTGCGGGGCAGTCCATGATGGTGCATGACAAACGGGCACAGATTGCCATGTTGCGGACCCTCGGGGCAGATCGTCGTTTTGTGCTGTCACTGTTCTTATCCCAAGGCGCAGTGGTGGCGGTATCCGGCACATTTGCCGGCATAGGTCTGGGGATGCTGCTGACGGTTTATGTGAACGAGGTCGTGGATATTCTTGGTGCGATCAGCGGCCAGCATCTGCTGGACGGTTCGTATTTTGTATCGGTTCCCGCTCAGATTGTGTCTTTAGATGTGCTCACAATTGCGCTGCTCAGCGCGGGTATTGCGCTGCTGTCGGCCTGGCTGCCGGCTCGTCGGGCCAGTCTCCTCAGCCCTGCGCAATTTTTGCACTGACCGGTCGGCACTTGGGGGCGGATTCAGGTCGCTGAGGTTTTGTCTGTGCGGTGTGCTCGTTCTCTTCTGCGTTTGCGCCATCGTCGCATGACACGATTACGCCAAATGAAATAGGTTGCAGTGAAACCAACGCTGCCGCTGATCAGCCCGCAAAAGAAAGCTCCGATCACGAGTGGCTTGCTGATAGCGAAAAAATTCGCAAACAGCCAGTCAAATGTGATTTCTACGCCCATATCGGCGGCGTCTACGCCCAGTATCCAGGCACCCAGGCGATACGAGGCATAAAACATCGGTGGAATGGTTATGGGGTTGGTGATCCAAACCAGTGCGACGGATAGGGGTAAATTCACTCGCGTGACGATGGCGATTAAGGCAGCCAACAGCATTTGAGATGGCACAGGGATAAAGGCCGAAAAAAGCCCGACAAAGGCCGCTCCGGAAACCGAGCGTCGATTGAAGTGCCAAAGCTCTGAGCGATTGAGCCAGCGAGCCACAGGTCGCAGGGCGCTTAGCTGACGCAAACTGTCGCGACTGGGGATTAATTTACGCCACCGGTCTTTCATGATGTTGCTTTAATGATTGCCGTTGTTCGCTTCAAATGTTGCACGTCATGCCTCAGGCTGCCCTTGGACCATCGCCCGCCGCAGGCAGGTTGTCAGGGCGGGAATATTGACCTCGACTCGTCCAGTATGGCGCTTTTCTCGCCCAATGTGTTGGTGTGCATTACTGCTTTTCACTGGGCTCGCTGTGGGCTTGGCTTGGCAGCAGGCGACAGTGAGAAGCATACCGGAATGTGCGGCGCACGTTGAACTAGCTCTCAGCGGAGAGGTTTTAGCTGCTAATCGCAAATCTACTGACGAGTGGTTGTTGGATGTTCGGGTGGTGGGCCACGGCACGCTGCGGACCCGGAACATTCGTTCGGGCCAGTCGTGCCAAGGCTTGCTAGGGAAGCGGTTACTGCTGCGGTGGCGAGCCCAGGACATGATTCAGGCGGGAGAGCGTTGGTTGTTCACGCTGAAGTTGCGGGTGCCTTGGGGGGCTGCTAACCCTGGCGGTTTTGACTATCGTCGCTGGCTTCTGGCCAGCGGCTATTCTGCTACCGGGTACATCAAAACTGGCAAAAGGATGCTGAAACCAGCGGCTAAGCCGTTCAAAGCGCGCTGGCAAGGCAATCTTCGCAGTTTGCTCGAGCAGCATGGGCTGGTTCACTCCACCACACTGTTGGCTCTGGTGACTGGCAACGGCAGTGGGGTGGATGCTCAGACATGGGAGCGTTACCGGCGCACCGGAGCCATTCATTTGTTGGTGGTGTCCGGACTGCATGTGTCGGCGTTGGGCGCCGTACTGTTTACGTGTATTGGGTACCCATTGCGCTTGATCAGCGCAGGCAAAGCTGGGGCATATGCCCAACTAGCAAGCGCCTTAGTTGTTTGCATAGCCGCTGTGTGGTTTGCCTGGTTTACCGGCGCGGGCTCTCCAGTGATGCGTGTGGCGGGCATGTTGGTTTGCCTGCTTGCGTTGCGTTTAGTGAGGCATCGGGTGTCATTGTGGCGGGTGCTGATCATGACCTTTTTGATCTCGACATGTGTCATGCCGCTGCAGGTATTTCACGCGGGATTTTGGTTGTCCTACGGGGCGGTAGCGGCCTTGGTCGGCTATTTCTATTCGCGGCGCCCAGTTGCCGGTCCTGTCTCCGCCTTAGTGCAGGCGCAAATGGTGCTTTCGCTTGGGCTTTCGCCATTGCTGGTGCTGCTGCTGGGCGAAGCGTCTTTGCTCTCCATGCCCGCAAATTTTTTAACCGTGCCCATCGTTACCTTAGTGACAGTACCCTTCCTGTTCATGGGTGTGATCCTTGGACTGCTGCCGTCTTGGCTGGGCGCGTCTGCGGCTGTTCAGGCTTTATCGGCGGTGGCGCTGCGAGTGGCTGACTTTAGCTTAGCACTGGTGGACATTTTGCTCGCGGCATTGCTTCACAGTGTGCCCGAGCACAGTGCCAGTGTAGGTTACGTCGGCACCCTGACCGCATTAGTTGCCACGCTCGGTGGCGTCGCTGTTCTGATGCCGCTGGGGACTTATGCCCGTATTGGGCTGCTTTGTGTGATTGCCCCGCTGGGATTACAGGTACCTCAGAGTGTCCGCTTTGGAGAAGCCTGTGTGCGGGTTGTCGATGTCGGGCAGGGCAGCGCGGCGATGATCGATACTGCAAGGCATCGTATATTGGTGGATACCGGGCCTCGTTTTGGTTCTGGCTATGTAGGCCGATCGCATATCCTGCTGTTGCTCAGGTCTACCGGGCCACATGAGCTAGATCTGATCTTGCTCAGCCATACTGATTTGGATCATGCGGGCGGTATGGTGTTTTTTCAGTCTTACTTCCCCTCAACACCGTCAATCGGCCCTGATAATTGCGTTAACGGCAACAGTTGGTTTTGGGATGGCGTCAGATTTACGACCTTACAGGCCGAAGGACTGACGACCGACAACGACCGTTCCTGTACGTTGTTGATGGAGACGCAGAACCAAAACGCTTACTTCAGCGGCGACATTTCGAAGCAGGCTGAACAGCTGCTGTTAACCCGGCTGCCGCATGATGTTTCTTTGCTGCTTGCGCCTCATCACGGCAGTGCCAGCTCTTCCTCTATGCCATTTGTGCGTCAGCTGGCACCTGAAGTTGTGGTCTACAGCGCCGGCAAAGCAAACCGCTATGGACATCCACACCCACGAGTGGTCCGCCGTTATTCATGGGAGGGAACGCGTCAGTTGAACACCGCGGAAAACGGCGCAATTCAATGGTGCTCGGCAATGCCAAATGTCGTTCATGCTCAACGCGACGGAGACTGATGCGTTTGGTGCCTGAGTCTGCTATCCAAGCGGTACCATGGCAGCGTCTGCCCGGCGCACCATGCGATGTAACGACTCGATCAGTTCGTCTTGTTCGCTAGCGGTTAGAAAGGAGCCGATTTCAAATCGATCGCCCCGATGTACCAGGGCAACGCTTTTGCGGTACCAAGGGTGAATGGCCTGATTTACGTGAATCTTGGTGAAAAAGCGTTCCCAAACCTCGGTTCGATCGGGTCCGTTAATGCCGGTTTCCAGACGAATTTCCTCGGCGCTGAAGACGATGACTTCCTGCAGGCTGGTGCGTCGCAGGCATCGCCACAAACAGTAGCTTAGGAACGCCATTTCCAAGCCGGTAAACGGCAGGACTAACCAGTAGCCAAAGAAGACGAAAGTGAGGGCAATGCCAAAAGAGACCGCCATCATGAAAGCAAGAAAGTACTTTAGAGCTCGCCAACTCAGGGAATGATTGGGTTGCAGAACGATTTGGCCAACGGTCTGGTTCAGTTCCCTGTCGTGCTTGCTTTCATCGTTGTTGAAATACTCACAGCGAATCATGAGTGGTTGTTTCCTGTGTTCGAATCCTATGTGTCGCCGGCCAATGCACACAGCGGCGCTTGAAAAATCCTAGAGCAGTCGCCACTGATTGCAACAGAGGGCAAGTGAAAGACTTGTCAATCGTAACTGGCAGTGAGCTTTTGGTTAGCTTTTTGGGAGGTATTCTCATGACATCGAAGCAGTTAACCCAGCGGGTAGAAGAGGCATTGGCGGCCGCGCATGGCCAAGCCGTCTCAAGAGGAAATGCCAGTCTGGAACCGGCTCATGTCGCTTTGGAGATGGTCCAGGCCGAGCAGTCTTTGCTGAGCCAATTAGCCCTTGCAGCGGTCGGCGATAAGGCTTCGCTTCGCGATGCGTTAGCAGCCCTCGTGAACGACTTGCCGACGCTCGGTTCGCCGGGCGGTCAGTTGTCGGGCAGTGCGAACCTGCAGGCATTGTTCCGTGAAGCGCAAAAGTTAGCGGAACAAGCCGGCGATGAGTTCATTGCCGAGGACTGGGTAGTGCTGGCGTTTTTTCAAGACCAACCAGTTGCCGGAAGTCTTGCGGCGGCAGGCATCAATCAGCAGGCGGCATCAGCATTTATCGAGTCGCAAAGACAGGGTAGAACAGTGGAACAGAAAAACGATGAAGAAATGCGCAACGCGCTGGAAAAATACACCCAAGATCTGACCGATCTGGCGCAGCAAGGAAAGCTGGATCCGGTCATCGGTCGGGATGAAGAAATACGTCGCACGGTGCAAGTTTTGCAGCGTCGCACCAAAAATAATCCGGTTCTTATCGGTGAACCCGGCGTTGGTAAGACCGCTATCGTCGAAGGGTTGGCCCAGCGCATCATTAACGGTGAAGTGGCGGACAGCTTGAAGGATAAAAGGGTGCTGTCGCTGGACTTGGGCGCCTTAATCGCTGGTGCCAAGTATCGGGGTGAATTCGAGGAACGGCTCAAGGCGGTGCTGAATGATCTGGCCAAACAAGAGGGCAACATCATTCTATTTATTGATGAACTGCACACCATGGTGGGAGCCGGTAAGGCGGATGGGGCGATGGATGCGGGGAATATGCTCAAGCCTGCGCTTGCCCGCGGCGAATTGCACTGCGTGGGCGCTACTACGCTGGATGAGTATCGTCAGTACATCGAAAAAGACGCGGCGCTGGAACGACGCTTTCAGAAAGTTCAGGTCGATCAACCTGATTTACAGGATACGATAGCTATTCTGCGCGGCCTCAAAGAACGTTACGAAGTGCATCACGGCGTGGACATTACGGACCCCGCAATTGTCGCTGCCGCGAAATTATCGCATCGCTACATTACCGACCGTCAGCTGCCGGACAAAGCCATTGACCTGATCGATGAGGCGGCAAGCCGCATTCGTCTGGAGATGGATTCGAAGCCCGAAAGCATGGATGTGCTGGACCGCCGGCTAATGCAGCTGAAGATGGAAGTTGAAGCCCTCAAGAAAGAAAGCGATGACGCCAGCAAAAAGCGGCTCGATGACCTGCGCGCAGAGATTTCCGAAACTGAAGATGAATACTCAGCGCTGGATAAGATCTGGGAGTCTGAAAAGCAGGCGCTCAAGGGTTCGCAAGACACCAAGGAAGAGTTGGAGGCCGCGCGGCTGCAGTTTGAGGCGGCGCGGCGCGAAAGCGATTTGACTCGCATGTCAGAGTTGCAGTACGGGGTCATTCCCGATCTGGAGAAGCGTTTGGAGCAACAAACGGCGGTCTCTGAGGCTGATGCCCCGGAAGAGGGCGGTCAGCCTCGATTGTTGCGTAACAAAGTAACTGCAGAAGAGATAGCCGAAGTGGTGGGCAAGTGGACGGGCATCCCCGTCGCTCGCCTGCTGTCGCAGGAAAAAGAGCGACTGCTGCACTTGGAGCAGTCGTTGGCGGAAAAAGTTATCGGCCAGTCCGAGCCTGTTACCGCCGTCAGTCAGGCTGTTCGGCGGGCCCGCGCCGGGTTATCCGATCCCAGCAAGCCTAACGGATCATTTATGTTTCTAGGTCCTACTGGCGTCGGTAAAACCGAGTTGTGTAAGGCCTTGGCACAAGTGCTTTTCGACAGTGCCGACGCGATGATCCGCGTGGATATGTCCGAGTTCATGGAGAAGCACTCGGTGGCCCGTTTGATTGGTGCGCCTCCGGGTTACGTTGGTTATGAGGAAGGGGGATATTTGACCGAGGCTGTTCGCCGCAAGCCGTATTCTTTAATTCTGCTCGACGAAATAGAAAAGGCGCACAACGATGTCTTTAACATTTTGTTGCAGGTACTCGATGATGGCCGTTTGACTGATGGTCATGGCCGTACGGTGGACTTCAGCAACTGTGTGTTAGTGATGACGTCCAATCTTGGTTCGCAGGCGATTCAGTCGTTTACCGAAGAAAGTGATGGTGATGACGAAGCTCAAGCATACAGCCAACGACTGCATGAGATGGTCATGGGTATTGTGGCGCAACACTTTCGCCCCGAGTTTATCAACCGCGTTGACGATGTGGTGGTGTTCAAACCGTTGAGTTCCGATCACATTCAGCATATTGCGCACTTGCAGCTTGGTTTGCTAAACGAACGTCTGGCCGAACAGGACCTCAGTCTGACGCTCAGTGACCAAGCAATGCAGGCTGTATGCGAGGCTGGTTACGATCCAGTCTACGGAGCCCGCCCACTGAAGCGCGCTTTGCAGCGGTTGGTGGAAAATCCGTTGGCTCAGGCGTTGTTGGGAGAAGGTTTTGCACCCGGTACTCAGCTGTATGGCGATTGGCAGGAGGGGCAACTGGTCGTATCGGCTAAAAAGTAGTTGTATAAATATACAGTAGTTGGTATTTATACAGTATGAACAAGCACGATAGCCAGCAAACTGAGTTGCAATCCGAGTCCTATCAACCGTTTCAGCTCGATCTGACAGGCGATGCAGGGCAGGCACCGCAGCGCCAATGCGCTGACGTAGGGCGAGCGTCGGCGGTCAGCGATGCCGAAAGCCATTGGCGCGAGGTGAACAAACTCACCAAGGCTTTGCGGAAACGCGGCAGAGGGTCACGACGCAGAAGCGATCAGGCGACAAGCCAAAAAAGCCTATGGTTGCCTAGCGAAGCCAATGGGCAAGATCATAATCGCAGGGAAGTTGGGCTGCAGGTCTGTCGCCATCTGGTTGCTGCACTTCGGCTGCAGCATCAATAAGAGCTCTCGGACCGAGAAGCATCCAATGCTTTGGCCGTTCAACGGTCGGCATAAGATCGCCCGTAAACGCGCTAGGTAGCCTCAAGCCAATACTGCTATTCAGGCCTTAACCCCGTTATGATGCGTCATTAATAAGGCGCTTGTGTGTAGGGGTAATATGTCAACAGCGGTGGAATTGGCTTTGGATTCGGTAACCGGTCGCCCGACCGAACCGCTTATGCTCGATAAACCTCTGAGCGTTGATGAATTACCAACGCCCGCCTTGGTGCTTGATAGGCAAAAAATGAGCGCCAACATACAAACCATGGCCCGACATCTTGGCGAGTATGGCAAGGGTTTTCGGCCGCACGCGAAAACCCACAAATGCCCAACCATTGCGCGATTGCAAATGGAGGCCGGCGCGGTGGGAATCTGTACAGCCAAGGTCAGCGAAGCTGCCGTCATGGTTCGCGCTGGCATCGAATGCGTATTAATCACTTCGCCAATTTCAACGCCCTATAAAGCGTCTGCGGTGAATTCGATTCTGGACCCGAACGTCACCCTTTTGTTGGTCGTTGATTCGATGGAAGGGTTTGCCGCACTGAGTTCTGAGATTGATGATGACAAGTGCGTGGGCTTGTTACTCGATCTAGACGTGTCTATGGGCAGAACAGGAATCCGCGATGACGCGCTTTTTTTGCGCTTGTTAGATGCCGCGCATAGTGACGACCGCTTCTATTTCGCCGGAGTCCAGCACTACGCAGGTCACATCATGCATATTCCAGAATTTGAGCGACGCCGTGAAAAGTCTCTCCGTTCTTGGGATCGACTTGCCAGTAAGTTTGCGCTGCTTGATCAGCAAGGTGTCAGGCCAGCTATTGTGACCGGTGGTGGCACAGGTACCTTCGATATAGACGTTACCCTTGACCCTCTGACGGACATTCAGGTAGGCAGCTATATTTTTATGGATGAGGAGTATCGTCAGGTCGCAGGCCCCAACTCTGATCGGTTTCAAGGCTTCGATTTGTCTTTGACCGTGGCCTGTACGGCGATCAGTCAGCCTCAAAGTGCAACCATTACTGTTGATGGAGGTTACAAAGCGTTTGCCTCAGATAGCGTCAATCCTGTGTGCGATGCGCTACCTGATCTGCAGTTTCGATTTGCTGGCGATGAGCATGGGGTGCTGATTCTCCCGGAAAGTGCTGCAAGCCTGGGCGACAATGAAATCTCTGCGGTGCGGCTTGGTCAGGTGCTGGAGTTCGCGGTCCCGCATTGTGACCCAACCGTCAATTTACACGAGCATTATTGGATCCGAGAAGCCGACGGCATGATCCACAGTCTGTGGCCCATTTCGGCTCGAGGTTGCTCGTGGTAGCGGAAAAATTCGCAAGGTCCTTTGAATGCTAGAAATTTTTCAAGACGGCGGTTTGCTGATGCTGCCTATCGCGTTTTGTAGTGTTGTCGCCATGGCGATTTGCCTTGAGCGTTGGTGGTCGCTGCGGCGGGCCCAAGTGCTGCCTGAACCGCTTTTGGTGCGATTAACGGATACATCAGGTTGGCCAAGCAGCAGTGCGGCGTTGAATGAATTGGGGGATACCTGCCAGTTAGGATATGTATTGGCAGTAGGGCTGGCGAACATTTCGCAACCTAAGGAAGAGTTCCAGAAAGCGGTGCAAAGTGCGCTGGACGTTACCGCGCATAATTTAGAGCGTCATTTGACGGGATTAGGCGTTGTAGCCTCGATCTGTCCGCTGTTAGGCATCCTTGGCACTGTGGTTGGACTGATTGAGGTTTTCGATCAGCTTTTCGCCGCCGGGCAGACCGATTCGCAATTGTTGGCAGGAGGTATTTCTACCGCGCTGATTACTACGGCAGCGGGACTTTCAGTAGCCATTCCAGCCCTTGTTTGTCACCGGGCGCTGCTGCGTCATGTGGATGCGCTCTTGCTAGAGATTGAGGCCGTGAGCGATCGGTTTTTTGACCAAATGAGAAAGGAGGCTTGAGTGTCGCGGCTTAGAGCAGCGCGCCGCGAACCCGGAATCGAAATAACGCCGCTGATTGACGTGGTGTTCTTGCTATTGATTTTCTTTATGGTATCGGCGAATTTCGTGCAAAACCGCGTGATCAATGTGTCGCTGCCAGAGTCCGATAGTGCAATAGCAGGAACTGGCGAGACGCTACAGATATCCGTTTCCGCCTCTGGCGATTATTGGGTTGCCGGCCAACGCGCTGGCAGTGACATCGAATCCCTGACGTCCGCGATGGAGGGTTACGCGCAGATGCTGACAGCTGACGAGCTAGCCTCACAGTCGGTGGAAGTCCGGGCGGACGCGGCTGCCGCGCATCAGTCGGTGATTAGAGTCCTAGACGCCTGTGCCACGGCAGGATTTGTTCAGGTGAGCTTGGCCACGGTCATGTCTTCAGGTTCCTCTGACCTCGCACACTCTCGTAACTCTGTTCCTAACCAATAAGCGGAGCCGGTCATGGCTGAAGAAGCGAAAAGCAAATCAGACTGGTCGATTTATCGTCGGCTGTTGGGATATGTGGGGCGTTACTGGCTTCTGCTGATCTTCGCATTTATAGGATTTGTCACTGCAGCAGCAGCGGAAGGGTACTTTGTTACGTTGTTCGGCAATTTAATTGACGACTGGGATAACGCTCAGGTCAGGGCCGCTGCGACCATACCCATCATGATGGCAGTGGTGACCGTCATGCGTGCCTTGGGTGCAATTATTGGTGAAGCTGCCATGTCCCGAGTCTCGTTTGGCGTTGTCTATGATTTGCGCGAACAGCTGTTCGGACACATTCTCAAGTCCCCCAGCAGCTATTTTGATAATGCAACGCAGGGCCACATTGTTTCGCAGATCACGTTTACCGTGACGCAGTTGAGGGATACCGGTACCGATGCTCTCAGAGCATTGATACAAGATGGTCTCAAGGTGTTGGCCTACTTAACTTTTATGTTACTCATTGACTGGCGGCTGACCTTATTGTTTATCGCTATGGCCCCTGTGTTGGGTTTGGTCGTAGCGTTCGCCAGCAACCGCTTTCGTCGGATTAGTCGACGTATCCAGCACTCCATGGGAGATGTGACTCATGTGGTCTCGGAGGTCGCTAATGGCTATCGAGAGGTGAAAATTTTCGGCGGACAAGAGAAAGAAGAAAGTCGGTTTCTATCGGCGAGCAAGGTAAACCGTCAGCAGAACATGAAGATGGTCGTCACCAAGGTCTTCAGTTCGCAAACCAATGAAACCATTATCGCGCTGGGTCTTTGCGCGCTGATCGTCGTCTTGTACAGCCCAGACTTCGGTGTGCAGCTGTCGAGTGGTAAAGCCGTAGAGTTTTTAGTGCTGGCAGGGATGCTAGGCCGTCCGATCCGCAAACTCTCAGAGATTAACGCAAAGCTGCAACGCGGCTTTGCGGCAGCAGAAGACATTTTTAAGCAGCTGGACTCAGGGATAGAACAAAATACCGGTGTCTTTGAGCTCGCACGGGCTCGTGGTGAAGTGGCGATTGATGACGTGAGTTTTCGCTACGCGCCGGAGGGCCCAGATGTGCTGCACAGCGTTACACTGAACATCGCTCCAGGCCAGACCGTCGCGCTGGTCGGTCGATCCGGCAGCGGTAAGTCTACGTTAGCCAGCTTACTGCCCCGTTTCTATGATGTAGAGCGCGGCTGCCTCTCGCTGGACGGTACCCCGATTCAATCCTTTGAACTTGGCAATTTACGCAAACATATTTCCTTCGTGAGTCAGCAGGTGACACTGTTTAATGACACGCTTCGCAACAATATTGCTTACGGCGACATGGCAGAGGCCTCGGACGACGAGATCAAGCGAGCTCTGCAGCGCTCTTATGCGGATGAATTTGTGCGCCAGTTGCCCGATGGACTGGAAACCTTGGTTGGTGACGACGGGGTGCTCTTGTCCGGCGGGCAACGGCAAAGAATCGCCATTGCAAGGGCGCTCCTTAAAGATGCTCCGGTGCTGATAATGGATGAGGCCACATCGGCTCTTGACAACGAATCAGAGAAGTACATTCAGGCTGCCTTGCAAGAGGTCATGGTGGGGCGGACGACCTTGGTGATCGCTCACCGGTTGTCTACCGTTGAGTCCGCAGACCTGATAGCGGTGATGGATCAGGGGATGATCGTGCAGCGCGGCAGCCACAAAGAGTTGCTCGCTCAGGAAGGATTATATGCCGATCTTTATAACGCTCAATTTCAAGATGAAGAAGAGCCCGAGCCTGCTCCAGTGAAGCAAAAGGGAAAGATTGCCGCGGTCTCTGAAGCACAGTCTCGATCAGGGGCGCTGTTGGAACAATCCGCTAATCTGGTGACGCGGGCCTGGTACGGCGACGCGTTTTGGGTGAAGACGCTGCTGCCGTTGGCCTGGCTTTATGGTTGGATCAGTAGGCGTCGGGCGGCGAGTCAAAAGGCTATTGGTCAGCAGCGTGCTGCTGAAAACGCCGCTCGATTGCCGGTTATTGTGATTGGCAACATTACCGTTGGCGGTACGGGAAAAACGCCAATGGTGGTGGCGCTAGTGAATTTTTTTACGGCGAAGGGGTTTGCACCAGGAGTGGTGTCGCGCGGCTACAAGGGCAAACTCAGTCGTCAGGGGGCGCTCATACCTGCTGGAGCCTCACCCGGGCTATATTCGGACGAAGGCGTAATGCTCAAGCACAAGCTGAACTGTCCCATTGCCATAGCGGCGGATCGGAATCTCGGCGTCGAACTGCTGCGTCAGTCAGGCTGTGACCTAGTGATCGCGGACGATGGTTTGCAGCATTACGCCATGGCCCGTGACATAGAAATAGCGTTAGTGGACGCGACTCGTGGTTTGGGTAATGGATTGCTGCTGCCTGCAGGGCCGCTCCGAGAATCTGCCGAGCGTTTGCGTGAGGTCGATTTTGTCATCAGTCATGGTGGCCTGTCCGGTTTACACGCGAGGGAATTCACAGTGACAACCGAACCTGTGCGTTTTCGTCGTTTGAGTGACGGCATGCAGTCATCAGTCGATGTCTTTCAAGAACAAAACCCGTGGGTTCGGGCCCTGTGCGGTATTGGCAACCCCAACCGGTTTTTACAAACGCTTGCTCAGATTGGCGTGAGCGTTGAGCCGCATATTTATCCGGATCACCATGCTTACAGCGGTGATGAGCTTGATTTCACCGATGGCTCACCCATTGTCTGTACCGACAAAGATGCCATTAAGTTGAGCGAGTTGGATATCGATTTAAGTCACATTTGGGCCTTAGAAATTGCAATAGACCTCCCCGATGACTTCGCGCAAGCGTTCGCGATGCTGTTACAGGAGCGGCATATTGAGCCAAGGGTCAGTGAGGATACTGGTTAATGGAAATACACATTGTTATTCCCGCGCGTTTCGCATCCACTCGTCTGCCGGGCAAGCCGTTAGCAGATATTGCCGGTGAGCCCATGATCGTCAGGGTGGCGGCGCAAGCCGCTCGTAGCATGGCAAACGATGTACTGGTAGCGGTTGATGATCAGCGCGTGGCTGCTGCGGTGGTTGCCGCAGGGTGGCAGGCGGAAATGACTCGAGAGGACCATGTGTCGGGTTCGGATCGTGTAATGGAGGTCGCGTCGCGACGTGGGTGGTCTGACGATGACATCGTAATCAATGTGCAAGGAGATGAACCCTTAGTGCCGCCTCAAGTGATCGACCAACTTTGTGAAGGGATGGTGGCCCACCCTGATGTGAGCATGGCTACTCTGTCTGAGCCGATCAACGAAATTGATGATTTTTTGAATCCGAATGTGGTTAAAGTCATCGCGGATGATGCGGGGATGGCGATGACGTTCTCGCGCTCTCCCATACCGTATCCGCGGGATACAGCCGGTCACGAGGTACCAAATGGTGCGGCACGTCATGTGGGCATTTACGGCTTTCGCGTTAGCGCACTGCGCCGTTTCATTCATTTGGGCGAATCTTCGTTGGAGAGAATCGAGAAATTAGAACAGCTCCGCTGGCTTCAAGCCTCGCTACCGTTGCTGGTGATTCAGGCTAAGGAAAGCGTGCCCGGCGGCGTGGATACACCGGAAGATCTAGCCAAAGTTCAGGCGCTGTTCAGCGCCTGAGTCCCTTCATATCGCTTTGCGTGGCGTGACTACTTAGGCGCCATACGGATACCGCCGTCCAAACGGATGGTCTCACCGTTGAGGTAGGCATTTTCGACAATTTGCTTGCTCAGTGAGGCAAATTCGTGGGGTAAGCCCAGTCGCTTAGGATACTGAACCATGTCGATCAGCGGATCGCGTACCTGATCCGGTGCACCAGCCATCATAGGCGTGTTGAAAATGCCCGGGGCGATGGTGCAAATGCGTACGCCTTGACGAGAAAGGTCTCGGGCGATTGGTAAAGTCATACCCGATACGCCGGCCTTACTTGCGGAGTAGGCGGCCTGACCAATTTGGCCATCAAACGCAGCAACAGACGCTGTATTAATGACAACGCCGCGTTCAAGGGCCTCACCTTCTGGTTCGTTCACTTGCATGATCGCCGCGCACTTGCTGAGCACGGAGAAGGTGCCAATCAAGTTCACCTGAATAATAAAGTTGAATTTGGCGATGTCGAGAGCGCCTTCACGTCCAACCGTACGAGAGGCTGCGCCAATACCTGCACAGTTTACATTGACGTGGATCGCGCCAAAGTCCTCGGCGATTTGGTTTACCGCGTTGCTAACGGATTCGTCATCCGTAACATTTACTTGATAAGCGCGGGCATCGCCAAGCTCGTTGGCAGTGGCCTTCGCCAAGTCTTCATTCAAGTCTAAAATGGCGACTTTGCCGCCATTGGCGATAATCATCTCTGCAGTGGCTCGTCCCAAACCGGACGCGCCGCCGGTAATGACTGCTACTTTTCCCTCAATGTTCACAGGCTTTCCTTTTGTTGGTTGTGAAAACCTCCCTAGTATACCCTAGCGCCTGAACAGATTTGGATTTACGAATGCGTTTCATCGAGGGTTTTTTGTCACCGGCTCAGGCCCATGACTGGCTGGTTCATCTGGAGGACTCCGACTGGATTAAGTGGCAGCGCGAAACCTTTAGTATTTTTGGTCGGCAGGTGGATGCACCCCGCACCCTGACTTGGTTTGGCGATGCTGGCCTTAATTATCGCTACACGGGCGTAGACCATTGCGCCCTCGGTTGGCCTGAACCGCTACGACGCTTGAAAGATCAGGTGGAAACGGCCGCCGGTCAATCGTTCAATTTTCTATTGCTCAATCGATATGCCAATGGATCTGAGTACATGGGTTGGCATCGGGATGATGAGCAAGGATGTCGAGGTGACATTGCATCGCTGAGCCTCGGCGCGTCTCGGCGTTTCAGCATTGATCGGTGGGCTCCTCGGCAGCAATCGAATCGGCAGACCCTAAGACAAACGATTGACCTAGGCAGTGGTTCTCTATTGGTGTTCGATGGTCGTCAGAGACATTGTTTGCGAGCTACAAGAAAGACCTGTGGTGTCAGGATTAATCTCACCTTTCGTCTGATTAGCTCATGATTCATTCGGACGTTTCTCTGGAAAATACCTTGGCCCTGCATTCCTTGGCGAGCCACGTTGTCGATATAGGTTCAGTTGGCGACGCACAGGATGCTATCGAATTCGGTCAAGCTAACGATTTTGAACTGCGCTGTCTTGGAGAGGGTTCTAATGTAATTTTGATGCCTCGCGTGTCAGGCCTTATTTGTAGAGTGACTCAGGCTGATGTCTGCATCTTGAGCTCCGATGAGGACACGGTAACCATAGCGGTCGGTGCTGGCAAAAACTGGCACGAACTGGTGCAAGAGACACTGGACCAAAATTGGTTCGGGCTCGAGAATTTGTCACTGATACCCGGATCTGTTGGTGCTGCGCCTGTGCAAAATATCGGCGCGTACGGAGTAGAAATTGCAGAGCACCTAGTGTCGGTGGACGTCGTTCGTGCGGACGGTGCCTTGCATAAGATGAGTGCCGCGGACTGCGAATTCGGGTACAGAGACAGTTTTTTTAAGCGGTATGGCCGGGCTAATTCCGGGCCATTACTTATTTTAGGGGTTACGCTCCGCCTCAGTAAGAGGCCGGCAGTGAATCTTAGTTATGGCGACTTGAGGAAGGCGTTTGGGCTGGGCAACATGAAACGTTCGGTGTTGCCGTCTCCCCAACAAGTCGCTGATGCCGTGGTGACCATTCGTCGTGGCAAGCTGCCGGACCCAGCGGAGTATCCTAATGCTGGGAGTTTTTTTAAAAATCCGGTGCTCGACCCAAAGACGGCAGATCGCCTGCATGAACTTGGGTCTAAACCGTACCCATTCAACGATGAGTTTAAGGTATCTGCTGCACAGCTGATCGATTTATCGGGCTGGAAGGGCCGGCGGCAAGGCGATGTCGGTTGCTGGCCCCAGCAGCCGTTGGTGTTAATCAATTACGGTCAAGCGACCGCGCAGAACGTGTTGGATTTTGCCAACGACATTCAGCGCAGCGTCTTCGAGAAATTTCAGGTCGAACTGGAATTGGAACCATCCGTCTTATCCTGACGGTCTGAACCACCGCTTATGGATACGCCTTGCGCTCGCAGAGCTGCTTCTCGTTCCCGGCGTTTCACCTCGCGGGGGTCGTTTGATGCTCGAGCAGGTCTGGTCAATGCGGCCGGCGCTTTCTCTTCGGTAAGTTCTTCAGCAACCGCGTTCGGTGTAGGTTCTGGCTCGGGGTCTGTTTGTGCCGTTGGAACCTCATATTCTTGAGACTCTTTTTCCGCTGAGTGCTCCTCTTCCGCTGAGGGCTCTTCTACCGCTGAGGGCTCTGCTGCCGTAAAAGCGTCAACCACAGGAGCCTCAACGCTAGTTGAATTGGCGGGTGCGTTGATCTCAGAGTCTAGTTCTACCGGTGTCTCGATAGCGGACTCCATTGTCTCTTCGACGACCTCTGTTTTCGCCGCATTCTTTCGGTTTCGGGGATCGTTGCTCGCTCTGCCGGTGCGCGGGGCTGGTCTTTCAGCCGGCTTGCTGGGCCTGGTTGGCGCTTCTTCGACAATGACCGTCGTAGTGGCGGCGGCAGCACGAAGTGGTTTTGCGTCTTGAGTTTTTTGAACGCTACGATCACGTCTTGGCTGGCGTTTGCTGGTCGCTAACGCCTCTGCTGACGGCTGACGTTGCTCTGGGTCGATTGCGACAAACGCCTCGTCTCCGGATTCGGTCTGACTCAAGTTGGGAGACTCCTGCTCACCGTCGCCTTTGCCACGTCGCCTCCGGTCTTCGCGTCGAGGTTTGCGTCTGCCACGCTTTTCATCGCCGGCATCGGACTTTTCGTTGAAGTCCATCTTTTCCTGCGGCGTCTCCTGAGGTTTGGCATCACGGTTAGACTTAGCGCGGTCTTTTGATCTGTCTTTGCTCTTTTCCTGATGATCCTCAGTGTCGTTGCGCCTACGGCTTCGGCTCTGGCGATCATCGTCCTTGCGACGGGTGCGGTTTCGATGTGACTCGTCGCGGTCGCGCTGAGGTTTTTCCTTGACTACAGGTTCGTCAGAAAACAGAGCGGTCATCAGGCGCGAGAAAAATCCCGGCTTACTGGGCTTGAACGCTTTCTTTTCATTCGGTTGTTCAGCGGTGACCGTCGGTGCTGGCGGCACGGCGGCCAGTTGAGGTTTGACGGCAGCCTCACGCTTAGCTGGCGTCTGAGATTCGGCGGGTATTTCCTGCTGCTGAGCATGATTTGCCAGATCTGACAGGGTATGACTTGGAATGTCTCCCTCACTTTCAGCCTGATCGCTTCGCAGTCGCTCAACTAGGTAGTGGGGCGTTTCCAGATTCATGTTTGGAATAATGACAATATGCGTGCCGGTGCGACTCTCGATATCGGCTAAATCGCCGCGTTTTTCGTTCAAAAGAAAAGCGCCGATAGCCAGCGGCACCTGCACGCGGATGACCGCGCTGCGTTCTTTGAGCGATTCTTCCTCCATTACGCGTAAAATAGCCAGAGCCAGCGAGCGGGTGTCTCGAATTCGACCTTGGCCATTGCAGCGTGGGCATAGGCCTGTGCTGATTTCTTCCAGCGAAGGGCGAAGACGCTGCCGACTCATTTCCATCAAACCGAAACGGGAAATACGTCCGGTTTGGATGCGTGCGCGATCTGATTCGAGCGCGCTACGCATTCTTGCTTCGACCGCGCGTTGATTCGACGGGTTGATCATATCGATGAAATCGATGACCACGAGGCCGCCGATATCGCGAATACGCAACTGGCGGGCAATTTCATCTGCTGCTTCTAAGTTCGTGTTGGTGGCGGTCTCTTCAATGTCATGACCCTTGGTGGCACGAGCCGAGTTTATGTCGATAGAAACCAAGGCTTCTGTCGGGTCGATGACAATACTTCCGCCAGACGGCAGTTTTACCGTGTGCTCAAATGCAGTCTCAATTTGGCTTTCAATTTGGTATCGACTGAACAGGGGAATGGCATCGCTGTAAGGCTTGAGCTTGGCGGAATAGTGAGGCATGACTTGAGCTACAAAGGCGGAAGCTTCCGCGTACGCTGCTTCGCCCTCAACCAATACCTCGCCGACATCAGCTCGGAGGTTATCCCGGATGGTTCGCAGTACAGCGCTGTTTTCTTGGTAAAGCAGGGACGGGTTCGGCTCTTCCTGTTCAGCGGTTTGAATGGCTTGCCAAACCTGCAGCAGGTAGTTCAAATCCCAGTTCAATTCCTCGGCACTGCGGCCAACGCCGGCTGTTCTCACGATGACGCCCATACCCTCCGGTATTTCCATTTGCGACATCGCTGCCCGCAGTTGATCTCGTTCTTCGCCTTCAATGCGTCGAGAGATGCCCCCTGCACGAGGGTTGTTCGGCATGAGAACCATGTATCGACCGGCTAAGCTGAGAAATGTGGTCAGCGCGGCACCTTTATTGCCGCGTTCCTCTTTTTCTACCTGAACGAGGATTTCCTGTCCTTCGCGGACCACTTCTTGAATGGGTGCGCGTTGGCCTGCGCCTTTTTTGAAGTAGTTTCGGGAGATTTCTTTTAGTGGCAAGAATCCATGACGCTCAGAGCCGAAGTCCACGAAGGCGGCCTCCAAGCTGGGTTCCACCCGGGTGATTTTTGCTTTGTAAATGCTCGCTTTCTTTTGCTCGCGGGCACTGTTTTCAATGTCGAGATCGTAGAGTTTTTGGCCGTCGACCAATGCAATCCGCACTTCTTCGGATTGGGTGGCGTTAATCAGCATTCTTTTCATGTTCTGTCCTAAGCGACACAGCCAGCCTCATTTGGCTTGCCAAGGCCTATGTCTTATTTCAAGGACGCCTGAAGAGGATTAGGAAAGCTGAGCTATCAGTCACAGTTCACAGAAGGGTAAGAGATAGAAATTGAACAAAGCATGCGGCTTAACATACTGCTTTAGCCAGGCTTTACTGGCACCTTTGTCTCCCACCGGGTCTTAAAACCCTACTGGGCGAATTGTGCCTCAACGGTCGTTCTTACTCTCTAACTTTTGTCCTGTCGTTACTAGCATGCCGAATGGCGCGTGCCGTTCGGATGAGTCGTATTACGTGCTCTTGGGTGACTACCGCGGCTTTCTCCTTGTGGTCAGCCAAGAGCTCCTGATTTTCTGTGCGGTATGACCCGCTGTCCTTTGACCGCGCTGTGCAATCTACGAGTAAGAGCCCTAATCGGACAGAGCCCTTACACTGATGCCAAGCTGATCGCTAAGCTTTTCATTAATCGGGCATGGCAAATGCGCCCGAATTCGCCTCATGTGCGTCTAAATTAAATGTTCGTTACCTTATCTCAACAGGCTGCTAAGGCCTGCCACTTTGCAATTCGCCACTATCGTGGAGCCGATTCCTAGTCGGCGGTCGATTCGCTCAATCCGATTGGCGGCTTAACATGCCAATCGCCGTATTTCTCTTCCCCGGAGAACCGCGAAAGCATCTGCTTTATCTGCAGCTCTATCGGCAAATTAAATGGGTTAACACCCTTGCTATTGTTCGCTCTTTTAAGCTTTGCAGCTTTTTGGCGAACTTCGTGTCGTCTTAATGCGATACGGCATAGAGGCGACGTTTGTCCTTCCCCGTGCACTGCCACCTGATCTCAGGCGTCAGTCCCTGACTGTTTGTTTGTGCAGATTCTCGAATAAACCTGTCTCTTTGGGCTTGTGAAAGTCATTGGGAACAAAGTGTCGCCGCAAACGTTCCAGCTTTCGAGTACCATGCGGTTTAAGTCATAGCGTCACGCAATACGACGACAAGGATGACCGAAACTCGCTAGAGGATGTTAACAGTGATTGCTAAGCCCTTCAAACCTTTGATTTTTTCATTACGGAACCACGATTGATGGGCGTGACGTTTGTCGATATTGATGATGAAAACGATGTAGGCCAGCGCATTGATAATTTTTTGATGCGCCGGCTAAAAGGCGTCCCGAAACAGAAAATTTACTCCATTCTTCGCAAAGGTGAGGTCAGAGTGAACAGCGGCAGGGTAAAGCAAACCTATCGGCTGAAAACGGCCGATCGAGTTCGAATTCCCCCTGTTTCAAGCCGAGCAGAAGCTCCGGTTCAGCTGAATGACGAAACTCAGCAAATCCTTGAGGCGAGCATTCTTTTCGAGGACCAGGATTTTATCGTGATCAATAAACCGTATGGATTTGCAGTGCACGGTGGCAGTTCGATAACAAGTGGCGTAGTGGAGATGCTGCGGGTTTTGCGAAATCTGCCGCGAATCGAATTGGCTCACAGGCTAGATCGGGATACCTCAGGCTGCCTGATGCTTTGCAAAAAACGCGGAGTTTTGAAAGAGGTGCAGGCTGCGTTCAGACAGCGCACAGTGAAAAAGAAATACACGCTGATCGCTCAAGGCCCTTGGCCGGGCAAGGTGCGAGCCGTTCGGGATCGCCTGCTACGCTACGAGACGGATTGGGGTGAGCGTCGCGTGCGTGTCGATGCGAAGGGGCAGGTCGCGCGTACGGACTTTCAGATCTTGGAACGCGCTGAGCATGCAACACTACTGCAGGCGACATTACATACCGGGCGCACCCACCAAATAAGGGTGCATGCTCAATCTCAAGGGCATCCGATCTTGGGCGACACCAAATACGGCGGTGCAGTTGAAGCAAAGAAAGTTGACCGCTTGTGCCTACACGCTTCCCGATTGGTCGTGCCCGTGGGTGATGACAGACTGGACGTTTCCGCCCCGCTTGAACCCAAAATGGTGAAAATTTGGGCGGAGTTGAAGTCCTAGCCGTCAAACAAGCTCCAGATCAACGGTAAACTTCCGGGCTGCCGCTCAGAGGGTCGATACCAAATTCGCGCAAGCGGGTGGTCAATGCGATGAGCGGGAGGCCGATCAGTGCGCTAGGGTCCTCTGCTCGCACATAGTCGAAGAGGCTGATACCTAAACCTTCAGCCTTAAATGCGCCAGCGGCGTCTGTAGGCATGTCTTGTTCAACGTAGAAGGCGATTTGCTCGGTGCTCAGGTCTCGGAACTTAAGTTGCGTCAAACTAATATCGCCAGTCACTTCGATCTTGCCGTTGGCGCTCGTCCGAGCAAGTGCGAGCGCGGTATAAAAAGTGGCGAGCTTGCCGCTGCTTTGCAGGAGCGACTGTATGGCCTTCGCCGGGGTGCCTGGTTTGCTGAGAAGGCGTTGTTCGCAGGTCCCTACTTGGTCGCTGCCAATGACCACGGCGTCCGGGTGTCTACGGGCGAGATCTCTGGCTTTATCTTGTGCCAACCTAAGAGCCAAATCGCTCGGTGCCTCTCCAGTGCGGGGGCTTTCATCGACGTTCGGCGATATCTGTTGGAACGATAGGCCGAGGGTCTGTAGCGCAGTGGCTCGATAGCGAGAGGAAGAACCCAAAATCAGGGGAATAGGCATTGTCGTGCTCTCTTGACGTGTGTTTGCGGAAGTCTCAGATCTCACTTCAAGGCATCGACGATTTATGAAATAAATCAGTGCCTTGTGCCGCTGCCGAGCGGCTTTTCTGGAACGGATGTACTTTACACTCTGGGAAGACCTACCTATAGTTGCGCCGCCATGAATTTCCGAGAATCAGGGTCGTCTACTTATCGCTCGCTGGCGCAACAGCGAGCAGTAGTGTCACGCCAGTTGGATCCTCAGTCCTTGCCTCGATTTGCGCAGGCTTGTGGGACGTTGGACACGGTTTTGGCGGATTTGACCTTCAGTCTCGACGATCAAGGCCGGGTTTTGGTGAAAGGTCGCGTCGTGGCAGAGGCGGAATTGGGATGTCATCGCTGCGAGGAAATGGTGCCAAAACAAGTTGACGCGGCGCTTTCTGCATTGGTCGCGTTTAGCGAAGAGCAGGCAGATGAATGGGACTCGATCACGCCTCAGACAGATGTGGTCGTGGTGACGAGTCCGAATTTGAACGTGGTTGAGTTAGTCGAGGATGAGCTTTTGCTCGCGTTACCCAATAGGGTATGCATTGATGACGAGTGCGCTCACAAGCCCTCTATGTATTACGGTGTAGATGGTAAAGAATTGGTTAATGAAGCAGTTGCAGAAAGGGACATCGAGGAAACGAGGCGCTTCCCTTTTGCTGGTTTGAAAGAGGCGATGAACAACGACGGAGAGGATAAATCCTGACCCGCTCATCAATAACGAACAAACTTGTGCAGGGCTCGGCGAGGGCAGCCTGAAACAAAAGGGTCGTAGTAACGACCGGCGAATGAACGTTTGACGATCTTGTAGATAAAGGACGATTTGAAATGGCAGTACAAAAAAGTAAGGTGACACGATCTCGCCGAGGGCAGCGACGCTCTCACGACTCGCTGAGCAATCCAGCGCTGTCGGTTGAAAGCACATCCGGTGAAACGCACCGACGTCATCACGTAAGTGCCGACGGCTTTTACCGTGGCAAGCAGGTAATGCCCGATAAAAGCTAACCTGCTTCCAGACCGCGCCATTGCTGATACCTCCGAGGATATCCAATGCCGTGGCGAGCGACTCCGGGTTCGAGGTCGTCGCAAGGCTCGTCCTAACAAGGTCCCCCGCGGTTA
>JAAXKB010000008.1:187399-197397 GCA_012269545.1 Gammaproteobacteria bacterium | reverse complement strand
TTTCAGTTATCGTCCCCCCATGCAAATCTCTGACCGATTCCGCGGCTATCTGCCTGTCGTGGTTGATTTAGAAACAGGCGGATTCAGCAAGGAAGACAACCCTATCCTCGAGGTTGCCTGCTCCTTCATCACCATGCGCGACGATCAGCTGTGCATCAAAAACACGGTCAGCTGGTCGCTGGAGCCCTTCGAGGGTTCCTACATTGAGCCGGCCAGCCTGAAGATCACGGGCATCGATTTGGACGATCCCAACCGCAACGCCATCGACGAGCGCGAGGCCTTGCTTGAGTTTTTTAAGGCGGTGCGTGATGAGATGAAGTTTGCGGGCTGCCATCGTGCCATCATGGTGGCGCATAACGCGTCTTTCGATCAGGGGTTCTTAAACGCGGCCTGCGACCGGCTCAAGATCAAACGCAATCCGTTCCATCCCTTTACCGCGCTGGACACCGCCACCATGGGTGCCTTGGCTTTTGGTCATACGGTGTTAAGCAGGGCCTGTCATCGCGCAGGCATTGACTTCAGCGATGCACAGGCCCACAACGCGTCCTACGATGCCGAGCGCACCGCAGAACTGTTCTGTCATATCGTCAATGCGTGGCCGTTCAATCCGCATTGGCTGGAGCCTCCCGAAGACGAGGCCTAGTCTGCGTAGGCTCGCCTCTTCCGACTAGCCTTCGGCGGGGTATTTTTCCGAGGTCTCAACCAACAAAGTTTCCAGCTCACCGGCTTCGAACATTTCCGTGATGATGTCGCAGCCGCCGACCAGTTCGCCGTCTACCCACAGCTGCGGAAACGTTGGCCAGTTGGCATAGCCCGGCAGAGCCGCCCGAATTTCCGGGTTGCTGAGAATGTCCACATAGGCAAAACGTTGTCCGCAAGCCACCATGCACTGCACGGTTTGCGCAGAAAACCCGCACTGGGGTGCTTGGGGTGAGCCTTTCATATACAAAATGATCGGGTTTTCGGCAATTTGCTCTTTGATGGAATCCAATACGTCTTCTGACATGTCCCTGTCCTGCGTCATTCTTTTTCGGTGCTTCGTGATGCTTCGACATCCAAGCGTTGACGCATTGTAGCCCCGAAGCGTTATGCGATGGTAGACGTGAGCGGATTCCGTCCACCGAACTGGTTATGATCTGCCCTGCTCTTTTTTGCCGCTTTCAATAGGACCACCCCAATGACTTACGATTTCGATGCCGTCATTGACCGCCGCAACACCAACGCGACCAAGCTGCAAAAGTATGCTGGCACCGATATTTTGCCGTTTTGGATTGCCGACATGGACTTCGCGGTGCCGGACTTCATTCTTGAACCCCTGCGCGAGCGCCTCGACCATCCGATCATTGGCTACACCAAAAAACCCGATTCGCTGACCCTCGCCTTTCAGCGCTGGCTGGCGCACCACTTCGGCTGGCATGTACCTGACGACTGGATCGTCTGGCTGCCCGGCGTGGTGCCGGGGCTGAACATGGCCGTCAACATGCTCGCCAGCGACGAACAGGTACTGGTGCCAACGCCCATCTACTACCCCTTTCTCGATCTGCAGGAGAATACGGGGCGCGGGCAGGTTGCCGTGCCACTGGCGCTGAACGATGGGCTGTGGTCTATGGATTTCACCGCCATGGCACAGGCCACCACCGAGCGGGTCAAAATGGTCTGCATCGCCAATCCGCAAAATCCCACCGGTCGGTGCTATAGCCTAGCCGAACTGCAGGCCTTGGGTGAATTTCTGACGCGTCATGATCTGCTGCTGGTCAGCGACGAAATTCACTGCCAGCTGATTTTGGATGAGGACAGACACCACCTGCCCATCGCTCATGCCGTGCCGGAAATCGCACACCGCACGGTATCGTTGTTTGCTGCCACCAAGACCTACAACATTCCGGGACTCGGCTGTGCTGCCGCCGTGGTGCCGGACCCAAGCCTGCGGGCGCGTTTTCTGGCCACCCGGGGTGACTTGGTGCCGGGCCCCGGTCCCTTGAACTACATTGCCTCGGAAGCCGCGTTTAACGATCGTTCCGATTGGGTCCCTCAGCTGCGGGCCACCCTGCGCCGCAACCACGACCTGCTCAAAGCAGTGGCCGGTGACCGGATGACTCGCATGGAGGCGACCTATCTGGCGTGGATTCATATTGAAGATTTGCAGCTCAACGACGTGGACGGCCACTTTGAATCACACGGGCTGGGGCTAAACAATGGCGCACCCTTTGGTCACGAGGGCTACGTCCGGTTTAACTTCGCCAGCCCCAAGCCCGTGCTCGAAGACGGCCTGCAACGACTGGCTCAGAGCCTAAAACGCCCCTAAATCCAAGACGTTATGTGACGCCGGTAACAAAACGGCAGTTGCGACACTGGAAGGGCTTTAGTATGTTTCGCTCTTTACAGGCCGCACTCGTTGCGGCCTGTTGCTTTTAAGCACTATCACTCCTCACGACGACGGCTTCTCGATGTCTTTTGACGTTGAGCCATGAGGTATTTTCCTCGGGACCGCCTGTTGCCACGGGAGCGCAGTGCAGGAGAGTGGACCATGCAGAACCATGTAATGAACACCTATGGCCGTATGCCCGTAAATTTTGTCAGCGGCGCAGGCTCTTACCTGACCGACAGCGAGGGTAAGACCTACTTCGACGGTCTCACTGGCATTGCCGTGTGTGGCCTTGGCCACGCGCACCCCCATGTGGCCGAGGCGCTGGCGCATCAGGCTAAGACACTGCTGCATACCTCCAATCTGTACGAAATTCCCTTGCAGACCAAGCTGGCCAACCGTTTGTGCGAGCGTTCCGGCATGGATAACGCCTTCTTCTGCAATTCTGGTGCAGAAGCCAACGAAGCCGCCATCAAACTGGCGCGGCTCAAGGGCAACAACGAAGGCATCAAGTCGCCGTCGATTGTCGTCGTGGACGGCAGCTTCCACGGCCGCACCATGGCAACCCTGACGGCGACGGGTAACCGTAAGGTGCACGCGGGCTTCGAACCCTTGTTGAGCGGCTTTGTCCGCGCCCCGTTTAACGACATCGCCGCGGTGGAGGCCATTGCCGCGAACAATCCCAGCGTGGTCGCTGTGATGGTTGAGCCGATTCTTGGCGAAGGCGGCATCTACATACCCGACGATGCCTACCTGACCTCTCTGCGCGCAATCTGCGATGCCAACAACTGGCTGCTGATCGCTGACGAAGTGCAAAGCGGCAATGCGCGCACGGGTAAGTTCTTTGCCTACCAGCACACGGATATTTTGCCCGACGTGGTCACCACGGCTAAGGGCTTGGGCAATGGCATGCCCATTGGCGTGTGCCTGGCGCGGGGCGCCGCTGCGAACCTATTCGTTCCCGGCAATCACGGTTCCACCTTTGGCGGCAACCCCATGGCCTGTGCCGCAGCCAATGCGGTACTGGACGTGATTGATGCCGAGGGTCTGGAAGAACGCGCCCTTGTGCTCGGCGAGCGCATTCAAAACGGCCTGCGCGAGGAGTTAGCTGGACGTAACGATATCAAAGAGATTCGTGGCGCCGGCTTGATGCTGGCAGTGGAAATGCACCAAGACATTGGCGGCTATGCTGCCAAGGCGCTGGAACAGGGCCTGCTGATCAATGTCACGCAAGGCAACATCATTCGCATGCTTCCTCCGTTGACCATGACCGATGCCGAGGCTGATGAGTTGGTCAGCCGCGTGGTCGACTTGATCAAAAATTAGTCAAGAACAGCTCCACCAACACCTTCGGAACCTTCTAATGATCAAGAGAGATTTTCTTTCGCTATTGGATTTTTCGTCTGACGAACTGAAGTACGTGATCGAGCGCGCCAAGGCCCTGCGCCAACAGCACGAACGCGGCGAGGTCTATCAACCCTTGGTGGGCAAAACCGGCGCACTGATTCTGACCATGAGCAGCACCCGTACCCGGGTCGCCTTTGAGGCCGGTTTCAGTCAAATGGGTGCCAGCGTTATATTCCTCAGCCCGGGCGATACCCAGATCGGTCGCGGCGAGCCTTTGGAAGACTTAGCCCGGGTGCTTTCCGAGATGGTGGACATCATCATGATACGCACCCCTGACCAAGCAGATATCGAGACCTTGGCGCACTACGCTACGGTACCGGTGATCAACGCCATGAGTTCGCTCCTGCACCCCTGCCAGCTACTGGCGGACATTCAGGCCTTTGAAGAACATCGCGGCTCCATCGAAGGCAAAACCGTGACCTTCTTGGGCGACGGCTACAACATGTGCCATTCCTACATCAACGCAGCGAAGCAGTGGAATTTTGATCTGCGCTTCAGCTGCCCGGACTCGCACCAGCCGGACGCGGACATTCTGGCCAGCGGCAAAAACGTCGAACGGGTGCTAGACCCGCGGGAAGCGGTGGAAGGCGCGCACTTGGTGGTCACCGATGTGTGGTCGTCCATGGGTCATGAAGGTGAAGAAGGCGACCGCCGGGCGATTTTTGAGCCCTATCAGGTCAACGAGTCGCTGCTCGATTTGGCGGACCCCAGCGCCCTGTTCATGCACTGCCTGCCCGCCCATCGGGGCGAAGAAGTCAGCGAGACCCTGCTGGATGACCCACGCTCTGTAGTCTTTCACGAGGCCGGCAACCGCTTGCACAGCCAGAAAGCCTTGGTGGAATTTCTGCTCCTAGGCCGCCACGCCTAAACTCATTTAGCGGCTCAGTGCCTGAGCCACGGCCTGATCGTAGCCGTCGGCGAGCCTTTGGCGCTGACTGTCTGCCATATCCGGATCGAAACGCTGGCCCAACTGCCACAGTTCTGCGGCTTCCTGCAGGTCGGCAAACAAGCCCGCGCCCATCGCTGCCAGCACCCCGGCCCCGCGCACGGTAGTTTCCACGTCCGCCGGCCGCTCTACGGGCACATTTAACAAGTCGCAGAGGAATTGGCAGAAGGCATCGTTCACCACCATGCCGCCATCCACTCGCAGGGTGGACACCGGCGCGCCGTCGGCGGCCATGGCCTGCAGCAAGGTGCGGGTTTGATAGGCCACGCTTTGCAGAAAGGCTGTGATGATGTGGTCTTTGTTGCTGTCCAGCGTCAGGCCGGTAATCAATCCTCTGGCCTGAGGCTGCCAGTAAGGTGCACCTAAGCCGGTAAAGGCCGGCACCACATAAACCCCCTGGGTATCACCACCGGTTCGGGCAAAGGCATCAGCCGTGTCGCCGGCATGCGCGATTAATCCCAGCTGATCCCGCAGCCATTGAATGGCCACGCCGGCGACAAAGATGCTGCCCTCTAGGGCGTAGCTGGGTTGGCCGTCGATGCGATAGGCCACCGTGGAAAGCAGTTGCTGGCTGGAGCGGGAGATTTGCTCGCCGGTATGGGTCATCACAAAGCAGCCGGTGCCATAGGTGCTTTTGGACATGCCCGGCTCGAAACAGGCCTGACCGATCAATGCCGCCTGCTGATCTCCGGCGATGCCGCGAATCGGGATTGCCGCACCAAACCATTGCGGATCAGCGGTCCCGAAGTCATCCACACAGTCCAGCACTTGGGGCAACACGGCTGCCGGCACATTGAAAATATCGAGCAGCGGCTGGCTCCAGCACTGCTGGCCAATGTCGAACAGTTGTGTGCGGCTGGCATTGGTGGCATCGGTCACGTGTTTGGCGCCTTGGGTAAGCCGCCACACCAAAAAACTGTCGATGGTGCCAAAGCATAGCTCGCCACGTTGCGCTCGGCCCCGGTCGGTATCGACTTGGTCCAGCAGCCACGCGAGCTTAGTGCTGGAAAAATAGGGGTCGATGATTAAGCCCGTCGTGTGCGCAATGAGTCCGGCTACAGGCAGCCCGTCGGGCTGACCGGCGGGGTAACGCTGTTCGGCCAACCCCTCGCAATAGGCCGCACTGCGCCGGTCTTGCCAGACGATTGCGTTGTACAAGCAACGGCTGGTTTGTCGTTCCCACAAAACCGACGTTTCACGCTGGTTGGTGATGCCGATGGCCGCAATGTCTGCTGCCTGAATGCCTGCGGCAGCGATCGCCTCACGCCCAACGTGCAAAATCGACGACCAGATCATCTCCGGATCTTGCTCCACCCAACCGTCATGCGGGTAGGTGCTATCAATGCTCTGCTGGGCGCTGGCAATCACGGTTCCCGCGGCATCGTAGATCATTGCTCGGCTGCTGGATGTGCCTTGGTCAAGGGCAAGTATGTAGGTCATGGGTTATGTCCTAGGCGAGATATTACTGCACGGTCTCGGCAGCTTAATGCTTCGTCCCAGCGGCTGCCAGCCGTGGTGCAAGATGGTCAAAAACACTTCAAAAAAGTGAGTAAATTGGCATTTTTGCAGAATCTCATGCTATCCACAGGGAGTTGTCTGGATCAGGGTGACTACACACAGGTTATCCACAGACTTTTCCTTGCATTGATATATCGATCCCATTATCTTGTGTCTTCGCGCCAACGAAACCCCACATCTTGGGTTTTGGCGCACTTAAAAACTTTGATCAAGTCAAAGTTTTTCCCCGTAGGGAGGGAGCAGAGTCGGCAAATTCAGCCGTTAAGAGGCAAAACCGGCAAAAAAACAGCACGGTATTGCTCAGAATGCACAAGCACCCGCAAAAGCCGGATTCACAGCAGGCGTGCGGCAACTTTGTATGAGGGGCGGGTTTGCAAATAAGAAAGGGTAAAAAGAGTAAAGCAGTCAAATACTCTAAACGGACAAACAGATCGGATAACTCAGTCCGACAAACAGACAGACGAGAGGACACACAGTAATGCAAATAGAATCCTCGGTGGACACACCAGCAGGCCTCGGCGGCGCACAAGGTAACCCGGCAGATCAGGGAGCGTTATCTCCTTCGCTAACCGCGACTGCCCCCGGACAACTGAAAATCATCAAGCGCAACGGCACCGTAGTGCCCTATACCGCTGACAAGATCTCAGTGGCCATGACCAAGGCGTTCCTAGCCGTCGAAGGTGGCACAGCCGCGGCTTCACCTCGCATTCGGGAGCTGGTTCAGGAGCTTGCGGAGCAAATGACGGCGACCTTCAAGCGCCGTATGCCCTCCGGCGGCACGCTGCACATCGAGGAAATACAGGATCAAGTGGAACTGGCATTGATGCGTTCTGGCGAACAAAAAGTCGCACGCTCCTATGTGTTGTACCGAGAACAACGAGCGCAAGAGCGCAGCAACCAGCAGAAACTAGACCCGGATACCGAGCAGGCGGTACAGGGCATCAATGTGGTCTATGCAGACGGCACCAGTGGACCGCTGGATATCGCTCGAATTCAGACCATCGTGGGTGAAGCCTGTGAGGGCCTGAGCGATGTCGATGCCAGCCGCATCATCAGTGAAGCCATGGCAAATATGTACGATGGCATTTCGGTAAACGACGTTGCCACGTCCATTTTGATTACCGCCCGCACCTTGGTTGAAGAAGAGCCGAACTATACCTATGTGAGTGCTCGCTTACTTCTGGACGAGCTTCGAGCCGAGGCTCTGACCTTCCTCAACATTCACGGCACCGGTGAGATTCATACCGCTACACAGGGCCAAATGAAAGAATGCTACCCGCTGGCGCTCAGAAGCTTTATCGAGAAAGGCATTGAGCTTGAACTGTTGGGCCCTCAGCTGGCCGACTTCGACTTGGATCGACTTGGCGCCGCATTACTGCCCGAACACGATCACTTGTTCACCTACCTCGGCCTGCAAACCCTGTACGACCGATACTTTATTCACTGGGACGATGTTCGTATCGAGCTGCCTCAAATCTTCTTCATGCGCGTAGCGATGGGTCTGGCCGCCGAGGAAGACGACCGCAACGCCCGAGCCATCGAGTTTTACAACTTGCTGAGTTCTTTCGATTACATGAGCTCAACCCCAACGTTGTTCAACGCCGGCACCCTGCGACCCCAGCTATCCTCGTGCTTCCTCACCACGGTGCCCGACGATCTGCACGGCATTTATGGCGCCATTCAAGATAACGCCATGCTGTCCAAGTGGGCCGGTGGTCTGGGCAACGACTGGACCCAAGTGCGAGCCCTAGGCTCCTACATCAAGGGCACCAACGGCAAATCCCAAGGTGTCGTCCCCTTCTTGAAAGTGGTTAACGACACCGCAGTAGCAGTTAATCAGGGCGGCAAGCGCAAGGGCGCGGTCTGTGCGTATCTGGAATCCTGGCACTTGGACATCGAAGAATTTTTGGAGCTGCGCAAGAACACTGGTGACGACCGACGGCGCACCCACGACATGAACACCGCGAACTGGATACCTGACCTGTTCATGAAGCGCGTGGCACAAGACGGCGACTGGACCTTGTTCTCGCCTGCCGATGCTCCGGACCTGCACGACCTGTACGGCCGGGCCTTCGAGCAACGCTATGAACAATACGAAGAGCAAACCCGGACGGGCCAGCTAAAACTGTTCAAGCGCATCAAGGCCGCCGAACTGTGGCGCAAGATGCTCTCCATGCTGTTCGAAACAGGGCATCCGTGGATCACCTTCAAGGACACCTGCAACGTTCGGTCACCGCAGCAGCATGTGGGCGTTGTGCACTCGTCCAACCTGTGCACCGAAATCACGCTGAACACCTCCAAGGACGAGATCGCTGTATGTAACCTTGGTTCCATCAACCTGCCGCAGCACGTTGAAAACGGCGAACTGAACATGCAGAAGCTGGAAGCCACCATTCGTACTGCAGTGCGCATGCTCGATAACGTCATCGACATCAATTACTACTCGGTAGAACAGGCTCGCACATCGAACATGCGGCACCGTCCGGTAGGCCTTGGCATCATGGGATTCCAAGACGCGCTGTACAAACTGGGCATCGCCTACAGCTCAAACGAAGCCGTGGACTTCGCGGATTCCTCCATGGAAGCCATCAGCTATTTCGCGATCGACGCGTCCAGCAACTTGGCCGAAGAGCGCGGCGCATACGCCAGCTTCTCGGGCTCCTTGTGGAGCCGCGGCATTTTGCCCATCGACTCGCTGAAGATGCTGCAGCAGGAACGCGGCGCCGAGTACCTGAATGTTGATATGTCATCCAAACTGGACTGGAGCGCATTGCGCGCCAAGGTACAGGTAAAGGGCATGCGTAACTCCAATGTGATGGCCATTGCGCCAACGGCGACCATTGCCAACATCACCGGAGTATCGCAGTCCATCGAACCGACGTATCAAAATCTGTACGTGAAATCGAACCTGTCCGGCGAATTCACCGTAGTGAATCCGTTCATGGTTCGCGACCTGAAGGCGCTGGGCCTTTGGGACAAAGTGATGGTAAACGACATCAAGTACTACGACGGCAGCTTGCAAGCCATCGAGCGCATTCCTCAGGATCTGAAGCAGAAGTACGCGACAGCCTTTGAGGTGGAGCCACGATGGTTGGTCGATGCCGCCAGCCGACGACAGAAATGGATCGATCAGGCTCAGTCGTTGAACCTTTATATTGCCGGCGCTTCTGGAAAGAAGCTGGACATCACCTATCGCATGGCGTGGTTAAGTGGTTTAAAGACTACCTACTATTTACGGGCACTGAGCGCCACCAGCACCGAAAAGTCGACGCTGGAAAAAGGCACGTTAAACGCCGTTTCGTCGGGTAGCGATGCAGGGATGGCCGCGGCGCCGGCAGCCGAACCCGTGCAGGCTGCGGCTCCGGCTGTGGCGTCACCTGCCCCCCAAGCGGCAGCAATGGACATTGATTTAGGCGAAGCAGCACCCGTTCCGATGGCCTGCTCGCTGGACGACCCGGATTGTGAGGCCTGCCAATAGGTCTCGATTCGGTCACGGATAACAGAATTTAATTTTAGGAGTACCACAATGCTAAGTTGGGACGATTACGAAGACACACCCGCCGGCGCACCCGCCGAACAGGCAGCCATGGCAACAGCCGTACAGCAACAGCTGGACGCGGAAGCCGCTCAGCAAGCCGCTGCGGCGCAAGAAGCCGCACGACAAGCCGCAGCGCAAGCAGCAGCCGCGCAAGCGGCCCAAGCTCAGCAACAGGCAGAGCAGCAAGCACAACAACTGGCTGAACAGCAGGCCCAACAACAGGC
>JAAXKB010000008.1:167956-187299 GCA_012269545.1 Gammaproteobacteria bacterium | reverse complement strand
ACAGGCAGCTGCACAAGCCGCAGCTCCGGCTCCTGCCCCCGTGGACGCGGCCAGCGGCAAAGAACAGCGCGTGACCGTGGACCAAAAGGCCATGATCAACTGCCGCGCAGACCTAAACCAGCTGGTGCCGTTCAAATACGAATGGGCGTGGCAGAAGTATCTGGATGGCTGCGCCAACCACTGGATGCCGCAAGAGGTAAACATGACCGCTGATATTGCGCTGTGGAAATCTGATGAAGGTCTCAGCGACGACGAGCGAACCATCGTGAAGCGCAGCCTAGGCTTCTTCTCCACTGCGGACTCTCTGGTCGCCAACAATCTGGTGCTGGCCATCTACCGGCTGATCACCAACCCGGAATGCCGTCAGTACTTGCTGCGCCAAGCATTCGAAGAAGCCATACACACCCACGCGTACCAATACTGCATTGAGTCCTTGGGCATGGATGAAGGCGAGATCTTTAACATGTACCACGAAGTGCCAACCGTCGCTGAGAAAGCGTCTTGGGCACTGAAGTACACCAAGGAAATCAACGATCCAAACTTCACCACGGGAACCGTTGAAACAGACAAAACCTTGCTGAAGAACCTGATCGCCTATTACTGCGTATTGGAAGGCATTTTCTTCTATTGCGGCTTCACCCAGATATTGTCCATGGGCCGACGCAACAAGATGACCGGTACTTCCGAGCAGTTCCAATACATCCTGCGTGACGAGTCCATGCACGTGAACTTCGGTATCGACGTGATCAATCAAATCAAGCTGGAAAACCCGCACCTGTGGGACGAAGAAATGCAGTCCGCTGCACGCGGCATGATTTTGGAAGGCACGGCACTGGAAGTAAGCTACGCACGCGACACCATGCCTCGCGGTGTGCTGGGCATGAACGCCAACATGATGGAAGAGTACCTGCAGTTCATCGCCAACCGGCGACTGGCGCAGATTGGTCTCACCGAACAGTACCCCGGCGTGAAGAACCCGTTTCCATGGATGTCTGAAATCATGGACCTGAAAAAAGAGAAGAACTTCTTCGAAACCCGTGTAACGGACTATCAAACCGGTGGCGCGCTGACTTGGGACTAGTGCCCTAGCAGCAAATCGCTCGGCGATTAGTGAAAAGCCCTCATTAAGAGGGCTTTTTTTTGCCTGTATGTGAGCCAACAATTTGAACAGCGCGATGACGACTTTGCTATTGTTAGGCACCGTTTTCTGAAGGTCAGCCAACATGTCCTGCAAATCCACCCGATCCGTCTGCCATCTGCTTCTTACGCTCAGCCTCGTCCTCACCAACATAACCGCTGCGGCTAACGACGCCATTGAGTACCAAGTCCATGGGCTCAGTGCACCAGCCGAAATCCTCGTGGATGAGTATGGCGTGCCGCACATCTACGCTAATGATCATTACGACGTATTCTTCGTGCAGGGCTTTAACGCCGCGCGGGATCGCCTATGGCAGATCGACCTGTGGAAGCGGCGTGGTCTGGGCCAACTGTCGGAAATTTTAGGCAAACAGCATGTCGCCCAAGACAAGGCCGCGCGCATGTTTGTCTATCGCGGCGACATGTACGCCGAGTGGCTGGCCTATGGCAACGACGCGAAGCGCATTGCCGAATCGTTTACCGCCGGCATCAATGCCTTTGTCGAGGTCGCCAAGGCCAATCCGGATTTGATGCCGGTGGAATTCGCCATGCTCGGCTACGAACCAAGCCGATGGAGCGCCGATGACGTGGTGCGTATTCGCAGCAACGGTCTATGGCGCAATGTGGTGACCGAAGTTTGGCGTGCGCGCCTAGCCTGTAATGGTCAGGCGGATTTGGCCGCGCGCTGGCTCAAATTGGAGCCGACCTGGCAAACGGAAACCCCAGCCGGCCTCGATCCCTGTGTCATTCCCGACAACGTGTTGGACAACTATCTGCTGGCCAAGGCGCCTGTCGATTTCAGCTTACAGCCGGCTCAACAACAGTTGGCTGGTTTGCTGGAGCAAGCCACTCACGATGCGCATCACTTGGACGTGGGCAGCAACAACTGGGTAGTCACTGGGTCTCGCACGACCACCGGCCGCCCCATTCTTGCCGATGACCCGCATCGTGGTCACGCGGTTCCGTCACTGCGTTACATCGCCCACTTAAATGGACCGGGTATCAACGTCATCGGCGCTGGTGAACCCGCCTTACCGGGCATTTCCATTGGACATAACGACGAGATCGCCTTTGGTTTGACGATTTTCCCCATCGATCAGGAAGACCTTTACGTCTACCGCAAGAAACGCGGGGGCTACGAGTACAACGGCAGTGTGGAACCCTTTGTTGAGGTGGAGGAATCCATCGCCGTGAAAAATGACAAAGCGCAAACCATTTCGCTGAAATTTACCCGTCATGGCCCGGTGGTCGCAGAGACGAAAAAACACGCCTTTGCGGTGCGTGCCGCCTGGCTGGAACCGGGCATGGCCCCCTACTTTGGCAGCATTGAATACATGCGCGCGCAGAACTTTAGAGAGTTCGTTGGAGCGCTCAACCGTTGGGGGGCACCCTCTGAAAATCAGGTCTACGCCGACATTGAAGGCAACATCGGCTACAAGCCTGCCGGCCGCTTTCCCAAGCGCGACAACTGGGATGGTTTGCTGCCGGTACCCGGCGACGGTCGCTACGAGTGGGACGGTTACTTCGATATGGATGTACTGCCCGAAGAATACAACCCAAAACGCGGCTTCAGCGGCACCGCCAATGCCATGAGCCTGCCCAATGACTATCCTATTGATCAGTACAAGGTTGGCTTTGAGTGGTCAGCACCCTGGCGCTACAAACGCCTGTGGGAATTCTTAGATACGCCAGAACCCCACAGCATGGAAGACTCCCTCGCCCTGCAACGCGACTACCATTCGGTACTGGCACGCCGCGTGATGGCGCTGCTGCCAGACTTGGCAAAGAGCAACCCGAACAGTGGTGGACCGCTGCTGGCCGAGTGGGACCAGATTTTGGCAGCCGACAGCGCCGCTGCCGCGCTGTGGAATGTTTGGTATTACCGCCACCTCAATCCGGCTCTAGGCCGCAGCTTAAGTGAGGAGAGCGAGCCTCCGCTAGGCCCACTGGACACTCAAACCACGCTAGAACTGCTGGAGACACAAGCAGGTCAGGCGGTGGCTGTGACCAGCCTACGCGACGCTTGGGCGGCAACCACCGAACTGCTGGGCACCGACGCGGGCCAGTGGCAGTGGGGCGACCTGCATCAGATCGCTTTCACCCACCCGCTGTTGGATCGGGCGGACCCGGCGCTGGCGGAGCAAATGCGCATCAAACCTTATCCGCGCGGTGGCAGCGCCAACACCACGAACAACACCGGCTTCAGTGCCAACAACTTTAATGTGCGTAGCGGCGCATCGTTTCGCATGGTGGTGGACGTGGGTAATTGGGATGCGGCGCGCATGACTAACGCGCCAGGGCAATCCGGCGATCCGCGCTCACCGTTCTACGATAACTTGCTGGAAAACTGGGCGACCGAGAGCCACGTCCCCATGCTGTTCAGCCGGGAAAAGATTGAAGAGAGCGCGGTGTTGACAATCAAGCTGACGCCCAGCGACTAAGCTCTGGGCGGCAACTGTTGACAAACCTCTTTCAGAGCATCAACAAAGGCTAGAGGCTGATCGAGAAAGACATGGTGCTGGGCATCGGCTATTTCCCGGAACGGAAATTCCTGCGGCACGAGCTGTTGCATGTATTCGAGGCTTTGGCGCGAATACAGTTCACTGTCTGCACCAAAAATCACCCCAAGCGGTACGGTCAGGGACTGAAAGTCTTCGGGCTTGCGGTCGACCTCGGTCAGCGTCGTTAACAGGTCTTCGTCAAACTTCCATGCCCAGCCGCCATCCATGGGCATCAGGGAATTCCGCGCAATGTACTGCAAAATGAATTCGTTCTCGCAGGGCTGCGGGGGCTGCAAACGAAAACGCATTAACGCGCTGTCGCGATCGGGGTAGATCTTGCCTTGCATGCCACCCATGTTGGGTCGATCGGGGACAGGTTCGTCCGGATGACGAATACCTGAATCCACGAGGATCAAGCCGCCAAATTTCTCAGGGTAAAGATTGGCGGCTTTTACCGCCATGTAACCTCCGAAGCTGTGTGCGACCACCAGCGTATCCGCACCCAAGCCCGCGTGTTCGATGACCGCCAGAATTTCGTCGGCGTAGGTTTTGCTGGAGTACTCGTAGCGATAGTCCGAGTCACCCATGCCGGTGAGATCCATCGCAGCCACTTGAAATTGGTCAGTGAGTTGAGGAGCGATGAAATCCCACCATCGTGAATGGGCATTCATGCCGTGAATGAGCAGCATGCCCGGCTTACCCGGGGACGGATACAGGCGGTAGGCCACGTCGCATTCGTCCACTTCAACGGTTCGGCTTTCTGCCGGGGTATCTACCGCTTCCCAAAACCAATCCGGAATGGACGACGATTCTTCTTTATCCCAGCGTGCCATAGGCCCTCCTCCTCAGCCGCATTTGACCCCTGCGCTACAGCGCGCCAAATCGTTTCAAGTGGAAGTCTGTGTTACCAAACAAGGTGTCGATGATGGTCAAACGCTTGAAGTAATGACCGATGTTCAGCTCTTCCGTCATGCCCATGCCGCCGTGCAGCTGCACCGCATTTTGGCCAACAAATTTACCCGACTTACCAACCTGTACTTTGAAGGCGCTGATGGCTTTTTGTGCTTCGACGCCATAGCCCTCGTCCATGCGCATTGCTGCCATGAACATCAGCGACTTGGATTGCTCATGCTCCATGAACATGTCGACCATGCGGTGTTGCAACACCTGAAACTTACCGATTGCCTGACCAAACTGCTCGCGCTGGCGGCAATACTCCACGGTTTCTTTGTACAGCTTCTCCATACAGCCAACGGCCTCAGAGCCGACAGCCAAAATGCCTTCATCGATAGCCTGCTCCAATGCCGCATAGCCCTGTCCGATCTCGCCCAGCACCGCGTCTGCGTCAACTTTCACGCCTTCCAGGGTGATCTCGGAAGCGCGAAACGCATCAACGGTGGGGTAGTCTCGGCGGGTAATCCCCGCTGCTTTGGCATCGACGACAAATAAGGTAATGCCGTCTTGGTCGCGCTGCTCGCCCGAGGTGCGTGCGCTGACAACCAGCAGCTGGGCCGCTGGACCGTTCAGGACAACTGCCTTGTACCCGTTCAGCACAAAGCCGTCACCCTCTGGGGTTGCAGTCGTCGTAATGTCTGCCAAGTTAAAGCGCGCTTGAGGTTCGGCATAGGCCAGCGCCGCTTGGGAGCTGCCATCGATGATGCCCGGCAACAGCTTTGCTTTTTGTGCTTCGCTGCCAGCGTGCTTGATCGCGCCACCGGCAAGCACGACGGTTGCCAGATAGGGTTCGATCACCAGACCGTGACCAAACTGCTCCATCATCAACGATGATTCCACGGCACCGCCGCCAAAACCGCCATCGGCTTCACTGAAGGGCACACCTAACCATCCCAACTCTGCAAAGGTGCTCCAATTGTTTGCGTCATAGCCCAAGTCCGAGCCTGCATTTTTTTGGCGATCATCGAAGCTGTAATCATTTTGCACAAAGCGTTCAACGCTTTCCTGCAACATGTTTTGTTCTTCTGTGAAGGAAAAATCCATCCATCTACCCCTTTACTTAACTGAAATATGTGTTCGGATTCATCGGCTCACTCGTTTCGTGAGTGCCGTAAACCCGCTATGTTAATCGTTGCGCGTGCTCGTTTCATCGTTAACTTTCATCTGCGCGTTTCGCTTCGTCATCCAGCAGCCCTGCTGACAACTCGCTCAAGCCCAAACGTTCCCGAGCCAAAATGTCGCGCGGATCCCATCCGTACGCGGATACTGCCAATGCATTCAATGCTTGACTTGCCAACAGCGCTGTATCTCTCGACGAATTCCCTCTCGGATCTACCGGACCAAGATTGTGATCCAGCAATCCATCCGACTTGGGCAACGCATAATACCCGAAGCTGGCCAGCTGTAGAGCACCAATTTTTTGCGCTAAGTCCTGTGATCTGATGTTCAACACACTCATGGGCAGCGGTTGCGGGAACTGTGGTGAAGCCGGAGCAAGCGCCCGTGTCTCAAGCGCCTGCAAACCGCGCAGGGCGACCTGAGCTTCATTGAGTTCGCTCAGCAAAGCGGCCGAATCTTCGTGGGGGTTCGCCTCAAGATCTGCCCGCAGCAACCCAAGCTGGGCCTCAAGGCCATATGAGCTGGCATGGGGCAGTACTGCACTTTGTTCCGCGGGTGGCGTCGCCAAGGCAGCCAAGAGCCCCTCCCCCTGCAACGGCAATATTTCCTCTTGGCTTACCGCAACGTCGTCGAATACCACATGGAACCAACGGCCCCGGGCGTTAGCCACCGGCGTACATACGACTCCCTGTCGCTGGGTTGGCACAAGGCACGCCATCCAGTTTCCGTCGTGCAACGCCAAGCACAATATCCGATTAGGCCAAAGCGCGTCTCTGGGCAGTTCTGTGGAGGACAGCAGGCCGTCTGCGAGAGCGCGCTTGCTACCCGTGAGGGACCAACCGTCCGCTGAGTCAGCGAGCAGGGTCGGATGGTGCGCGGCAGAATCAACCGGTTCCAGCAAACCCAGGCACCAATGCGATTGAAAACCCGCAATCTCCGCCAGCAATACCGTACATTGCTGCGCGCTGCCGTGGCTCATCAGCAGGGGCGCTATTATGGACATTGCCAAGGTATCTATCGGCGGCGTTTGCGCCCGCTGACACTGCATTTGCCACTGGTAGAGTCGCTGCTTGGTCCAATTCAATCCGCCGGCAGATGACGGCCAGTGGGGCACGGACCAACCCTGCTCTGCCAGCGCTTCAAACCATCGCGTGCTGGCCAGATGCATCGCCGCAGGATGCTGCGCCCCCGCACTGCTTGGCCAGTGACGGGCAATAAACGCCTGTGCTTGTTGCTGCCATTGAACTTCGGTCACCACCGATCTGATCTCATTTCTCCGCTGATAAAGTTGCCGTAGATTATCCCCCGTCAGCAAGGCACCATAGGGCACTTGAGCATCGAAAATGCGATCAAAGAGGGGGAGAGACTCTTGGACTACAGCACTATTCTATATGATGTCGATGACGGCATTTTAACCATCACACTCAATCGGCCTGAAGCATTGAATGCGTTTACCAACGACATGCTGATGGAACTCATTGATGCCTGTGATCGCGCCGACGCCGACGACAATATCAGCGCCATCATCGTCACCGGTGCGGGCAGAGGATTCTGTGCCGGAGCGGATCTGTCCAGAGGCGGATCAACCTTTGACAGCAGCGCACGAGAAGACCGTGAAGACGGCATTAACCGAGACGGCGGCGGCCGTCTGACGCTGCGTTTGTACGAATTGAACAAACCGATCATCGCCGCCATCAACGGTGCCGCTGTCGGTGTGGGCGTCACCATGACGCTGGCCATGGACATTCGCCTTGCATCCACCGCCGCCAAATTCGGCTTCGTATTCGCCCGGCGCGGCATTGTGCCTGAGGCCTGCTCCAGCTATTTCCTGCCTCGCGCTGTTGGTATCAGTCAGGCATTAGAATGGTGCTACTCGGGGCGCGTCTTTCCAGCACAGGAGGCCTTGGAAGGCGGATTACTGCGCAGTCTGCACGAACCCCAGGACCTGCTGCCTGCCGCTCGCGCCATTGCCGAGGACATCCGAGACAATGCCGCACCGGTATCCGTTGCACTGACCCGCCACATGATGTGGAAAATGCTTGGGGCTGACCATCCCATGGAAGCTCATAAGATTGACTCCCGAGGCATTCACTATCGAGGCCGGTCGGCAGACTCTAAGGAGGGAGTCACCGCTTTTCTTGAAAAACGTGAAGCCACGTTCCCCAATAAAGTCTCAACCGAGCTGCCTGAATTCTACCCTTGGTGGGAAGAACCCAAATTTCAGTAGACCGCGCGGCTAACAGTCGACCAAAGTAAAACCACGGAGAAATCTCGTATGTCTGACCCAGTCATCGCCCAAAAGAGCCCCTACCCCGTTGAGGTAGTTGAAGGGAAAAAATATTTTTGGTGCTC
The DNA here is from genome assembly GCA_012269545.1 of Gammaproteobacteria bacterium. Taxonomy (GTDB): domain Bacteria; phylum Pseudomonadota; class Gammaproteobacteria; order Pseudomonadales; family Azotimanducaceae; genus UBA4421. The sequence continues at coordinate 179,236 of JAAXKB010000008.1, read as the reverse complement.
TTGTGGCAAGAGCGCCCGTCAGCCCTTTTGCGACGGATCTCACGAAGGAACAGATTTTTTACCGCAAACCTATACCGCACCCGCGACCAGAACTTTGTATTTCTGTGGATGCAAACACACAAAAGGCGCACCGCTGTGTGATGGCGCGCACAACGCGCTGTAGTCTTACCTTGCGCGGCTAATCCCAACGAGCTCACCACTATGTTCGCGAAGTTGTTCAAAAAAAACGCCTCCTTTGATCCGTCGGAACTGACTTGTCTGCCGGATTTGGAACCATCGGCTCAGGTTGCTCTGCTCGATCAATATCTGCTGTATTGCAAGGAGCACGAACATTCGGCAGATGAACAATCCGTGGCTCTGGCACTGTTAGCACCCTATGCTGCCGGCTCAGCCAACGGCACCGACATTGCTGGCGCCGAGCTCGAGGTGGTCAAGCGAGCCTTATCCTTGGTGGGTGATGCGGGCTCAATCCAACCACTGCTTGATCACTCGTCCCTAGGTGACCTTGCCGCGAAACGCATTTGTAAATTGCTGCCGATCGATTCCGCACACCCGACCAATGGTCACGAGCGGGTTTTTCAAGCGAGACTTCAAACCGCCACTGCCCCAGACATCGCAGCTCTCAGCAAACGGGTGGTCACGGCGGAGCAGGCAGCATGGCTGGTCATTCGAGCCACCAACGAGACCAAGGATGACTTGTTGAACCTACCGGTTTTACAGGGCGAGGCTGGTCTGGTGACATTGGAAAAAATTTCTCGAGGCCACGACAAAAGCAGCAATCGACTGGCGCGGCAAAAACTGGAAACACTGCGCATATGCCGCCAGCAACTCAATGCATCGGTGGAGGCATTGACCGAAGTGCATGCCAGCACCGAGCGCGAGCTGAAACTCGAGGCCAAAGATGTAGACAGCCTTATCGTGCAGCGCAAAAAGCTGAATCAACTGCACTCACGACAAGGACAACTGCTTGAGGACATCGCTAGAGCACAATCCGAGTTACAGGCGGCGGGCGAGCCGCAAACGCCGTATGCGCTGCAAACCGATCCCTTTGCCTCAATCGACCTCAGCGTGCCAGACAGTCAGGACAACCCTTATCCTGCGCTGACAAATCAGCTTTCTGAGTTGCGACATTCCATCGCCAGCTTGGCAGAGATGAGCCAAGAGGCAAGCGGCCATTACAAAACCACGCTGACCTCGATCAACGATGCGTGGCGGCGAGCCGACGCGGTGTATCCGCCCAGTGAGGCGCAGCGAAACGCTTTCGAGAGCGATTACCGCTCGGCTGCCGATCTCTTGCAGAACTGGGACCAGCTCATGCAGATTCCATGGGATAAACTGGAGCACCCTACCAGCAGCAATGCAACCGGCTCGACGCCGAAAGCGATCACCGATTGGTTGGCACGCGCTCGCCAAGCGGAACACTCTGTGCGCTGGCCAAGCGACCTGCCGATTCCCGCCCAGCTTGAGCAATTGCGCAGGGACATTGCCAAGACTAAAGCGCAAGAAAGTGATCTGGCAGCTCGTCAACAAGCGCTCTCAGAAGAACTGATGGCCGTCGTAAACACCTTGCAAGGATTTATCGACAAAGGGGAATTCAAACGGGCTCTGGGCGGGTTATCCAAATGTCGTAACCTGCAAAAGCAGGGCGCTCAGGGCGGCGAAAAAATCTTGAATCGCATCAGCACCCAATTGAATGAGCTGAGCGACTGGCAACAGTTTGCAGCGTCACCGAAACGCGATGCTTTGTTACAGGCTGTGCAAGCCTTGGTCGACACACCGCTGAACCCAGACAGCCAGCGAGACCGGTTGAAAGATTTGCGCAGTCAGTGGAATGCACTAGGACCTCTGGCAAAAGATCAAGCCGTGCTTCAGCAACGCTTCGATGAATCTGCGGATCAGGCATTCAATGTCTGCCGCGAGCACTTTGCCCTACAGAACAAAGAACGTAAGGACAATCTGCGGGCGCGCAAGGCTTTGTGCGAGCAGTTACAAGAATATCTGGACAGCACGGACTGGACCAACGCGGACATGAAAGCCGCGGAAACCATCATGCGCCAAGCGCGACAGGAATGGCGCAAATATCATCCCTGCGATCGCAAAGCGCTGAAGCCAGTAGAAAAAAACTTTGAAACCCTGCAAGACGCCCTGTACCGCCGCGTGAAACAAGATTGGGACGCTAACATTAATGCGAAGGAGGCCTTAGTCAAACAAGCCGAGGCCTTGGTTGAGCAGGACAACTCGGACGGCATCGCCAATGGGGCAAAAACGTTGCAGGCACAGTGGCGCGAGATTGGCACCACACCGCGGGGCGCAGATCAAAAACTTTGGCGCAGGTTCCGAGCCGCCTGCGACGCCATATTCGCTCGTTTAGATAATGAACGCGACAGGCAACGATCCGAGCAACAACAGCTTATCCAGGCTCTGATCGGCGACATCAACAGCTTTGAGCCAGAAAAACTCGCGATCGCCGAAGCCGAATCACAGCTGGCTGCGCTGCGGGACAGAGGACGAGAGCTGCGTTTGGAGGCAAAGCATCAAAGCACTCTCAAAGCTCATGAACGGTTGCTCGCTGACAAACGAACTGCAGCACAGCAAGCGATGCAGGCTGAGCGCCTAATGGAGTTTCGCGCGTGGGACGAGCAGGTCAGCCAAGCAGAGGCCGCCGGTGACAGCATCGTTTCCCCGCACGCTTTATTTAATGCCCGGGTCGCCGGCACTGCGGCATCAGAGGACTTAGCCAAGCTGACAATCGAGGCAGAAATCGCGGCAGATATCCCGGGTCCCGAGGATGAACAAAGCGCGCGGATGGCTTTGCAAATTGACCTGATGAATCGCGGCAGACGCAACATGCAGCTGATCGAAAACCAAGAGCTGCTAGAGCGTTGGTGCCGATGTGGGCCTAAGACGGCCGATCACGATTCATTACGACAACGATTTTTTGCTGCACTTACTCAACGTTTGAATTGACCAAAGCATCAAGTATCCGGCCCTGAGAGAAAACCAAGCTTACCTTCGCGCCGCCCAATGGGCTGGACCCGATCAGCAATTCGCCGCCATAAATTGATAGCAGGTCTGAGACCAAGGACAGTCCGATACCTTGGCCCGTTGTCTGGCTGTCCAAACGGGTACCTCGATTGACCACATCAGCGGCATAGTCGGCAGCGATACCCGGCCCGTCATCTTCAACGGCTATGAGCAAACCTCCCTCGTCCCCGCCGCTGGCCGAGGTAGTTACGCGCACCCGACCCGCGCCGTATTTGCAGGCGTTTTCCAGCACATTGCCCAACATGTCCAGCAGGTCGTCCCGATGGATGCGCAGTGCCCATTTTTCGGATTCGACAAAGTCCATCTGATGATCGCGATACGCAACCGACAATGCTCGCAGTAGCTGTGCAACCACTTGACCCACAGGCACCCAGCGCTGGGTGGTTGAGCCATCGGATTGAGTAACACGCGCCACCCTAGCCAGCTGGTGATCAACAATGCCTTGCATCCTCACAACTTGCTCTTGCAGCAGCGGCAAATCAGGCTGAGATTCTTTTACGCCCAAGCCCAGCACTGATAGCGGTGTTTTCAAACTGTGGGCCAAATCATCCAGCGCCTGACGGTGACTGGTGCGAAGTGCTTCTTGGTGCACGACGTAGTGATTCAAACTGGCGACCAGTGGCATCAGCTCCACCGGCTGAACCGGATCCAGTTCACTTCGATTGCCGTTATCCAGTTCGTTCAACTGTGATTGAATGCGGCGCAATGGCCGGAGCCCCCAGCGCAGTGCCCAAATCATGGCGGCACTTAACAACAGAAACAGCGATCCAAAACCCGCCATCAAACCGTATCGAAATTGCTCTACCGTTCTGGCGTAAGGCTGCTGGTCGGCGCAAATTGAGAAGGTCACTTGAGAATCCGACAAGCCTTCCCAGTCGACGCGGTTACTCAAGCAGTACAGCTCTGCAGCGCTAACACTTTGCACAAAATCAAAACGACCCACCGGCGACGCTTTCGTAACCGCTGCGACCTGCATGATCTGCCCGGCCAATGCCTCTCCGGCCATTGCCAAGGAAGGTGAGCGCCACAGCTCCCGGTTATCACTGTTGGTCACCAAGGCGTACAGACCCGAATCCGGCTGCTGCAAGCGTGGCTGAGAAGATCCACTGGAGAAATCCAGCTTGGCGTCACGCTCTTCAGCGGAGCCCATCAACGAATAAATCATGGGCTGCATTTGCTGCTGCGCCCCGGCCATCACATTTGTACGGTAGGTGCGTTCCAAAAACAGACCGGTCAGCGACAGAAATACTGTCAGCACAAGGCCTGAAATCAGCACAAGTCGGCGCTGAATTGAATTCACTGCGGCGCTGGCCCAGCAGTTTTTGGGGCCGATTTATCGACTAATCGGTAGCCTCGACCACGGGCCGTTTGAATTAAATCGTGGGGTGAGAATTTACGCCGTAAACGGCCGATCAAGACTTCGATGACATTGCTGTCCCGCTCAAAGTCTTGAGCATACAGGTGTTCTGTCAGCTCGGTTTTGGAGATCACTCGATCCTGCCCCAGTAAGAGATACGTCAGAAGTTTGTACTCGAAACCGGTCACCTCCAGCGCCACATTGTCTATCCAAACCTGTTGGCTTGCCGTGTTTACGGTGAGCGGGCCCAGATTCAAAACTGGCGTCGCATGCCCTGCGGAGCGTCTAATTAAGGCGTTTACTCGCGCTACCAGCTCTTCCATCTGGAACGGTTTGGTCAGGTAATCGTCCGCGCCGGCTTCCAAACCTTCGACCTTGTCGCGCCAGTGACTGCGCGCGGTGAGAATCAGAATCGGCAGAGCAATCTGACGCTCTCTGAGAGACGCGATCAACTCCACTCCGGTCAGTTTTGGCAAACCAAGATCGACAATGGCTAAATCATAGGGGTATTCGGTAGCAAGATACTGTCCTTCTTCGCCATCTGGCGCGAGATCTACGACATATCCGGATTGAGTCAAACGGCTGCGCAGCTGTGCACTGAGGTTCGGCTCATCTTCGACGATCAGAATACGCATATTATCGACGGCGCAGAACGCGTCCTCGCTGGTCGACTTCCATGGTGGTTACGCGCTGGCCGTCGACCAACACCCTGATCCTGTGTCGCTGGGAACCATCTGCCGCGCGAACAGATTTTGCCGAGAGTATTTGGCCCCCGCTTTCTTCCTGGGCGATGCGAATGGCTTGATTTAGGTTTACGAATCTTCCTGCGGGCCGATTGGGCAGCATCAGCGCGTTAGCGTCTGACGGTGCTTGGGTGCGCGGCCCTGCTTGAGCCGCTACCGCCGTCGTTGGCGCAGCAACAAAAAACACGCCGAGCACCAAAAGCAATCGGGTGCTCGCATGCCACCATCGCTCGCGGGTTTGCCGAGGGTTTTCCAATAGCTGTTCCATTGGCGTTGCGTACCTTTGACTGAGAGCTAGATCGGTTTCACCTGAACTCGCACTCGAATTGTTTCGCCCGGGTCCGAGCGCATGCGGGTTTTGTAGGTTTGGCCGGCATAAGCGTATTCCACGTCATAGCCCGTCAAACGCTCTTCTTCAACGCGTTCGTAAACGGTACTGCACACTTCGCGACTCTCATACCGCACGTCTGCGTGAGCATCGGCATGGCGCCGCCCAATATCCTTGCCAACAGAGTAACCCAGTACACCGCCGACAACCGCACCCACGCGTTTATTGGATTTTTTTGAACCCACCGCATTACCCAAGGCACCACCGATGATCGTACCTAAAATCGCCGGCGTCGCTGAATTGCGGCCGGCGTCGCGATGCGCGACCTGTTCGATATGGCATGTTTGACGGGGTTCCTCGCGCACGACGCTTGTATAAACGGGGTAAGACGAGATCACCGGGACTTCCTGAATGCGCCCACCAGCCCAAACCGATAACCCGGGCAGTACTGTCAGGGTGATGATTGCAAGCAGCTGGTTCATCGAAAACCGTCTGGCTTTACCTAACTTATCTGTGCGTAATGTCATATTCACCTCTCATTCGGCTTTGTTGATTGAGGGATCCGTTTCTGCCCTCTCACTTAGATACCTTGAGGGCTGTGCGCTGATCCGTTCGAGCGACACCCTATCGTGCCAAGCATGAACCGAAACTGAACAGGATCCATCAATCGGCGGTGAGCGCGTCGACCGACTGAACCGAATGATCTTTCGCTAAACAAACGCGCAGGCCCGGCCGCAGGGGCGAACTTTCCCACTGCCATCGCGTCAAGCGTTCGTAATGGTCGATAAAACGGCGCAGAGCAAGCGCATCCATGCGCAGCATCGGTTCTATTTGTTGCTCCTGCTGGCCCCGCCACATAACCACTTGCTCAAACCCCGGCGGCTGCAGCTGAACCCAATAATCAATGTGACGCCAAAGCGGTTCATAGTCCATTCGGATCTGGTTATTTACCCAAGATCGCCAGATGCCTTGGGGGTCTTCGTCACGTTCCAACGCATTTATCGGATCCCGCAGCAAGTCCTCAGGCTGGGCTCGCACACCCAAACACCATCCTTCTAAAACCAACACCTGTGCAGCACGCTCGTGCTGGCCGCCGCGATCGTCGGCACCCTTATCGAACACGGGCAATCGAACCGTCACTGCTTCTCCGCCGGGCTGCCGCATGGTCGCCATCGCTCGACGCAACCAATCGGTATCATGGGTGCCTGGCACGCCACGGGTACTCAACAGCGGATGAACAGTCGCGCCCAAGGTCTGTCGGTCTGCATGGGTGAGATAAAAATCGTCCAGAGAAACCGCAGCAGCGGCGAATCCTCGCATTTGCAACTGTTCAACAAGCACACCCGCAAAGGTCGATTTACCCGACCCTTGACTGCCTGACACACCGATTATCTTCGGCATGGCTTGCCGATCCGCGTCAGCAAATGCGTCCAATACTCGATTCGCCAGCGCGCGCCACTCACTTAAGTCGACTGCGTTAAGGCTGCCCGATTCACCCATGGGTCATCCAACCGTGTCCAAACCTGTACCATCGCACTCGCGCGAGACCTTCGCTACTATTTTGGGCCTTTTCGAACGTTTCTGAGCCTCAGAGGTTTGCACATGACATTGACCGAACTACTCGATTCTTCCGGCAAGCGGCTTCGTTTGCCCTTCTTTGCCTGCATTGGCTTGGGTTTATTGTTCAGTGGCTGTCAGCAAACAGCTACGGTGACTGAGCTTGAGGAAACAGCGCAGAAGGCAGTCGGAGTGACGGCATCCGTCTCTCCGCGCAAAAGCCCCAACGACCGAAGGGACTATCGGTACCTCACACTGGATAACCAACTGAAGGTCTTGCTGGTTTCAGACCCAGATACGGACAAGTCTGCTGCCGCTTTGTCGGTTTATCGCGGCAGTTTTCACGAGCCTGATTCGCACCCGGGTCTCGCACATTTCTTAGAACACATGTTGTTTATCGGCACTGAGAAATATCCTGAGGTGGACAGCTTCCAGCAGTACATTACTGCCAACGGCGGTTCTTCGAACGCCTACACCGCGCTGGATCACACCAACTATTTTTTCGACATCAAAAACAGTGGGCTGAGCGAGGGTCTCGATCGTTTCGGACACTTCTTCATCGATCCGCTGCTGAGCGAAGAGTACGTCGAGCGCGAGAAAAATGCGGTGCATTCCGAATACCAAATGCAGATCAAGGACGACGGCTGGCGCGGGTACATGGTCAGCAAACAGGCCTTGAACCCCGAGCACCCCGGGCATCGCTTCACGATCGGCTCGTTGGACACACTCGGCGGTGATGTCAAAACAGCGTTGGATGTGTGGTTCGACAACAATTATTCCGCGGACCAGATGGGATTAGTGGTTCTCGGCGAGGATTCCTTGGACGAGCTGCAGGCGCTGGTCGAACCGCTTTTCAATCAGATTCGTAACACGAACATTGGTCCAAGTTATCCTTCAGTGCCCCCGTTCACCCCCGCGCAGTTACCCGCTCAGCTGAATTCAAAATCCCTGAAAAATGCTAGTCGCCTGAGCATCTCTTTTCCGATCCCGAGCACCTTGGCTGCGTATCGCAACAAACCCGAGCGATACGTTTCGAACCTGCTCGGCCATGAAGGCACGGGCAGTTTGCACAGCGATTTGACCCAGCGCGGCTGGATCGAGCGATTGGGCGCAGGCAGCCAGGATTTTGACCACAACACCAGCCTGTTTTCGGTGGAGCTATCGCTGACGGAACAAGGTAAAGACCATGTGCCCGAGATTTTGGGATTAGTGTTTGCTCAGCTCGACATACTCAGAAGTGTCGAACCGCAGGCCTGGCGCTATGCCGAGCAAGCCAAGGTCGCGGAACTTGCATTCGAGTTTCAAGAAAAAGGCTCGACTGTGGGCTTCGTTTACCAGATGGCCCCGCGACTGAAAGACTATCCACCCGAGGACTTACTTGCGGCGCCCTACCTGATGGAAGACTTCGAGCCCACCATGATCCTTGAACTGTTGGCGCGACTGACGCCGGACAACGCCTTGGTTGAACTGGCGACACCTGATTTTGATTCCCAGACAATCGAGCCGTGGTTTGGCGTGCCCTTTGACCTCGTGCAAGGCCCTCTGATCATCGAGCCACCGACCACGACGGATTTAACGCTGCCCAAGCCGAACCCTTTTCTGCCGCAAGACCTCACGCTGCTGCCCGCAGATGATGCCAGCATCGCGTTGACCGTGGATCGCCCGGGCCTGCAACTGTGGCTCGACACTGATGTATCTTTCACCACGCCCAAGGCCAACGTTGCCATTGAACTGCTGACTCCTAACGGCCTCGTTTCCTTGCGAGACAGCAGTTACGCACAGCTACTGGTGCGCCTGCTGAAGGACGAGATGACCGAACCGACCTACCCAGCATTGCTGGCGGGACTGGATTTCGGCTTGGCTGCCACTTCCAGCGGTTTCGCCATCACCATAGGCGGATACAACGACAAGCAGAGGGAATTTTTATCGTTTGTGTTGGATCGGGTGCTCACCGCGCCGCTGTCTCAGGCCCGTTTTGACACGATCAAACTGAGTCTGATGCGCGACCTGCAAAACACCAGTAAGGACAAGCCGTACAATCAAGCCTTAACCGCGCTCAACAACACTCTGCTGTCCTCCAGCTGGCCGGCTGAGCAACAGGCGGCATTGCTGGAAAGCACGTCACTGGCTCAGCTGGAAGGCTGGCGTGCCGAGCAGTTCACTGCAATGGCCGTGATCGGCGGCCTGCATGGCAACGTCGATGCTGAAGACGCGGAAAACCTGGCCGAACTTTTAACCACCCTGCTGCCGCTGAATCGCGTCCCGCGCACGCGACCCGTGGTTCAACAGCTCGACGAATCCGCAAGCATCGACTTGGCAGTCGACCACAACGATGCGGCCTTGCTGATTTACGCCCAAGACCCCAACGACAGTTTTACCAGCCGGGCGAAAAGCGCCTTGGCGGGCCAATTACTGCGTTCTCCTTTCTTTTCGAGTTTGCGCACGGACCAACAGCTAGGCTATGTCGTGAGTGCTGGTATTCGTCGAATGGACACCCAGAGCGGCAATCTGTTTCTGGTGCAGTCCCCCTCCGCCAACGTGCCGCACATCGAAAACGCGGTGATGGTCTTTCTTGAGCAATATATTGCCCAGTGGGATGACATGCCGGAAAGCGCGTTCGAGCAACAAAAAGCGGGCTTGATCACCCGGCTTACCGAGAAGGACAAAAACCTAGCCCAACGCAGCCAGCGTTACTGGCGCAGCCTGTCCGAGGAAAATTTTGCCTTTGACAGTAACCTCCAGATCGCTGATCGGGTCAGCGGTCTGAGCAAGGAAGAGATGAAAGTATTCTTAGAGGACCTGTACCGGCGTGTTCAGAACCAGCGCCTGCTGATTTTCAGTTCAGGAGCCATTCCCGAGGGGTCCGCAAGCGACGGAGCCTAGCGAGGCAGATCCAAGCGAAAGGGCGGCAGTGATTCGATCAAAGCACGCCCGTAGCGTTGGGTGACAATGCGTTTGTCCAGCATGGAAATTGTGCCGTAGTCGCTTTCGCTGCGGATCAGACGGCCACAGGCCTGCACCAACTTCAGCGAGGCATCTGGCACAGAGATTTCGTAGAAGGGATTTCGGCCTTGTGCTTCCGCCCACTCAGCGATGGCCTGATCAATCGGGTCATCGGGCACCGCAAATGGCAGCTTGATGATCACAACATGTCGGCAATAGTCGCCGGGCAAATCCAGGCCCTCGGAAAAACTGGCGACACCAAACAGATAGGAAGACTGTCCTTCATCGATCCGTCGGCGGTGCTCAACCAGCAACGCCTGTTTGCTGCCTTCACCCTGCACCAGCAACCCTTCGGCCAACGGCTTCGGTAAACCTGCGACCACGGCATTGAGCTGTCGCCAAGACGTAAACAGCACCAGAGCAGAGACATGACGCTGCAACAGCTCGGGAATCAGCTCGGTGACCTCAGCCGTGTGGGCGTCAAAATCTCGGGGATCTGAATGCATGGTCGGCACGTGAAAAGTCGCCACTTCCGGGTAATTAAAGGGGCTTTGAATGACCATCGTCGTCACCGAGGATTCCAGCCCGACGCGCTCGATAAAGCGATCAAACCTTCCTAGGGCAGTAATGGTTGCCGAGGTGCAAACCGCCCCGTAACAACGCTGCCAGAGCACTTCCTGCAAGATGTTACCGGGCTCTATGGGCGCACTGACCATTTCAACATCGTAGAGAGTGCGATTCAGCCAGCGTGCGTAACGGCGAGGGCGCCCGGTACCCAGAGCGTAGTCCTCGAACAATGCTCGTGTGGCCAAGGCCCGACTTTGCAGCTGACCCACTGGCACGAGCCAATCTTCGGCCTCATAGGCGTTTTGCCAATCTGAATTCCCCGCCACGGCTTCCTGCAGCAGTTCATGGGCCTGTTCCAAAATATCGCAGAGCTTGCCCGTGGAGGGCAGTAACGCCATGGCCAAATCCATAAGCGTGGCCGGGACGTCGCCCTGGGGGAACCGATAAACCTCACGATCCTCGTCCTTCGTTTCAAAGGGTAACGTGTTCAACCCGTCTGCTAGAGCGTGCAAATGAGTGGTAAGCACTTCTGCCTCCGCAGCTGCGCCAGTGGCCAGACTGGTCAAACTCGCCGGCCGACCAAAGCGCTGGGTAACCGAACCCAAAACTTTGTTGACGTTATCGAGCCATTGAATGGTCCCGTTTACCCGAGCGTTGGCCGAAAAGTGGTTCTGTGTTTTGTCCGCAATGTGATGGGCTTCGTCCAGAATATAAATACAGTCCTCTGGCTCTGGCAGCAC
>JAAXKB010000008.1:112666-167856 GCA_012269545.1 Gammaproteobacteria bacterium | reverse complement strand
CAATGTGATGGGCTTCGTCCAGAATATAAATACAGTCCTCTGGCTCTGGCAGCACAGCTCCGCCACCCAGGGCCAAATCCGCTAACACCAAATCGTGATTTGCAACAATGACGTCCGAGCCTTCGAGATTGGCCCGGGCACGAAAGAACGGGCACTGCTTAAAAAAGGAACAACGGTTGTTACTGCAGCCCCGGTGATCGGTGGTGACACCGGACCACGCTGAATCAGACATTCCCTCCGGCCAGCTGTCGACTTCGCCATCCCACTGCCCTTGAGAAAAACGGTTGAGCATTTCCTGATACAGGACGGTATGGTCTTCATCTGACGCATCAAATATCGGTATTTCCTGCTGGTCTTGGTATTTGAGATGGTCGTCCAATCGCTTCAGGCACAAATAACGTCCCCGACCCTTGGCCAGCGTCAGACTGAACTTCAAACCTGCCCGCTGCTGAATGTCCGGCAAGTCCTGAAGAATGACCTGCTCTTGCAGGGCTACCGTCGCAGTGCTCAGCACAATGGTTTTGTTTAGGCTCTGAGCAACGGGAATGGCTGCCAGGCAATAAGCTGCCGTTTTACCCGTGCCGGTGCCTGCTTCTACTACGGCGACTCGATCACTTTTTGCTGCCAGGCTGCGTGCGATTTGAGCGATCATCTGCCGCTGGCCGCTTCTGGGTTTGAAGTCCCGCGCCGCCAACCAAGTGCGGTAGGCGGTTTGAATTTGGTCTTTAACGGCATCGGTAAGGGCGGTCATAGCGCGGCACTGTGAAGCAAAAGCCCGAATGAGCCAAGAGAAAAAATCTTTCGTCTGGGTAGGCAAAGTCGCACAGGGAATTGTTGCCCCTAGCTGATCCCTATGTCATTTTGACGGCCCTTGCTTATTTACGAACCTTGGGTGTGACTATGACTTTACACCGCCACACACTGCCTTTAATGCTACTGGCGCTGTCCGCCACACAAAGTCTTGCCGACGACAGTAGTAAACTGACCGCGCCAGCGGGTTTCAGCGTTCACGCGCTGCCTTTTTCTGTGCCGAATGCACGACAGATGGCATTGACGGATGCAGGCCATCTGATCATCGGTACGCGAAAGCTTGGCAATGTTTACGCGGTGAAACATGCGCTAACTGCGGATTCGCCGGAAATCGTCACCCTGTTTGACGATCTGACCATGCCCAGTGGTGTGGCAGTCTATGACGGCGATTTGTACATTGCGGCAAAAAATACAGTCCTGCGCGTGAACGACATTGATCAATCCATCATGGCCGACCCAGACGCCGACGTGGTGACCGATGCGCTGCCGAAAAAAAGTCATCACGGCTGGAAGTACATAAAATTCGATGACCTTGGACGGCTCTACGTGCCCGTAGGCGCACCGTGCAACATCTGTTTGTCAGACGATCCGCGCTTCGCGTCCCTATTGCGAATGGAGCCGCAAACGGGAGCCCACGAAATTATCGCGCAAGGCATTCGCAACATTGTTGGCATGGACTGGCACCCCGAGACCGGCGACCTGTGGGTAAGCAACAACGGCAGGGACATGCTGGGCGACGACATTCCCGCCGATGAACTCAATATCGTTCCCGCGGATTCCAAGGATATTGGCGACCGAGCCCCCCACTACGGCTATCCGTTTGTACATTCCAACGATGCCAGCGCGGCTGCTGGCGTGATTGATGACCCTAAATTTGGTGATAACCCGGCTCGACCCGATGCGATGGTGCCCGCAGCCGTGCGCATTCAAGCTCATGCTGCGCCTCTGGGTATGACCTTTTACACCGACGAGGCATTCCCGCAAGCCTATCGTAGCGCGCTGTTTGTCGCCGAGCACGGCTCATGGAACCGCTCGTCTAAGGTCGGTTATCAGGTTGCCGTGATGACGGAAGATGAGAACGGCCAACGCTCATACCAACCCTTCGTGACGGGCTGGCTTGAAGGTGAAGAAGCCTGGGGCCGCCCCAACGACGTGATGGTTGCGCCGGACGGCAGCCTGCTGATTTCAGACGACCGCACCGGCCAGATTTTTCAGGTGCGCTACGAAACCCCCAACAGCGGCTAAACCTCTGCAGACTGCCATGGGGCTTGCATGGCTAGCGCATCAGTTTTTCGATTTCGGCATCACCGAAATTTCCATGGGCGCAAAGTGCTCCATGTCCACATCAATGAGATAGGGCCCCGTCGCTGCCAAAGCATTGTCCAGCGCTTGAGCAAAGGCATCGACACTGGCCACGCGTTCACCGGGCACACCCATGCTTTCTGCCATTTGCGCAAAGGCCACCTTGCCCAAATCGGTTTCGTTGATGCGCCCAAAGCGATTCTGCTGCAAATAGCGCAGGACCCCGTAGCCGGAATCATTGAACACGCAAATGATCAAGGGCACTTGGTATTGAGCGCAGGTGGCTAACTCAGTAGCGTGGAACATAAAGCCCCCGTCGCCATGAATCACCAGCGTCTTTGCGTCTGTCGAACGCTGGGAGGCAATCGCTGCACCCATGCTCATGGGAAAGCCCGGGCCAATGGCACCAGAGGTCGGATTGATTGACGTTCGCGGCTCCATAATGGGGAACTGCTGATTGCCCCAGTTATAGGCGGAAATGGTCTGATCGCGAACGAACACCGATTTACGGGGTAGTTTCTCACGAATACAGTCCATCACCTGCGGCCAGTCGCTGCCCAGTCGGTCCCGCATGGCCTGCCGGATACCCTCACCGGCATGCAAAATTTTGTCTGAGAACTGGGCGTCGTTTGCCTGCAACTCGGGCAGACGCTGATTGATACCCAGCAACGCCATGCGTGCATCCGCAGCTAAGCCCACCTGCGCTTGATGGGTTCGGCCAATCATGTTGCTGTCGATATCGATGTGCACCAGCTTGCCGGGGGGTGTTTGCGCTGCAAACTGTCCATCCACGCCAACAGCGAATTTAGTCCCAATGGCTAGGGTGAGATCGGCATCGGCAATGGCTTTGTACATGCCAGCGGAGTTGTAATAGTTGCCGATGCACAGCGGGTGATCTTCTGGCATGACGCCGCGGCCATCCACAGTCGTAAGTACGGGAATCTGCAGTTGCTCTGCAAGCGCCTGCACCTCTGCATGGGCACCCGCCGCAATGACGCCTCCGCCTACGAGCAATATGCGGCGACGGGCTTGAGCCAATGCGTCAATGACCTGATCCAAGCCTTTGTCGTCCGGCACAAACTGGGCGTTATTCGGCAGCGTCACAGTCATCGCTTGGTTGCCTGCGTATTGAATGTCGATGGGAATCTCTAACGCCCCCGGCGCACCGCGCCCGGTGTACATATCACTGAGGACGCTCTGCAACGCCGGTCCCAGTTGCGACGGGGAGCGAGGACTTTCAACCCGGCGGCATACTGACGCGAGCATGGGCACCTGTTTTTCAGCCTCATGCACGTAGGCCAATCCCTTGCCATAAAACGCCGTTTCCGCTTGGCCGGTGATGACTAACACGCGAGAGGAGCCATACTGGGCTTCATACAAGCCGGTGACGGTATTGGATGTGCCCGGCCCGGTTGAGGCAATCATGACACCCAGCTTGCCGCTGGCGCGCGCGTAGCCGTCCGCTGCGTGAGTACCGGCTTGCTCGTGCCTGACATCAACAATCTTGGTTTTACCCAAGCGGTTAATCGCATCCAAAATTGGCATATTGTGGATACTGACAATGGCGAAGACATGCTCCACCTCCATCTGCGCTAATGCATCGGCAATCAGATCTGCGCCGCTAAAGTCTTCCATCCGAGTCTCCTTCGTCGAGCCTGCAAAGATACCGTGACGGCAGAAGCGCCGCTATGACAATTCGTTTTAACCTTAAGCGCATGTGAGCACGGGCAAAGATCCGGTCGCTATTAGCCCTTGGCGCTGTTCATTTCTCGCCAAATACGCTCAGACGTCATCGGCATATCCAGCGCCGCAACACCCAAGTGCTTGAGCGCATCGATCGCCGCAATCACCACCGCCGATGGCGCGACACGGGCACCATCGTCACCGATGAATCGTCAATGTACTGGAATTCACAACAGCGTCGCTAGTTGATCGCTCAGGTCCGCTGACGGCGAGCGGTTTCGTGGGTCAACAGGCCGATCCACTCCCAAGTGCCTCAAGATCTTCCGAACAACATCAAAATTCTCTATGGTGCAGAGATTCTGACCGGCCCACCACACATCTTCTAGCGGGTTAGGTCCGTGAAACATTGGTTTTTCATGCTTGGTTTAATTCGGTTTATGGACAGCAGGCGAAGGCTTATTGCAGAGTCCTATCGCAAACTCTCTTTAGGTAAACGCGTACTAATCTTCTGCTGCGCGTTTGTATTGCTGTTCGTGTTTGTAGTGCTCATACCTTTAGTCGTTCTTGAGCCGAACGCGATTTTTATACCAATGTTCACTGCTTTATTTCTAACGTCGGTAGGGTTCTTTTTCTCTCGGGAATGAGTGCCGTAATTTGAAAACGTAACGCGACCCTCAGCTTTACCGTCCTACTTCATGCAAGCGAAAACGCCGGTCCGAGATCCAAGCTCTCATTGACCAAGCAAGTTGCGGCCCACCGCGGTGTATTGGCTGTCTTTTGAAAACACCACGTGATTCGAGGCTACGGCAATATCCCTTACCGCCCGCTGCACCGGATTATCCAAGTGGCCGCCACTAGCTCCGGTCACATCGGCGATTTGGATAGAGGCCTCCTTACAGGTGTGCACGGCGTAAGCGATTTGAGACAGCCAATGAGTCCGCTCTTCTGAGTTTGCCTCACTGCGCTTACTCATCACGTCTTGCAGCACGCTTCGCATCAGCAGCTCTGCGGTCTCAACTTTCAGCGAAACCTCACCGAGAATCTTACTGACGTCCGGTTGCGGCATGCCCGAGCGCAAGGTCTTGCTCTCCAGCTTGACCCGCATTTGCTCGGCAAAGTTCGAGAGCGCCGACTGGGCCGCCCCCAAAATGGGCAGCCCAGCAGCAAAACCAAGAACCGGCATCAAAGGCGTGCGATAAAGCGGCCCGCCAAAGCGCTCGGATATGCCGCTGGTGGCATCCAGAATGCTCTGAAAGGGCAAGGCACGATCTTGGGGTATGAAGACGTCGTCCACTTTGAAATCCCACGAGCCGGTGGCGCACATGCCGCTCATAAACCACGTGTCGACTAGCTCGACTTCTTCGATGGGCAAGAGAAAGAACGTAGGCGTTGGCGTCTGCTCAACCATGGCGATACCGCCGGCTAACACCCATCGGCTGTGTAAAATGCCGGTGCCCCATTGCCACTGTCCGCTTAGCCGGTAACCACCGTTAACAGCTTGGGCAGTTCCAGCGCCCACATTTAGGGTGGCAGGAGCAAGCGCATAGTTATCATCACCAAAGACAGTGCTGCAGACCTGATCAGAGTAATTCAGCATCCACAAATTGTGTTCAATAAGAAACCCTGTAAGCCAGCCCATGGAAGCATCAGCCCGAGACAGGGTCAGCACAACATCGAAAAAGGTATCCAAGTCTGCCTCGTGGCCGCCGTAAGCCTTTGGCACCATCAAGGCAAACAATCCGCTTTCCTTAATCGCCTGAATCACGTGTTCTGACGGCCGGCGAGCAGACTCCGCAGCTCGAGCATTGTCACGAAACAAAGGCACCAGAGCCTCAGCTCGTTCTAGCAAATTTGACACACGACCCTCCTCAATCCGCCGTTTTTACTTGCGGCTGTTGCTTCGCAAATGTACCGCCAAGGCCTTCTACACACCCTATCACCCTAGCCGAACGTCAAATAGGTTCAAGCCAGAGTGTTACGCCGCGATTAGGCGCTAGCAACTGTGCGTGACCCATGGTGCCGATGACGATTACACTGCTTAACCCCGACCGACCGCCTTTCAAAGGCCGGCGGACCCCTGTGGTAGGTCGTAATTGGGAGCTACAACGCGTTCAGTTTTTAGGAAGAGCTATGACAGATCTAACCAACAAAGTTTTTATCATTACCGGCGGCAACGGTGGTATTGGCCTTGGCATGGCAGAAGGAATTGCGGCCGCCGGCGGCTCGGTGGCGGTTTGGGGCCGAAACGAGACCAAGAATGCTGAGGCTCTGGAGACTCTCAACGCCTTGGGCGGCAACCACCGCGCCTACGTTTGCGATGTAGGCGACGAAGCACAGATTGTTCAGAGCATGAACCAAACCACGGACGATTTTGGTCGCTTGGACGGACTGTTCGCCAACGCCGGCCGTGGCGGCACCGGCAAGTCCTTCGTTGATATGTCTCTGGCGGACTGGCGATCCGTCATGGCAGTTAATCTAGACGGCGTTTTTCTCACGCTGCGAGAAGCGGCCAGGGTACTGATCGAGCAAGGTGAAGGCGGTAGCTTAGTCGCGGTCTCGTCAACATCGGCCATTCACGGTGCCGCAGGTAACGAGGCATACGGCACCGCGAAAACAGGCTTGAATGGCTTGGTCCGCGCCCTTGCCGTGGGTCTTGCCCGCCACAATATTCGCGTGAACTCTCTTTTACCCGGCTGGACCAAAACCGACCTAGCCGCTGGCGGCTATGAAAACGATACCTTTCGCACGGTAACCACCAAACGCACCCCGGTACGGCGTTGGGCCGATCCCAGCGAGTTTCGGGAAGTAGGTGCTTTTTTGGCGGATACCTCGCTGTCCTTCCATACCGGACAGGAAGTGGTTGTGGATGGGGGTTATACCGTCTTTTAGGATCTGGCTGCTTCGACCATGTCGCCAGCTCTCGTTGATCCTGTCGAGGCTTTTGACGTTTGCCGTCAGACCCAGACCTAAGTCGTTTGTTATCGATCAATCCTGGGATGGTTCAAGCGTGCCCTCTACACCTGCCAAACCAATCGATATTACGATCGATCAATTTGTCGAGCGTGCAAAGATACCGTGACGGCAGAACTGCCGCTATGACAATTCGCCTTACCCTTGAGCGCATGTGAGCACGGGCAAAGATTCGATCGCTATTAGCCCTTGGCGCTGTTCATCACCCGCCAAATACGTTCAGGCGTCATCGGCATATCCAGTGCCGTAACACCCAAGTGTTTGAGCGCATCGATCGCCGCAATCACCACCGCCGATGGCGCGGCACAGGCACCGCCCTCACCGATGCCCTTGACCCCAAGTTCGTTGTTCGGATCCAACACTTCGTGAAAACTCACGTCCATATCGCAGATATGGGTCGCCCGGGGCATGGCGTAGTCCATCAGACTGCCGCTCAGTAGCTGGCCCTCATCATCGTAGATCGCATTCTCCAGCAGGGCCTGTCCAATACCCATGGCGACACCGCCGTGAACCTGTCCGGCGGCTAACAGCGGATTGATCACACGACCGCAATCGTCGACCGCTGTGTAGCGAGCCACTTCCACCACGCCAGTGTCCGGGTCAATTTCCACTTCGGCGATGTGCGCGCCATTCGGGAAGGTAAAGCCCCCACCACGATTGTAGCGCAGGGTTTTCGCCAGCCTGCGACCGCCAAATTGGGGCTGCTGGGAGGCCTGCGCCACCTGCTGCAGGGAAACCTGCGCATCAGTATCCCGAGCTGTGAACAAACCATCAGCGTAGTCCACTTGCTCGACAGCCGTCTGAATCAACTCCGCAGCGATGGTTTTGGCTTCATCCACCAGGGCGAGACCAGCACGTTTCACTGCGACACCACCCATTTGCGATGAGCGTGACCCGCCGGTACCGCCACCAAAGGCGACAACGTCGGTATCGCCTTGAATGATGTTGATGTCTTCAAATTCGACACCCAACGTGTCGCTGAGAATTTGCGCGTAGGTCGTTCGATGTCCTTGCCCGTGGGAAAACGTGCCGACCACCACATCAATACGACCATCTTCGCCAACGCTAATGGCGGCTTCCTCTTCCGGGCCTCCGCCACTGGATTCCACGTAAAACCCAACACCGCGGCCCCGCAGCAAGCCCTTGGACGCGCTGACTTCTGCGCGCTTGGCAAAACCGTCCCAGTCGCTGCGCTGCAGCGCCATATCCAGTGTGGCGCTAAATTCTCCACTGCTCACGGTGACGCCGGAGGGCAACTGATAAGGCATATCAGACGGCGCGATAAAATTGCGTTTACGCAGTTCTATGGCATCTTTATTCATCTGCTGAGCCGCCGCATCAAACAGGCGCTCCATGACATAACAGGCTTCGGGCCGACCAGCTCCGCGATAGGCGCCCACTGGCATGGTGTTGGTAAACACGCAGCGCACAGACTGATGCAAATTGGGTATGCGATATACCGAACCCACGATACGGCCGCCGGCCATCGTCGGCACAAAGGGCCCAGCGTTCGAGCAATAGGCGCCTAGGTTCGCCGTGGTTTC
The DNA here is from genome assembly GCA_012269545.1 of Gammaproteobacteria bacterium. Lineage (GTDB taxonomy): Bacteria > Pseudomonadota > Gammaproteobacteria > Pseudomonadales > Azotimanducaceae > UBA4421. The sequence goes on along the minus strand of JAAXKB010000008.1, from coordinate 159,547 downwards.
TACTCGAACAGCCAAAATATTGCCCTGAGCGTCAAAGCTGCCCGTCACTTGGGTAAGATTGTCGCGCCCGTGATTATCGCTGAGAAACATTTCCGAGCGGTCGCCGGTGTACTTAATCGGGCGGCCTAGGGCCATGGCAGCAAAGGCCGCCACACAGACTTCCGAATGCACCTCGCCGCGCACGCCGAAGCCGCCACCGGTATCTGGCGAAACCACCCGGATCTGGGCGGATGGCATGGAAAACACATGTGCCAAAACAGCACGCTGACCCAAGGCACCTTGGCTTGGGTTGTAGAGGGTAAACCCGTCTTCCGTCGGTTCTACCAGCGTGGCGCGCGGCTCCAGCGGACTGGGCACGACCCGATTATTGACTAACTTAACGCTTACCACATGCTCGGCTGATGTCAGAGACTCATCCACATCCGCAGCGGAGCCTTGCTCAAAATGCACGCACAGATTGTCTGACTGGCCTTCGTGCAAGGGCTGAGTGTCCGGATCCAGCGCCTTAGCAGGATCACTGCAGGCAGGCAGATCGACGACGCTGAGCTCTATGGCTTCTATGGCATCCAGCGCCTGTTCCGGCGTCTGAGCAACTACAGCTGCAATGGCTTGGCCCACAAAGAGCACGCTTCGTTCTGCTAAAATCGGTCGGCGCGGGATAAAAGCCGGTTCGCCTTGGGCATTCTTGAGTACCGCGCGGCACGGCAGACCTCCGAGAGTGTGTAAGTCCTGTGCCGTATAGACGGCCTCAACCCCGGGCCGGTTGCGCGCCGAACTGACATCAAGTTCGGTTATCTGCCCATGAGCATAGGGCGAACGCAGAATACGAAGGTAGAGTTGGTTCGGTCGATTGATGTCGTCGGTGTATTGACCACCACCGGTAATCAAACGCGGGTCTTCACTGCGCGGCACGCTCTGGCCAATACCAAACTTCACGACTAACGACTCTCCCGTGCTGCAACGTCGCGGCCACGCCGCATCATTTTATTTTTTTTGAGCAAACTAAGGTGCGACCTCGGCGACCACGGGGTTGCTCAACGTGCCAATGGGTTTGACTTCCACTTCGATCAAATCGCCTTCATCCATAAAGACTGGCGGCTTGCGGGCGGCCCCCACGCCACCCGGTGTGCCGGTTACCAGCACGTCACCGGGCTTGAGTTCCACGAAGGTGGAACAGTATTCCAGAATCTCGGCAAATCCATGTACGAGTAAATCCGCGGTAGCGTTCTGCATCACCTCGCCATTAAGACGGGTGGTGATTTCCATCGCATCCAGATCACCGATCTCATCCATGGTCATCATCCAAGGGCCGAAACCACCCGTGTTGGCGAAATTTTTGCCCGGCGTAAATTGACTGGTTTGACGCTGGTAGTCGCGCACGCTGCCGTCGTTATATATGGAAAACCCTGCGACATGAGACATGGCATCAGCAGGCTTAATGCGCCGGCCAGCCTTGCCGATGATCAAGGCAATCTCGCCTTCAAAATCTAGAGAGGTCGATTCCAGCGGTCGCACCATGGGCGCGTTATGCCCCATTTGCGCGTCGGCAAAACGCACGAAGATCGTTGGGTAGCCCTCGCCTCCACGACCCGTTTCTTCTTGGTGCGCCCTGTAGTTCAGGCCCACACAGAGGATTTTCGCGGGATCCGTTATGGTGGGCAGATAATCAATATCCGCCAGAGACACATCGGCTTGGTTGCCGCAGCTGTCCGGCAAATGCGCCAGCGCATCTGCCTCAATGGCCTCGCGCAGAGAGACAAATTCACTGCGCGCACCGGCATCGACAACACCTTCGCTGCCGTCAGCATCCGCAACCACATACCCAAACGTCTCATTGCCACCGCGTAAAAATGAAAGCCAACGCATCGTCGAATCCTCTTTTCTGCCGGTTGTTAGTCGAAGATGATAACGCTGCGGGCAATTTCACCCGTTTCCAGCGCTGCCATGCCTTCATTGATGTCAGCCAGTGCGATTCGATTAGAAATCATATCGTCCAAATGCAGTTTGCCTTGCAGGTAGAAATCGACAAACCGCGGCATGTCCACACGGAAGCGGTTAGAGCCCATCATCGAACCCTGTATTTTCTTCTCAGACAAGAAATCCACCCCGTGCAAGGAAACCATCTGGCCTGGAGGGATCATGCCGATCACCGTGGCCGTGCCACCGGCGCGCAGCATACGAAACGCTTCTTCGGCTGTGGCTTTCAGACCAATTGCCTCGAAGGAATAATGCACACCACCGCCAGTCAGCTCTTTCACTTTATCGACGGCCTCTCCGTCACTGGCGTCCACCAGATCCGTTGCCCCGAATTTACGAGCGAGTTCCAACTTTGACGCCACCATATCCACCGCGATAATGCGCGAAGCGCCGGCCAACGCCGCCCCGTTGATCGCCGACAAACCAATGCCGCCGCAACCAATCACTGCCACAGTGGACCCCGGCTCCACGGCCGCGGTATGAATTACCGCACCGATACCCGTGGTGACACCGCAGCCAATCAAGGCGGCACGGTCCATGGGCATGTCTTCGCGCACTTTCACCAGCGCGTGTTCATGCACCAACATCATTTCTGCAAACGAGCCCAGTTGGGCAAACGGCGTTAACGGCTGTTCGGCCTGACTCAGGCGGGGTTCCTCATCCTTGGTGCGATTCGTTTCCGGTTCTTGGCAGAGAGACAGATGGCCGGTCAAGCACTGTTCGCAATGACCGCAAAAAACCGACAAACAGGTGATCACATGATCGCCGGGCTTAACGTAATGCACGTCGCTGCCGACCTGTTCAACGATACCGGCACTCTCGTGACCCAATACCATGGGTAACTTGCCCGGGTAGCTGCCGTTGAAAAAATGCATATCACTGTGGCAGATGCCCGCAGCCTGCGTACGAATCAAAACCTCTCTCGGACCGGGCTTGGAAACCGTTACTTCTTCGATTTCCATCGGCACATTTACCTCACGAAATACCGCTGCTTTCATGTCGACTCCCCAACATTCGAATGAGCTTCGAGTGTGCCATAGGCATTGGGGCAAAAGAATATGTAATCGTCTGTTGACCCGCAGGAATTTTTTTTTGCCGTCGAGAGGATCCGGCGGCACATAAATCGCAGTCCAAAAAGGAGTAGCGCGTAAAGCCGAGCTAGGACAAACCGCCCAAATCCGCTGCCACGATGGCCTGAGCGGCAGCAATGGCCGCGCGCATGCCGGTGGCATCGGCGATGCCCTTACCCGCAATGTCGAAGGCGGTACCGTGATCTACCGACGTGCGCACCATCGGCACACCTAGCGTTGCCGTCGTGGATTCATGGAAATTGTGCACCTTGATCGCGATGTGTCCTTGGTCGTGATAGAGGGCTAGTACTACATCGAATTCGCCGGCAATGGCCCGATTAAAGACCGAATCGGCAGGGAGTGGGCCTGTGGCCTGTATGCCGTCTTGCTGAGCCTGATTCACCGCCGGCATCAGTTCCTCGATTTCTTCCCGGCCCAGCAACCCGCCTTCCCCACCGTGAGGGTTCAGGGCCGCCACGGCGATGCGCGGGTTACTCAAGCCCCACTGGCTCAGGGTTTGGTGGATTAAGTGCAGTTTGCCCAATACCTGCTCCGCGGTGACAAAGCGCACGGCTTCGGCCAAGGATTTGTGGGTGGACAGGTGCACTACCCGCAAGCCCGGAGTCATCAGCATCGTAGCGGTTTGGCTCACACCGGCCAGACGCGCCAAAATCTCCTGATGGCCAATATCGTTCACGTAGCCTGCGGCGTGAATGGCTTCCTTGTTGATGGGCGCAGTGACCATGGCCGCTAACTCGTCGCGCAAACAGCGCGTAGCCGCCCACTCCACCGCCTGCACGGCTAGCTCACCGCAGTGCGCCTGCACCTGACCAAATCTAAAATCTTCAGGTTCTGGGATGCCCAGATCGAGCAAATTCCACCCGGGCTCTGCATCCGCCGGAGCGTCAATGGCATTCAAAGCCGGTAAGGACTGCCCGACACAGGCTGCGCCTTTTTCCAAAGCCCAGCGAGTCCCAACCAAAACCCACCGAGTTCCGGACTGCTGGAGCACGCCGTGCTGATCTGTTGCCGAAGCCGCCAACGTGCGCGCTAGAATTTCCGGCCCGACGCCGGCGGGATCGCCCATGGTGATGGCAATGGGCAGTGATGAATTCTGGGCTGTTGTTGACATGCTCGCCTTACCGTTGAAGGACCGATTTGTAATGTCGCACCGAATGCTTGGTTAGCCAAGCCATCATTGCCCCAAGGTATTTGCCGGGAGGAAGGTAGGAACTGAAACGACCAATTCGACCACTAAAAGTTAACATTTTAGTTGATTTTTATGGCTGTATATTTATACAGTAAAGCGCCTAGCAGGATTTCTCAAATAGGCGCTTTACCATGCAATCCCTCCGCGACTTAATCGACAGTTTTAATCTCTATGCCGTCTGCGAGTCCTGTCAGCGGCAGACCAAGCTGAACGTACAAAAACTCATCAAACTCTTGGGCGCAGAGACTCAAGTACACAAAATGCGCTCGAAGCTGCGCTGCCGAGTCTGCGGCACGCGCACCGAAGATTTACGTATTGTCTATGTCGGAAAGAAAGATCAGGAAGCCATTTTTCAGTATCGACGCTGAACAACCGCGACGCGATTAGAGCATCTCGGTATCAACCAAGGTCAGGCCGAAACCCTCCACACCCACGTAGTCGACAGAACGACCGGCGATGAGTCGGATTTTGGTCAACCCCAGATCGCGCAAAATTTGCGCCCCGACACCAACTTCAAGCCACTGGCTGCGTCGCTCGTCTTCTCGGCTTTGAGATTCAAAATCCTCCAGCGGCACCCCGACAAAACCCGTTCGCAAATAGATCAGCACACCACCGCCCAACGTTTCGATGCGCTTCATGGCTGCATTAAGCAGGCTGTCCGGATGCTCCTCGCTCTGGGCACCAAACAGATCTTCTACCAGTTTTTCGCGGTGTATCCGCACGGGCACAGACTCCATGGCATGGATATCGCCAAATACCAAGGCAATATGCTCCGCATCCTCAAATTTGGTTTTATAGCCAAAGGCTTGGGCATCACCAACGGCAGTAGAAATCGCGAACTCGTAGCTTCGCTGCACCAGTTGCTCGCGTTGCTGACGATAAGCAATCAAGTCCGCAATGGTGATGATTTTCAGGTCGTGTTCACGGGAGAAAGCCATGAGTTCGGGCATTCGCTGCACCGTACCATCGTCGTTGACCAACTCCGCCAGTAAGCCAACAGGCGGCAGACCCGCAAGCATCGCTAGGTCGGTCCCGGCCTCAGTATGACCCGAGCGCACAAGCACGCCACCTTGTCGCGCAACCAACGGGAAAATATGGCCGGGTCGAACGAAATCGTTTGCCGTTACGTTGCTGTTAGTCAGTGCCTGAGTGGTCGCCGCCCGTTCCTCTGCCGAGATACCCGTTGTCAAACCTTCTTTGTAGTCAATCGAGACCGTAAACGCAGTGCTCATCGGCGCATCGTTGCGCGAGACCATTGGATCCAGATGCAGCTTTACTGCCTGTTCCTGAAGAATCGGGGTGCACAAAATGCCGCTGGTGTGGCGAATCATGAAAGCGACTGCTTCAGGCGTCGCCTTGCTCGCGGCCATGATCAGATCACCTTCGTTTTCACGATCATCGTCATCAACAACCATAATCATTTCACCCTGTCGTATTGCCGTCAGGGCTTCTTCAATGGTGTTGAAGACATTCGGGGTGCTTTCGTCGCTCATGACATCATCGCTTAGTCCAAACAGGTCGGAAACCATAGCACAGCCACATATGTGCAAACCGTGAAGGCCAACCGCTACAGAGTTATGAACCGAGGTGACTCAACCCTCGCTGTCGATGGCAAAAGCCACCACATAGTCCGAGCTGCCGCCCAAGGGCACGCGGGCATCCCCTCCTGCAGCGATCACAACAAACTGACGCACCCTGCCTTGATCATCTTTGACCGAATAGCTCATGGGCGTCGCCGCCCCGGGTGCCGGCAGAGCGTGTTTCCAGAGCAGTTCGCCGTTGTCTACATCGTAGGCCCGCAGCGAACTGTCAAACAGGGAGCCGATAAAAAACATACCTGTTGACGTCAACAGCGGCCCGCCCATCTGCGGTAATCCCGCGTTAAACATGCCTTTCAGAAAGCCCGGATATTGCCCGTGGGGTTGCCGCCACAACTGCTTACGCTGATTCAGATCAATGACCAGCACTTCACCCAGCGGAAAACCCGCACAGGGCACGATACCGAGGTAGGGGTCAAACATCGTGTGGCGCGCCACAGAAAAAGCCGTGCCAGTCTGCACACCAACCTCAACATCAGAGGCTAGCTCGAAGAAATCCCGCAGAGCAAAATAGGCCTCACGACGCTCGTCTAAAGGTAGCTGGGTGTCGTTCATTGTGCGAATAAACTCCGGCGGCGCCTTGGATTGATCCAACAGTTTGGTGCGAAATGCCAGGCTGTTCGCATGTAAGGCGATCAAACCGCGCTGCGCGTCTACCGCCACACCGCCCCAATTTGTCGCACCCATATTACTTGGCAGACCAATAGTCCATTGCTCAGTAATCGGCGTATAAATGTCGCCAATCTGAGACTCTTCCTCGAAGCGACTGCACAGCCCGAGCGGCGATTGACCCGCTACGTAGCCACGAGACACCTGAAAGGCTCCCGGCGGAAACGGCTGAGTGGGGGACAGTTGATCCTCTAAAGGTCCATAACGCGGCACCGGCCGATGTTCCACATCGATCAGCGGCTCGCCAGTTTCGCGATTGAGCACAAAAATAAAGCCCATCTTGGTGCTTTGAATCAGCGCCGGCACCGGCTCGCCATCAAGCTGAAGATCCACGACAGACGGTATCGACGGTACATCAAAGTCCCAAAAATCCCGTTCGACGGTCTTAAAATGCCAGAGTATTTCGCCGGTACTGCCCCGCAAGGCGATCACCGAGGAACCGTAATACGCCATATCAGGACCTGCATTACGGAAATAGTCCGGCGCGGGATTTCCAGTAGGCAAGAACACCATGTCTCGCTGCTGATCTATCGCAAAGCCCGCCCAAACATTGGGCGTGCCGAGGGCATATCCCGCCTCGCTGACCAATCCTGTCGCGTAGTCGAAATCAGGCGGTGCCAGATCAAAAGCCCACACCAGTTCTCCCGTGCGCACATCAAAACCCCGGACCACACCGCTGGGTGCATCAATCCGCTGATTGTCTGCTACCGCAGAACCCACCACGACCACATCGCCTACAACAGCCGGCGGTGATGTCACCTGATATTCCTGAGCCCACAACAGTTTACCTATGCCGGCAACCAGATTGATCTCGCCGCCGTCACCAAAGCCCGAGCACACCGCACCGCTGAGTCCGTCTAGGGCGATCAGACGCGCATCGTTGGTACCTAGAAACAAGCGGCTCGTACAGTCTCCCTTTGACGCTGACTCGGTTTTGGCCGTATCCCCGCTACTCGACCATTGAGCCAAGGCCCGGCAGTTCGCCTGATTGGAATAGGGTCCCTCGCCGATTTCGGCGTCAAAGTTCCAAACTACGGCGCCGGTAAGAGGGTCCAATGCGGAGACCTTGTTAAACGGACTGCAAACGATCAGCAGGCCGTTGGCCAGTATGGGCGTGTTTTGAAAAATAGCGTTCGCGTCACCGGTACGAAAAGACCAAGCTGGTTTGAGCTGGTCAACATTACTTGCCGAAATCAAAGCAGCGTCGGTAAACCGCGCACTGCCGGGACCGGCATAACTGGGCCAAGGTGTGGTCTGCCGAGGCTCCGCTGAGGTATCGGCATCGGCTTGGAGTCTGGCGAAATCTGTACTGCTGCAACTTCCTAGGAACAGGGCGGAAACCAGCAATAAAAAAGCAGTACCCAGTACTCGGCTGGCAATTCGATTGGACATGGTATTCCCCGCAAAAACGCTTAGATTGGTTCCGCCTGACATCTGCCAGCTCATCATTAACCAATGGATTGATTCTGGTACAAGATACAAAGACAGACAATGCCGGGAATCGCGTTTCAATACCAAGCGCCTTCAGCTGCCGATAAATACCGCAGACTTTTGGCTTTACGAGCAGGAGCCCGGCAATAACCGACAAGCGAGAATGTGGCGCACCCGGCAGACGTCGAACCACCGGTTCGACGGTGTGAGCGCAACATCGCTTACCAGCGATGTTGATCAAGCGAGCAGGAGTCCGGCAATAACCGACAAGCGAGAATGTGGCGCACCCGGCAGGACTCGAACCTGCAACCCCCAGGTTCGAAGCCTGGTATTCTATCCAGTTGAACTACAGGTGCGCTGTTTCGGGAGAAGATCCCCCCGAGGGGTCGAGATGTTGCACCAGCCTCGATGCACACGCAAGACCATGGCAACAATTCCTCAGGGTTTTACTAACTTCGTAACAAACGACCGGGCACTGCGCCGCTGTGTTCGTTGTTCGTCAGTAAGATCTCTCCATTCACGACGGTGTTGAGGATACCGTCCGCCGTCTGCTTCAGACGCTTTGCGCCTGCGGGCAAATCGTGCACGACATCGGGCATGCGCGCGCCAATGGTGTTCGCATCGAACACCACCAGATCCGCCGCCATACCCTCTCGCAGCAAGCCGCGGTCGTGGAGCCCCCACATGGTTGCCGTGTTGTAGGTGATCTGCTTCACCGCTTCTTCCAGCGTCATCGCCTGTTTCTCTCGAACCCAGTAGCTCAGCAAATGGGTTTGCAGGGACGAATCCATAATCTGCGATACGTGGGCTCCTGAATCCGAGAAGGTGATCACTGAACGGGGATGTTTCATCATGTCCAGTACTTGAGATTGATCTTCGTTGGCGATCGGCTGGCGAAAGAACATTTTCAGGTCTCGCTCCAGCGCCATATCGATCATCAGCTCCACCGGATGCACGCCCTTGGCTTGAGCCAGCTCCGCCATTGAAGGCTTGTCGTAGACCATGTCGTCCATCGGGTAGATGTAATCCCACTCCGGTGGTCGCGCCTCGGCCCCTACCACTCGCGGTCCGGTATATTCTCGGCTGGCCACCTCAATCAGCTTCGCCTTGATTTCAGGATCGCGCATTTTGGCAGCCTGCTCCGCCAGCGGTAACTGGCGGAAATCTGACCAGTACTCCCAAGCATCAAACGGTGTATTACTTTCGAAAGACAGCAAACTCGACAGCGCGCGACTGTGCACCTGAGCAAACATGCGCCCGCCTGCCGCCGCGGTCTCATCCAGCAAATCAAAATAAGGACGCCACAGATCCGGTGCGGCGCGCACACTGAACATGCCCCAGGTTTGAGGCACGCCGGATTCCACCGCCAAGTCTCTGAGTCGACCGTGATACTCGGCAATGCGGGTCGGATCTCGGCCCGGCGCCTCGCCCGCAATCTCAAACAATCCCTTACCGGTTTCGCCTACCGCGTTCACGATGGCACGCACCTCATCCCACTCTGCCAGTCGGCTGGCCACGGGCCGATCATCTGCCGTCAGGTGGTTAAAGGTACGAGAAGTGGAAAAGCCAATGGCACCCGCATGCATGGCCTGCTTCACCAGATGCTGCATGTGTCGCACATCGTCTTCGCCTGCGGCGTCGGAAAAAGCGCGCTCGCCCATAACATAGGTGCGTAGCGCCGAATGACCAATGTAGCCGGCGTAATTGATGCCCTTGGGTAACTCGTCAATAACATCCAGAAATTCCGGAAAGGTCTCCCAGCGCCAGTCGATACCCTCCAGCATGGCCTCCCTTGAGAGGTCTTCCGCACGTTCCAGATTGCGAAAAACCATGTCCGCATCCTCTTGCTTGCAGGGCGCAAGGGTGAAGCCGCAGTTGCCCATCACCACGCTGGTGACACCGTGATAGGAGGAGCAGGAGCCAATCGGGTCCCAAAAAATCTGGGCGTCCATATGCGTGTGACCATCCACGAAACCCGGCGAAACAATATGGCCCTCGGCATCAATGGTCTGCTTGGCTCGCTCGTTAATCCGCCCGATGGCTGCAATTTTGCCACCGCTGACCGCTACGTCGGCGCGATAACCCGGATTGCCCGAACCGTCCACGACGGTTCCATTTTTGATCAGTAAGTCGTAGGTCATGTCCTCTCCCTCATGCGCAAACTCCAACTCAGCACCATGTTAGCATGGCGTATTCAGGCTCTGGCTTAGTACCGCAACATGCAATACACCGACAACTCACCCAGACTGGCCTTTAAAGAACATCCGGGCACCGGGCCATATCTACTCATGGTGCACGGTTTTTTATCCTCCAACGCCCAGTGGCTGGCAAACCTTGAGGCCCTTGGCAGCGTATGCCGCCCGGTGACAGCAGAGCTTTGGGGGCACGGCAGTTCGCCTGCACCAGCAGATACCTCTCTTTATGCACCAGAGGCTTATCTAGAGCAATTCGAACAAATCCGCGCACAACTTGGCATTGAGCGTTGGTTTGTTTGCGGCTACTCCCTCGGTGCTGGTCTGACGATCCGCTACGCTCATGAATTCGCCCAACGTGTTTACGCACATATTTTTACTAACTCCAACTCGGCCTTGGCCGATCCCGCGCAAATTCAGGAGTGGCGGGATACCGCAGCTAAGTCGGCGCGTAATATCCGCAGAGGCGGGCTGACTGCCATTAACCGCATACCTGTACATCCCCGTCGCGCGCGAAATTTGCCAGCAGTGGTCAAAGAACAGCTCATGGAGGATTGTGCCAACATAAAGCCCGAAGGTGTGGCCAATACGCTGGAATTCACTAATCCTTACACCAGCATTCGACACTTAGCGGCGACGAATCCGAGACCTGCTTTGCTGTGCTATGGCGTAAAAGAACGCCGCTTTGCTGGTAACAAGGCGTGGGCGGAAGAACAGATGGCCAATCTGTCCATCGTCGAAATTGACGCAGGTCACGGGGTTAATATGGATGGTGCGGAAGCGTTTGATCGGCATGTCTGCGACTTTATCCGCCAACACAGGCGTCCCTAAAGACGCCTAACAAAAAAGCAACGAGAAAACACCATGCCAAAGCAACCCAATCGTCCAAGACGCTGCACTCTCTCGGTGCCCGGCAGTTCCTCCAAAATGATTAGCAAGGCCGCAACCCTGACGGTGGACCAAGTGTTGCTGGATTTGGAAGATGCCGTCGCGCTGGACACCAAGGTCGAAGCCCGAGCCACGGTCATTGACGCGTTAAATCAACAGCGTTGGGCAGCACACACCGTCAGCCTGCGCATCAATGACGTAGAGACCCCGTGGTGCCATGACGACATCATTGATGTGGTTACGCAGGCGGGCGAACGTCTGGACACCATCGTTCTGACGAAGACGAAATCCATCAGCGACGTTCGCTTCGTGCACCTCTTGCTGAACCAGCTGGAGCGCAAGCTGGGTCTGAGCAAGCGGATCGGCATCGAGTGTCTGATCGAAGACGTTGAGGGCCTGATGCGGGTCGAAGAAATCGCTGCGTGTTCCGATCGCATCGAAACACTGATTTTTGGCGTTGGAGACTATGCCGCCAGCCAGCAAATGCAGCTGGCCTCAGTGGGCAGCACAGAGGGCTATGCTGGCGACCTTTGGCACTACCCTCGTTTCAAACTAACCATGGCGTGTCGTGCCAACGATATCGAACCCATCGACGGGCCTCTTGCCGATTTTAACGACACCGACACCTTGGTGCTTGAAGCAAAGCGGGCGCAGGTCTTGGGCATGGCCGGTAAGTGGGCCATTCATCCATCGCAAGCTGACCCGGTTCAACGTATCTTCACGCCGTCACCCGAGCGTATTGCCGCAGCGCGCAAGCAGCACGCCGCCTATCAACAGGCGCAGCGAGACGGGCTGGGCGCGATCAGCGTAGACGGCGTCATGGTGGACGCCGCCAGCATACGCATTACGCAGAGCTTGCTGGATAGAGCCGACTTGCTCGGCTTATGAGCTTAGGCACCAACAACACCTCTACGGCTTCATTGCTTCAGCAGATACGGCACTGCACCGAGTGCGCCGGGCAACTGCCGCTGGGACCCAAGCCGGTATTTCAATTTGGTGCCGACGCGCCCATTTTGCTTGTCAGTCAGGCTCCGGGTGCGGCAGCCCACAGTAGCGGCATGCCCTTTGACGATCCCAGCGGCGACCGGCTGCGCCGATGGCTAGGCGTCAGCCCAGACAGTTTCTATAACCTCGAACACTTTTCCCTTCTGCCGATGGGACTTTGTTATCCCGGAAAGGGCAAGGGCGGCGATTTGCCCCCGCGACCCGAATGCGCCAAACGTTGGCGAAACGAACTGCTTGCTAGACTCAACAACGTGCAGCTTACGCTGCTGGTTGGGGCCCATGCCGTGAATTGGCATATGAATAAACCAAGGGTAAGCCTCGGAGATCTGACAAAAAGCTGGCGGGACCGCTGGCCAGATACCATCGTGCTGCCACACCCGAGTCCTCGCAACACCTATTGGATCAGCCAGCGTCCCTGGATCGAGGAAACAATCGTACCCGCACTGCAAGAACGGGTAGCCCAACTGCTCGACAAAGGCAGCAACTAAGACTGCGGAGCGGCGCGCATAAAAGTGTTTAGGTCAAAATAGTCTCGCCACTCCTTGATTTTGCCGCCGGACATTTCGAACACACCCAAACAAGGTAAATCGACCCCGCCCGATGCGAAGGAGGTGCGATCAACCCGCTCGCAAAACACCACATCACCTTGAGCTACCAAGTGCAGGATTTCCCAATCGGTTGAGGACCAGTTGGCGATAAAGCCTGCGATAAATTTCTGTACGTTATCTCGGCCCTTTACCGGCTGTGTCGGCATGTTGTAGTAGCAGCCATCGGCGGTGAAATAGCTGGCGAGTTCTACCGGGTCCAAACGCGACCACGCGCCAATAAAGTCACGGATAATCTCTGCGTTACTTGTCATATGCTGCTCCTTCTGCTTGGTTTTACTCAATAAGATCGCGGCAGGTCCAACACGTGCTCGGACACAAAATTGCAGATCATCTCTTGGGAAATAGGCGCGATACGCATCAGCCGCGCTTCCCGCCAGTAGCGCTCCACGTGGTATTCCTTGGCATAGCCAAAACCGCCATGGGTCTGCATCGCTTGATCCGCCGCCTGAAAGCCTGCGTCAGCAGCCAACCATTTGGCCATATTCGCTTCAGCACCGCAGGGTATGCCGCTGTCCAGCATCCAGGCCGCTTTGCGGATCATCAGTTCCGCGGCGTCCAATCGCATTTTCGCTTCAGCCAAGGGAAACGCCACGCCTTGGTTTTTACCAATGGGTCTACCAAATACGACGCGCTCATTGGCGTAGCCAACGGCACGGCGCAAAGCGGCCTTGCCGATGCCCAGTGCTTCCGCAGCAATCAAAATGCGCTCGGCGTTTAGCCCAGAAATCAAATACTGAAAGCCCTTGCCCTCTTCACCAACACGGTCGGTAATGTTTACCGGCAGGTCGTCATACACCACCTCACACGTCGCAACAGCGTTGCGACCGACCTTATCAATGGGCGAGATGGAAACTTCGTCACGCTGCAATTCTGCGAGCAGCAACGTCATACCATCGGTGCGGCGCTCCACTTCATCTCGCGGCGTCGTGCGCGTAAGCAGTAAAACCCGCTCGGACTGCAACGCCTTCGTTGTCCAGACTTTACGCCCCCGCACGATGTAGTGATCGCCCTCTTTGCGGGCAGCGGTTTTGATCGATGTGGTGTCCGTACCCGCATCGGGCTCCGTTACACCGAAAGCGACGTGCAGCTCGCCCCGAGCGACGGCAGGGAGATATTTTTGTTTCATCTCCTCTGAGCCATATTTCACAACAGGCTCCATACCAAACATGGACAGGTGCAACGGGGTTGCTCCATTCATCGCCGCACCAGAGGCTGCAACTTCCTCCAGTACAATGCTCGCTTCGGTAATGCCTCGGCCGCTGCCACCATAGGCTTCTGGTATGGCGATGCCTATCCAGCCGGCCTCGGACATGGTGTTGTAAAAGTCCCAGGGGAACTCGTGATCCGCGTCTTTTTGTGCCCAATATTCATCCGAGAAATTCTCGCAGACCTTGCGGACAGCATCTCGAATCAGGTCTTGTTCCTCGGTGAGTGAAAAATCCATGGCTCCCCCTTGTTTGTCAGCTGACGTATTCTGCATTATAGAAACCTCCCACGTTACCACCGACAGCTGAGGAATCTATGGCGTCTGACCACGAGCTGACCCTTCAAACGGAACGCATGCAAGCAAAAATCGAAGACGGCATCGGCTGGATGGTGTTCAACAATCCTGCACGTCACAACGCGCTATCGCTGGAAATGTGGGAGGGTATGGGCGACATCCTAGAGCACTTCGCCAGCAACGACGCTGTGCGCGTCATCGTCATGCGTGGTGCTGGCGGCAAATCCTTCGTGTCTGGCGCAGATATTTCGGAATTTGATAAGTCACGTGCGAACGCGGAACAGCGTGCAAGCTACGGCGTAGTTGCTGGAAGAGCGACCCAATGGCTGGGAAAAATCGAAAAACCGCTAATTGGCCTTATCGAGGGCTATTGCATTGGCGGCGGGCTGGCAACCGCGCTATCAGCAGACGTGCGTTTCGCCACACCGGACTCGCGTTTTGGCATTCCTGCGGCGAAGCTCGGTCTCGGCTATGAATTCGAGGGTCTAGCCAAACTCGCTCGCTTGGTTGGTCCAAGCCGTGCACGAGACATCATGTTTTCGGCACGGTTTATGCCCGCCAGCGAAGCCTACGACATGGGCCTGGTCAACTTCATTCACGAGCGGGACGTGATCGAATCCGCCTGTATCGATTACGCTAAAACCATCGCCAGCAACGCACCGCTAACCGTCAAGACCGCCAAGGCCGCGATTAACGCCTGGGAGCGAGGCAGCCGCGCTGATGAAGTCGCAGCGGTTCGCGCCATGGTCGATGCTTGTTTCAACAGTGAGGATTATCGAGAGGGGCGCAAGGCGTTTGCGAGCAAACGAACGCCCGAATTCAAAAACCGTTAATCGGTAGGCTTGTGCCTCTGCTTTCAACCCGCATCTGCTAACATTGCCGTTTGCTCAAAAGAGAAAAACGCCATGAACCCAGCCGTCACCGCATGCGTCATCGTTATCGGCAATGAGATCCTCTCAGGCCGGACCCAAGACATAAACGTGAGCCATATCGCGACCACGCTGGGTGACTGGGGAATACAAGTTCACCACGCTCGCGTGATTCCCGACGATGAAACGATCATCGTCAATACCGTTAACGAAGTGCGGGCGGCCTACGATTACGTTTTCACCACCGGCGGAATCGGCCCGACCCACGACGACATTACAGCGGTATGCATCGCCAAGGCGTTTGCCGTGCCTGTGATTCAGCATCCAGAGATCGCCGATCGAATTCGACAGCGTCCTGCGCCCGATGACATCATGGCGTCGCGTCTGTTAATGGCCCGGGTACCTCAAGGCGCAGCGTTAATCGACAACCCGAGCGGCGGACCTCAGGGTTTTGCGATGGAAAACGTTTACGTTATGGCGGGCATTCCTCGGGTCATGCAGGCCATGCTATCAACTCTTGAAGGCAAGCTGCGCAGCGGGTACGTCATTCGCAGCCACACCGTGCGCGCATACACGGGTGAAAGCTCCATTGCTGATGCGCTAGCGCGAATCCAGAACGATCATCCTGACGCGGACATCGGCAGCTATCCGTTTTTACGCGATGACCGCTACGGCACGCACTTGGTGATTCGGGGGGCTGACACCGAATTGCTCGCCCGAATTGCAGCGCAGGTGATGGATGCGATACGCGCCATTGGCGAAGACCCAGAGGATCTCGGTCTGGATGCTGACGCGAAGGCCTGATCGCTGTGATCTGTTGCAAAACGGGGATGAGCCGAGTCATCAAGCTGATCGGCTTGCTGCTGGTACTAGTGAGCCCTCGCCTGCACGCGCATGTTTCGGTGGCGCACCACACGAGCGACCCATCGACTTTGTATAGCAGCGGCACCCAGCCAAATCGGGTACTGGCAGCGCAGAACGCCATGGGTAATTGCCAGCGCACCCATGCCGAACAACGGGTAAGCGGCGCCTGCGAACTGATCTCGATGGATAACATACCCATTGCCACGGCCCAGCAGTTACTGGCTCAAACGAGCGCGGCCTCTCCGCTCTACCTGTGGCGTTTTCAAAACGGCGATGCCACGGTATACCTCGCGGGAACCGTCCACATTCTCAAAGAAAGCCTGCACCCCCTGCCGCGACAGTATGAAGACGCTTATCACGCCTCCGAAAATCTGGTCTTCGAGGTAGATCTGAGTCGATATCATCCCGCCGAGGTCCAGCAGAAAACCCTCGAATACGCGAAACTCTCGGCACTATCGTTACGCCAAAGTTTACCGGATGACACCTATCAACGACTTGTTGAGGCGGGCATGCGCTACGGTATGCCGGTAGGCCAAATGCAGGGATTTAAACCCATGCTGGCTTTTCAGCAGCTCAGCGTCATGGGTTTACTCGCCATGGGCTACGATCCTGACTTTGGTGTTGATCACTACTTCGGCCAACTCGGCTTGCGCCAACCCGAGCACATTCTGCAGCTGGAAACCTTGGAGCTGCAGTTAAACCTTCTGTTCAACCAGCCGCTCGACGTGCAGGCCGCGGTACTCAAGCAATCTCTGGATGAACTCGACGATTTGCCAACGATCACTCGGGATCTGATGAAAGCCTATTTCAGCGGCGATGATGACGCTCTGGGCGTGCTGCTAGCGAATCAAGCTGGCGACAACCCCCTGACCAAGGCCTTCCACCAACAGTTGATCGACCAACGCAATCGCAGCATGACGGCAAAAATACAGGGGTATCTGCAAACCGCCGACAGCTATCTTGTATTGGTTGGCGCCGCCCATTTAATCGGCCCTCAAGGGATCGTCGCGCTGTTGTCAAAGGCCGGTTTTTCTGGCGTTAGGATTCATTCAAACCAATCCCTTATGAGAACCCATAACAATCCATGACAAAGCTAACTTCTTTTCGGCCTGCAATCGGTCTGGCGAATCCAAACCTGCAAACCATTGTCAGCAGCGTAGGCCGAAAATTCTTTAAGCCCGCGTGGCTTGCGGATTTCGAACGCCACTCAGAGCTACGCGATATCCATGTGCAGGGCCAACATCTCACCGCCCGATACGATCGGGCCAGTGAAGCCAATGCTCCGCTGGTGATGATTATTCACGGCTGGCTTGGCAGCGCCGAATCGACTTATGTGGTTTCGGCCGCATACGCACTACATCAAGCCGGCTTTCATGTGGCCAGACTGACGTTGCGGGATCACGGTAATACCGCTGATCTCAACCAAGGGCTGTTTCACTCCGCCATGACGGACGAGGTCGTGGCGGCAGCGCAATTCGTCATCGATGATTTCAAACGCAGCGAGGCTGGCTTGCTGGGATTTTCCATGGGGGGCAATTTTGCTCTGCGACTCGCGGCCGCCCTGCCGAAACTGCATACGCTAGCCGTCTGTCCGGCCATCAGCCCCCAGCACACGGTGGATCAAATCGGCGGCAGCGTGGTTTATGAACGCTATTTCATGGGTAAGTGGCGGACGCTGTGGGAACAAAAACAGGCAGCCTTTCCTGATCAGTATGATTTTTCGGCAATGAACGGCATTCGCAGTATTCAAACGCTTACGGAGTTATTCATCGCCGACCACACTCACTTTTCCGATCTATCCGAGTATTACGCCGCTTACGATTTACGCGGCTCTCGGCTGAGCGGCGTCAATGCGACCATTCTAGCTGCGGAGGATGATCCAATTATCCCTCCCGAGCATTACAGCGCGCTTCCACCCTCTATCACTGTTGATCTTACCGAGCGCGGTGGACACACCGCGTACATCAAGAATTGGCATCTTGAAAGCTGGGTTGACGACTACGCTCAGGCTTTTTTTTCTGACCTTCTGAATGCGTAGCAACACTCGGTTTAGACGGGCAGCCTGTTGCCTGTGCCATCCGCGTATTCGGGCATCAGCGGCCATCGGCGGCGAGCTGGCAGCAGCTCGACCCAGCGTGAGCTCTCTGCTTTCACCTGATAACGGTTGGCGACTCTGCTTTCGCCCTGATAGACGACTTCATCGTGTTGCTGGTCAATAAACTCTGCGCCGAGCTTTCGCGCGACGCGGATGCTCGCTTCATTGGCCGGCTGAATAAACAGTTCGACTCGCTGTAAACCCAGAGACGAAAACACCAAGTCCAAGGCCTGAGCGGCGGCCCGACTGCATACCCCCTGACCCGATGCACCGCGCCTCACCCAATAGCCCATGCGACCGACTGGGGCTTCAAGGGTGGGCACACTGACCTCAACGCTGCCTAAAATTTTGCGCCTGTCCTCTCCCAGCATCACCCACCGAAACGCCCGGCCTTGCTGCCAAAGGGCCATACTTTCCGCCACCCACATCTGAGCATCTCTTAACGAGTAGCCGGGGCTGCACCAGTCCAGCCAAGGACTGATGTGACCGACGGCAACGAGCACCGCACGCTGCAGTTCGCCAGCATCAGATAGTTTGAAAGGTCGAATATCCACTTGCATCAGAGACACCAAAATAAGCATCCCCATTGCAAATCATTTTGAGCATGAATGCATAACCACTCATCGGCAAAAAGCTACCTTTGATCGCCTACTCTTCTTGGCCACGTCCCTCGTCAGTTTTTTGTCGGAAAAAATAAGCGAGGATCACGAGGACCACCGCGATACCGAAGTAGTACTGAATCATGTAGGAAAAAACTGGCGACATACTTTGCAGACCGCCGTCGGTGGCCTCACCGCCCAGCAGACCCGCTAACACACCGCCAATGGCCGAGGCCAAAAACCACAGACCAAACATCTGCCCGACGTAACGTTTGGGGGAGTAGCGTGAAAAAGCGGATAGCCCGATCGGCGACAATGCAAGTTCCCCAAAGGTTTGCAGCAAATAAGTGATCAGCAGCCACTGCAGGCCTATCGGCGCGGATTCAAGCGCAACGCCCACCGCGAGCAACATAACCAAGAAGCTCAGGCCCATAAACACCAGACCCAAGGCAAACTTCAGTGGCAGTGACGGGTCCAGATTACGCCGGCCGAGAAATGCCCAAAAGGCGGCAAACAGCGGGGCGAAAAGGACCACGTAGATCGGGTTGAAAAACTGCACCCAAGACACCGGCATATCAAAGCCCATGAAATTCAAGTCAGTGTAGTCCCGGGCAAACAAGTTCAGAGAGCCGCCGGATTGATCGAACCCAGACCAGAAAGCGCCTGCAGCAATAAATAGAAAAAACAGCAGCAGAACATTTTTACGCTCAACTGCACTAAGGCCGGCAAAGGCATAAAGGTAGATGAAATACAGACCAGCAATCGTGGTCAAAAAGTAAGCAAAATTCTCAGCAAAGACACTGGCCTTGACCTCGATGATCCCGGTGCCGAACAACAGCACCACCAGAGCCGCCAGCACGCCAACGAGCAGCGCCCAGTTGTTTAGCCGGCGGCGGCGTTGCTCGGTCATGGCATTGGGCGCCAAACCAGCATCACCCAGCAAGTGGCGCGTGCGCACAAACTGCAGCACGCCCAACGTCATACCGACACCGGCCGCACCAAAGCCCCAATGCCAACCCACTTTTTCGCCCAAGTAACCACAAATGCCGAAGCCCACCATGGACCCGATATTGATCGACATGTAAAAAATCGTAAAACCTGCATCACGGCGAGGGTCCTCGTCCGCATAGAGTTTGCCTACGATGGTCGAGATATTGCTCTTCAGCAGCCCTGTGCCAATGGCCACCAACCCCAGTCCGAGAAACAGACTGGACTCTATGGGAACCGCCAAGGTCAGGTGACCCAAGGCAATAACCATCGCGCCATAGAGCACTGCCCGCTGATGACCCAACAGATTATCCGCCAGCCAGCCTCCGGGAACGGCGAGGAAGTACACCATACCGACGTATATACCGTAGATGGCTTGGGCTTCGAGTTGGCTCATACCCAAGCCTGGGTTGGCTGAGCTCACCGCGCCGGTCATGTACAAGACCAGTAATGCGCGCATCCCGTAGTAGGACATGCGCTCCCACATCTCGGTCAGAAAGAGGGTTCGAAGCCCCATTGGATGGCCAAAAAACTCAGCGTTACTCGCGGTCATGTATCAGTCCTCAGGTAGCCGTTATCGCATTAGGTCGTCGACAGTCTTTCAGCGCTCGCCGCCGGCCAATCGCCGGCCTTCAACAGCATGGAAGGTAATCGTTGGCCCAAGATCGCTTCAAGCCATGCTGCCCCGCGCAACAAGGGCTGCATGGCCACGTCGTGATGCACGTCGCTGCGATTGAGCATATAGACCAAGTCTTCCGTCGCGATGTTACCACTGGCATTGGGCGCGAACGGGCACCCGCCAATACCACCAATACTGGCGTCGAGTGTCGTTACACCAGCAAGCAGACTGGCAAACGCATTGCCGATACCCGTATTTCGAGTGTCATGAAAGTGCGCCCGCATCGGCACATCACCGGCTATTTCGCCCAGCGCCTCGAAGGTTCGCTGCACCTGCCACGGGACGCCGACGCCAATTGTATCGGCAAGGGCGATTTCTACGGGCCCGGCTTCCAGCAAGGCTTCAGCCGCTGCCAGCAGATTCGTCAGAGGCACCTCGCCTTCAAAGGGACAACCGAAG
Source organism: Gammaproteobacteria bacterium (assembly GCA_012269545.1). Taxonomy (GTDB): domain Bacteria; phylum Pseudomonadota; class Gammaproteobacteria; order Pseudomonadales; family Azotimanducaceae; genus UBA4421. The sequence goes on along the minus strand of JAAXKB010000008.1, from coordinate 138,906 downwards.
GCCACCGCCAAGGTCACTTGAACCGGGAAGCCGGTCAGTTTGCCATCACGGATCACCTCGCGAGCCATGGCAACAGCATCCGCCACACGCTGCCCCTGATTGCGCTCGCCAAACGTATCGCTTACCGGCACCACCAGACCAGCTTCGTCCAGCGACGTGTCACGCAATCGACGATAACCCCGCTCGTTCAAAACCAAACCGGTGTAGCGTACGTCGGTCCGCTTCGGCAGACCGGCACATACCGCTTCTGCGTCAGCCATTTGCGGCACGCGCTGAGGGTGCACAAAACTGGTGACTTCGATGCGCCGACTGCCAGCGGCAAGTGCGTGATCGATCAGTCGCAACTTGTCTTCGGTAGATACCAAGACGTCTTCATTTTGCAGTCCGTCTCGAGGACTGACTTCCATCACGGTGACCGAGGTTGGCAGCATGTCGACTCCCCTTACCTTGACTAGAAACCTTCGCGCAAACTCACGGTTTTGTTGAAAACAGGGGTACCGTCGGCACTGGGCACATCCTTGAAAAAATACCCCTGGCGCTCGAACTGAAAACGCTCGGCCTCATGACTGATAATCGCAGGCTCTGCTACCGCGTCCAGCACCGTCAGCGATTGTGTATTGATGTCATTCAAAAACGTTTTAGAGGACGGGTTCGGCACCTTGAACAACCGGCCATAGTCCATCACCCGCACGGGCACACCGCTCTGAGCATCGACCCAGTGGACCACGCCCTTGGGCTTTAGGCCCGAGGTATCTTGCCCACTCTTTGAATCCGCAAAGTACGTGCAGTTCAGCTGCACAACATTTCCTTGTTCGTCCTCCACCACCTCATCACAGCGAATGATGTAGGCATATCGAAGACGCACCATTTGGCCCGGCGACAGTCGTTTCCATTTGGGCGGTGGCTCTAGCGCAAAGTCCTCTTGTTCAATAAAAATCTCCGCACCAAAGGGCAGCTCGCGACGGCCCAACGTATCGTTCTGCGCATGCCACGGCCCGTCCAGAGATTCGGTGCCGTCATAGTTGGTGATCACCACTTTGAGCGGTTTCAGCACCGCCATACCCCGCGGGGCACTGGCCTCAAGATCCTGACGGATACAAAAGTCCAACAGATTCATCTCAATCACATTATCTTGCTTAGTTACACCGACACGATGACAAAACTCTCGAATTGCACTGGCAGGTACCCCCCGGCGGCGCAAACCCGCCAGCGTCGGCATACGGGGATCGTCCCAACCACCGACCAACTGCTCGTCGACCAAGCGATGCAGCAGTCGTTTACTCATTACCGTGTATTCGAGACCCAGACGCGAAAACTCGATCTGAGGCGGGTGATAATTGATGGCAATGTTGTCCAGTACCCAATCATAAAGTGGGCGGTGATCCGCAAACTCCAACGTGCACAGCGAGTGCGAGATATGTTCGATGGCGTCGCAGATACCGTGTGTAAAGTCGTACATCGGGTAAATACACCATGCATCACCGGTGCGTTGGTGGGTCGCGTGGCGAATGCGATAAATCACAGGATCGCGCATGTTCAGGTTGGGCGACGCCATATCGATCTTCAATCGCGCCACATGGCTGCCATCGGGAAACTCGCCGGCGCGCATGCGCTGGAACAGATCCACATTTTCTTCAACCGTTCGATCGCGGTAGGGGCTGTTCTCACCGGGCTCGGTCAATGTGCCTCGGGTGGCGCGCATTTGTTCAGGATCCAAGGAACAGATGTAGGCTTTGCCGTCACGAATCAGGGCTTCAGCAAACTGATAAATCTGCTCGAAATAATCCGAGGCATGCGTAATCGCCTTCCACTCGAAACCGAGCCACGCCACATCACGCTTAATCGATTCGACGAACTCATCGCTCTCTTTCACCGGGTTGGTGTCATCAAAGCGCAGAAACGTCTCACCGCCGTACTCCTGAGCGACCCCGAAGTTCAGACAGATACTCTTGGCGTGGCCAATATGCAAAAATCCGTTAGGTTCCGGGGGGAATCGCGTGATCACACCCCGAGCCAGTGTGTTGTCCGCCAGATCCGCTTCAATGCGCTGACGAATAAAATCCGTGGTTTCGTTGTCCATTACTGCCTTTAGTGTGAGGAATGACGTCAGTGTCTATACTGGCCAATACGCAATTGTGAAAGGTAAAGACAGGAAAAACCATGTTTGCCATCACAAATTTCAGACACTTTTTGCAGTCATCAGATCACTAGGCAAAAAATCATGCTACCGCACATGAAAACATCCAGCGTCGCGATCATCGCAGCACTCGGCCTATTTTGGCTCGCGACACAGTTCGCTCCAAGCGAGACAGATCACTTGATGAGCAACCAGCTGGGACAGCGAACCTATGAGGTGCTGCAACAGGGCCAGCGCGTTGGCTTTTTGCGCACCACTACACGACAAACAAAAGAGAGACACTGGGAAATGACCCAGAATTTGCAGATCAATATGCTTAATGCGCCGGGGTATACCTCCACCCAAGTGATGGTGTTTTCCGGCGTTCCGCCCTACGAACTGATCAGCGCAAATTTCAGCCGGCAAAGTCGGGCACTGGACCAACAAGTCACCCTAGAAAAAATCGACAGCGGGTACTCGGCCAGCATTCAGCGAAGCGGCACAACAGAAAGTGACTCGACCGACCGCTCCACCGTCGATTGGACGTTCACATTGAAAGATCAGCTGAGCTTGGAACGACAGCTGACAGAACAAACACCAGTCGGCAGCTCGGTGACAGCCAAATATCTGGACATGCAGCAGCTTCGAGTCAGTGAGCGCGAGCACACGCTCGAACGGCGCAGTCCGCTGGGCTTCATCCTGACATCCGACGAGAACGACAGCGTAACCGAGCTGGATATCCAGCGGCGGCTAACCCGCTTCACCGCGCCGCATCAGTTCAGCTTTCAGCTGACGCAGAGTCACCAGAATACATTGCAGCATCGCATCGCTCCCCGGGCTGCCGAATGGACAGCAAAAACCGCGGTAGCTCCGCTCACACAGGACCTGCTGCATCCAGCCAAACTCAGCACATTGACCTTGGCGCTCAACACCACGGGGCCCTTATCGCTGCAGCAACAAGGGCTTCCGGACACGCTGAGCGCCTCAGCCAGCCCCAAACGTGCGGCGGTCCAACCTGCGGGATTTCTCGATTCATCACTGACATTACCCGTAGGTCATCCGCAAATCCTGGCCCTGCTGGCGCCGCGCGGTCCGGGCGATTCCCCCAGTCTGCTCTCGCTGTCACAGCAGTTAATCGATATCACCCGCAATCAGTTGCTCTATGCAGAAAATCAGCCCGCAGGTTCGGTGTTAGCCTCGTTGAAGAAGGGGCGCGGCGAATGTGTGGATTTTGCAGACTTGTTTACTACGCTGGCCCGTACCGAAGGCATTGCCAGTCGCACGGTGTACGGTATTGCCTACAGCGCATTGCCCAGCCCCGGCTTCCGTTTTCACGCTTGGAACGAAATTTTACATAACGACCAGTGGCATTCGGTTGACCCGACGTGGAATCAGTCCGTGGCAGACGCGACTCACATACCCCTGAGTGATCAAACACTGGCTGCACTGGCCAATGCCATGCAGCGAGAGGCGATCGCATTTACGCCCTTGACGTGGGATTACCGCAGCGATGCACTTTGATCCTCGTTTTATTTTTTCGCTAAGAGGCTTCCTTGCGTTGGCGCAGCAACCCCTCTTGGGTCATTGAGGCCACTAGGGTGCCGTTTTCACCGAAGAATTCGGAGTGCACCATGCCTCGAGAACCTTGAGCCGTGGACGTGCGCTTGTGGAACAGCAACCACTGATCCAGCGATACGCCGCGGTGAATCCACAGGCTGTGATCGAGACTGGCCATTTGCAAATCACTCCGATTGGTACCGGACTGATGAGGCAGCACCGCCGTGCTGACAAGGCCCATATCAGACGCATAGGCGATCAAACAACGAGACAGGGCCTGCAGTCGAAAGGCAGCTTCTCCCGGCTCGTCAATCGCTCTCGGCAGCGATACCGCCTCGCGAAATTTAATCCAGGTCGGATTCCAAAATCGATCATCGCCCCAAGCGTCGCTGCCCAGTTCGAACACCGAACGCAAATGAAACGGGCGCTCTACCTTGGCCATCGGGCTCATCCGCGGGTCAGCCTTGGGGCCACCAAGCTCGCGCGCGACCTCGACGTCTTCACGCAACTCTTTGGGCACCGGCACATTGGGCATGGGCGCGCTGTGCTCCAAGCCGATCTCGTCGCCCTGAAAGGAGGCGTCCATGTTAAAAATAGCCTGACCCTTTTGGATGGCAACTACCCGGCGCGTCGTAAAGGATCGGCCATCCCGCACCCGTTCAACCTCATAAAGGACCGGAAGATCCACCCGCCCCGGACGCAAAAAATACGCATGGAGCGAGTGCAAATGCACCTTGTCCACCGTTCGATACGCGGCAGCAGACGCTTGCGCCAATACCTGCCCCCCGAATAAACGGCTGCCGTTTTCGGTTTCGTTCTGCCCCTGATAGAGGTTTTCTTCGATCTGCTTCAGGTCTAGCACCTTAAGCAGTTTGCTTGCACGACTGAGTGACGTTTCAGACATATTGGGTTCTCGGCCAAATCAAAAAACAGATGGAGTGGACAACTGGATTGTGCGTGTCGCCCGTCGCCGTGATACTAACGCAAGTGAATGGCCAACCCGCACAAAATGGCGCACATTCGAAGGAAATATGAGTAGGACTCACCATGAGCACAGAAAAAAATGATCCATGGCTCGACGCCGCCCTGAAAAACGTTCTGGCGGGCAGGCCCATCGAGAACATCAGCCTCACTCAGCCGGACCTTACGACCGAAGCTGCCTATCACCTGCAACATCAACTCATCAAACGCCTTCAAGCAAATGGAGGCTGGGGCGAGATTTACGGCTACAAAGCTGCCCTGACAGCTCAAGCAGCACAAGACGCCATGGGCATTGACGAGCCCATCATCGGCGCGTTATTCCAGCACGGAGCACAACAGGCCAATGTTCAAACAGCGGTTCAAGCTGACCGACCCGTGCTGCTGGAAACCGAACTTGGCTTTAGGCTAAGCAAGGCGATTACTGAGCCCGTTACCGCAGGCAACGTGCTCAACTCAGTCAGTGAATGCCGGGGCATGATTGAACTGGCAGCACCCAACCTGCAGCAGCGCCCGTCCAGTATCGATCTGATTTCCAGTAACTCCGCCTCCTATGGCTGCCTTGCTGCGAATACCAGCTTCGATCCCACGCAATTGGACTTGGACACATTGGCGGTGTCTCTGACGCGGCTAGGTTCTTTGGAGGAGACATTGCACAGCGTCCGGGCAGGCACCGTCATGCAGGGCCAACTGCATGCCTTGGCTTGGTTGGTCAACACCGTATTGGCGAAAGGCTACTCCCTAGCCCCCGGCCACGTCTTGATGACTGGCTCCATTGGCAATATGCATCCCGGTGCACCGGGCGACTATCGAGGGCGCTTTGGTGAGTTAGGGGAACTGGCGTTCAGGCTGAATTGAGATCCGGCATGCTATCCAAACCCGCTCGAAAAAGTTCTCTGTTAACGGATGTTTTTCCCGCCGAGAATATATTGCTTGTCAGTTATTCCTTTTAATTGGAAGTGCCCCGCGGTTAGGATGCCGCGCCATTACTGTATTGCTTTCGCCTTGCCAAAGCGCTGAAGCAGAAAACAATCCCGTGAACTTCAATCGAGGAACTTTCATGTCTTATCTCGACCTTATCGAACAGACTCGTCAGACCATTGGCGCTAAGCAGGAGTGGAGCGCGATCAACGCTGAATACGCCGTTCGAATGCAATTGCAAAACCGTTTTAAAACCGGTTTGGAAATCGCCCAATACACTGCTGACATCATGCGACGCGATATGGCGAATTACGACGCAGATCCAAGCAAATACACTCAATCACTGGGCTGCTGGCATGGTTTCGTTGCTCAGCAAGTCATGATGAGCGTAAAGAAACATCAGCAAACCACAGATCGCAGCTACATTTATCTGTCTGGCTGGATGGTCGCCGCGCTGCGTTCGCAATTCGGTCCACTGCCTGATCAGAGCATGCATGAAAAGACGTCGGTATCTGATCTGATCGAAGAGATTTACACCTTCTTGAAGCAGGCCGATGCACGCGAACTGCGCCACATGTTTGTGGAACTGGACGAAGCGCGCGCCAATGGCGGCGACGCAGATAGCATCATCCAGCGCATTGATGACTACGAGACTCATGTTGTGCCAATTATCGCCGACATCGACGCAGGGTTCGGTAACGAAGAGGCTACTTACTTACTTGCCAAGCGCATGATCGAAGCCGGCGCTTGCGCCATTCAGATCGAAAACCAAGTCTCCGACGCCAAGCAGTGCGGGCACCAAGCCGGCAAGGTCACCGTTCCTCACGAAGACTTCGTCTCAAAGATCAATGCAGTGCGCTATGCATTCTTGGAGTTGGGCATCGACAACGGCATTATCGTTGCGCGCACCGACTCGCTGGGCGCTGGCCTGACGCAAAAAGTGCCCGTCTCTATTCAGCCAGGAGACCTCGGCAGCAAGTACAATGAGTTCTTGGATACCGAGATCATCGAAGACGTCTCGGAACTGCAGGACGGTGATATCACCATTCGCGCCAACGGCAAGCTGGCTAAGCCCAAGCGTTTGGACAACGGCCTGTACGCCTTCAAGGACGACACTGGTTTTGACCGGGTCGTACTCGACTGCATCACCAGCCTAGAACACGGCGCAGACCTGCTTTGGATCGAGACCGAGAAGCCCAACGTGGAACAAATCGCGGCCATGGTTAATGCGATCCGCGAAGTGCGCCCAGAAGCCAAGTTGGTGTACAACAACTCGCCGTCCTTCAACTGGACGCTGAAATTCCGCGAGCAGGTTTACGGCGAGTGGAAGGCAGCAGGCAAAGACTTGTCCGCCTACCCAGACCCAGAGGTCAACCCCATGGGCTTGATGGATGCGGCCATTGACGGCACTGAACTTTCCGATGCAGCCGATGCCTTGGTACGTACGTTCCAAGCCGATGCGGCCCGGGAAGCAGGCATTTTCCATCACCTGATTACGCTGCCCACCTACCATACCGCAGCACTGTCTACCGACGTGCTGTCTGAAGGTTACTTCGGTGATCTGGGCATGCTGGCCTACGTACGCGACGTACAGCGTCAGGAAATTCGCAAGAACCTTGCTTCTGTGAAGCACCAAGACCTTGCCGGCTCGAACGTGGGCGATGACCACAAAGAGTACTTCCTTGGCGAAAAAGCGCTGCTGGCAGGCGGTGCCGCCAACACCATGAACCAGTTCTAACAGGTTCAATGAACCCAGCGATGCTGGGCAATAAAAAGGGCGGTTTACCGCCCTTTTTTGTGCTCGTTTATTTTCCAGCGAGCCCCATTACTGTATTCCGCAGATAAGACTTGGGGCGGTCGCGACACTGGATAAGACGATTTTGTCTTTTGGGCAAGGACTTCGTAGCGTGCAAAGCAAAATGCGACTTTGCCGCCAGCCCCTTTCTGCATTGGCTCATCAGCCCACTCTTTGGCAACATGAGACGCCTAACGGAGGAGAGCACCATGAACGTTGTTGATGCCATCGCCCATGCGATGAAGGCTGAAGGAATCGATACGCTGTTTGCGTACCCAGTCAATCCACTGATCGAAGCCGCCGCGAAACTTGATATTCGAACCATAATCGTTCGGCAGGAACGTATTGGCCTGCACATGGCGGACGCGTATTCGCGCCTCTCGTCCGGTGACAAGATCGGCGTGTTCTGCATGCAGCACGGCCCGGGCGCTGAAAACGCCTTTGGCGGTGTGGCTCAGGCTTATTCGGAGTCGGTGCCGATTTTGGTTATTCCTGCGGGTTACCCCCGCCGCTTGGCCCATTACTACCCGAACTTCAACTCCACACTGAACATGCAGCACATCACCAAGTGGGCGGAGCCCATCACCATGGGCAAGGCGGTGCCGGAAATTCTGCGGCGGGCGTTTTTCCAGCTGCGTAACGGTCGACCCGGACCGGTGATGCTGGAAGTACCGCTGGACGTCATGAACGAGGAAGTCCCGGACAACTGGACCTATGTACCGTCTTTCAGTGCCAAAACGGCACCGGCGCCAGACGATATAGCTGCAGCAGCCCAAGCATTAGCAGGCGCGGAACGGCCGGTGATTTACGCCGGTCAGGGCGTGCACTACGCCAAGGCGTGGGATGAGTTGAGGGCGCTCGCCGAAGACTGGAACATTCCAGTCACCACCAGTATTGAGGGTAAGAGCGCCTTTCCGGAAAACCATCCTCTGTCCTTGGGCAGCGGTGGCCGGGCCAATTCGCGGCAGGTGAAAAAGTACTTGGCGGATGCTGACGTGATCTTCGGTATTGGCGTGTCCTTTGCGCTGACGGCTTTTGGTGTGCCAATGCCTGCCAACAAGGACGGTTCGAAAACCATCATTCACGCCACCTTGGATCCCATGGATTTAAACAAGGATGTACCCGCCCAACATGGTCTGATTGGCGATGCCAAGCTCACCCTGCAAGCCCTAAGTTCGGCTATGGAAAGCTACTCCAAGGCACCAGCCGAGCTACGGGCAAACGAGCCGGAGAACATTGCGGCGATCAAGGCCGAATGGCGCAGCGAATGGCTGCCCAAGCTGACCAGCAACGACACCCCCATCAACCCCTACCGCGTAATTGCGGAACTGGATCGCTTGGTGGATAAAAACAATGTGGTCATTACTCACGACGCTGGCAGCCCACGCGATCAGACGACGCCGTTCTGGGAATCCACGACACCGCTGTCCTACATCGGTTGGGGCAAGACGACTCAGCTTGGCTATGGCCTGGGCCTTGCGATGGGCGCGAAGCTGGCGGCTCCAGAGAAGCTGTGCATCAACGTCTGGGGTGACGCTGCCATCGGCTTTACCGGCATGGACTTTGAAACCGCTGTGCGCGAGAACATCCCCATTTTGTCGATTTTGTTTAACAACTTCTCCATGGCTATCGAAATTCCAATCATGCCGGTGTCTCAAGAGAAGTATGGGGCCATAGAAATTTCCGGCCACTACGCCGACATGGCGAAAGCCTTTGGCGGCTATGGAGAACGGGTAACGGATCCAAACGATATTGTCGCGGCGCTGGAGCGTGGCATTGAGGCGACCCGCAACGGTCAAGCCGCCCTGCTGGAGTTCATTACCAGCCAGGAAATTGACATCAGCAATGAATAATCAAGCCTAACCCTGCACTCAGCCAAACCAACAAACGAAGAGAAAAAACATGAAAGCACGCGCTGTAGCCCTGAAGTCCCGCCCAGTGGGTATGCCAAAAACAGACGACTTTGAAATCATCGAAATCGATGTGCCAGAGCCTAAGGACGGCGAAATACAGGTTAAGAACGTCAGTATGTCTGTCGACCCCTACATGCGCGGCCGCATGTACGACCGCAAATCCTATGTGCCGCCCTTTCAAATCGGCGAGGTCCTTACTGGCGGCTGCATCGGTCAGGTTACCGCTTCCGCTCACCCAGACTTCAACGAGGGAGACTATGTTTCCAGCAGTTGGGGCTGGCGTGAGGCGTTCACCGCATCGGCGCAAGGCATTGAGCGGCTGGGCGATATCGCTGCCGCGCCCTCCCAGTACATCGGAGCCATCGGCATGCCGGGAATGACAGCCTATGTCGGGTTGCTCGAAGTCGGTGCGTTAAAAGATGGTGAGACCGTCTTTGTGTCCGGTGCCGCTGGCGCGGTAGGCAGTATCGTTGGGCAAATTGCTAAGCTCAAAGGCTGCACGGTCATTGGCAGCGCAGGCTCCGATGACAAAGCCCAACTGCTCAAAGACGAGTTGGGCTTTGACTATGGTTTTAACTACAACGACGGCAGCATTGTCGGACATTTAAAAGAGGCCGCTCCTGCCGGTATTGACGTCTACTTCGATAACGTGGGCGCTGAACATCTGCAGGCGGCGATTATGTGCATGCGACCCAACGGACGTATTCCCCTGTGTGGTGCCATTGCCACCTATAACGACACCGAAGCCCGCCCGGGCCCGAACAACTTGTCCATGGCCATTGGTCTAGGCCTCACCCTGCGCGGATTTATCGTCAGTAATTTCGCGCATATGGCACCACAATTCCGGGCTGACATGGAGAAGTGGGTTGCCAGCGGTGAAGTCACAACCAAGGAAACAATTTACGAAGGTATCGATCAGGCGCCGGAAGCCTTTATTGGTTTGTTCACCGGCGCTAACACCGGCAAGATGATCGTTAATTTCTAAACCGCCCTGAATCTATGGCGGTCCGAGGCCGTCATTTTTGGCAGATGACTCGGTTTACAGTCGTGAAAAATCCCCCCATCATGGTATTCAATTGAATACCATGATGGGCTTACGATGAATCAAGTCTCCAATAGCTTTGCCTGCAAACTGCTCTATCAAGCGTGGCAGGACAGTGGCTTGAGCCTGCGCCAGTTGGCGCGTCAAGCGAACACGTCCCACGCGACCTTGAACGCCTACATCAAGGGCAGCAAATCCCCCAGCACCACTACTCTCGAGCGCATTATCGATGCCTGCGGCTTCACCTTGGACATCGCCCTGCGACCACGCATTCGCTTCAGCAACGGAGTGCCTCGTGGCGAAGAGCTGGCGGCAGTACTGGCCTTAGCTGAACAGTTTCCCACCCGGCAAACCAAGACCCCACCTTTGCCGGTGTTTCCACGTATCTCCTAGGTTTGGACCGTGAATCTCGTAGAGAAAATTCGTATGTGTCACGAGGCATTAGCCGCCGCCGAGATACCTCATGCCTTTGGCGGTGCCTTGGCCTTGGCGTGGTGCACTGGCAGTGCGCGGGGCACCATTGATATCGACCTGAATTTATTCGTCGGCAAGGAGGGTATCCAGAGGGCGCTCGATGCTTTACCCGAGGGTATATCGTGGAACCGCTCTGACGTAAAAAGGCTGCAGCGGGATTTGCAACACCGGCTGTGGTGGCAACAAACACCGTTGGATGTTTTCTTCAACAGCACGGACTTCCATGACGGCTTGCTTGACCGCATCCATTGGGAGGACTTTGCTGGCACCAAGGTACCCTTTCTCAGCTGTCAGGATTTGGCAGTCTTCAAAGTCTTTTTTAATCGCACTAAGGATTGGGCGGATTTAGAGGCCATGCAGGAAGCCGGCACGCTGGACCATTCGTTTGTTGCCAGCGTGATCGGGCATTACTTAGGCGAGGATGACCCTCGCCTAGTGCGCCTACAACGCATTGCCAACTCTACGGCCTAACTGGGCGTGGCGATATAGCCCCAAACCTGATCCGCCCCCAGGCCCGCCAAATGCTGGCCCAACTTGGCTTGCCAGTAGAACTCATTGCCCCACTCGTCCCGCCAGGCCCACAGCCTGCGCGTGAAGTGATGCAAGCGATGCTCGTAGGTATAGCCCATCGCACCATGCACCTGATGCACTTGCTCGGCGACAATGCCTACGGCCTCACCGACTCTGGCTTTGGCTGCGGCTACTTCTTGCTCGAAGCGATCGGTCCCCATGGCATCCACTCCGGCATCCGCCGCCCGCTGAGACGCAGCAACTTCGGTACCAACCACGGCCAGCGCATGTTGGATCGCCTGAAACTTGCTAATGGAACGCCCGAACTGACTGCGCTCCGAGGCAAATTGCAGACCGAGATCCAGAACCGCCTGCAGGCCACCGGCCATCAAATTGGCTCGGGCAAGTGCCAGCTGCGCGTAAGGCGCCTCCAAGGTATCGATAGCCTGCGTCTCCGCAGCCCCGGTTACCGTGTCTCGTGCCTCACCGGCCAAGTTTGCACCCTGTTCCCTCACCGCCGCACCTCGGTAGACGCTGACGTCTACGCTATCTGCTGAAACGCCAAGCACCGTCTCAGCCTGACGACCCCAGGCCGCCTGAACGACACCTTTTGCGGTTTGCAGTCCGATGGTGGCGAAACCCTGAGCCGGCGCGTTGCCACCCAGCCATTGATTCGCCAGTAGAATTTCGGCCATGGGCAGCGGCACGGCATAACGTCCGCATACTTTCAGGAAGGCGAACAAATCGCGTGTTTCGGTACCGCTGTTCGGGCTGCCCAACTGGTGAAACCCGTTGTCTACAATTTGCTGCCACAGAGCCTGGGGAAAGGTCCCTTGCTCTGTCGCATCCAGCAGGCCCTTGTCGCAGTGATCGGAAAAGATCTTTTCTGCGCTGTCGATAATGAGTTGTGATGTATCCATGACGCTACCTATCGCAAACCCAGCCCGCGGGCGATGACGCCTCGCATGATTTCCCGAGTCCCGCCGCGCAACGTGAACGACGGCGACAGCATGAGGGTTTCTTCAAAGGTCTCCCGAAACAGTCGCTGCTTATCAGGGTCAACGGCGCTGAGATCCGGCACCACAAGCCGCGCAATTTCCGGCAGCAATTTTTCGAAATTATTGCCCAGCTCTTTGACCAACGCCGCCTCCACGCTTACGTCCTTACCAGATTCCAACATACCGGCAACCGAGAGCGACATGCGCCGGAGGGTCATAAAGTGAGAAGCAATTCGGCCGACGGCGGCGGCTTGATGGGGTGTCGGCGCCTCGCCGCAAATTCGCACCAATTCGACAAATACTCGAAAAGAAGACAGGAAGCGTTCCGGACCGCTGCGCTCGTAGGCCAGTTCCGACGTTACCTGCTGCCAGCCATTGCCCGGCTCACCCACAATGCGATCCTTGGGGACCAGTACATTGTCGAAAACGACTTCGTTGAAATCTTCGCCACCCGCCATGTTGCGAATGGGCCGCACCTTGACGCCGTCGTTTTTCAAATCAACGATAATCTGGGAAAAACCGGCGTGACGATTTTCTGATGGCGCTTCTGTGCGCACCAGACAAATGATGTAGTGGTTTCGATGAGCGTCTGTGGTCCAGATTTTAGTGCCATTGATGCGATAGGCATCGCCTTCCGCCGTGGCCGTGGTCCGCACAGATGCCAAGTCCGATCCGGTGTCCGGCTCGCTCATCCCGATGGAAAAATAACTTTCACCGCGGGCGATGCCAGGCAGATATTTCTGCCGCTGCTCTTGTGTTCCAAAACGCAGCAGGACAGGCCCGCTTTGACGATCAGCGATCCAATGGGCGCTGACCGGAGCGCCGGCAGCCAGCAATTCTTCGGTGACTACAAGGCGGTCAAAATTACTCTTTTCCCCGCCGCCGTAGGCTTCGGGCCAGGTCATGCCGATCCAACCCTGTTCCCCGAGCTTTTGGGAAAATTCGGCATCGTGCCCGGTAACGAAGTCGGAGTTTGGTTTCGGCAAGTGCCTCCGATTGTCCTCAATAAAATCCCTAACCTGTTGGCGCAGTACTTGGGATTCGGAGTCCAAGCTCACTCGATCAAATTGCAACATTGTCTCTCTCACATTGCCCTTAGGCGTCCCACACTACTGAGCAGGAAAAGTTGATGCAATCTTGTCATTGGTCCGAAAGTTGTACAGCCCTCGTGCCACCCATAGAGCTGACACGGCAGGTATGGCACCATCTGCTGATGCTTGACCCAACCGAACTCAGTTACGCCTTCGAACCCGTCTTTGCGGACATCAAAGAACGCTCAACGGTGGTGGACCGCTTTATCGACCGGAACCTTTATCAGGTCTATGTCGCAACGCTATGGTCCAACGTCGTGCTATCGCCCGGCGAAGCGGGTATTGAAGAGGATGATCTGGAGGGGCTGCACGATTTAGTGGTTGGAGAAATCAAAACGGTGCTCGGCCAAGAAGAAGACCTCACCACGGTATTTACCTTTATCAGCAGCAAAGCAGGCGAGCAGGCCATGGTGGAAGCCAAGTTGAACCAAACCCACAAGGACCTGCTGCAGTACTTTTCCAGCATGATTCTCGACCCAGACGGACACAAGAAGTGGATGGATGAAATCCGCGAGAAGCTGTAGCTAACCCATCAGATTAACGATCACCGACCGAGTGCGAGGACTGTGGCGGTGTTCCCACAAATAAATCCCCTGCCATAGTCCCAGCGCCAATTTGCCCTGCATCACGGGCACCGACACCTGTACCGCAGTCAGCGCCCCCTTAATATGAGCGGGCATATCGTCAGGGCCTTCCTCGGTGTGGGTATAGAGCGAATCCAGCTCCGGGACTAGGCGCGACAGCCAGTTTTGCAGGTCTACCTGAACCGCCGGATCGGCATTTTCCTGAATCAGCAAACTGGCGGACGTGTGTTGAATAAACACCGTCGCCAACCCATCCCAGACGCCACTGGCCTGCAATGCCTGGCCCACTTGCGGGGTAATGTCGTAAAGACCCTGCCCGTTTACCGACACATCGAAACTGTGGTTACTCATGGGTCATTCCATATGCCATAGGCTGAGGTAGGGAAAGTAAGTGATCAACATCAGCGCAAACAGCAGCACCATGAAAAACGGCAGCGTTGCGGTATACAGCTCGGTTAAGGGCTTTTTGAACCGATAGCTGGCAATAAACAGATTCATGCCCACGGGAGGTGTGAAATATCCGATTTGCATGTTGGCCAAAAAGATAATGCCCAGATGCACCGGATGAATCCCATACCCCACCGCCACCGGCAGCAGCAGTGGCACCATGATCACCAGCGCAGAGAAGATATCCAGCATGGCGCCCAGCGCCAGCAGCAGAATATTGAGCAAGATCAAAAAGCTGAGAGGGTCCTCAATGTACTGGTTGATAAAGACCAACAGTTGTTGCGGTACCTCGGCATCCACCAGAAAATTCGTAAACGCCAAAGCAATACCCAAGATCAGCAGGATGCCACCCACCATGACCATGGATTCAACGGCCACCTTGGACAGCTGACGCCAAGCCACTTCTTTGTATAGCAGTACTTCCGCCAAGATCACGTAGGCAGCAGTCACCGCCGCGGCTTCTGAAATCGCAAAAACGCCGCCAAACACCCCGCCAAGAACCACAAAGGGTAAGGGCAACTCCCAACGGGCATCCCACAGCGCGGCGCGCAAGTTGCCCGTGGTGAAGGGAACCTTGGGAATCACGCCGCCACGATGATGCCAAAGCGTCCATAGGATGAGCAGCGACAGCATCAGACACAGTGGGACGACACCCGCAATGAACAGCTCGACAATGGTGAAAGATTCCCCGACGTCCAGCTGCTGGGCTATCACGCCGTACAGAATCAGGGGCACAGAAGGGACCAGCAGCAAGCCCAAGCTGCCGGAAGTGGTGACCAAACCCAAGCTGTATTTATCCGCGAAACCCGCTTGTTTGAGAGCCGGCAGTAACAGAGCGCCCAAGGCGACGATGGTGACCCCGGAAGCGCCGGTGAGAGCGGTAAAAATTGAGCACGCAATGAACGCGACGATGGCCAATCCGCTGGGCAACCAACCAAACAGACTTTGCATTAAATTTACCAGTCGTGTGGAAGTGTTGGATTCGCTGAGCAAATAGCCGCTGAAGGTAAACAGCGGCAGTGCCACCAACAATGGCGTGTCGACGATGCGGTACAGCTCGATGGCAATGATGGCGAGGTCGATATCGGCGCTGTAGAAGCCCAACATCGCGGCGCCCATCAGCACCGCAAACAATGGCGCTCCCAACGCCGCCATCGCAAGAATGACGATCACGCCCAGCCAAATCATGGCTTCACCGTCAGCAACAGGTATCGAATCGCCATCACGGCGCCGCCAATGGGCATGATAATTTCAAGCGCCCATGCCGGCACATCACCGAAGGCGATGGCCTGATCCACATACTCGTAATAGACGAAGCTGCCGCTTCCCCACGTAAACAAACACAGCACCGCGAAAGTAAACAAACGCGTAACTCGTTCAATCCACTGCCGATATTGAGAAGGCACCAGCCGGCTCACCAAATCGATGCGGATGTGGCTGTCATCCCGGGAGGCCACCATGGCGCCCACTAAGGCAACCCAAAGTACCGCCACCCTGACGAGACTGTCGCTCCAATACAGACCGGAGTCGAAGAAATTACGCAGCACCACCTGACTGGCCGCCATACCGACCATGGTGATCAACAACGCCACCAATATCCCATCTTCAAACCGGCGCAAAAGCCCCAGTGCTTTGTCGATTCCGCCGGTCACGGCTCGGTTACAGCGCCGCTGCGATACTCTCCCAACAACGTCATCAGCTCATCAAACATTTCTGCGGAAACGTAGGCATTTGCTTTGAGTTTCAAATTGGCTTCATCCGCCATGGCGTACCACTGGCGACGTTCTTCATCCGACGGCTGAAGCCACTGCAAGCCCGTACTTTGCAGAGCCTTGTCAGCAGCAACGTTGTCCTTTCGCGACATGGCATCGACGCGGGCGACCGCGGCTTCCAGTTCTTCCGTGACGATAGCCTGCTCTGCTTCATCCATACGATTAAAGGCTCGCTCGGTTAGCGCGAACAAACCGTAGACGTACATCAGCGGCAACTCCAAGGCGTAGTCCACTTGGGTATGCCACTGCAGGGCAATGGCGCCAATGGACGGCGAACCGATGGTATCAATCAAGCCGGTTTGCAACCCGGTGAGCACGTCGGCTATTGGCAGCGGGACTGGCGAAATATTGAATGACGCGTAGGCCTTCAACGCGCCCGGATCATTGTCCGGCGCCCAAACCCGGCGGTTTTGAAACTGATCCACTGCGGTGATGGGGTCTTTCATCATGGGATAGGCGAAGCCCACTTCCGCCAGACCAAAACCCACAAACTTATTTTCCCGCAGACCGGCCATCAGCTTTTCATCCAGCCGCGCCCGCACATAGTCCACTTCTTCGGCATTGCGAAAGACCAGCGGCAGATTGTAGAGGGCGATATCCGGATAGGGCTGTAGTACTCCGCCTGAGGTCATGGCCGCACCGTGCAGTTGGCCGACACGGAGCTTTCGCAGCACGGCCTTGTCATCGCCCATGACGCCGCCGGGGTAGATTTTGAGTTTGACTTCGTCATTGGTGCGCTCGCGGATATTCTTGGCCGCTTTGCGCAGCTCGATCATCCAGCCTGTGCCTTCTGGGGAGAGGGTGGCGATTTTCAATGTGGTGGCCGCCTGAGCTCCCACACTCAATAGCAACGCCGTTGTAACAACGACCAATCCAGCGATCCCTCGGTTCAACACATGCATTCCTTGTCTCCTAGAAGTAATCATCGGCACTGTCCAGCAATTGTTGGGCGCGTTCCTTCGCCACGGTATTCATCAGCGTGAGCCCCGGCGCTGTTGCCGGAGCCGCCATCACCTCGTTCAAAAGGCGGTCGTGCAGGTCTCGGTCGAACATGAGCCGTCCGTATTGGTCTGCCAGCATAACCTTCACAATTAGGTTCCGTTCGTTGGAAATGGCCAGAGCCCGCTCAAAGTGCTGTCGCCCCAACTCTGGGCGACCGCCCATGGCTGGCGGCAGCAAGGTTTCAAATACGCCCAAATAGAGGAAGGCGCCGCCATTGGCGTGTTCCGGTTCCAATTCAGCAACGCGCTGTATCAAGGCTTTGACTCTGGCCAGCTGGGCTATGGCGGTAAAGTCCGCGCTATTTGCCTGTATCCATCCAGCCCAAATGCTGCCTAAGTTATACAGTGCCGCCACGCTTTTTTCGTCCTGCGCCTGCACCCACGCAGAGAACTCGTCGAAGTCGCGGTTCTCTAAATCACAGGCATCTTTCAGTGACAGGCAAGTTGAACGCAGTATTTGACTCTTCGCCTTGCTGTGCAGTTGCGCTGCTCGCTGGGGTTCCGCCACGAAGGCTCCGGCGTAGGCCGAATGCAATTCCGCCGACTGCGCCAGCAAGGCTGCGTTATCAGGCGAGCCAGCCAACAAGGAGTCGATCAATATGAGGAAGGACGGCGCGCCATCACGGATCATCGCCGGGTCGTCGCTTTCCAAAATGGCCGTTGACAGGTTGGCCGCCAATCCACCGGTTAACGAACCGACGATACTGGCGCACCCGCTAAGCAGCACAACACTGGCAAGCAGCAGACAGTCCCTTACCTTGACTTGGTAAAGGCGAAGGAGCGTGTTCATCGGTTTTGGATCCTTGTAGACGTGCTTCTGTCGCAATGAAAACAATGCCGCTGGTGTAAATCAACCTTGAAACGTCGACAGCACCCCAATGAACGCCCTAAAACAACAGCAACGGCAAACAAGACGATTCCACTATTTCTGAACCAGTTTTGATGCCGCCTGCAGCATCACCTCAAAAGCGGGTCGCTCCTTGTACCCTGCAATGGCGAACTTGCCGCGCACTACGCCATCTGCATCCAGCAGCAAGGCACCCGGATGCGGTATTCCATAGGCGCGGTGCCCTTCCGGATATTCCTCATTGAGAATACCTAAGACGGTCACATGGGTAGCCGCTTCGTCGTGCAGTAGTGGATAACCCAGTGACACTTTGTCGTGAAAGGTCTTCAAATCCAAGACCGAATCATAGGTCATGCCAGCCACGTTGATGCCCAGACCGTCGAATTGCTCTTGCCACGAAGCCAGTTCCACGAACTGGCGCTTGCAGTAGGGTCACCAAACCGCCGAGCGGTTAAACAGCACCAGCAAGCCGTTCTCGCCAGTCAGACTCGCTATATCCTGCAGCTCACCATTCTGATCAGAGGCTGCCAGCAAGGGTATGGGAGCATTAAGACTGGGGCCCCAAGCATCCGCATAGTCCCCTTGGTCCGCCTGCGCAAAGGGCGCAGCGGTCGACAGCACGGTCACCAAAAGGGTCGCTGCGCCAGAGGCCCGCAGTAACCCATGTTTACTCTGTGGAATCCAGTTCATGACTTTCCTCAAAGCGCCTTTTTGCATCTGGGCGGTGCAGCCAAGTTGCGCCTATCCGACCAACAGAACCAGCTCGGTCAAGCTCGAATCACTCAATTTGCGTGATAGTCAAGGTGTGCCCACGCCCTTGCATCCGATAAGCTTTTAACCTACTCGGCAGGAGCACAAGAATGACGACTAATTTGGTACTGGTGGCAAGAAATCAGGGCGTTACCACCGTAACCCTGAATCGTCCAGAGGCACTCAATGCACTTTCCGGCGCACTGCGACAAACGTTGGCCGAAACCTTTTACCAACTGCGCGATGACGCAGACACCCAAGTCATCATTCTGACCGGTGCCGGACGTGCGTTCACCGTCGGTCTGGACCTCAAAGAGTTGGGTGGCGAGACGCAGTCCAGCAAAAGCGACGCGATCACCGATCGCGATTTAGGCGAGGCCGTCGCCAACGTGGGCAAACCTGTTATCGGTGCGATCAATGGTTTCGCGATCACCGGTGGCTTTGAGATCGCCCTGATGTGCGACTTTTTGATCGCAAGCCCCGACGCCCGCTTTGCAGACACCCATGCGCGAGTTGGCGTTGTACCCGGCTGGGGGCTTTCGCAGCGACTGCCTAGGCTAATCGGTATCAATCGAGCCAAGGAACTGAGCCTGACCGGTAACTATCTGGATGCCGAAACAGCCTGCGCCTGGGGCTTGGTCAACAAGGTCGTTAGCGCAGACGAACTGCTGCAAACCTGCGAGCAGCTGGCCCGAGACATCGTGTCCACCGAGCCGGTTACACGCGCCGAAATACGACGCATCATGGATGAGGGCTGGGCGGCGACACTCAGTGAAGGTCTTGCCATCGAAAACACGGCGAACCGCGCCCACGCGAAAAACCAAAGACCATCTGAACAAGTCGCCTCGCGCCGACAGCAAATTCAAGATCGGGGCCGAGACCAAAGCGGCGGTTAGACTAAGGGTCGATCAGCGTCTGTCGGGCTCCCAACAGCCCCGGATGTTCGTCCATGACCACGAACAAGGGAATCGCCCTAGCATAGTCCGACATATCCCCGCGTTCGTCGAAACGCCTTCGCAAGGGGCTTGCTGGCAGCATGCCCACCAGTTGCGGCGCAATACCACCGCTGATGTACACACCTCCCCGCGCGCCCACCGTTAAGGCCAGATTACCCGCAGCGCCACCCAGCAAACCCGCGAAGGTTTCCAGCGTCTGATGGCACAGCGGTTCGGCGGACAAGCCTTCATGCACAATCTCCTCGGCGGTTTTAGGCTCTGATTCAATGCCCCAGACGCTGCTCATGGCCTGATACAAGTTAACGATTCCGGGCCCGCTGAGCACGGTCTCCCAGCTCACATGCAGGTGCGTTTGCGCCAGCACCGACCAAAGCTCCGCCTCCAAGAAAGAACCCGGAGCAAGATCGCCATGCCCGCCTTCCGAGGGCAAAACGGTCAGCTTACCTGCAATCTCCGGCACCAAGGTCGCCATACCCAAACCTGACCCCGGACCCAGAATGGCCTTCACCCCCTCTGCACCCTCGTTACCGCCAATCTGCACAAGCTCCTTGAGATACGGCACCGACTTAGCCTGAGCAAAAAAGTCGTTGTGAAAAATAGGGGGCACACCGATGGCCGCTTGAGCCAAAGCCTGCTCGAATGACAAACCGGTATTGATCACTTGAATGGACGAGCCGTCGGGGCTCACCGGCCCCGCCACTGCCAACACACACTGAGCAAGCGCCGGGCTGTTAAAGTGAGCATGGGCTGCGCGCAACAAATCCGCGCCTTTTTCGAACTGGGAGGTTGGCAGAATCAGCAGATCGCTGGCCCACTCATGCTGTTGATTGACCAAACGAAAACGAGCGTTGGTCGCGCCAACGTCCCCGACCAAACCGAATCCCGCGTCTTCGCCCGTTGGCGCTGTACTCATGATGACTGTCCCATGGTTGAGAGCCGCAGGTTAGCGCACTTGCCTTTTCAGCGACTACATTGACACTTCCGATCCAAACCGCTCTTCACCCGTCGTTGCACTATACGAGGCCAGTTGAACTGATAAGCTGGCGGGCTTGAGTGTTAGGCAGAACAGCGGAGAGCATCATGACCATTGGCGCAGGCATTGGTATCGCGAATTTCACCTTTGAAGATGGCGACGGTTTTTGGGAGTGGGTCAGTCTTTGCGACAACGGTGGCGTGGATTCCATTTGGCAAAGCGATCGCATCATCGAGAAAACACCGAATCTGGAAACCATGAGCGTGATGGCCGCACTTGCCGGCGGCAGCAAACGGCTGAAGTTTGGTATGAACGTTGCCAGCATGGCTCTACGCGATCCGGTACTGATGGCCAAGGCATGCGCGACCATCGACGTACTGTCCAATGGCCGACTGCTTCCCGCTTTTGGTGTGGGCAGCGCCTTTTCAAGGGACTTTATCGCCACTGGCCGAGACACCAAGGGCCGCGGCAAGCGTACCGCCGAGGGCCTGCAAATCATGGCCCGCCTGTGGAGCGAGGACAGCGTCAATTTTGAAGGGGAATACTACCGGCTGGAAGACGCCACCATCGCCCCCAAACCCGTACAAAACCCACTTCCACTCTGGGTAGGCGGCTCTGCGCCAGCGGCCATTGAGCGCACTGCTCGCTGGGGCACGGGTTGGCAAGCGGGAATTGAGACTGCAGCCGAAATCGAACCCGTGATTACGGCCATAAAAAAACGCGCAGCCGAGTTAGACCGCAAAATCGATGACGATCATTTTGGGGCCGGCTTTGGTTTTCGCTTCGGCAGTGTCGATGACCCCGTCGTGCAGCGTCACCATGCCGCACTGGAAAAACGATTGGTCAAGCAGCCCGAGGGTTACAGCGCCGTTGGCGGCGTCGACGAGATGATGGCCTTAGTGGAAGACTTTCACCGCGCCGGCGCGCATAAGTTCATTCTGCGTCCTATCGCCCTGGGTGCAGCTGACATGATGGAACAGACCCAACTGATGGTCGAGCAACTGCTGCCTGCCATCAGTGCAATGAACTGAGCGAGCATCCCCTCAAGCGCAGGGGACTGTCCCATTAGAGTTTTTCCAGCCCTCGGGCCTGGGCCGCGTAGCCTCGATTGAACGTGGGGCTGATGGTCAGGTCGTTGATGCAGACGTGATTGGGCATTTGCGCCAAAAACCGAATCAACTCACCGCAGTCTTCAGGCTGCACCATCTGCGCCCGATCTTCAGCTGAGACCGGTACCGGCCGATTATCCAAGATCGGTGTCGCCACCTCGCCGGGACAAACCGCACAAGCACGCACGCCATGCACACCAGCTTCCATATTGATGCTTTCGTTCATGGCATTCATCGCGTGTTTGGCGGCAGTGTAGGCCGGCCCGGTCACCACACTCACATGCTTACCCGCCCAAGACGAAATATTGATGATCAGGCCTTCACCCTGCGCCTTCATGGTTGGCAGAACCGCCTTGCAGCAGTAGAAAGCCCCGTCTAGATCAATGCGGATCACGGAATCCCAGTCGTCGAGGCTGACGTTGTGCCAATTGCGATTTTTGACATTGATGCCAGCGGACGCCACCAGCACGTCGATACGACCGTGGGTGGCAATGATGCGTTGGGCCACATCGGTAACGGCATCTTTATCCGCCACATCGAGCATTTCGATACTGGTGGAGCCTCCGCATTTTGCTGCCACTTCTTCGAGCTTGGCCATGCGTCTGCCGGACAACACCACATGCATACCGGCTTCCGCTAGGGCGATCGCGCCGGCCTCGCCAATCCCCGTACCAGCGCCCGTGACCCATGCGACTTTGTTTTCTAGGTTACGCAGCATATTCTCTCTCCCGTCGTGTCTATGTTTGGTTCGCAATGACCATAGCACGCCAGCAAACAGGAGAAGATATGGGCAGTGACATAGCTACCCGGTTGGCCGAAATCGAGAATGACGGCTATACCATTATTGAAAATGTCATGAGCGACGATTTGATGTCGCGCATTCGAGAAGAGCTGGCCCCCTACTGCCAGGGTAAGCTGCTGGGCAGAAACAATTTCGAAGGCACTCACACAGAGCGCGTCTATGCTTTGCTTGCCAAGGCTCCTTCCATTGCTGAAATCGTTGAGCACCCAGCGACTCTTGCACTGATCGACCAACTACTGCCGCCAAATTATTTGCTGTCTGCTGCGTTATCGATTTTAGTTCACCCGGGTGAAACGCCCCAACCGTTTCATTACGACGACGGTATCGCTGGCCTGCCCGTCATCAAACCTCGCTGCCGTTTTGGCGTGAGCACCATCTGGGCATTTGATGACTTCACCGAGATCAATGGCGCCACGGAAGTCATACCCGGCAGCCACCGATGGGCCGAGGATCGCGAACCCCGGGAAGCGGAAGTGGTCAAAGTGCTGATGCCCGCGGGTTCTGTCGTGGTCTTCGACGGCGCCCTGATCCACCGCGGAGGTGCTAACACGTCTGCCGCGGACCGACTGGCAATTACACCCCAATACTGCAACCCGGGACTGCGCCAAATCGAAAACATGGTGCTGGCAGTGCCGCCGGACATCGCCCGCAACTACAGTGAGCGTATTCAGAACATGCTCGGATACAACATCATCGAACCCAGCTTCATGGGCTATGTTGACGGCGTGCATCCCAAAAAGCTGATCGATCAATCCTATAAAGGCCGCAAGTATCGGCCAGACTTGCCACCTTCCTAAGTGACGATGCAAAACCACATGACGGTTGTGCAGTTCGTGCCCAACCTCGACAGCGGCGGCGTCGAACGCGGCACCCTAGAGATCGCCAAGGCCTTGGTGGACGCCGGCCACCGCTCCCACGTCGCATCCAACGGCGGCCGTTTGGTGGAAACCTTGGTGTCTCAAGGCAGCAGCCATCATCACTGGCCGCTGCATCGCAAGTCACCCGCCACCCTGCTGCGGGTTCGCGCTTTGAGACGCTGGCTGGAAGCATTACAGCCGGACATCGTGCATGTTCGATCACGCATGCCGGCTTGGATCGTCTGGCTGGCATGGCGCAGCATGAATCCCGCAACCCGGCCACGTTTTGTCACCACCCTGCACGGACTGCACTCGGTTTCTTGGTACAGTAAAATCATGGGGCGCGGCGAACGGGCCATCGCGGTGTCACAAACCGCGAAACAGTATTTGCTCGATCACTGCGACGTGCCGCCGGAATTGATTCGCGTGATTTATCGCGGCACAGACCCCGAGGACTTTCCCCGAGATTATCAGCCCAGTGACTTGTGGCTTGCCAACTGGCGGGCGGATTTTCCGCAACTCCAGGGCAAGCGCCTCATCGCCTTGCCCGGTCGGCTGTCACGCCTGAAGGCACACCACCATTTGATCAACCTGATTGGTGAGCTTAAAAGCCGGGGCATCACCGATGTCGCCGGAATCATTGTGGGCGGCATGGACGCCCAGCACGAGGGCTACGTTAGCCAACTCAAGGCCAGCATCGACGAGGCCGGGCTAAACGAAGAGATCGTTTTCACCGGCCACCGAACCGACATGCGAGAGATTTACGCAATATCAGCCGTGGTGCTTGCCGTCTCAAACAAAGCCGAGTCCTTTGGTCGAACGGCATTAGAGCCCCTGTGCATCGGCACGCCAACGGTCGGCTTTGATTTGGGCGGCGTGGGCGAAATTTTGGCTGCACTGTTCCCTGCCGGCCGCGTGCCCAACCAAGACTGCCAAGCCCTCGTGGATACCGTTGCAGGACTGCTAACCGCGCCCGTGCCGCCCATCGCGCCAAACACGGAATTCCTGCTCAGCAACATGTGCCAGCAGACGCTGCAAACCTACGCGGAACTGATAGACCAAGGGGAAACGCAGCCATGAGCTTGTGGTGGTGGCTACCAGCCTTGATCGTAATGTTGGCGATATCCGCCCGTTACGCGTGGTGGAAACCTGCCCTACCCGATGATCTGCCGCGCGTTCTGATGTATCACATGATCAGTCCGCAAGGGACCTCGAAAAAACACCGTGGCTTGCGGGTCGATCCCACCATGTTCGAACGACAGATCGCCTGGCTGGCCAGCAACGGTTGGGAATTCGTTACGCTGTCGACGCTGACCGGGGGTGGTTTTCGTGGCGGCAAGCAGGTCGCGATTACCTTTGATGATGGCTACGAGGACAATGCCCTGAACGCCTTGCCGGTGCTGCAAAAGTACGGTGCCAAGGCCACGCTTTACCTCGTCGTGGACCGACACAACAACGACTGGTCGGTAAAGAAAAAAGCCCACCACAACACTGGCGAATTGGCGGCTGAACCCAAACTTTCCGATACACAAGTGCGGCAATTGATCGACAGCGGTGTCTTTGAGCTTGGCGGCCACACGCTGACCCACTGTCATTTGCCCAGTACACCGTTGGAGCAAAAAGCGGAAGAAATCAGTGCCTGCCGACGCGTCTTGGAAGAAACCTTTCAAACCAGCGTCACCTCCTTTGCCTATCCGTTCGGTATGTTCAGCGCCGAGGATGTCGACTTGGTGCAGCAAGCCGGTTTCAGCAACGCGGTCACCACCGATGAAGGTATTGATGGAGCCGGTGGCAGCATGGCAGACCCTTGGCGTCTGCGGCGAATTAAGGTGTCCGGCAAGGACAACTTTTGGGCGTTTAAAATCCGTATGCGTATTGGCTTTCGCGGCTATCTTTAGGCCCGCGCATCTCGACAACAAGGAAATAAACCCGCATGGATCAGGTACCCAACGCTCCCGGCAAGGACGAACTTGCACGGCAAGATGCACGCATCAGCGAGCTGGAGTCGCGACTGGAGTTCCAAGACGAGACCATTCAAAAGCTCAGCGATGAAATGGTGCAGCTACAGGGCAAGCTGTTTGCTCAAGACAAACAACTCAAACGCCTGATGGACCGTCTAAAGGCAGCGGCAGGCGACGAGGACGGCGCCGACCCCAACCAAGTGGAACCGCCGCCGCCTCACTATTAGAACCCGGCCGGTTACCCGTTGATGCTGCCCAAGAACTCTAGGGTTCGTGCGTACGCACCGTCTTCGGTATCCATGATGGCGGCATTGAAGTCGGTGACTCCCAAGTCTTCAAAGCGTTTGATCTGACCGCGCAGCTGGTTTTCATCACCAACGATGGCGATATCCGCAGGTCCTGCCGCACCTTCCCGATCAAGCATGGCCCGATAGCTGGGCAGCTGGCCGTACACCGTCAGGTCTTGGGCAATTTTCTCCTTGGCTTGATCAACGTTGGTGGTCAGCACGATGGGCATACCGGCAACAATTGCGGGATCTTGCCGACCTGCGGCGTGAAAGCTTGGAATAATGTGCTCTTCCATTGTCTTCGGCCCCACCATCCAGGTGTTGGTGCCATCCGCCAGTTCTGCAGTGAGCTTGATCATCGCCGGACCCAAGGCTGCGACAACCACGGGCAGATCCGTCACGCCTGGAACATCCAGCGTCAGGCCCTGCACATTGTATTGCTCACCCTGATAGCTGGCGGTTTCACCGCGCAACAGCGGCATCAATACATTGAGGTATT
>JAAXKB010000008.1:0-112566 GCA_012269545.1 Gammaproteobacteria bacterium | reverse complement strand
CCCTGATAGCTGGCGGTTTCACCGCGCAACAGCGGCATCAATACATTGAGGTATTCCCGCATGTGTTTTGCAGGTTTGTCGTAACTCATACCAAACATGTTTTCGATCACCACCTGATGCGACAGTCCGATACCGAGGGTAAAGCGATTGTTACTGGCCGCAGCAGTGGTCAGCGCCTGCTGGGCAAGTGCACCGGGATGCCGCGGATAGGTTGGGGTCACCGCCGTACCAAGCCGAACGCGGGAGGTCTCGCGGCCAATCAGCGCCAAGGTCGTGATGGCATCGTAGGAAAAAATGTTCGCGATCCAGACATGGTCCAGACCCGCTGCCTCAATCTCCTTACCCAATTGCACCACGGCATCAATGGATTCCTTGGTGCCGTCAGCTCCGATCATTGCTCCGATACGCATCCTCTATTCCTCTGGTTGTGTAAAACAGTCAGGAAGGCTTACCCAAATCGCACAGCGACGCAACCGAACCAACCGTTCTTTCGCGGCCAAGGCTTTCATTTTTTTTGCACATCCTTACCGGCATAATCGGCGGCCTCACTCAGATATTTGGACAATTCATGTCAACAAAAGAAACCGTCGCTATTTTGGGCGGCACTGGAGACCTTGGCACAGGTTTGGCAATTCGCTGGTCCAAGGCCGGCTACAAAATCGTTATTGGTTCGCGCACTCAGGAAAAGGCTGACGAAGCCGTTGCCGCATTAAAGGCAATCAGCCCGGACACACCTGCCGAAGCGATGGAGAATGATGCTGCTGCAAAAGCCGGGGATGTTGTCGTGTTGACGGTGCCTGCCGCACACCAGATTTCGACTCTTGACGCGGTCAAGGATGACCTCAAGGGTAAGATCTTGATCGACGTCACGGTTCCCTTGGTGCCACCCAAGGTCGGCACGGTGCAGATGCCAGAAGAGGGCAGCGCCGGTAAGCGCGCCCAAGACTTCCTCGGTGAAGACGTTCACGTGGTTAGCGCATTCCAAAATATCGCCGCCCATCTGTTGCAGCAAGACGTAAAAATCGAATGTGATGTGTTAGTGGCCGGCAACAGCAAAGACGCTCGGACGAAAGTCATTGAAATGATCCAAGAGGCGGATATGACCGGTTGGCATGCGGGCCCAATTGCCAATGCCGCAGCCGCTGAAGCACTAACATCCATTCTGATTCAGATTAATCGCAGCGGTATCTTGTCGCATTCGGGCATTAAGATCATCGGTCAGGAACACTAAGCTCGATGGGTACCGAACAGACCGAGACACCGCAATTTCGCGTGATCGGTCTGCCCGGCATCGGCATGATTGAGCGGGGCGACGACCTTGTTGCCGTCATAGTGCAAGCGCTCGAGCAGAACGGACTGACGCTGGAGCACGGCGATGTGGTTTGCGTTGCACAAAAGATCATTTCCAAAGCCGAAGGCTGTCTGGTATCTCTAAACGACGTCGAACCCACAGAACAAGCCACAGTATTGGCGGAGGCGACTCACAAAGATCCGCGCATGGTGCAGCTCATCCTAGACGAATCCAGCGAAGTCATGCGGCACAAACCCAATGTCTTAGTGGTCCGACACAACCTCGGCTTCGTTGGGGCCCATGCAGGCATTGATCAGTCCAACGTTGATCACGGAGATGGGGAGATGGCCCTGTTGCTGCCGAAAGATCCGGACGCGTCTGCCGCAGCCCTGCGCGACGCTTTGCAGCAGCACTATGGCGCCGATCTGGGGGTAATTATCACCGACTCGCACAACCGCGCTTGGCGTATGGGCACCATCGGCAGTGCCATCGGCTGCGCTGGCGTTACTGTGCTGGACGATTCCCGAGGCGGCGAAGACATCTACGGTCGCACCTTACAGGCAACCTTAGTCAGTCGTGCAGACGCCTTGGCAGGAGCGGCCACGCTCATGATGGGCGAAACCACAGAAAAACTGCCGGTGGTGATTTTGCGCGGTCTGCCGCCAGAACAAACCCTCAGCGATGACCCAAACCAGACTGCTCAGCTGATTAACCGGCCACTCGACGAAGACATGTTCCGCTGATGCCAAGGCCGCAAAAAATACTGGCGATTACCGGTGGTGTTGGCGGCGCCAAACTGGCCTTGGGGTTATCCAAAATTCTGGGCCCTGAGCAGGTGCTGTTTGCCGTCAACGTAGCCGATGACTTCACCCATTTGGGGCTGCACATCAGTCCTGATATCGACAGCCTGACCTACGCGTTGGCACAAGAAAACAATCAAGAACTGGGGTGGGGACGCGCTGGTGAAACGTGGCAGTTCATCGACACCTTGGGCAGTCTGGGCGGCGAGGACTGGTTCCGACTGGGCGACAAAGACATGGCCCTGCATACCCGACGGAGCCAGCTGCTGGGCCAAGGCGCGACGCTGACCGAAGCGACCGCGGAAATTATTCAGCGCATGGGTATCAAACACACCGTTGCGCCAGTCAGCGACGATCCTATTCGTACCGTCGTACAAAGCGACATTGGCGAGTTGGCGTTCCAGCATTACTTTGTTCGAGAACAGTGCGCACCTGCAGTCAGCGGTTTTCGTTTTGACGGCGTGCATAGTGCCACCTTAAATCCAGTCATCGCCGCATGGCTGACCGACTGCGACGGCATCATCATCTGTCCATCAAATCCCTTCGTTTCGGTCGCCCCGGTGATTGAGGTGCACGGTTTTCTCGAGGCTGCGTCCCACATTCCCACCGTTGCAGTGTCACCCATTGTGGCGGGCACGGCCATCAAAGGACCGGCCGCCAAGATGATGCAAGAATTGAACATTCCTGCTAGCGCTGTTGCCGTCGCAGAACACTATCAACGCCACTATCCCGGCCTGCTCAATGGCTTTGTCATTGATGAATCCGACGGCGAGAGCCTCGACGCCATCGCCTTGCCTACTGTAGCGACCCAATCCGTGATGAAGAGCCTGAAAGATAGAATTGCTCTGGCAGAGCGATGTCTGGCATTTTTTAGCGAGCTGCCAACCTAACGATAATCCCGCAAAAACGCTTTTGCCGGTCCCCTCCCCTGCGATCAAATTCCCGCTCCACGGTCACATTCGGAGATTGCTTGAGCACCACAGATTAAAATCCCCGCTATCGCCACTGTCCTTGGCATGATAGGTTTGTAACGTTTGGTAACCAATGGCTGCTCAATGGTGGCCTGGTTCGAGACGATTGAGACACATATACGTTGACGACAACTCAGTTGCACAAATCAAAGGAGTGCGAATAGGGGTCGCTAGCGTCCGATTAACAAATAGGAGATGCCAATGTGGGCGATTGTTCCCATCAAGACGTTCGAGCGAGCGAAGCAACGACTGGCTAACGTCTTAAACGAGGAGGAACGACGATCGCTGATGCTGGCCATGGCGCGCGACGTGCTGACCTGTTTGTCCAAAGCTAAACATCTCGACGGCATCTTAATTGTGTCTCGCGCAGCTGAGGCCGATGTGCTTGCTTCGGCATTCTCCACCGAACGCTTTGCCGAGAGTCCGCATACCAATCTGGCCGGTGCCTTGACTCAAGCGACGGATTATCTGATTAAGCACTTTGACGCCAAGGGCGTTTTTATCGTGCCAGCCGACGTCCCCGGCATCACGACCGAACAGGTGGACGAGTTGATTACCGCCAATACAGCTGTAACCCTGCTTCCCGATGCAGAACACGTTGGAACAAACGGTATGATCTGCAGCCCACCGAAGGCCGTGCCCTTTATCTTTGACGGCAAAAGTTTTAAGCCTCATGCAGATGCGGCATTCGCCCGCGACATAACGCCGCGCATAATCCCTGGCAGCTGTTTTGCTCTGGATATTGATACGCCAAGCGATTTGCAAACCTTGCTTGCGAAACAGCCACGCAGCCAAACGGCCAGCTACCTCAATCGTTCCGGCATCGTGGATCGCCTGGCATCACGACGGAATCGACCGGAGAATCAGTCATGAACGCTGCTCTTCAGAACGTTCTGCGAGGCGAGCGGCTGGCTGATGCTGAAGCCTTGGCCTTAGCGGATTTCTCGAATACCCGGGCGCTGGCTGATGTGGCCTCCGTGCTACGCGACCAAGGATTCCGCAACACGGTGACCTACTCGCGCAAGGTTTTTATACCTTTGACCCACCTGTGTCGGGATGTTTGCCATTACTGCACGTTTGCTCAGGTACCGCGCAAGGTTATGGCGCCCTACATGAGCATTGAAGAAGTGCTGGAAGTGGCGCGCCACGGCGCAGCCATGGGCTGCAAGGAAGCCCTATTTACCTTGGGCGAAAAACCCGAGCTGCGTTACAAGGCCGCTCGGGATGCATTGGCAGAGATGGGTTATGAGACCACTACCGACTATCTCTTTGCGGCGGCAAAAGCCGTGTTTGAGGAAACCGGGCTACTCCCACATTTGAATCCCGGCAACCTTGAGCCAGAGGAGTTGGCCAGACTGAAGACTGTTTCGCCGTCCATGGGCATCATGCTGGAGTCTGCATCGGAACGTCTGTGCGAGAAAGGCATGCCGCACTATGGCTCACCGGACAAGATCCCAGCCGTGCGACTGCAGACCCTAGCCAACGCGGGCATTGCCGCCGTGCCCTTTACCACCGGCATTTTAATCGGTATCGGCGAAACCCGGCTGGAGCGTATCGAGAGCCTGCTGGCCATTCGCAACATTCACGAGCAATACGGGCATGTGCAGGAAATCATCGTGCAAAATTTCCGTGCCAAGGCTGAAACCAAAATGGTTAACGCGCCCGAGCCGGATCTGAACGAATTGCTCTGGACCATCGCTATAGCTCGGCTGATTTTTGGCCCGACTATGAGCGTGCAAGCTCCACCGAATTTGAGCCCGGGCGTACTGCCGCAAATTGTGCACGCAGGCATCAACGATTGGGGTGGCGTATCACCGGTCACACCCGACTTCGTCAATCCCGAAGCCCCATGGCCACATCTGGATGACCTGATGCGAGAGACGGCCTCTGCGGGCAAATACCTGACCGAGCGCCTGACCATTTATCCCGACTACGCCACGGACTTGGATCGATGGGCGCATCCAGACTTACACGTCCGCGTGCTGGAGATGATCGACGCCGAAGGGTTTCCGCGTACAGATGACTGGTGCCCCGGCGATGTTGAAATTGCCCCGCCATCAGAAGTCATGAACGCCATTGTGAATTCGCCCAAGCATGTCAGCGATGACATCTTGGCCATTCTAGACAAAGCCAAGACGGGCAATGCACTGACCGAATCCGAAATAGTGCGCCTCTTCCGGAGCCGGGGCGATGACTTCACCGCGGTCGTTCAATGTGCAGACGCTCTGCGGGCACAAACCAACGGCAACAGCGTCAGCTTTGTCGTCAACCGGAACATAAACTACACCAACATTTGCTACTTCAAGTGCCAGTTCTGCGCGTTTTCCAAGGGCAAGCTGTCGGAAAACCTGCGCGGCAGACCCTACGATTTGTCCGATGAAGAACTCACCCGACGCACTCAGGAAGCTTGGGAGCGCGGCGCCACAGAAGTCTGCATGCAAGGCGGTATCCACCCGGAGTATACCGGCGAGACCTACCTCAACATCGTGCGCACCGTTAAGGCCGCCGAGCCCAACATGCACGTTCACGCGTTCTCGCCGCTGGAAGTTTGGCAAGGTGCGGCCACCTTGGGGCTTGAGGTGGGCGACTATTTGCAGCAACTCAAGGACGTGGGCCTGAATACTCTGCCCGGTACCGCCGCGGAAATATTGGACGACGATGTCAGAGACATGATCTGCGCTGACAAGATCAATACCGAGCAATGGCTGCAGGTCATGGAAGCGGCCCACGGGGTCGGTTTCAAGACTACGGCGACAATCATGTATGGCCACGTCGAGAAGCTAGAGCACTGGGCCAGACACATCATGCGGGTGCGCGCTCTGCAGGAGCGTACCGGCGGTTTCACCGAATTTGTTCCCCTGCCCTTCGTGCATATGGAAGCGCCCATGTACCTCAAGGGCAAGGCCCGCAAGGGGCCCACATTCCGGGAGGCGATTTTGATGCACTCGGTGGCACGGCTGGCATTGCACGGTCAAATATCCAACATCCAAACCAGCTGGGTAAAAATGGGCCACGAAGGCGTCAAAGCCTGTCTGAATGCCGGCTGCAACGACTTGGGCGGTACGCTGATGAACGAATCCATCAGTCGCGCTGCAGGTACGCAGCACGGTCAGGAAACCAGCCCAAGGCAAATGGCGAATTTGGTGCGTCGCTTGAACCGAGATCCGCTGCAACGCTCAACCGTCTACGGAACCGTGAGCGACGAACGCATTAAGGCCGGCCAGGCTCAAGGGGAACTGCTGGAAATCATCAACACGCCGGCAGAGAAATACGAACGCAAAACCCCAGCCTCTCAGCTGATCCGCAACCCGGCGCCAGCGCGGACCGTGTTTGCCGAACGCTCGAAAAAACACGATGCAAACTAATCGCCGTTATTAGCCCCGTAAGATGGATGAGATTTTTTGATCATCGACAGATCAAGAAATCTCAACATGCGCAAACACTGCAATAAAAACAGATCGTCAGGCTCGACAGTGCCGATGCCACTCGGGCTCTTTTGACTCGACCTAATATCGAGAAAACCTCGACAATCAAACTCGCTCGCAAAAGTTGCGACCTCTCTGCGTCACTTATTTGCCCGAAATTTGTGCACAAGCTCTCAATTGAGAACAAGGTGCCTGCCGATAAATAGAAAGAGGCGGTGAAATCATACTACCCTCCAAGAACATGAGGTCTAAAACCACAGGACCTGAAACCTACGCAAAATGAACATCCAATTCTCTGACCTGCTAAGCCTATTGGGTGCCCTAGGGTTATTCCTCTACGGCATGAAGGTCATGAGTGACGCTTTGATAGAGCTGGCGGGCCAAAAGATGCGCGGCTTTATGGCGAGGCTCACATCCAACCGCGTCTCGGGCATAGCCACTGGTGTCGTTATCACCGGCCTGATCCAATCCTCATCAGCCACCACCTTAATGGTGGTCACCTTCACGAACGCTGGTTTGCTGCGCTTGACCGAGGCCATTAGCGTCATCATGGGCGCCAATATCGGCACGACCTTCACCGCCTGGCTCATTACGATCCTAGGATTCAAGGTAAATATGAGCAGCATCGCTTTGCCTTTGATGCTCTTTGCCGTGATTTTGTACCTGCAAAGCCGGCCTTTGTTTAACCGCTGGGGACGATTCATTGCCGGCTTCGCGCTGCTGTTTATCGGGCTGGAATTTATGAAGGATGCCGTCCCCGATCTGCAAAACAATCCAGAACTCTATGACATCATTCGTCACTGGAGCGGAATGGGCTTTACCTCTACGCTGATTTTCATCGGTATCGGCACCCTGCTCACGCTGATACTGCAATCATCCAGCGCCACCATGGCCATCACCCTGGTTGCTGCCAGTCAGGGCTGGCTGCCCTTCTCCGCTGCTGCGGCCATGGTCTTGGGGGAAAACATCGGCACCACTATCACAGCCAATATGGCCGCCCTAGTCGCCAACGTTAACGCCCGCCGCGCGGCCCTCGCACATTTGCTGTTCAACCTATTCGGGGTTATCTGGATACTGGTTTTGTTCAATCCAGTGCTCGCAGCTGTCGATCAAATTGCGGCGTCGCAAGGAGGCCATCCGCTTACCGAAGTGGCCGCGATCCCATCGGTTTGGCAATTTTTCACAGCTTTTTCAACATCGCGAACATGCTTCTGCTGCTAGGCTTTGTTGGGGCAATAGCAAGATTCGTTGAGAGGCTGTTACCCGAAAAACCGGCGCCGATATCTGAAGAAAGCCAGCCGCACTATTTACAAAAGAACTATTTGAAGTACCCAGAAACCGGGATTGACGCGTTGGTGAATGAATCCAAACACCTTTATACCAACGCCATTTTCGAGGTCATTGCCCATGGCACGTATTTACATCGGCATCACATCAGGTCGGAGCTACCCGCCGAACAGGTGGTCGCCAGATCTCGCGATATCACAAAGCTGGATTTCCGTGGCTTTGTAGAAGAAAAAGTTCAGCCCATCTATACCGCCATCATTGACTACAGCAATCAACTGCAACAGCAAGCGACGCTAACGCTCGCTCAACAGGACATGCTCACCGACCTCAAACACGCAAACCGCGACACCCTGATCATCGTGACCAATATCGGTTATCTGAATCACGACCTGATGCGTTATTTGCGCAGCAACAACGAGACTATCCGGCGCGAATACAACCGGCTGCGCGTACTGCTGGTAGAAATGATTCGCAGGTTAGCGGGAATCATGAGGATGGCGGGAATCGAACAGCGACTCAGCGCACTGGATGCTCTCTTTCGCGATGTCAAAAAAAACGACCGCCGCCTAATTGCCGAGGTCGACATTCTCGTAGGCGACCAGAAAATCACCCCTGAGATGGGCGCCCACCTCATCAGTTCCAGCGCTGCTCTGAAGCGGCTCGGAAGGAATCTGGTCAGGGTAGCTCGCAGACTTTATGGGCAAGATTTCGCCCAAGCATCTGCGAAACAAAAACCGACCGAAGCGTTGGAATTTGCGCGAGAGGAGCAGCTGTAAGCCGTCAACAAGATGGCTCAACGAAGGCACATCAACTCGTCTCTTTTTAGACACCTAAACCACTCTCAGCGCGCTCACCCGTATTTTCTCTGCATCAAAACGTGTTACGCCTGCCATCGAATCCGTTATGGTTGATCACGTGGAAACCGTTCGCCGCTACCACTGCTGGGGCCGAACATCAGGGAGAGGAACACCATGACAAAAATCAAATACGACTTCGGCAGCGGTCGATCGGACCCGGAAACATTCCCCGTTGCGGCGCTGCAGGCAGCGGCGAGTAAAGTTATAGAGGAGCAGGCCGAGGCGTTGACTCAGTATCCCGGTGATTTGGGCCACGCGGGTATGCGCGCAGCCATGGCACAGCGTGAAGAGGACCGCGAGGGCGTGGCTATTGACCCCAATCACTTGCTGCTCACCAACGGCTCCATGCAAGGGGTCACCTTGACTGCCGAGGCGCTGCAGGAAAATCACGGCGATACGGTGCTGGTTGAGGAGTACTGCTATCCCGGCACATTGAGTGCCTACCGATCACTGAAATACGACATGGTCGGTATTCCGCTGGACGAAGGCGGCATGTGCCCCGATGCCGTAGAACGTGAGTTGGATCGTCTTAACAAAGAAAAACGCTTACCCAAGTTCATTTACACCATTTCCACCTATCAAAATCCGACGGGCTTTGTGATGCCCAGAAAGCGCAGGCTACAGATTATTGAGATGGCCAAGCACTATGGTGTGCCCATTGTGGAGGACAATTGCTACGCGGATGTTCACTACGACGGACCGCTGGAGCCGGCGTTCTACGCCTTGGACGACGACCCGAATCAAATCTATCTGTGTTCGCTGTCCAAGATTTTAGCGCCGGGATTGAGACTGGGCTACATCTACGCGCGTCCGCCCATGCTGGAAAAAATTCTCGGGCGCCGGCACGACGCCGGCAGCAACTACCTCGCCGCAGCAATCGCCGCAGAGTTCTATCAGGACGGCATTCAAAAGCACGCCAAGGCGACAAATCCGGTACTGAAAACCAAGCGTGACCTTACCCTGCAAGGGTTGGAGGCGGAGCTGGGCGACATCTGCGTATGGTCAGAGCCAGTTGGCGGTTTATTCATTTGGGTACGCTTACCCGACGACGTCGATACCAAGGCCCTACGCCCCATGGCTTTGGAGCAAGGGGTAAATTTTCTGCCCGGGCAGAGCTTTCACTATCAGCGCGATAACGTGCCTTACCTGCGGCTGGCCTTCGGACACCTGACGCTGCAGCAAATCAGTGACGGATTACCGATTTTAGCGCGCTGTATTCAGAGCTGCAGAGGCAGCAATGAAGCGCGGAACTTTGATACCTTGTTCAGTTAAACAAAACAGGAAGGGAGACAGTTATGACCGCCATGCTTACGTCCGGAGATCCATTTCCGGAGATCACGTTAACCAGCACCGATGGCGCAACGATTGTGTTGCCTTCGGATCTCACGACGCCCTACACCGTCGTGCTGTTTTACCGGGGCCATTGGTGACCCTATTGCCGGCGGCTTTTAGCCGGCTACGAAGAGCGCCGTGATGCGTTCGCAGCAGAAGGGGTTAGCATCATCGCCGGGACGGTGGATTCTTTAGAAGACACCCAAAAAGTCGCTGGGCCCTTGAACTTCCCCGTTGCCTATGGTGTGACCCGCGAGATTGGCAACGCGCTTGGTTCCTGGTGGGACGAGCGACGAGATTTCATTCAACCCAGCGAGTTCGTGCTGAACGCACAGGGTAAGGTCATGTTTTCCGCCTACAGCAACGCGCCGGTAGGACGTATGGATCCTGAGGAAACGCTGACGCTGATCAAGTACTTGAACAGCCTTAAGCGGTAGCCACTTCAGATTCAACGATAGGCTATCCGGGGCGCAGGGCCAAATTCAGCACGGCTTTATAGCCGGGCTGAATTTCCATTTGATCTCCGTAGCCTTTGGCCATCAGCATGTCGTGGGCTTCCCGAAGCTTGTAGTGCGGGCAGTTCACCACCAAATGGTGCTCCAGATGATAGTAAACATGATAGGGCGCGATCAGCGCCCGCTCCCACCAGCTGGCTAGCGTGGTGCGCGTATTACGCAACCGGTCATCGTTGTCCGGCACCACCGCATGTTCGCCGATGTTGCGCAATCGAACCACGAAACGGTTCCAAGTAAACGCCGGTAGAATCCATAAGACGAAGTACATGTACCACACGCCAGCAGCACTGAATGCAGCAAGAAAAGCCAGATTGATCAACACATTTGGCCCAAGGCGCGGCCACGCTCGCTGCAGCTTTTCTTGCAGGCTGTCGCCCTTAAACGCAGCCTTCACGATCCGCCCGTATTGATCCCATCCAGTTTGCCCCGTTAGGTCACGAATCACCTTGCGGCGAAAAGAACTCTTGGTAATGGGAAAAGGCTTAGAAAGCTCTAAATCCGGATCATCCTCTTGCTGGGTGTTAGCGTGGTGCACCACATGATATTTGCGATAGCTGTCGATTTTTTCGTCGGTAAACGCGCGGTTGAGCAGCCACTCGCAAACCCAGTCGTTGACCTTGCGATTCTTGAACAGCGCACCGTGGGCACCATCGTGGGTGAGCACAAATAAGCCCAGCTGCCGCGTAC
The DNA here is from genome assembly GCA_012269545.1 of Gammaproteobacteria bacterium. GTDB lineage: Bacteria > Pseudomonadota > Gammaproteobacteria > Pseudomonadales > Azotimanducaceae > UBA4421. The sequence goes on along the minus strand of JAAXKB010000008.1, from coordinate 101,401 downwards.
CAATAATCATTACGCCCAGCGTGATGGTCAGCGGATTTGGAAACAGCGACACGATTACCCATGTGCCGATAATGACCGCCCAGCAGTGGGCAATCGCCAGCGCGCTGCGCCAGGGATTCACCTCACGCAGGTAGGCAATTTCTTCTTCGGTAAAAAAATCCGTCGGGCGCTGTAAAAGCTTGTCTGACTGGACTGTTGGCGTTTGATGCTCGCTCATGGCTTTCGCTCCCGCTACTCGTGTAGCGCACATTGGCCCTCATGATAACGCCTCAGGACCAATGTTGACCAGACTCGTGCTTAGCCAAGAGACAATGCAGGTACTCTATCACTCCATTGCCAGCTGTCCTCCCTGCCGCAGCTGATTCAAAAACACAAGCAGCGCAAATAGAACAAGTTGCTATACTGGTCGGGATGAGCATTACAAAACCGACGTCTTTCGACGAAATAACCTACCCATTTGATGAGCGACCTGCCCGCGGCAAACTCCAAGTCGTAGCCCCTGGAGTCCGCTGGTTAGCTATGCCTATGAGCGGATCGCTGGCCTACATCAACCTGTATCTGCTAGAGGATCGCGACGGCTGGTGGGTCGTGGATACGGGCCTGGCCAATGCGGAAACCACTGCGGTCTGGGAGGAGGTGTTCACCAACGAGCTTGGCGGTAAACCTGTGGTCGGCGTGATATGCACCCATATGCATCCTGACCATATCGGTCAGGCCAAGCAGATCACCGATCGATTTCACTGTCCGTTACACATGACCCAGAGCGAGTACTTCCAAGCGCGAGCGTTCGCCAATGGCGGCGGAAACTCCCGCTCTGGCTGGATTGGCGAGCAGTTTTACACCAAGGCGGGTATGCCTAAAGACTACCTGCAGCAGCTGGCAAAAATGTGGGAATCGCGGGCATCCGAAGGCATGAGCATGCCAACAATGGTTCAGGGGTATGAGCGTTTACAGGACGGCCAAATCCTGCACATTGGCGACAACGACTGGCAAATCGTCGTTGGCTCCGGCCACTCGCCGGAACATGCCTGTTTGTACAGTTCAGCACTCAAAGTCCTAATCTCCGGCGACCAGATTTTACCCATCATCACCTCTAACGTGAGCGTCCACCCGACGGAGCCCAACGCCAATCCACTAAAAAACTGGATGGAATCTCACGATCACTTTCTCGAGGTAATTCCTGAAGACACGTTCGTTCTGCCCGCCCATAACCTGCCGTTTTTTGGTGTGCGTCCTCGGCTGCGCGACCTGATCAACCATCATGAAGACCGGATGCTGGCCATTGAGGAAGCCTGCGTAGAACCGCAGATTGCGAAAGACCTCCTGCCGGTCCTATTCGCTCGAAAACTGGACAGCAGGCAGATGATGATGGCTCTGGGAGAAGCCATTGCGCACATTCATCTGCTCCTGCATCGCAATCGACTGCAACGCTCTGAAGGTGAAGACGGCGTAACCCGCTATCGCTCTGTTGATCCGTCGCTGTCGCGCCGCGCTCACCCAGACAGCCACGAGGCGCCTGATGAGCAACCAACCTATGTCTAAATTCCATCCCGCAAAGCACTCAGGCGAAACGTGACGGAACAACCCACGCCCCTGCAGCGCAAAGTTCGTTCCTTCTCCTATCGGGTTTTGACGTGGGCCAAAGACAGACTGCCGCCCATTGTTCGCAGCTTCGTCGGCATACTGTTCATGATCGGCGGCATCTTCGGTTTTTTACCCGTCCTTGGTTTCTGGATGCTGCCCTTGGGTTTAGCCCTAATTGCTCTGGATTTCCCCCCTCTGCGTAAATCCATTGAACGCTGGATGGAAAAACTCAAAGTCGACTGATAAAGCAACATGGCACGGGGCTCTGCCGAATGCGCGACTCGCAGTCTGCAGTTGTCATTAACCGCATGAGTTGGCAGGCTCCGAGGCAACTTTTCGAAGAGAATGGATGGGAGAAACAACTGTGACCGAACTCGCCTTTAATTCTGCTACCGAACTGGCTGCAAAAATTCAAAACAAAGAAATATCCGCAGTCGAACTGCTCAACTATTATTTAAGTCGGGTCGACCAGTACGATGGCGATCTCAATGCAGTGGTGGTCGATACGCGAGAACAAGCCCTGAAAGACGCCAAAAAAGCAGACGAGGACATGGCCAAGGGCAGACTCCAAGGCCCGCTGCACGGCGTTCCCATGACGGTAAAGGAATCCTTTCATCTTGCCGGTACCGCATCGACATGGGGCAACCCTGCGCTAAGAGATAATGTCTTCGATGAGGACGCTGAAGCTGTCAAAAAGCTCAAAGCCGCAGGCGCCAATGTCTTCGGTAAAACCAATATCCCAATCTCATTAGCCGACTTTCAAAGCTACAACGACGTGTACGGCACCACTAACAACCCCTATGACCACAGCCGAGGACCCGGCGGCTCATCGGGAGGATCAGCTGCAGCCCTCGCTGCAGGACTGACCGGTCTGGAAATTGGCTCGGACATCGGCGGATCGATTCGCAATCCGGCGCACTTTTGCGGCGTCTTTGGCCATAAACCGACCCACGGTCTGTTGTGGATGAAAGGCCACGCAGCCGCGCCAAATATGCGCTCCACTCCTGACATTTCAGTGATCGGTCCGTTGGCGCGCTCCGCCACTGACCTGCGAACCTCTATTGACGTGCTAGCCGGACCTGACCCCATTGTAGCCCGAGGCTACAGGCTGGACCTGCCGGATCTGAGCGGTCGCAGCCTGAAGGATCTGCGCATCGGCATTTGGCGCGGTGAAGAACAGGCACCCGTGGCCTCAGAGGTGGAAGATCGGGTTAACAGCGTGGCCAATGCGCTGCGCGACGCAGGTGCACAGCTCAATGAAGAGGCGCGCCCGGCCTTCGAACCGTCCGAATCCCACAGCATATACGGGCACTTACTGCAGGCCACCATGGCATCACGCATGACCGATGCCGACTACCACTCCTTGGCGGAACATGTCCGCACGCTTGATCCAGCCGATCAAAGCGATGCTGCCAAAACCTTCCGTAGCCAAGTCACTTCGTTCAGAGATTGGGCCTCAGCCAACGAAGCACGCAACAAGCTGCGCTGGGCCTGGCACGATTACTTCAGTGAATTTGATGCCTTGGTGATGCCGATCATGGCGACGCCGGCGTTCAAACACGATCATCGCCCCTTCGGCGAGCGCACCATTATGGTGGACAACGCGGAACGCCCCTACTTTGAACAAGTCTTTTGGGCTGGCTTAACCGGCGTCGCGTTCCTGCCGTCTACCGTCATCCCCACAGGTTTAAACAAAGACGGCCTACCCATTGGCATACAAATTGTCGGACCAGAGTTTGGCGACCTTGTCACCATTGGCGTTGCTCAAGAGCTTGAGCGTTTGGGCTTTGATTTTACGCCGCCTGCGGCATACCGCTAGAGCCAACTGGGGTCTCCATGACAACAGCCCATGCCCATCCCAACATTGCCTTGGTGAAATATTGGGGCAAACAGGAAAAACCGGGAAACTTGCCGGCAACCCCGAATCTGTCCATCACCTTGGCAGGTTTGACTACCGTCACCCAAGTCAGCGACGCACCGTCAGACATCTTCATTCTCAACGGCGAAGCGAACAGCGACCCGAAACTGGTTCGCTGGCTAGAAACCCTGCGCAGCACCTTCGATGTGCCTCCGCTGCAAATTGAAAGTAGCAATGATTTTCCTACCAGTGCAGGTTTGGCGTCCTCGGCATCGGGCTTTGCCGCCCTGATCACGGCCATCAACGCTCACTGCGATCTGGGGTTGAATCAGGAAATGTGTTCCGAGTGGGCGCGTGTGGGTTCCGCCAGTGCCGCACGCTCGATTTTCGGCGGCTTTGTGGCCTTAGTGCCGCCCCAATGGCAAGCAATCCCCATGGCGAAACGTGATCATTGGCCGCTGGAAGTGGTGGTTGCCGTCACCAGCAACGAGCCAAAAAGCGTCAGCTCCGGCGAGGGTATGGAGCGGTCCAGACTGACGTCGCCTTACTACAACGTCTGGGTGCGCGATGCGACAACCGACTTTGCCTCCGCGTCTGAGGCTATTGAAAACAGAGACTTTCCCAAGCTAGCCGACGTAGCCGAATTTAACTGTCTGAAAATGCATTCGGCCATGCTTACCAGCCAGCCAGCCCTAAGCTACTGGACTCCAGCCAGCATCGCCTGCATGGATCGGATTCGCAGTCTGCGTGAAGAAGGACACGATGTGTTCTTTACCGTGGACGCCGGGCCGCAAATCAAGGCTGTCTGCCTACCAGCGAGCGCCACGGCTGTTGCCAGCGCACTGGCCGAAACGCCCGGGGTGGTCGACGTGCTCCGCAGCTCTCTTGGCGAAGGTGCTCGAGTCATCACATGACCTATGCATCGGCGCCGGGCAAAATCGTCGTTTGGGGTGAATACGCCGTATTGACTGGCGCGCCCGCTGGGGTGATGGCGCTAAGCAGCAGAGCCACAGTCTGGACGGATCCCTCCCCTGATAACAACTGGCATTTCCGCAGCGAGGGATTTGCCACGGCACCAGCCAGCTGCCCAGGTGATCAACTCCCCGATGACCCGCAAAGTGCGTTTCTGCGTTTGATTTTGGCTCATTGGGGCTACAGAACCTTGGCAGACTGTTCCACGCCGCTGAGCATGACAACCGACAGTTCCGCATTCTACGCAGCAGAGCAAAAACTTGGGCTGGGTTCATCAGCGGCAGTTTGCACTGCAACGTACCGCATTCTGTGCGAGCTTACCCAGCGCAACCCCGAAATCAGCGAAGTTATGGCATTGCACCGCCTCTGGCAGGGCGGCAAAGGCAGTGGACTGGATGTCGCAAGTGCTTGGCATGGCGGTCTAATCCACTTTCAACAGGGCCGTGCGACACCGGCAGATTGGCCAGCAGATCTCTTTTGGCAGGTCGTGTGGAGCGGCAAAAGCGCCAAGACAGGCGATCACATCGCGCGCTTCGACCGATGGCGGCAACAAGCCGACAACGCACCCTTGGAGGCACTTGCGACGATAAGCGACGCGATCTGCAAGCTGGGCCCGAGCCTTGCATTGCTAGCCGACTACTGCGAAACGCTCAGAGCCCTTGATAAGTCAGCAATTCTCAATATTTTCACCCAAGAACACGCAAGGTTGGGTAAACTTGCCGCCGCTTCCGGGGTGCTCTATAAGCCCTGTGGCGCAGGTGGTGGCGATATCGGCATTGCGTTCTCCGAAAGTCAGCACGACCTAGCAGTTTTTCGACAACAAGCCGAAGTAAACGGCTTCTTACCACTAGATTTGGAGATGGCTACAAATGGTGTCGCATTCCAGCACCGACAGTGATTCCGACGCTGCGGGCGAAACTGATCTAACCGGCTCTTCGCGAATCCCCAATTTTTTTCGCATGCCCATCGCAGAGCGCATCAGCGCCCTGCACCAGCGCGGCTTGATCAGCAATGAAGACGTGCAGCTGCTGACCAGCGGCAACCATCAGGTGCAACTCAACGTTGCCGACAAAATGATCGAAAACGTGGTCGGGGTATTTGGCCTGCCCATGGGCGTTGCCCTGAACTTTCTCATCAACAACCGTGACTATGTTGTGCCGCTCGTCGTTGAAGAACCATCGATTGTAGCGGGCCTGTCCGGCGCAGCGCGCATGGCTCGATTGGGTGGCGGCTTCACCGTCGATCCCGTTGACCCTATCTTGATCGGTCAGGTTCAAGTGGTCATCGATTCGAATCCCGAACTGGCAAAACAAACATTGCTCGAACATCGAGATGACATCGTCGCTCTGGCTAACAGCCTGCATCCAAAGATGGTGGCTCGCGGTGGCGGTGCCTTGGATATTGAAGTGTTCGACTATCGTGCCGAGGAAGACGGACGGCTGATGGTCGTCATGCACCTTCTGGTCGACACCCGAGACGCGATGGGGGCCAATCTGGTCAACACCATGTGCGAAGGTGTTGCCGCCTATGTTGAGGGCCTAACCGGCGGCAAAGTCTTTTTGCGTATCCTCTCCAACCTTACCGACCGGGCTATCGCCCGGGCTAAGGTACGCATTCCCCTGAAGAATCTCGAAGGCAAAGGCTACACAGGTGAGCAGGTGCGCGATGGCATCGTACTCGCTAACGACCTGGCGTTGGCGGACCCCTACCGGGCCGCCACGCACAACAAAGGCATCATGAATGGCGTCGATGCACTCGCCTTAGCCACTGGCAACGACTGGCGCGCTATCGAGGCCGCAGCACACGCCTACGCCTCTCGCAACGGCCGCTATCAGGCACTGACCCGTTGGCATAAGCGCGAAGAAGGCTACTTAGTCGGCGAGATCGCCATCCCGATGAAAGTCGGTACCGTCGGCGGCTCCTTGGAAACCAATCCCAGCGTACGCATCAATCACCGCCTCTTAGGCTCGCCGAGCGCATCGGAGCTTGCGGGCGTGATGGGCGTCGTCGGGCTGGCGCAAAACTTTGCGGCCCTGCGAGCATTGTCAACGGATGGCATTCAGCAAAATCACATGAACCTCCACGCTCGCAGCGTGGCCAGCACTGCGGGTGTAGCGGAAGAATTTTTTGAAACTGTGGTCGAAACGCTGATCGAATCCGGCGAAATCAAAGTGTGGAAAGCACAGGAAATCGCGAAAAATTTGTCACGCAAAGTGATCATGCCGGAAACAGCAGACCGACAATCGGCTTACGGCAAAATCATTTTGTTAGGCGAGCATGCCGTCGTTTACGGCCGTCCGGCAATCGCACTGCCCATACCTCTTGCGGTGGAAGCCGCCGTACGCAAAGAAGGCGACGGCATCAACGTGCTAATACCCCGCTGGGGCATTGAGCAAAAGGTAAGACCCTCTGCGCCGGGCTTCGCCGGTATCATCGCCACGCTGATGAGCCAGATCGGCTTGGCCAGCGAAAACATGACCATTGAGGTCTTCCCGCACATTCCAAGAGCCATGGGACTAGGCGGTTCATCTGCTTTGGCCGTCGCTATTCTGCGCGCTGCTGATGAGGCCTACGGCTTGCAGCTCAGCGATGGCCGCATTAACGAGCTGGCCTTCGAATGCGAAAAAACAGCTCACGGCACGCCTTCGGGCATCGACAACACCGTGGCAACCTATGGAGCACCCCTGCTGTATCAACGTCAGCAAGACGAAGCACAGCAACAGGCTCGCTTCACCAATATCACCCTAGGCCAACCGCTGGAAATAGTGATTGGCGTCACAGGTAAAGAGAGCCTGACCGCAGACACCGTCGCCAGAGTCCGGGCGTCTTGGCAGCAGTATCCGGATCGTTATGAAAGCCTGTTTGATCAAATCGGCCAGCTCACCAGTGTCGGGCAGAGTGCTTTGCAAGAAGGTCGTCTGGACGAGCTGGGAGAGTTGATGAACCTATGTCACGGCTACTTGAATGCCCTACAGCTCTCCACACCGGAACTGGAAGAGCTGGTTCATATCGCTCGCAGGCACGGCGCTATTGGCGCCAAGCTCACGGGTGGCGGCGGTGGCGGGTCCATGATCGCCCTGTGTCCAGACGCGACTCACTCAGTACAAAAGGCATTTGAAGCCGCTGGATATAAGGCAATTCCGATTACGCTGGAATAGGGCACAACCAAATCATCCTAACTCGTTAATTCGCCGAAAAACTCGGTCGTGCTTTCAACTTGTCCTGCCAACGCTTGATGTTGGCAAGTTCCGGCAGCTCGACCACCTTCACCGAACGAGCAAAGTCCAGAGCCACCCCAAGGGTAATATCCGCGACTGAGAATTGATCTCCGGCAAGAAACTCAGTCTGCGCCAATTGGTCGTCAAACATGGTCAGGGCCTTGGGCGCTTTCTCTGCGCAAACCACACCCCACGCTTCTACGCAGGTTTCACGGTCTTTAAAAAATCCGGTGATATTGCGAAAAGCACCGGCGACCTCCAGCAAGAAGTTGAATTCAGCGCGCCGCTGCCACATGTCTATTTGCGCCTGAGCGAGCGGGCTGTCTCCAAACAATGAGGGGCCTTCACCAATGGCGTCCAAGTATCGGGTAATTGACACCGACTCACCGATGAACGTGCCGTCGTCCAGTTCCAGCATGGGAACGCGGCCACCTGGGTTTTTTGCCAGATACTCCGCACTGATGTTTTCGCCAGCTCGAATGTCAACGGCAACGCGTTCTATCTCAATACTCTTTTCAGCCATAGCGATGTGGACGCGGCGAGCGTTGGGCGATGGCGATTCGTGTAATTTCATTTGGATACCCCTCTTCAATATATCAATGCTCTGACCGATGCAGAGATCCCTGATTGAACTTAGCGCCTGTTCAGACCATGCTCAAGGTCTTAGTTGCTTCGCCAGACTGGATTTGAGGAGATCATGATGGGAACACCTGCACGCGTTGTCGTACTACCTGCTGACACAGCAAAACTTCGAGTTGAATCGTTAGAGCTGCCTGATCCGGCTCCTCATCAGGTGGTGGTTAAGCAGTTTGCGTCTGGCATCTGCCACTCCCAGCTGCATCAAATGCACGGGCCACGAAAAACACCCGTCATTTTGGGTCATGAATCTACCGGCGTGGTCCTGCACGTCGGCAGCGACGTTACTCATGTCACGCCGGGCGACACCGTCATGGTCACTTGGGTGCCGCGCCAAGCCGCTGCAGAGTCAATCCCGCCCGTAGCTGCCTCACTGACTGTTATGGACGGCGTGGCCAGATCCCAAAACGTCTTTACCTGGGCAGACCACACCATCGCCGACCAACAGTATGTGGTAAAAGTTGATCCCAACATCAAAACCGACGTAACGGCCATTATCGGCTGCGCCGTTATGACCGGTGCGGGTGCAGTGATCAACACCGCCAAAGTACAGGCCAACGAAAGCGTGGCGATTTTTGGTGTCGGGGGTGTCGGGCTCTCCGCGGTTGTCGGGGCCCGAATGGCCGGCGCGCATCCCATTATTGCCGTGGATCTGGATGACGATAAGCTGGCCTTCGCTAAAGGTTTTGGCGCGACCCATGTGGTGAATGCCAGTCGGGAAGACCCCGTAGCCGCCATTCATGCGCTGACCACGCGCGATGATCGCTTTACCTTTGCACGGGTCCCCGTGTCTGGCGCGGACTACGCCTTTGACTGCATTGGCATCAAACAAACCATGGAACAAATTTTACCTGCTTGCCGCAGCGGCCACTTTGGCGCACAGGATGGCGGCAAAGCGGTCTTGGTGGGCGTTCCGACAACCACAGCTGAAATCAACGCCGTGGATTTATTGGTCAACGAAAAGCAGTTTATCGGCAGCATTGGCGGCTCTTGTGCGCCGGACCGTGACTTCCCGCGCTTTTTGGAATGGGAAGACAACGGCGATCTCGGACTGGAGAAGATGGTCACCGAACGCTTCAGCATTGATCAAATCAACGAAGCCACCGATGCATTGGCCAACGGCAAGATTGCCGGCCGAGCCATTTTGGAGTTTTAGACCGCATCTACCTCTGACAGGGCTCGACAAAACAGATCAAGCCCGTGTTCGGCGAACTGCCACATGTTGCCTTCACGTTCGGCAGATCCGGTTGCAAGCAGCGCCGACACCGGATGAGGTCCGGCGATGCCGATAACACTTGTGCCCGCTTCGCCGTAAACGACGCCGCTTGGCCCAGCGATGCCTAATTCTGCTATGGCCCAAGTGGCATCAAACTGAGCTCGCGCTTTATTCGCGAAGGCCATGACCATGGCTTCACTCATAGGGGTTAACCCCTCCACATCCGCCCTCGTCATGCCTAGCAACAGCTTCCTCGACTCGTAGGTGTACAGCACGCTACCGCCCTTGTAATAGGCAGAAGCACCGGGCACGGCCAGCAGAGCCGATGACAGCAACCCACCTGTGGATGTTTCCGCCACGACAACGGTATCGCCTCGCTGGCGAAGTAAATGCGCAACCTGTTCTGCCATCTGTGTGAGACGCGTCACCGAGAAACCTCCGATTCGATTAACGGCACTCCGCCCAAACCCAAAACCATACCGAAAAACGCTCCCTGTTTTATCTCGGTGAGTTCGCGACTGGACCACCATGCAACGTGAGAGTCTGGGTCCGTGGCATCAATGTCAATTCCCCACATGGGGTCGATCTCGTTGGGCACCAGGCTGTAGCGCATATCGACGATACGCGGCGACTCTTCCATGACAGATAAGTAATCGTCTGAAAACCATCGAAAACGTTCAATATCTTGGGCCTGCCGAGTTGCCGGTCCTAAACCGGGAAAATCTCTGGCCAAATCGAGTTTTCGCACTCGCGCACCGGGATACCAATGTGCACGAGTACCCACGCGAACCGCATCAACGTAGTAGTAACCATCAAATTCGTAGATCGCCTTCCATACCAGCAAATTTGCGAAAGATGGCTTAACAGACAATCTAAGCGGTTCGTGCCCGCGGATCTGCGCCACCTGACTCGCCGCCTGCAAAGCACGCTCCTGCTGCAGCCAGCCAAAAGCAAAGAAGCTGAGCATCCAGGCGCATGCTAGCCAAGAAAGCCAAACGCGTTTGCTGCGGCTTGCTGCAACAACCAATACCACCAAGGGAACGGTAAACAAAGGATCGACAATGGACATGGTGTCCCAAGCGATACGGGCGTTGGAAAACGGCCACAGCAGTTGCGTGCCGTAGGACGTGCAGGCGTCCAGCAAGCCGTGGGTGGCATAACCCATCAGACACGCCAAATAAGCTTGTCCAGCACTGAGGCCTTGAAGCATGCGAACACGATTGGCGATTGATCGCAAAACCGCAAAGACCAACAGTGCGCCTATCGGGATAAACACCAAGGAGTGAGTGAATTGCCGGTGGAACTCCAAAAATAAAATGGGGTCAGTCGGCGACTGAAACAGCACGTCCAAATCTGGCGCCATGCCGCCCAGCGCCCCGTACCACGCCACCGTGGCAAGCGTCGTGCGCTTCGCTGCTGCTTGGGCAAAAGCGGCTCCAACGACGCCCTGACTGACTGGATCCATAACTTCCTCGATAATTGAGCGACCGCGAGCATTCTTGCGCTGCCGCGGCACCATAACGAGTTTATAGGCGATACAAAAGTCTCCTTGGAGTGGCAGAGCTTCACCCACAGTTGTGGCATTCTAGGTTTTTGGGGAGGGATCATGAGCAATTACGATTACATCATTGTGGGCGCTGGCTCAGCCGGCTGTGTGTTGGCCAATCGGCTAAGCGCGGACCCGGCGGTTCGCGTCTGTTTGCTGGAAGCCGGCGGCAGCAATCGCTCGCCTTTATTGCATGTCCCGTCAGGCTGGGCAGCAACGTTTAGAAACCCCAAATTCGACTGGGGCTTTGAAACCGAGCCGGAACCCGAACTGGATAATCGGCAGGTGTATTGGCCTCGCGGTAAGTCGCTGGGTGGTTCAAGCGCAATCAACGGCATGATTTACGTGCGCGGCGTACCCGTGGACTTTGCGGCTTGGGAACAAGCAGGCGCGAAAGGCTGGTCTTGGGAAGATGTACTGCCTTACTACAAAAAAGCAGAGCGCCAGCAAATCCACGAAAACGAGATGCACGGGACGGATGGCCCACTGCATGTACAAGAGGTACGCGACAAACGCCCCATGGATGACGTCTTTCTCAAGGCGATGAATCAGGCAGGCATCCCCAGCAACCCTGATTTCAACGGCGTTGATCAAACAGGCTGCGGTTACTACCAATTCACCCAAAACAACGGCAGACGCTGGAGCACAGCCAGCGCCTACCTGACCCCGGCGCGCTCGCGCACCAATCTCACCATCATTACCCATGCAATCGCACAGCGTATTTTGTTCGAAGGCAAAAAGGCTGCCGGTGTCGAGATTAGCCGCCGCGGCCAGAAACAGGTCATCCAAGGTGCACACGTGATTCTGTCCGGCGGCGCCGTCGCATCGCCACAGCTACTGGAAGTATCCGGCGTTGGAGATGGTGAGCGTCTGCAAGCCATCGGCGTCGATGTGGTGCACCACGCGCCGGATGTGGGCGAACATCTGCAGGATCACATTTTGTGCAAAGTGGTTTACGCCACCCAACCGGAAAACTCGATTAACCGAGAGGTACAGGGTCTGCGCTTGATTCCAGCGGCGCTGCGCTGGTTCTTTTTGCGCGAAGGCCCGCTTACAACAGGGTCGGCGCCCGTGGGCGCTTTTTGCCATACCCGAGACGGGCTGGAAGCACCAGATGTACAGATTCACTTCGCCTCCGGCGGCACGCTTTACAATGACGCAGGCAAAATACGAGCGCTAAAACAGCCCGCTGTGACCGCTGTCGTTAACCAGTCACGCCCGGAATCACGCGGGTCCATTCACGCCAAGAGCAAGGACATTGCACAAGCACCGGTCATTGCCGCCAACTACCTCAGTACTCAGCTGGACCGCGACACTCTGCTACGCGGCGTGCGTATGTTACTCAACATATTCGATCAACCCGAGCTTCGACCTTATCTGTGCGGTCGCCTCTCGCCGGAAATCGAAACAGACCTCAACGATGACGAGGCGCTCATGGCCTATATTCGTCGCGAAGCCAGTACGGTTTACCACCCCACGAGCACCTGCAGCATTGGTAAAGTCGTTGACGAGAACCTTCAGGTTGTGGGCGTCGAGGGTCTGTCCGTGATTGACGCCTCGGTAATGCCTTACGTCGTTAGCGGCAATACCAATGCAGCTACCATTATGCTGGCGGAAAAAGGTGCCGATCACCTGCTTGCCGCGCGCCATTAAGGAACACGCCGTGCTCACCCTATTCAAAGCCCGCTCGGTCATCACCATGAATACTGCCATGCCCAGAGCCTCTGCAGTTCTGGTGCGAGACGGCATGATTTTGGAGGTCGGCGAGCCTGAGCAGATGCAGCCTTGGCTTGAAGGTCAGGAATATAAGGTCGACGAGCAGTTCGCTGACAAGGTCATCTGCCCGGGTTTTATCGACCCGCATCTGCATCCCAGTATGGCAGCAGTGCTGTTGCCCATGGAATTCATCACTGCCATGCGCTGGAAGCTGCCTTGGGGAGATATCGACCCGGTAACCACCGCAGACGGGTTCGATCTGCGTATGCAGGCACTGCATGCGTCAAAGGAAGCTAACGAGCCGCTGTTTATTTGGGGTTATCACCAGCTCTGGCACGGCAGCATGGATAAAGCACGCATTAAGCAAGTGAGCGATGAGCGTCCGATTATCGTATGGCATCGCTCCTTTCACGAGCTTTATATGAACGATGCCGCCATGAGCATGGCGGGCATTGATCCGGCTCAAATCAAACCGGGCATGCAAATTGACATTGAACAGGGTCACTTTTTTGAGCTGGGCCTTGGATTTGCCATAAACCGGCTAAACCCTTGGATTCTCGCACCTGAGAAATACGCAGAGGGGCTGCAGCGATTGAAGCAGGTAGTCCATCACGGCGGTCATACCAGCATCGGTGACCTGGCCACAGGATTGTTTAATTTCGATACCGAAGCCCAAGCCTTGGCCGAGCAACTGGAGGGTGACGATGTACCATTCCGCACTCGCCTTGTCGTTCACGGCACTCGACTTACGCAGGGTGGCCGTAAACCCGAAGAAGGTCCTGCCATGGCAGAAGCCTTATTGTCACACAACACCCATCGGCTGAGTTTCGCCCGACACATCAAGCTTTTTAGCGACGGAGCCTTCTTCAGCCAATTGGCACAGATGCAGGAGCCGGGGTACATCGACGGCCATCACGGCGAATGGCTGGCTGCACCAGAAGAATTGGAGCGGCATATCCGCGCCTACTGGCAGGCTGGCTATCAGATACACGTGCACGTTACCGGCGATTTGGGCCTGGAGCTGACGCTGGATATTCTGCAAAAAATGCAGGATGAAAAGCCGCGCTTTAACCACGGCTTTACCTTTGAGCACTTCGGCTTCAGCACGCCGGAACAGATTCGCCGGATTAAGGCGCTGGGGGCACAGGTATCGGCAAATGTGTATTACCTGCACGAACTATCGGATAGCTATGCCAAAAGCGGCATCGGCTACGAGCGCGCGAGCCAAATGGCGCGCTTAGGTAGCTGTCTTAAAGCGGGCATCAATACCACGATACACTCCGATTTCACCATGGCGCCGGCCGAACCGCTGAACAGCATGTGGGTTGCCGTGACGCGACAAAATCATGCCGGCAACGTGATGTGCCCAGAGGAGCGATTGAGCCAACAACAAGCCCTTGAGGCCATTACGATTAATGCCGCCCACACAATCGGGCTGGCAGACATCACTGGCAGCCTGCGAGCGGGCAAAAGAGCCGACTTCACTGTACTGGATCAAGACCCGCTGACCTGCGAACCCGACGCGCTGCGAGACATAAACATCGCCGCAACGGTGTTTGAGGGCAACGTGTTCCCCATCGAGTGAGCGAGCCAGCCTCCAGTTCTCACATCAAGCCCGTAACCCTGATCGGTGGGTACCTTGGTGCGGGCAAGACAACATTAATCAATCGTCTGCTCAACCAGCCTGAACTGCCCTCAGGAACAGCCGTGCTGGTGAACGACTTTGGCGACATCAACGTTGATGAGTCGCTGATCCGCAGCGAATCCAACAACGGCAACGTTATTGGATTAAGCAATGGCTGCATTTGCTGCAGCATCAGCGATGACTTGAGTCAGGCGCTTGACCAGCTCAATACCCTGCCGATCACGCAGGTGATATTGGAAACCAGCGGGGTAGCCGAACCTGCCCGAGTATGGCAGCACTGTCACTACCCCGGATTTTTACCAAAAGCAGCCGTCGTGGTCGTTGATGCGGTCAACTTCGAGCAACGCAGCAAAGACAAATACGTGGGGGCACTGGTGAAAGCTCAGATCGCCCAAGCCGATATGCTGGTTTTAAGTAAAACCGAACTCAACCCGCACTTTCAGCTCAATAACTTAACCCCCCAGCTGACGAGCAGGGACACCAAGCTGATTGAGACGATATTGGGCTGGCAACGCGCTGGCGCACATGCAGCTTTGGCAAGCGAAACAACCAAATTACCGAGGTTTTCTGCACAGACTTGGTATCAAGAAGAGGCTGTGTCGCAGCGAGATATCGACACCGCCTTAAGAGCTTTGGACGCCTCCGTGCAGCGCGTTAAGGGCTGGGTCGAGACCGATGCAGGCGTACTGCAGGTGGACAAAGTAGGCGCCAATGTCGCGATTAAACGCCTAGAACAGGACGCCAAGCCAAACATTTTAGGATTGGTGTTTATTTTCTACGTCGATCAAAACTCCAGAACGCAAGGCAATCCCCTCACTGACTGGGAGTGGACTAAAACCGCATCATGAGCCCCGCCCGAACTTGATCAAGGTACAGATCATCCAGCTTGCCGTAGGAAACAAAGTCGGCAAACCAGTAATCACCGCGGACGCCACCGCCGTACATTGGGCGAACCCACGATTCGTCCAGCGTGCCCTCGGGAACCTCTGGGCTATCCAGCTCCAAAGCCGCGGCGCCGAGTCGCAGATAGGCGCTAAAACTGTCGTCTAGGGGCCATTGGATACGTGCCGAGAGACCGACCGCATCTGCGCCAAAGGATAGCCGCCTGCCGAAAACATTCACATCAGATCCCCTGTTCATGCGCATCAGTTCAGCATCGACGCCAACGTATCTGGACCAGTCGTAGCCGACCAACAAGGCGTAGGTATAGCCGTTTACATGGGGATCCGCTGAATCGTCAGAGTCCACATCGTGATAACCCACTGCTGCGCCCAAGGTGAAAAATTTTTTGGCCTTGGGTTCCGAAGCCTCTGCCTGCACAAGACTGTAGGGACAGCAGGCGAGCAACAAGACCAAGGCCAAGGCTCCCACATCATTCATCTTGAAGCGCTACTGACAATATATTCGGGGTTCCCCCACCGAGAGCTTCGCTGGCAGAGACAATGTATTGCCCCCGGCCTTGGGGTGCGGCGAGCGGTTCCGGCCCGGCCAAGATTGAGTGCGAATTTGCCGTCGTGACAAGAAAGCGGTAGCTCTTAGCAGCGAGCACGATTGAGCCGCCTTGCAAATACCCCACGCTACTCAAAACCGGGCTCGACCCGGACAGCGAGTCATCGTCACCCAGCGCATAAAAATCGACCTCAGTGACGTCATTTTGATCTGTTTCCGCAAGCGCATTGAGGAAATGGACATTGATCGCGTTGCCTACCGGACGAAGATCCATTTCATTGGCCCGCATCAGCAGGCCGCCGTCCGCCTGCCCCCCAGACCCGGTGACGAGTAAGGAATAGGCGGTGTCCGGATCCAACGACACACTGGCGGTTTCAAGCGCAGTAGCTCCACTCGGAGCCCGTGCCTCGATTCTCACAAAACCGGGGTTAGTTCGCGTGAAGGAACCGATATCCATCGGTAACATGGTCGCGGTGAACAGATCTGCATCACCCACATCGTTGGTGATGCTAATCGCCGCATCGGCGACATCCTGTACTAAGTTGACAACGCGAAAACCGCTCCTCGCCAATCGGTTTTGTTGGGGCGCGGTGCCGTCATCGCGCACCAGCCAAACGTTTCGACTGTCTGGGTCTGGACCCACGTTGTCATTAACGACGATGGTTGCGCGGGTGTTGGGCGCAAAATCCACTTCGTTCGATTCAAACAACAGCTCATCGCTTGCATCGGCAGTCAGTCTGATCCGGTAGTCTGCCTCCTCGTCAAACACAAACTCAATCGCGTCGGAATGAGCACCTGATGCAACAGTGCCGACAAGATTTTCCTGATCCGGTCGGTCTACTTCGTCCGCGACGTATACCGAGACGGTGCTGGCTGACAGGTTAATCACCTGCAACTGCAAACGGTCATCCTCGCCGTCCTCCCGTACCTCGGATATGTCGCCTGCGTCTTTTTCAATCAAGCGAAAGGTACTGGTTGCCAGGGCCCCTTCAAGAACGAGGGTCTGGATGACGTCTGCGTGGATGTCGATTTCTCTTTCCGGCAAAAGGTCTTCAAAACCGCTTTCGGGGTCCTCACTGTTGATCTCCAGCTGGTAGACGCCTTCATTCAGCGCCAGTAACGCCGATGCCCTCTGAAATCCAAAAGACTCCGAACTGACCACTAAGTCATCGCCATCATCGCGAAGCTCGAGCTTAAGGTCCGGCGAATCGTTGAGACCGTTAATTACCTGCAAATAGCCGCTTTCCGGGTTGCTGCTGTCGTCACTGCTGCCACAGCCAATTACTGCGACTAACAGGCCGATAGAGAAAAACAGGCGGCTCGAATATCGAAGCGATAATCGGGCGATTGAATGAAACATACCCTCAAGTCCTTGGTGAAAACTCGGGGATTAGAGCACAGCAAACAACTTGGCTAAGGCTAAGAAACAGCAAGATTTGTAAAGCTATGTTAAGACCGGCAGGCGTTTGCGCCCAGACATTAGCACCACAAAACTTGCGACTAAGTCCACACTTTATGCCTGTTCCGCACAACCTCCGTACACTTTAACCGCCAACCCCAATATATTTCAGCAGGTCCGTCTCAGGGGTCGATGCCTCAGCATGAAAGTCTTACTGATTGAAGAAGATCGCTTGTCTGCTTTTGAGCTTGCACAGGTTCTTGAGCCGCAAAGTATTGAAGCATTGATCGTTCACGACGTGGTCACTGCGGAATCCATCACCGCGAATCTCCAATTCGATGTGATTTTGCTCAACGTCGAGCTCCTCAAACGAAGCAATTTCAGCTGTCTGACCAAACTGAGATTAACGGCCAACACCCCTGTGATTCTGCTCGCCAGCCAGGGGCTTGAAAGCCAGTGCATCAAGGGTCTCGAAGTTGGCGCAGACGACTACATCGCCAAACCGTTTCAACCCGAGGCGCTGGCTGCTCGTCTCAACGCTATCAAACGCCGAAGCTCTGACGACAGGGGCCGACAGCCCGTCTATTCATTGGATGACCTGTGCCTGTTGCCCGGGCGGTTTCAGGCCCGAATTGGTGATTCCAGAATAGAACTGACCCCCGCAGAATGCAGACTGTTGCGGCTGCTTATGACGACAAAGAACAACCCACTGCCCAGACACACACTTTACCGAGAAGGTCTGTTGCGGAACGAATCACCTCTGGACCGAAGTCTGGACGTCCATGTGAGCAATCTTCGGAAGAAATTGGGGCCCCATCCAACCAAGGGTAATCGGATACGATCCGTTCGCGGTTTGGGCTACGCCCTCATTCATTAACACAAGGCGCCTGCAAAGCGGACTGACTTGCGTCTCACGTATGAGAAAAACTACCGACAAGCCGGCGGCTGCACCTTCGACCAGACTACCATGACGGCATCTTCATAAACTTTACAGGGATCATACCGCTCAAAAGTGCGGGTTTGGCCTAGCATCGGCATGCCGATATAGCCTCGGATATTTAGCACTCCGTCCACGACAGACAGATGAGATTTATACCAAGCTCCAGAGCGGGGATCATACAGCCGGCCTCGCCACTGCTTACCCTTTTTGCGGTAATCTTCCGTCAACTCCATACCCAACAAGGGACGATCGCGCAGCTTAGGATCCGGGTTTTCCAAATCCAGTAGCGGGGCCTCGGGGCCCCAGTTCACCAAATCACCCTTAACCAAGGCTGGGTTTAAGATACCTGCGGCAAACACCCTTGCCTCGCCGTTCTCCACTGCCACATACAGCAGGGAATCCCAAGATTGCCACCAGCCTTCGACGGCGGCGGCGACTTGACCCGACATCCCGAGCAGCACCAAAGCCAGCACGCCTCTTCTAATCCGCCTCGTCACTTTGAGCAGTTGCTCTACGAATACACTCATGATTGCAGTTCCGGATACATGATGGGTTCTTCCGTTTGCTCGAATGCTGAGCCCAGCCGGATCAGGGTTTGCTCGTCTAATTTTCTGCCAATGAGCTGGAATGACCCCGGCAATCCGCCGCCCTGAGAGGCCACTGGCAGCGTCAGCGTTGGGTGGCCGGAGTAGTCGAAGGGCGCGGTAAACATCAAAAAATCAGCCTGACCCTCTGCGGCCGGTGCGCCGTTTTCCATCAACTGCACTGACGGCGTCGCCAACGGCATGCAGGGCGAAAGAATCGCGTCAACACCCTCAAGCACCTGATCCAGCTGATGGGCAAAAGCAGTACGCAACTCCTGCAGAGCTTGATAATCCTGCTCAGACGTTCGCATACCGAGCGCGATCAATCCGGCCAGCACGGGCCCATACTCATCCTGGCGTGCCGGAAAATACTCTGTATGCGCACGAGCGCATTCAACTGCGCAGGTAGTACCCCAGGCTTGTGCCAGCACTCCAGCGCTTTGGGGAACTTTAATTTCAACAATTTCGGCGCCCAGCCCAGCAAACTTCTTAAGAGCGCGGCGCGTAACGTCGACCACCGAAGCCTCAACCCCATCGCTAACATAGGACCAATCAATGCCTATTCGCTTACCTGCCAAAGGTTCGGGTCCGTCATCGCTCACACACAAATACTGCAGGTAATTGGGCACTGGCGCATTCAGGGAGTTCGGGTCTTGGGCATCGAAACCAGCCATAACGCAGAGCATGCGCGCGGCGTCCTCGACGCTGCGAGTCATGGGGCCTATGTGATCCAAACTGTTGGCCAGAGGGAATGCGCCGTGCAGACTAACCCGCCCATAGGTGGGTTTTAGACCCACCAAGCCGCAACTGGCTGACGGAAAGCGGATGCTGCCACCGGTGTCAGAACCAATGGCTGCGAAAGCCACCCCAGCGGCCACAGCTACCCCGGAGCCGGAGGAGGATACACCGGTCCACGCCTCCGCGTCCCAAGGGTTTAACGGCGGCACGACCGCCGGATGATGTGCTCCAAACGCTCCCTCTGTGAGCTGGGTTTTACCAATGAGAACCGCGCCTGCATCGCGCAAGCGCGTGACCACCGTTGCGTCAAAGGCAGGGCAAAAATCTTTCATAACCGTCGTGCCGGACGCGGTAGGCAAACCGCGAGTAAACAGTAGATCCTTAATACCGATGGGTATGCCGTGCAGCAACCCCAAGGGTTCGCCAGCGGCCTGTTTATCGTCCAACTGCTGGGCCGTCGCCAAGGCGTCTTCTTCGAGCACGTGCACATAGCAATGTGTTTGGTCCGCCAAGGCGTTTGCGCGTCTCAACGTCTCCCGCGTTAACTCCAGCGCACTAGCCTGCCCGCTTTTCAGACGCTGACAGGCTTGCGACAACGTCAGCCAGTGCCAGTCCAGTTCACTCATAAAAGCTCCCTTCCCTTTTGTGCAGCTCCCTCAAGATGGGTTCGAAACCGCCTCAGTATCCGGCGATTCTTGTTCTGTTGCATGTATGGATCGCCAAAGTGACATCGTAAGAATCACGGTGACTGCATAAAGCGGCACAGAGGCCAGCGTTACCGCCGACTGCAGCGGTTTGAGGCCACCCATATAGACCAAAGTAATCGGCAACAAACCCAGCAGAAAGGCCCAAAAAACACGATGACCACGGGCTGGATGATCCTCAGGCGCCAAGGACCGGGTGGCAGATGCGGCGAGAGTATAGGACGCAGAGTCGTAGCTAGTGGCCGCAAAGATGATGCATACGAGGGTGAATATCAAAATCGCAAAAGCGGACAGCGGTAGGGTTCCAAGCACGCCGACAATGGCCGCAGGCGCGCCGGAGGCATTTAGCGTTTCGATCACCGGAAAGAGTTGATTTACTTCCAAATACAACGCGTAGTTACCCAAGATGGCAAAAAATACGACGCAGCCGAGCGTACCGTAGCCGATACCGCCCAAGATCAGTTCGCGCAACGTCCTGCCTCGAGAGATTTTAGTGATGAAAACACCCATGTACGGCCCCAATGCCAGCCACCAAGCCCAATAGAAAACAGTCCATGCTTCGACAAAGTTTGTGGTGCCTGCAGCATCAGTGTATGTGCTCATGCGAACAAAGTTTTGCAGCATATGGCCGACACCCTCAAGACCAAGTTCTACAATAAACAGCGTGGGACCCGCGACTAAAATAAAGGCCAGCAACATCAATGCCAGCAACACGTTTAAGTCGCTCAGCCGCTTGATGCCTCGCTCCAGACCCATCCAGACACTGCCAGCAAAAATGCTGGTCACAACGAGGATCACCACGACATCAAGCGCAAATCCAAGGGATTCGCGATCAACCTGAAGCAGGTGCGCGACACAAGCGCCAATAAGCGGAACTGCCAAGCCAATACCGATGCTACACGCTCCAACCAAGCCCACCACGAAGAGCAAATCGATAGCGCGTCCCAACGCGCCCTTTGCGTGACGTCCGATTACGGGCTCGCAGGCGTCACTCAATCGCAGTGATTTAGCACCGCGGACGTAGTAGCTGTACGCGATAGCGACGCCGGGCAGCACGTAGAGCGACCAACCCATTAAACCCCAGTGAAACAACGGATAGCTGACCGACCAGAGCTTCGCTTCCGGTGTTGCCGGAGTCACCCCAAAGGGCGGTGCCTGAAAATAATAAGCCCACTCCACCACGCCCCAGTACAAAACGCTGGTGCCAATGCCCCCGCAAAAGAGCATGGCGGCCCAGCTCAGGGTCGAAAATTCAGGCTGCTGATTGCCCAGTCGAATGTCGCCATGACGGCTGAACGCAAGATAGAGTAAAAAAGCGAAGGTAAGCGTGGCACCGGCAACGTAGAACACACCGAAATTCTGGGTCAGAAAATCAAAGGCCCGCCCGAGAATAACGCCACCTTCCTCAGGGTAGAGCGCCAATGGCACGCACAGGGAAACAATCCCCAACACACTGCCAAAAAAAATCAAATGATCCAGATCCCCGCTTGCGCCGCTCTTAGAAGACTGCATACCGCTCCGTTATTAACTGATCAATCCACCACCCTAGAGCACCTTCATGCAAATGCAAGGCTATCCCCGGATTCCTCCTGCGCGGCACACACCGCTTTTGATGGTTAGGTAACCGGTGAGTTTTTTTATACACAGGTAGGCTATATTTTCGGCGAGACGAACAACACGAGAGATGACCTTGGATAATCTTGGAGAGGAGCACTATGTGTCGCGGGACGGCCATCGGATCTTTTGCCGCCTGTGGCTGTGCAGTGAACCCGCCAAAGCGCGCGCAAATGTCTTGATCGCCCACGGCATGGGGGAACATAGCGCACGCTATCGTGAACTGGCCCAAGCGCTTAACGACGCAGGATTCAATGTTTTGGCCCCCGACCTTCGAGGTCACGGACGTAGCCTCGACGCACTCATCCAGCCCGGTGATATGGGTTGGAATGGTTGGCAGGAAACACTGGCAGATCTCGCTTTCTTGGAGTACCGGATGACTCAAGCGCACGACCGGCCGGTCATTTTATTTGGCCACAGCATGGGAGCGATGCTGGCTCAAGAATACGCTTACACTCTGGGCCATCGGCTGCACGCCATGATTCTCAGCGGATCACCCGGCGTTTTCCCGAAGATCCCCGCCCTCTTGCTTTCGGCCCTTGCTCGTTTTGACAGCTGGCGACTGACACCGGCATCACCCAGCCCATTAATCAGCAAAAACCTCTTTCGCAACAACAACAGAAAATTTGAGCGTGACGGGGATGGGGATGGTGGCTTCGCTTGGCTCAGTCGCGATAAGGAACGAGTCGCCGGCTATCGCGCTGATCCGCTTTGCGGAGCTACGCTGAGTGCTGGGGGGCTCGCGGGTATGTTTAGATCACAAGCGCAAAGCTCGTCGCGGCGCAAAGTGCGAGGCATCAACAAGAATTTACGCATCTACCTCTTTGCGGGCAGCGATGATCCCCTGAACAACCAAGGCAAAAGCCTCTCGGCGCTGCAAAAACGCTACCGCGAAGCCGGGCTGAACGCTGACCTCAAAATATACCCTGCGGGCAGACACGAAATGCTCAACGAGCTCAATCGTGAAGCCGTGACTGAGGATCTTTTGCGCTGGCTCACCGAGAACGGCAATGTCTGATCCGTTACCGGCACCTATCTGGCAGGACGCTCTAAGCCTTTGCCGCGATCTGCAATGCGGAAACCTTTCGGCGCAGACCTTGATGGCAAACATCTACGCGCGCATCAACACACTGAACCCCGCACTCAACGCTCTGGTCGACTTGCTGCCAGAGGACCAAGCCATGGCGCTCGCCGCAGAGGCAGATGCCGTACCAGTCTCGGTTCGAGGCCCCTTGCACGGCCTACCCATGGCACCCAAGGATGCCGTCGCTGTGAAAGGCTTCGCCACGACGTGGGGGTTTCCCGGTTTTGCCGGCAAGGTCGAATCTAAGGATGACGAATTGGCTCGACGCATGCGCGAGGCTGGCGCAATTTTTATCGGTCACTCCAACATGCCGGAATTCGGGTTGGGTTCTCATACGTTCAACGAACTCTACGGCGGCACCTTCAACCCCTTTGATTTAAGCAAAACCCCCGGAGGCAGCAGCGGCGGCGCTGCAGTTGCCTTGGCCGCTGACTTGCTGCCTCTGGCAGATGGCAGCGATTTAGGCGGCTCGCTGCGCAACCCCGCCAGTTTCTGTAACGTCGTGGGTTTCCGGCCGTCCATGGGAAGAATGCCGTTTAATCGGGGATTCGGATGGTTTGGGCGCATGGTCACAACCGGCCCGATGGCCAAAAATGTCTGTGATACAGCATTCATGTTTTCTGTCATTGCCGGGCCTGACAGAGGAGACCCTCTCACCTTGCCAGACCCGGGCATCACCTTTTTGGATGCGTTAACCCCGCTGAATGATCAGGAAATTCAGGGGCTGCGCGTTGCTTTCAGCACTGATTTGGGCTCACTGGCCATCGATCCCGAAGTCGCGCAGACAGTGCGCGAAGCTGCCAAGAGCATGAAGAGCTTAGGTATGCACGTAGCAGAAGCTGCGCCTGATCTGGAGGGTGCGATGGATGTCTTTCAGGTACAACGTGCAGCGGGCCTTAGATTATTGGCCGCGCGGCTGGATTCTACTGACGCGGATTGGCGAGACAAAATCAAAGACACGGCGCGCTGGAATATAGAAAAAGGTCTTGCGCTGAGCGCTGACGAACTCACCCAATCCGAACTGCAGCGAACCGTGATCTATCAGCGTGTGTCCCGATTTTTTGAGGACTACGACGCGCTGATTATTCCAGCTGCCCAGGTGCCTCCTTTCGACGCCAATCTTGATTGGGTCAGCGAGATCAACGGGGTCAACATGCCCACCTATATCGACTGGATGGCCGTGTGCTGCATGATTTCCGTCACGGGACTGCCGGCCATATCGGTGCCTGGGGGCTTTAGCGAAAGTGGCCTGCCCATTGGCGTGCAAATTGTGGGCAAACCTCGGGGTGATCTTGAGCTGTTACGCATCGCGCGTGCTTTTGAGACCGCGACTGAGCATGGTCTGCGCAGTCCGAACTTGGACACCATTCGCTAATCAGGGCCTTGCGTGGAAATGACTTACAAAAAACTCTTACTGGTCATGGCTCACCCCGATGACGCCGAATTCAGCGCCGGGGGACTTATGACCCTGTGGCACAAGGCGGGCCACCGAATCAAAATCCTTTGCCTGACAAACGGGAACGCAGGGCACCACACTTTGAGTAGAAACGAGCTTGCTGCCCGAAGACTTGGGGAAGCGCGGCAGGCAGCGGACTTAGTTGGTGCCGAATTAGAGATTTGGCCGGTAGACGATGGTCGCCTTACACCATCAATTGAACTGAGAGAAAAACTCATCGGCGCAATACGAGATTTTGCACCGAATGTTATCGTGACCCATCGCACGGCGGACTATCACCCAGATCACCGCGCTGCCGCGCAGCTTGTAAAAGACAGTGCTTACTTGCTGCAGGTTCCGGCTATTGCGCCGGACCATGTTGCACTGTCTCACATGCCGAGCATCGTGCTGACCTACGATCGATTCCAAGATCCGCGGCCATTTCGCTTCGACTGGGTTATCAATACAGGTCTTGTGCAGGACGATGTCATCGAGCTTTTGTCTTGTCATGCCAGCCAAGTTTTTGATTGGCTGCCCTCCCTTTTACCCGATGCTAGCGGTCCGTACGATACCGCCTGGCTGAAACGGTTTTATCAGCGCAAGCCCGCCAAGGTGGCAGAAACTTACCGGGCCCTGAACCCGGCTGGTGTGTCGATTGAATTCGCCGAAGCGTTTGAGATCTCGGACTACGGTGGTCCTTTCGATCCGGGCCTTTATCCCTTCGTGTAACATGGCCCCTTGATTGCACTGCACTTGCCATTGACGTGCGTGATGTCGAGTATTCGCCCCTTGGCACAAGAGAACACCCATGAACGAACCCGACCAGCATCAACCCACCAACACGCCCAAGCGCGAGGATTTGCCTCGTCTGTATTCGCTAAACGGCATTGGCTTCGCAACTTTTTTTGGCTCGATGCTCGCAGGATTCTTCCTGCTGGCCGCCAACTACCATGCATTGGGTTTAAAAAGACCAGCTGCGGTCACGCTCGGTGCCGGTATCGCGGTGTTTTGCGCTTATTTTGTTATCGTCATGACCACCATGGGACCGCCGAGCATGGGCCCCGCTGTCGGCCAAACCAATGCGCTGCAGTTCAATATGACTCAGGCAATTCTCTCCAACGTAGGACAGGTTATGTTCCTGCTGTTGGTCACCCACCTGTTACAGGGCGGCATGTTGAAAACGTTTCAAGAAGAACTTAAGGGCGACTACCACTCCGTCGCTCGCAGCATTTTTGTGGGCTTTTTAGCCTACCTGGCCTTAGCCAGCATATGCCTAATCTTGCTCAGCATTTTGGGTTTAATGCCGGAAGTGGGCCAGGCCGCGCTTTCAACCTAGGCGGCAAAACCGCGGTCCTGCCCTCGAGCTACTCTTTCTTACGCCAGATAGATGCGAACTCCTCTGTCGAATTCACTTTCGGAAACTCTGTGTCTGGTACAGGCTTCTGCAAGAATCGACACAGCGGTTCCCACCCGTCCCCTGGACGAAACACCAATAACTGTTCAGCCGGCACTGTGTCGATTACCTCCTGATTGTGCCGCTCATAGCATTCGATCACGTGATCTTTATCGTCCATGCGCCCGCCGAAAACACCCTGCCAGATGACTTCATCGCCCATCAACGATCGTTCGATCCCTTGATCGTCTTGCCGTTTTTGACTCTCGGCCAAGGCGTTCGATGAAAATTTCCAGATCGTGTTCATAACGCTGGTGTACCACTGCTGGGAGTCGCGCAAGGTTAAAATCACCTTAGCCTCTGGATACACCTCCCTAAGTTCGCGCCAGAAACTTGCGCTTGGCCAATCCACTGTTGCCTGATACCCGGCATATAAAGCGTTCCAGTCGACCGCCTCTCCGCGGGCTGCCTTGCGCCATTGCGCCGCGTGGCTTTGATTTCGCATAACCTCCATCATGTGATAGCACTTGTTCAGACCCAGCGCCTCTAACGCAAATTTCAGCGACAACGTTCCAGTGCGCCCAAATCCGGCGCCTATCACATCAATTGTCATTCTTAATTCCCCAAATGATCTGTTGAATGGTGCAGTCGATAAACCGCGGCTGCCGTTCCATAGAAAAGCGCATCCCGCTCCTCATCAGAATAATCAGCGGCTATCTTTTTAAAGGCATTCCACAACACATGGTAGGAACAGCTTTGTCTATCGACCGGAAAGTTACTCTCAAACATGCAGCGTTCTGGTCCAAATTGTTCGATTGCCCAACGGTGATAAGGCCCAGTTGCTGCTACCAGTTCATCGGACGAGGCTGGAGTGTCTCGGCGATGCCAGCCAAAGCCATTGATGGGCATGGCGATACCGCCCAATTTCGCATGCACATTGGCGCACTGGGCCAAGGCCTTGAAGTCCTTTTGCCACTGAAGGTAAATCGATTGCCGACTGTCCGAGTACGGACCAATACTCAGAGGGCCGCAGAAATGATCGGCAACAATTGTCAGCCCGGGAAAGTCTTGGGCCAACTCTACAAGTTCGGGCAACTGAGGGTGGTATAGCCACGCGTCGAAGCTGAGACCGCGCTTTTCGAGTTCTGCTATACCCTGCCTAAAGCTTGCATCTTGCAGCAGATGTTGCGACGGATTCGTATGAGAATTACGAACAGCGTCGCTGGCATCCCAACCCGTCGCGTGCCGTATGCCGCGGAAGCGCGGCGACAGGGCTTGATGCGCATCAAGTACCGGCCCTACGTCGGCCCCTAGGGTGAGATCCGCGAAGCCGATAATGCCAGCGCACACACGAGTCGTCCCGTAGCCACCGGATGCTGACATGGCAGCAATACCGTTCACAAATTCTGTCTCGCCTAACGGTGCCAAGGCTGCCGTGCCTTCAGCCCGATACATGGACCCGCACTCCATAAAAACCGTGGAGACAACGTTATGCCCGTCGCCAACATCAGCCAGCAATTCGGGTAACAAATAGGGGTTAGCCTGATGATCCCACAAATGGTGGTGGGGATCACAAATACGCTGCTCTGGGTCAATGATCGCTTCTCTGAGTTGACTCAGCCAGACATCTTGGATTTTTTTGTCCGTCATCAGTAAACGACTACCGAGCGAATGCTCTCGCCCGCATGCATGAGATCAAACCCTTGATTGATGTCTTCCAGCGCGAGCTGGTGGGTAATCAAATCGTCTATATTGATCTTGCCTTCCATGTACCAATCGACAATCTGTGGCACGTCGGTGCGCCCCTTCGCACCGCCAAAAGCGGTGCCCTTCCAAACCCTACCTGTGACGAGTTGAAAAGGACGCGTAGCAATCTCTTGTCCTGCGCCGGCTACACCAATAATGATGCTTTCGCCCCAGCCTTTGTGGCAGCATTCCAAGGCTTGGCGCATGACCTCCGTGTTGCCTATGCATTCGAACGAGAAATCCACGCCTCCATCCGTGAGGTCAACAATTGCTTGAACCGTGTCGTGAACGTCATTGGGGTTGATGAAATCCGTCATGCCAAAGCGCTCCGCCAAGGGCTGACGCGCGCCGTTCAAATCGATGCCGATAATGCGCTCGGCCCCGGCCAGACGAGCGCCTTGAATGACATTGAGGCCAATGCCCCCCAAACCGAAAACCGCCACAGTCGCGCCGGCCTCTACTTTCGCTGTGTTCATCACCGCGCCTATCCCCGTGGTGACACCACAACCGATGTAACAAACTTTATCAAAAGGCGCGTCCGCGCGAATTTTCGCCAGCGCGATCTCCGGCACCACAGTGAAATTGGCGAAAGTTGATGTGCCCATGTAGTGGTAGATCGGCTCGCCACCAATGGAAAATCGTGAACTACCATCAGGCATTAATCCCCGGCCTTGCGTATCGCGTATGGCACCACACAAATTTGTTTTACCCGATAAACAGAATTTGCACTGCCGACATTCTGGTGTGTACAGCGGAATCACATGATCGCCCACCGCAAGGGAACTGACCCCGGCTCCGATCTCGCGAACAATACCGGCGCCTTCATGCCCTAAAATCGACGGGAAGATGCCTTCAGGATCGCCCCCCGACAAGGTAAAGGCATCGGTATGGCAAATACCCGTAGCCATAATTTCCACCAACACCTCTCCGTCTTTCGGACCGTCAAGACGAACGGTTTCGATTGTTAACGGCTTGCCTGCGGCATGAGCGACTGCGGCTTTTACTTCCATTGATTTTCTCCTGCGATGCGTTTGCCGAGTCTAACACCCCGCAATTCTCACCGAGGGGTAATCTGCGGCAAGCCAAAAAACGCGGGTTTCCTGAGCCGGTGCTGATAAACTCGACGGATGCGATGTCTGCCTCCCCTATCAGCGCCACCCGTTCGTATTCCTTTGCAGCGAACGGCATGGGCGGCCTTTTATGACCAAACGCGCTCACTGCACCCGGAAACACCATGCGATTGAAAACCCGCCTAGCGATGGTTGGCCGCCGATGGCGTCAGTGGGTACCGATCGTTCCGGCCCTGACAGACTATCAGAGCGACGATTTCAGCCAAGACCTGATCGCCGGCGCCGTCGTCGGCATGGTGACGGTACCTCAAGCCATTGCCTATGCCTACCTAGCGGGCTTGCCACCACAAGCAGGCCTGTACGCATGCTTGCTGCCTATGTTGATTTACGGCGTGTTTGGCAGTTCAAGACATCTCGTTGTTGGCCCAGTAGCCGTCGCCGCTCTGCTGGTGGCTTCCGCTATCGCACAGCACGCGCCGAGTTACGGTGATGCTCATCTCATGATTTCGAGCATCCTGTGTCTGCAGGTTGGTTTGATTTTGTTCGCTCTTCGGGCGTGTAACTTGGGCGGGCTTATCAACTTGCTCAGTCATCCGGTAATCACCGGATTCGTCAATGCGGCAGCCCTGCTGATCATCATTTCCCAAATTCCAGCGATCACAGGCGTTACGATCGATCAGGGCAGCAGCCCACTCATTCAATTGATAGACCTGATTAACCAGTTAAGCCAAACCAATATCCTTACCCTATCTATTGGCTTGGCTGCACTGGCGCTCCTGCTGTTGTCCAAGCCCCTCATCGGCAAGCTGGTAATGCTCGCTGGGGTACACGCTGGAAAAGATCACCCCTTGGCCAAAACGGGTCCGCTTTGGGCAGCCTTGGGCGGCATTGCAGCGGTCTCTGCTCTTGGTCTTTCAGGTCAGACCAATACGGTTGGCTTGGTGCCAAGCGGCCTACCCTCATTGACCTGGCCGGCGATGGATTTGGCACTGTGGTTGGCCTTACTGCCATCGGCTGCCGTCATCGCGGTGATTACCTATATTGAAAGTTATTCCATCGGCGCGACACTCGCGGCCAAGGAACGTTATCAAGTCAGGCCTAATCAAGAATTGGTTGCCTTGGGTGCGGCAAACGTTGGTGCTGCACTCAGCGGTGCCTATCCTGTCGCGGGATCGTTCTCCCGATCGGGGGTGAACTATGCTGCTGGGGCGCGAACGCCTGTGAGCACGCTCATCTGCGCCCTGATCATCGTGGTGACGCTGATGTTCTTCACCGATGCCTTTGTCAATTTACCAAAGGCAGCATTGGCCGCCATCGTCATAGTTTCCGTCTGGAATCTGGTCGACCTCAAAAATTCGCGCAAAAACTGGGCTGTACATCGTCAAGATTCCTGGACCGAGTGGGGCACCGCCTTGGGCGTTTTGGCCCTCGGCGTCGAGATCGGCTTGCTCTTTGGCGTCGTGTTATCCATCGCTTTTTTTCTGCGGGCATCCAGCAACCCTGCCATCACTCAAATCGGCAGACTTGGGGACTCCCAGCAGTTTCGCTCTGCCAAACGCTATCCCGTTACCCTGCACCAAGCCGTTTTGGCGCTGCGGGTGGACGAAAATATCTTTTTTGCCAACGCTTCCCAAATCGAAGACCGAATCGTCGGTCGCGCACTGCGGCGCCAAGACATTACCGACGTGCTCTTGGCTTGCGGATCGGTAAATCGAATCGACAGTACAGGCCATGCGATGCTGCTACGCATGAGCGGAACCTTGGCCGACATTGGTATCCGGTTCAATCTCAGTGAGGTCAAAGGCCCGTTGATGAAAGAGCTACAGGCAACAGGTTTAGCAGACGACATCAGCGGCAACATTTACTTCAGCAACGACGAAGCGTTGCGAGCCCTCACCGAGCCTCACGGCGATAGCGGAGAGCAGCATTGACGCTCTTGGATAGATACCTGACACGCCAATGCGTTGCGGCGATTGCAACGGTTATCGGTGTGCTGTCTGCGTTGACGCTTTTATTTGCGTTAATCGAGGAACTCGACGAGGACAATGCGAATTACGGCTTCGCTCAGGCAATTGAATATCTCTTGCTCACCATGCCTCGCCGCATAGAAGAACTGTTATCTTACGGCGTCTTTATCGGCCTCCTGCTCGCCCTTGGCAATCTCGCAGAAGGAGGCGAGCTCACAGCTATCCGTGCGGCCGGTGTCTCGCCTAGGCGCATTATGATTGCCCTGCTGCCAACCCTTGGCATTTGCCTGGCTTTGAATCTGGTGCTTAGCGAGATTTTATCCCCGGCTGGAGAGCGGGCTGGTGTGCAAAGCAAGCAGCAAGCCCTCCTTGGCGAATCATTGGGGCAAGCAATAAATCATTCCGCTGCCAACCCCTTCATAACTCCGAAAGATGGCGTCTGGCTGCGCCGCAGCTTCGCGAGTGGCAGCGAATTCGCGCACATCGGCGGCATTGATCAACAGGGTCATCTGGCACACATACACGTTTATCAGCTTAACGTCCTGAACCACCTAGTCGCCACAAGACAGGCTGTTTCCGGAACTTTCGACGCGGAAAAATCCCACTGGCTATTGCATCAAGTCGCAACCACTGAATTGAAAGAAAGAGCAGTCGAATCGTTCGATGAGAAAACTTGGGTTTGGGCAAACCCGGTCAATCCAGAACAGCTAGCGACCCAGGCTTTTTCCGATCCACGAAAAATGACCGTGGTGCAAATGTGGCAGTACTTGTCTCGAGCAGAACAGCACCACATGGCAAGCGTTCCTTTTGAACTGGCATTCTGGCGCAAAATGTTGATTCCACTGACCTACCTGAGCATGGCGCTTATGGCCCTCGCTGTCGTCATCGGCCCCTTGCGGCACACGGGTATTGGCCAGCGCCTAACCGTGGGCCTGTTCATAGGCTTGGGATTCAAATATCTGCAGGACCTGTTCGCGCCAACGGCTGCGGTGTTCAATGTACCGAGCTTGTTAGCGGTGATGATCCCTGCCTTGATCTACTTAGCAGTCGCCCAGCGCATGATTCGCAACAACGCCTAGGCACCTTAGTGAGTTTCGCCCAACTGCCGCGATAACTCTGCTACCCGGAGTTCTCCTTCCCGGGTTTGCCCACCGATTTGCATAAAACGTGTCATGTTTGCTTGCGCAGACTCCGTGCGCAGCAAACGCGCGAACAAGTACGCTTCCTCTTGCAAACCTTGTTGCACCGGCAGGTCCGACGCATTAACCGAGGCTTTGGCCAACCGGACCGCTTCCATCGGAAAACTCGCTATTCGCTCAGCCAGCGCAGCCACCTTGGCGTCAACTTCGTCTGCACTGTAGATTCGATTCAAATAACCCCACCGCTCCGCCGTTTGCGCGTCAAGATCGTCTGCGCCAAGCACAATTTCCATGGCTCGACCACGCCCAACCAATCGCGGCAGCCGCTGCGTGCCTGAGCCGCCCGGCAAAATACCCAGCGGCACCTCCATCTGATTAATGATGGTTTTGTCTATCACACCGAAACGCATGTCCATGCTGGCCGCAAATTCACTGCCACCGCCTCCCACACGCCCCTCGATCTGTGCAATGGTGACTTTATTCATGGTTCGCACGCGCTCACACATGGTATGAAAATCACTTAGCTCGAGGTTTCGCTCGGCATCGCCCTCGGTAGGAAATTTCAGAATATTCGATACGTCGTAATGGGCGATGAAAAAATCGGGGTCTGCGCTCTTGAAGACGATTACGGTCAGCGAATCATCGTCTTTGAGTTCTGCCACCAAGGCCACCAGTTCTTGATACAAGGCGGGGGTGATGATGTTGATCGGCGGATTGTTGATTGTCACCGTGGCGATACGGCCGGAAATCACGACCTCCAGCAATTGATAGTCATAAGCCATACGTCTCTCCCGTGAAATGTTAATTCACCGCATTACGCCACGATATTTGGTAAATGCAAAGACGCTTCGCCGAACATCAAGGCCAACGGCAAACGGGTAAGGGCAAAGGACTAGATTTTGAGAGCGAAGTGGCAGCCGCTCAGAAGCGGCTGCTCAGTGTACCTATCGTTACGAGATTTCGTCGATGCTCGAGATGATCTTGCCGATTAAACCGTATTCAACTGACTCCTCGGCGCTCATCCAACAGTCTCGTGACGTGTCTTCGGTCACGCGCTCGACACTTTGGCCGGTCCGATCGGCAATCACGCCGTTGATACGCTCCCGAGTCTTTAAAATCTCTGTGGCGTGGATTTGAATATCTGTTGCGTCGCCGCCAAAACCGCCGGAGGGCTGATGAATCAAGAAACGGGTATTGGGCAGCGCGAATCTGTTCTCTTTCTCCGCTGCCAAATAGATGTGCGTCGCGATGCTGCCTACCCAGCCGGTGCCGACAATCCGAACCACAGGCTTAATGAATTGAATCATGTCGTAGATGGTATCGCCGGATTCTACGTGCCCGCCCGGCGAGCCAATGTAGAGCGTGATCGGGTCATCGGACTCATACGCCAAGGCCAATAGCTTTTCTGCTGTTTTACGAGCCACGTCCTGATTTATCTCGCCGAAAAGCGTGAGGGTGCGGTTCTTGTGCAGAACACTTTCCAGCATATTCGATTGCTTCGCGTTCTCTGGCTCTTTTTCTTGGTCGTCTTTTGCGTTTTCGAACCGGTTCATCGACTTCTCCATTGGTTTCTCCGGTGCCAGTTGGTGGCACTCATCCAGAGCGCTGATTTCCTGCGGCACTCGCGCTGCCGCAGACAAACAAGACTTGCCTTGGCACTGTGTAGTCTTGGTCAGCGGGATAGTGTAGCTTCTTTGTGCTCAAGTTTGGGATGAGAGGAGAAAATTCAATGCCATTAGCACCAGAATATCAGGCCATGTTCGAACAACTTGCCGCCGCCGGACCTACACCGAGTTTGTCGGAAATTCCTGTTGCCGACGCTCGTGAAGCCTATCGCGCCATGCGCCCAGTCAATCCAGAGTTGGCGATTCACGCAACCGAGGACAGGCGAGTATCCGGTCCCTTGGGCGATATTCCTATCCGAATCTACCGACCTGAAGGCGAGGGCCCCTTCGGCACCTTGGTTTATTTCCACGGCGGTGGGTGGGTAATTGGCGACATCGACACCTGCGATGCCGTTTGTCGAGAACTGGCATCGCTCGCGAATATCGTGGTCGTTTCCGTTGATTATCGCATGGCGCCCGAACACATTTTCCCAGCCGCCGTTGATGATTGTTTTGCTGTTGTGGAGTGGGTGTCTAGCAACCAAGACGCCGTCACCGGTAACGGGAAAATCGGCGTTGCCGGAGAAAGTGCCGGCGGAAATCTTGCTGCGGTTATGGCGCTGATGGCCCGCGATCAGAAGGGACCGAGTATCGCTTTCCAAGGCCTGCTGTACCCCGTCACCGATTGCTCGATGTCCCAGCAATCCTACGCGGAAAACGGTGAAGGTTTCATTTTGGAAACTCCGTTAATGCAGTGGTTTTGGGATACCTATTGCCCCAACGAAGCAGACCGTAAGGACCCCAGGGCAACGCCCATACACGCTCAGAGCTTAGCCAACCTGCCATCGGCACTGGTCATTACCGCTGAGTTTGATCCGCTTCGGGACGAAGGTGAGGCCTATGGCGACGCGCTTAATGCTGCAGGTTCTCCGGCAGAAATCATACGCTGCGATGGCTTGGTCCATGATTTTTTCAGCACTGCTGCGGTATTTGAATGCTCTCGAGGCCCGCTGTTAACTCTGGTTGAGCGGCTCAGGTCCCATCTCAACTGAGACGGCACGTTTACTGGACTTAGGAGATCTCTATGCTTTTTTCGTTGATCTGCCAGGACATCGATAACGGTTTCGAGCTGCGCAAGCAGACTCGGCCCGCTCATCTGGCATTCCTTGCAGAGCACAACGTGCGTTTTGCAGGACCTATACTGAGTGACGACGAATCCCAGCCCATTGGCTCGATTGTGGTTATCGACTGCGAGGACTTGGCTACAGCGAAGGCGATTGCCGCAGCTGACCCATACAACATCGCAGGGCTGTTCCAAACCGTCGCAGTCCACCCCTTCAAACAAGTGATTCCGGAGGCATCATCATGAAAACAGCCATTGTCAGTGGCGTTGGCCCGCTAGAAGGTCTCGGCGCTCAGCTCTGTCTGCGCTTCGCCAGCCTCGGCCTACATGTGTTGGCGGCAGGTCGTACCGAGAGCAAATTACAGGCGGTCGTCGACTCAATTGCGGCCGCGGGCGGCTCCGGCGAGGCTGTAGTGGCCGATGCCACATCGGAAGCAGACACAGAACGTCTGTTTGACCTGGCCGGCAACGATCTGGCGCTAGCCATCTACAATACAGGCAACAACACGCCCGGCAGAATCGCTGACATGAGCCCGGAGTATTTCGAAAACAGCTGGCGAGTGTGCTGTTTTGGCGGTTTTTTGTTCGGCAAAGCAGCAATCCACCGCTTTGGCGATCAAGGCGGTACGTTGATTTTTACCGGCGCGAGCGCGTCACTGCGCGGTCGGGAGAACTTTGGTGCATTTAATTCATCTAAGGGCGCTCTGCGCAATCTGGCTCAGGCTATGGCCAAAGAATACGGTCGCGACGGCGTGCATGTGGGGCACGTGGTTGTCGACGGCCCGATTGGGGGCGAAAAAATCAAAAAGGGGCTCCCTGAATATGCAGCGAAACTGGGCGATGAGGGCATGATAAACATCGACGGCATCGTCGATGGCTATGTTTTCTTGTACCAGCAACCACGGCAAGCCTGGAGTTTTGAGCTCGATGTTCGCACCTCGCTAGAAAAGTGGTAGCGGCGCCGAAGGCTGTTTCGCCAGACAAAAAAAAGCGGAGCACCCAGAGGCGTCCCGCTTTCAACAGCGACCGCAGGTTCCTCCTGCGGCTGCTCAAGTCAATCAGTCGACTCGAGCCGCAGCATAACCGGACAAAACCACTGCCCCGTCTTGGTTTGTCGTTTCAACGTTCAGATTTACAATGCCGTCGGCTACGTCCACTACTGTAGCGGTGGAGTTGAGAGAGTCGCCGGGCCACACTTGGCTGGTGAAACGAACTCCGTACTTGGTCAATCGCCCGTCGCCAACGTAGTTAGTGAGCATGCGTCCTGTCATACCCATCGTAAGCATGCCGTGCGCAAATACCGACGGGTATCCGGCGATTTCCTTCGTGAACTTCTCATCGGTATGAACCGGATTGTAGTCACCGGAGGCTCCGGCATACATTACGATTTGTGTTCTGGAGAGGTCTTCAACCAAACACTCGGTGTAGGTATCGCCCGCTTTTAAATTACTTGCTGAAAGTGCCATAACTACCCCCTTATTGATCTACAGGTCGCTCGGTGCGAACACCGACACCGCGTGCCGTAATTGCTAACTCACCGTTCTGGTCACGGTATTCTGTAATGGTCTCGCTAAAAACTAGCTTGCCTGAGCGTTTGCCCTCTTTTTCCCAAGTTTTACCGGGCTTGACCTCAGCAGTCAGAACGTCACCCGGACCCACATGGCGGTGATATTCAAAGTGCTGTTCAGCGTGCAATCCACCGCCGCCACCGCCGCCGGAAGACTCTTTTTTCTTGATACTCGTGGCTTCTTTACCAGAACCAAACCACTCCTCACCGATCTTTGGCCGGAGAAAATACGTTGGGTCAAATTGTGCAGACGATTGAGCGAAGGTGGGTGGCGCAATGACGGCCCCTGCTTCCGTTGTCTTTGCATAATCTGCGTCATAATAAATCTGATTGTCATCAGCGATTGAGCGAGCAAACATCATGATATGACTGCCCTCAATCGGAAACTTGTCTACCGCCATCCGGTCCCCTCCTGTTTCTAAGTTGAGCTGCGAGTATGTCCGAAACACAGGTGGCCCGACAAGACTCGCTTCTGTGGTCTTCGGCATCCAGTTCCTCTAACGCCCCTTAAAGTCCGGGGTTCGTTTTTCTAAAAATGCGTTAATCCCTTCTGCTTTGTCTTCGGTCTGCACCAGGGCCCCTTGAGCATATTTTTCGAACATCAACGCCCCGGCGAGGCTTGCCTCCATCCCGAAATGCACCATGGCTTTCATCGTACGCGGTACGAACGGCGCAAAGGACGCCAAATGCTCAGCCATCTTTTGAATCTCACCCATCAACTCATCGCTTTCCACCAATCGCGTCACTAAACCGATTTGCAGGGCCCGATCCGCGCCGATGGGTTCACCCATGAGCATCATTTCCATACCCCAGCCACGACCCACCACGCGAGGCAAACGAGCCGTGGCGCCGCCTCCTGGAATAATGCCCAACTTGCCTTCAGGGGTCGCGAAGCGCGACTGCGGCGTCGCAACTCGGAGATCGCAGCCCAGTGCGACTTCCAACCCGCCACCCATACAGATACCGTCAATCGCGGCGATTGTCGGCTTTGGCGTGCGCTCTAATTTATCCGCAAGTCCTTGCACGATGGGTTCTAGAGCCTTTTTAAAATCACGATTAATCACCTCGGATAGGTCTGATCCCGCAGCAAACGCCTTGCCTCCCGCTCCGGTGATGGCAATCACCCTAACCGCATCATCATAAGCCGCCTGATCCACAGCTCCGTGCAGATCATCCAATGTCGCGAGCGAGATAGCATTGTGCTTTTCCGGACGATTGATGGTGATGAGTGCCAGCGGTCCGCGCACAGAATACAGTACGTTTTCAAAGGCATGTTCAGTAGTTCCATCGTTGGTTTGTTCGCTCATAGTCAAATGCCCCGCATAAAATCACCATCGTTGATGAATCGATCACGCGACGCAAGCGGAAAACGGGGATAAAAAAGCCGCCGGTCTGGAGAGAAAACCGGCGGCTTCGGAGTTGATCCCGTGCACTTCAGAGCGATGCGCTTTTGCGATGATCGGCTGGTTTGGCCTGTCAACCCTGTAAACGTTCGCTCTCGAGATCTTGGAGAGAAATGCCACTATCACAGTGACGGGCCCAGTATCCGAATTTGACGTTTCAGGAGCATTTCTAGGGTCGTATTTTTTGTGACATTTTGTATCAAATGTCGATGGGGAATTTCAGCTGCAGCAGTTATGTAGACAAAAGCGAGAAACAGTTCACTTATTTATTTCGCCTTACTGTCGAAACACCAGCGGAACTCAGCCCCGCCCATCAGCGAGTCTCCGACCTCAATTTTCCAGCCGTGAGCTGCGCTCAACTGCTGCACGACAGCCAGACCCAATCCACTGCCACCTGTGTTGACATTGCGAGACGTTTCCAGCCGATAAAAAGGCTGGAAAACTCGACTGCGCTCGGACTCAGGAATGCCGGGTCCATTGTCACTGACCACAATTTCTGCGGCGCTGAGCGATACAGCGACCCGGTCTGCATACTTAATCCCGTTGCCAACGAGATTGTTGAGCACTCGAGAAAACGCGTTAGGTGCAAGGTCGAGTGTCACGCCATCACTTATGGAACAAGCAAAATCGACGTCCTGTTCGAAGGTATCGAGCACTTCTCTCACATAGGGCGCCAGCGCTACAGGTTGTGCCTCTTCACGGGTGCCCTGAGCA
Organism: Gammaproteobacteria bacterium; assembly: GCA_012269545.1. Classification (GTDB taxonomy): domain Bacteria; phylum Pseudomonadota; class Gammaproteobacteria; order Pseudomonadales; family Azotimanducaceae; genus UBA4421. Next base: position 63,337 of record JAAXKB010000008.1, on the reverse strand, counting down.
AAGCGCAGAGCGTCCCCGATCAAGACATCCATGGCTTCCAGATTGCGCTCAAATCGCTGAACTAAAACTCGGTCCACGTTTTCCGGCAAAAGCGCCAACGCCAAACGCATACGCGTTAGAGGGGTACGTAAATCATGTGATATGCCGGCCATCAACGTCGTACGATTCGACAGCACTAGGGCAATCTCATCGGCCATGGTGTTGAAATTTCGGGCTAGGGAAACCAGTTCTCTGGGCCCAGTTTCCGGCAGCGGTTCAATTTCGGCCAATCCGCGGAACGTTTCCGCCTGCTTGCCAACTTGAACCAGCGGGCGGGCAATTTTTCGGACAATCAGCAGGGACGTTAAAAATACAATCCCCGCACCCAGCGTGGCTATTACAATCGCAACATAGAGCAATTGCACAGCGCGGCGGTCAGGTGAGAAGCCAATCTGCAAATTGTACCCCGCCATCGGAACGTCAACCCACACCAGATCGTCGCCGTCGTATAGCTGCACGTCCAGCGCCAGCCGCTGCTGTAATTTTTCTAACAACAGTTCTGTAAACGGTAGGTATCGATCCAAGGGCGGCAGCGTCTGTTCTGCAACACTGATGATCAAATCGTGACTTTGAGCAAGTTCCAGCTCGAAATACGGCCTTGCTTGAGGCGGTAGTTCCACCCAGGTTTGAGCAGATAACACCAGCAGAGCGGCTTCGTCATCAGCCGACCGCTCAGCAATAGGATCGATAACGAAAAGATTCAGAGCGATAGTAGACACAACAGCAATCAAAAACGAACTGACGGCTAGAGTTAGCGTGGTTCGGCCAAGTAACGATTGCGGTCGAAATGACTCTGACTGCCGTATTCTTCGGAGAAAACTCATAATTACTAAAATCCCGGACCTCTAAAGACCTTGTTAACTCGGTTCAGAGGTGCCAGCACTCACTGGGCAGAACATGTAGCCCTTTCCCCATATTGTTTTTATAAAAATTGGATTCGCCGGGTCTGATTCAAGTTTTGAGCGCAGTCGAGTAATGCGCACATCAATAGAACGGTCAAAAGGCGAACGCTCTGCGCCGGTTAGCAAGTCCAATATGCGGTCTCGATGCAGAACCTTGTTGGGATGGGCAACCAGAATTTCCAGCAAATCGAATTCACCAGAGGTTAGCGCGATGTCCGTATCACCACTGCTTAAGCGATGTGAAGCAATGTCTAACGTGAACTTACCAAAACTCACTACCGAGGACAGATCCGATGCTTCGGCTGCCGGCTTGGCAGCGCGACGCAACACGGCGCGTATGCGTGCAAGCAGTTCTCGCGGGTTAAAAGGCTTGGCCAGATAATCGTCCGCGCCTAATTCCAAGCCGACGATTCGATCTACGTCGTCGCCCTGGGCTGAGATAATTATGATGGGTAAATCCGTATGCTTCTTCAGGCGCTGAGCAATCGTCAATCCATGCTCGCCGGGCAGCATAAGGTCCAACACCAACAGATCGACTGAGTTCTCGCTAAGGTAGGTGTCCGCAGCTTCCCCGGACTGCACCGTATCCACGATAAATCCCTGCTGTTGCAGGTAGGCTTGGGTCAGTTCACAAATCTCGGGATCATCGTCCAAGACCAAGATTCTCTCAGCGTCTGCCTCCTGCAGGTTCACTGCGACCATATCAGTTGGTCTTCTTTGAATCTGCGGTGACGGGCACCGAAAGCCGCACATCACCGGGGCTGACGACAACTTCAGGTGAGGAAATCCGACGGACATCGGGCTGAATCGAGGCTGAAGGGCCCGCTACCTGATGACGTTGGTGAAAGCCGGTTCCAAAGCGGACGGTCGTTCGTCGGACCGTCATCTTCCCTGCCGAACTTCGCTGCAACTCTGCCAGAGCGGGAGAATCCGCGATCAGGCCAGCATTGGAATTCTCTGTGGGCCCATTTTTTTCCAGTTTCGCTCGCAGCGAACTTGGAACCAAGGTTTTTTGTCGCGTTACTTTCCTGCCATCCGGCAATATTTGCGTGACCGTAGCCCGAATCACGAGTTCACGCGGACGCTGCGCGTTTTGCCGATCACTCCGTACCTCGGCGGTTTGCCCGCCATCACTTCCCACATCACCTCGCGGTGCAGTCCGCCCAAAGCTGTGTTGGGTCTGAGCTCTTTTAATGCGCAGGGTCAGCGAGGGTGCCCTGTTATGACTGGCTGCGGCGGCCTGCCCATCTTGAATCTGACTGGCAGAGCGCATGCGCTTGCGTACCTCGGCTAGCAGATCTCTCCGCTGAGGCGCATCAAGCTGAGGCCAGCGTTGCAACATGCCGCCAATTTGCTCATCGGTCGCACGTTCAAAGCTCACCACGACAGACCCTTCTTCGGCCTCAATGGGGGCCTGAGTCTCTTCTGCATAGGCAGCACTGAACACGCAGAACACCAGACAAGACAGCACTACTCTGCCCCGCATCAAGCCTGCATAGTTTTCTATGTGTTTGCTTACGCCCATTTCCATGAATGCATGTTGCCCTGAGGGTTTTCTTCTGACAATCCTTTATCGAGAAACATTATCGGGCGCGCTTGTTTCCAACCCATGTCTCGCCTGTTTCAAAGTGTTACGCGCCTTCCCGAACAACACGGAAATTCCTGGCAAAAAAAAGCGATCTCTATTGAGATCGCTCTTTATGCACACCGTGCAAGGTCTCTTACTGGCGGGTGCGCTCGCAGATGCGAGCACTCCCGACTCGGCCATTAGGCGGACTCGAAAAGACCCGCAGCGCCTTGGCCGCCACCGATGCACATGGTTACAACACCATATTTTTTGTTGCGACGCTTCAACTCACGCAGAATCGAACCTGTCTGTCGGGAACCCGTCATGCCAAACGGGTGACCGATTGAAATGCTGCCGCCAAGTACATTGTATTTCTCGTTGTCGATGCCCAATGCGTCGCGCGAGTAGAGACACTGGGACGCAAACGCCTCATTCAGTTCCCACAGATCGATGTCATCAATCGACAAGCCAGCATTCTTCAGCAAACGAGGGATGGCGAAAACTGGGCCGATACCCATTTCATCAGGTTCACAGCCGGCGACGGTGAAGCCGCGGTAGATGCCGATTGGGGTTAAGCCAAGCTGCGCAGCGCGATCTGCGCTCATCAGTAGGGTCATAGAGGCACCGTCAGACAACTGCGAGGCATTACCTGCAGTGACGGAACCGTCTTCTTCAAAAGCTGGTGGCAGCGATGCCAAACCTTCCAGCGTTGTTTGCGGACGATTGCACTCGTCCTTATCAACCCAGACTTGCTCGTGGCTTTCTTCACCCGTTTCTTTGTTCACCTTCAGCATCGTAGCGTTCATGCCGACGATCTCTTCGGCTATGGAGCCAGCCTCTACAGCGGCTTGATAACGCTGCTGGCTTTGCAAGGCATATTCGTCCTGAGCTTCGCGCGTTACCTGATAACGACGTGCAACCACTTCTGCGGTATTACCCATCGCCATGAAGATTTCTGGCTTTTCGTCCAGCAGACGTTGGTTTTGCTTGGCCTTGCCCGGCTCCTGACGCGTGCGCATTGAGATGCTATCCACACCGCCGGCAATGGCTACTTCGGTTTGACCCGTCGCAATCTGGTTCGCCGCCAGAGCAATGGACTGCAAACCAGATGAACAAAAACGATTGATGGTCACACCGGCAGCCGTAACGGGGAGCTTGGATAAGATCACAGCCAAGCGCGCCAGGTTGCCGTCCTGCTCGCCTGTGTGGCTTGCCGCGCCAACGTATACGTCTTCAACTTCATCAGCGCCCAGCTGCGGATTACGGTCAAGCAGTGAGTCTATGCAGTGAGCTAACAAATCGTCTGAACGAGTCAGATTGAAGCTGCCACGGAAGGCCTTTGTCAGACCGGTGCGTACGCTATCAACAATTACAACATCGCGCATGGTTAATTCCTCTTTTTGTATGAAAGCTTAATATCTATTCAGCGGCTCACACCGCTGGCGGTTTGGAACCATGACTGCAAGGACCGTCCCCGCAGCCAAATCGGACCGCCAATGATGCTTGATCGACATGACCCCAAAGGCCTCATCGTGCCAGCATGGCTTGATCAGAGACTTGCGGTGATATGCGAGCATTCTCCGAATCAGATCATCGTCCATCTCTCCGGACGACTTTCCGTTCGTTCTGCGCTCCCCACTCCCGACGCGAATCCCTTTCTCTCCTAGATCCCTACGCCCGATGTTAAACAGAACGTCTCATCAGTGCCACCACGGTTTAAGGGTCCTCGGGGGGTGTTTGCCGATGAGCAAGATTGCGATAAGGTCGACGAACCACTAACAGAGAACTCAACATGACCCAATTTCACGATCTCACTATGAAGGATGCCAAGGGCGATGCAATCGCGTTTGAGCAATTTGCCGGGCAAACCTGCCTAATCGTTAACGTAGCCAGCCGCTGAGGCCTTACCAATCAGTACGCCGGGTTGCGTACTCTGCAAGAAGAATTCAGCGATCATCCGTTCACCGTAATGGCCTTTCCCTGCAATCAATTTGGTGCCCAGGAACCGGGCAGTGATGCCGAAATATTGGAATTTGCGCAAAGCAAATATCATGCGAACTTCCCGATTTTCAGCAAGATAGACGTCAACGGCACGCATGCCTGCGATCTGTACAATCTGCTGAAGAGTGAGCGTGCCGACGAAGAGGGCAACACCGATATCCCTTGGAACTTCGCCAAATTTCTCGTCGACGGGAATGGCCAAGTCGTCGGGCGTTTCAGCCCTCAGACTGCGCCAGAGGAATTAAAGGAGGTCATCTTAGAGGCCATTGAAGCGTCAAGCTGAAAAGCCCTAAGAACGACCGAATTCGACTTGGCTCAACAGCCCCGTCGGGCAACCCTTCACGGGCCCCCGGGGCGCTGCCTAGGGCAAACTAAAATTCGTACTTCACGTTGAGAGAAACCGCCATGCCCGGTGCCTCAGCGAAGGTAACGACATCGGCACGTTTGATTTCGATCGTGATTTGAATGAACTGCGTTCGATCTGGTGGGAAATTGAGCGAGGTGCAACGACCGATACCCGGGGTGACTTGAACCAGCGCGCCCTGACTCTTCGAGAGCAACACCGTCTGACAATCGCCGAACTTGCCGAACAGCTGGGATGGCAGCGGCGGATCATTGAGGAGTGGTTCTTAACCTGCGCAGCATCCACGGTATCGACAAATGTCCTGGCGTGATTTCCAGCATTTCGAATCGTCAATCCGCCCCATCCTTCCCGGTCTGAACGATCCCGAATAGTCAAATACCCGCCCAGTCTGGCCCCTCTGCTTTTCTCGATTCCACTGCTATCCTGACATCACGCAAAGTGGGGATCAGTCATGACTATTCTGCTCGATAACCTTTATTTCGCCGAAGGGCCTAGGTGGCGTAACGGCCAGCTGTGGTTTTCAGACATGCATGACCAATGCGTGTGCACTGTCACTCCACAAGGAGAGAAAACCACCCTTTTGAGACTGCCTAACGATGAACCGTCCGGCCTCGGCTGGCTGCCTAACGGCGACTTGTTGGTGGTCTCGATGAGAAAACGACAGCTCCTGTGCTTTGACGGCAAGGCATTGTCCGTCCACGCAGATCTGAGCGAACTGGCCAGCCATCGCTGCAACGACATGGTCGTTGACCCTCTAGGGCGAGCCTATGTCGGCAACTTTGGTTTCGACTTGCACGCTGGCGAGAAACCGCGCTCGACAGTACTTGTCCGCGTTGACCCAGATGGTGCAGCGAAGATTGTCGATGACGACGTCTTCTTTCCCAATGGCTCGGTGATCACTGCAGATCGTCGCACACTCATCGTCGGAGAGACCTTTGCCCGAGCACTAACCGCTTTTGACATCGACGCATCCGGCGATCTCAGCAACAAACGAACCTGGGCAAAACTACCGAAGGGTGCCGTGCCCGACGGCATCTGTTTAGACGCAGCTGACGGGATCTGGAGTGCATCGCCGACAACCAATGAGTGCATTCGGCAGGTCCAAGGCGGCGAGGTAACACACCGCATTGAGGTGGAAGGCGGGGCCTATGCTTGCATGATTGGCGGTGATCATCTTTATGTCCTAACGGCTTCGTCATCGGACCCTGAGGCTTGCCGTGCCAATCGAGATGGCAGAATCGAGGTTTATTCAGCGCCTTACGCCGCAGCCGGTTACGCCTAAGAACTCCAAGCCTCGGCAGTTGACAAGTCGCCTAAACGATCGCCAATACGATAGACTCAATCTCAAGTGCCCTTCAGGACAGGCTTATGACCGAACTTTTCGAAAATTATACGTCGCCTTGGATGAACGACGAATTGAGTATGTTGCGGGATGCGGCGCGGAAATTCTTCACCTCCGAGCTCGCACCTCAGCAAGAAACTTGGGAGGCCAATGGCATCGTTGACCGAGAGGCTTGGAGCAAAACCGGTGCGGCAGGTTTTTTACTGGCAGAGATACCCACCCAATATGGCGGATCGGGAGGTGATTACCGTCATGAGACGGTTATTCTTGAGGAGCAGTTACGCTCTGGCGCGTCGGGGCTGGGCTCTCAGGTTCACAGCCAAATCGTGGCTCCTTACTTTCTGCATTATGGCACCGAAGAACAAAAACAACGTTGGTTGCCCGGCATGGCAGCTGGTACCCACGTGGGCGCCATTGCTATGACTGAACCCAATACCGGTTCCGATTTGCAAAGCATCCGCACCACGGCCATCCGGGACGGCGATGAATTTGTCATCAATGGCTCAAAAACGTATATCAGCAACGGCCAACACTGCGACCTCGTCATCGTTGTCGCTAAAACGAATCCATCCCTAGGCGCCAGGGGCATCAGTTTGATCGTTGTAGAGGCCGGTACGGCAGGATTTACCAAAGGCCGGAATTTGAAGAAACTCGGTCAAGCAGCAGCGGACACATCAGAGCTGTTTTTCGAGGAGTGTCGGGTGCCTGTCGCAAACTTGGTGGGCGAAGAAGGCAAAGGTTTTGTACAGCTGATGCAACAGCTGCCACAAGAACGCCTTAACATTGCGCAAGCCGCGGTGGTGGAAATGGAACGCGCGATCACGCTGACCTTGGACTTTGTGAAAGAGCGCAAAGCCTTCGGCCAGCGCGTGCTGGATTTTCAAAACACTAAGTTCAAACTGGCTGAATGCAAAACCGACGCACTGATCGCGCGCACGTTTGTCGACCAATGTTTGATTAAGCACTTAGCCGGTGAACTCGACGCCTCCACTGCTTCCATGGCCAAGTACTGGACTACCGACAAACAAAACCAAGTCATCGAGACGTGCCTGCAACTGCACGGTGGCGCAGGCTACATGGAGGAGTATCCCATCTCGCGTATGTACCGCGACGCTCGAGTACAAACGATCTACGGCGGCACCAACGAAATCATGAAAGAACTCATCAGCCGCACCCTGTAGGGGTGCAGGAAAAACTTATGACTGACCCTATGCAACAGCCGACCCTGCGTTTGACGCTTTTCCTCAGCCTGCTGATCACGGCGGTATCCGCCCAAGCGGACTGGACTCTTGTGAACGAGGCATCAAGGCTAAACTTCGTCTCAACCAAGGCCACTCACATTGCCGAAACCCATACGTTTAACGAGCTATCCGGCACGGTAACCAGTGACGGGTCAGCCGAGCTGATTATCGATTTAAGCAGCGTTCATACCGGCATCGACATACGCGACCAGCGAATGCAGTCTATGTTGTTTGACGTTGTATCGTTTCCCGACGCGCGAATAAGAGCTGAAATCGATTTGACGGCCATCGAAACACTTAGCGCACCGTCGACATTGGCCATCGATGCCGAACTCAGCTTGGCCGGGCAAACCGCACCAGTGCAGGGGCAGGTTCTCGTCGTACCCACGAACGGGAACCGCGTCAGCGTCACCACAATTGCGCCCATCATCGTTCAGGCGTCGCCCCTAGGGCTTGAATCGGGCATCGAGGCGCTGCGCGAGATAGCAGGCTTACCCTCTATTAGTTACAGCGTACCGGTAACGTTCTCACTGACCTTCGCTCGCTAACGCGCGTCCCTTAAAATCGGTGCTCACCTATTGGCGCTTTTACTGGCCGCTTGCCCTCATTGGCGTGGGCATGGTGCTGTCTGTTCAGTTTCAGAACGCCACGCTTGCCAAGTATCCCGATGCAGTCACCGAGCTTGCAGTGCTCGCTCTGTCCTATGGTGTCTTCAGCTTTTTTAATGCCTCGCTACAGTTCATCGCGCAGCTCGCCAATGTCTATGCCCGCAGCCCCGAGGCCACGCGTAGGTCCTGGCGTTTCGTTGTTATAGCAAGCACAGCAATCATGCTGCCGTTGGCAGCTCTCGCCGGAACTGACTCTGGTCTGTGGCTCGTCTCCCAAATTTTCAGCATCGACACCGCACTCACCACCCGTGTTGGTGAGTATCTGGTGCTTTTGTGTCCGATGATTCTCTTGAACGGCCAGCGTCACTATTTCTCTGGCCTGCTTGTTCAGGCCAAACTCACCGGCTGGATGACCCTGATCAACTTTACCTATTTAGGCGTGGTGATTGCTGCCTTGCTGACCGGTTTGGCGCTGGCCATCAAGCCGGTCTACGTGGTGGTTGGATCTGAGGCCTTAGGCGTGATCGTGATGCTGATTTTACTGCTGTTCGCGCGCTATCGCCTGTATCAAGCACCAGAGAAAACAGAGCACGAGGATGTCACCTATCGAGAGTTGCTGGGCTTCTTTATCCCGGTATCTACCACCGGAGTTATGTTTGCCTTGAGCCGCCCTATTTTATTCGCCTTTGTCGCCAGAACACCTGATGGCATTGCCTCCATCGCAGCACTGCGGGTCGCCTTTGACTTCAGCATGATTTTTCAGCAGGCCGCCAATCAGTTCCGTCATTTTTTTATCAGCTTTGGTTTTGACGACCTCACAAGCAAGCGTCATTTTATGGCAATCATCTGCGCGGGCATTACAGCAATCATGCTGATTTATTCGCTTACTCCGCTTTATCAGTGGGTGTGGGGATCAATAATGGGCCTGCCGGCCGAACTGATCTCGATTGCCAGGGATGCCACCCTGATCATGTGCTTAATGCCCGCCATCATCATTTATCGAAACTACTTTCATGCCCATCTGATGATGATGCGGCGCACCGGAGGCATGGCCTACGGCAGTATTTTGCGGGTTGTCGGCATTTATGCCTGCGCTCAATTATTCTTTTTCCTCGGCTGGCTCAGCCCCGTCAACGCCACCTTTATTCTGATCCTGGGCTTTGTTATTGAAGCCTTGGTTGCTCGAATCACGTTTCGGCACGCAAACGCGAAGAAATAGCCGCGCTCAAATCTGGGTGGTGATTTATAATCGACGCGAAAACCATCTGTTCCGCCATTCAGGACTTTTATTATGACCGCTACTCTGGGCCCAACATCCCACACCTACTTCTCCCAGCGCCTGCGCCTGCACTACACCGACTGGGGCAACCCAGACGCACCGCCGATGATTCTGATTCATGGGGGCCGCGATCATTGCCGCAACTGGGACTGGGTGGCGGAGCATTTTCGGCACGATTACCACATCATCGCTCCGGATCTGCGCGGCCATGGTGACAGCGAGTGGATGCTTGGCGGCAGCTACAATCAGATTGACTACGTCTATGATATTGCCCAGCTGCTGCAACAGAAACAAATGTCGCCGGTGACTGTGATTGGGCATTCCTTGGGCGGATCTATTTCCTTGCTCTATACCGCCTTACACCCTGAACGAGTAAACAAGCTCGTTGCGATAGAAGGCATGGGGCCTCCTCCTGCCATGATCAAGGAGCGCATGGATCAGACCATGAGTGAACGCCTGCACGGCTGGATGAACGATGTGCGTAAATCCTCTGGGCGTTTGGTTAAACGCTACCCTTCACTGGAAGAGGCCTTCCAACGCATGCAAACCGAGAATCCACATCTGTCAGAAGCGCAAGCTCGCCACCTCACCATTCACGGCAGTAATCAGAACGAGGACGGCACCTTCAGCTGGAAGTTCGACAACTACGTCCGCAACTTTTCGCCCATCGGCATTCCGTTCAGCGATATGGCAACGCTTTACGGCAACATTACCTGCCCAACGTTACTCGTAAGAGGGCTGGAATCATGGGCTTCAGACCCCATCGCAGATGGGCGCACAAAGAGTTTTAACTGCCCGTTGGAAGTAGAGGCCTTTGCCGATGCAGGACATTGGGTGCATCACGACCAGCTCGAAGGTTTTGTTCAGCGTGTGAAAACGTTCCTTAACAGTTCCGCTTAGCTCATGAACATCGTCCAGCAGCTGCACGATTCACCCTGGCGCGGGGTATTCCACGTCACAGGTGGCGGTGCCTCTCTGCTGACTGATTTGTTGGCCGTGCCCGGTGCATCGAAAACGCTTCTGGATGCCAGCATTCCTTACGCCAATCAGGCCCTAGCCGACTTGCTGGGCCAAACCCCGGAGCAGGCGTCCTCCACCGCAACGGCACGAGCATTGGCCATGGCGGCCTATCAGCGCGCTCGAACGTTCGCAGGTAATGACCACTTTGGCTTTGGCTGCACCGCAAGCTTGGCAACGGACAGGGCCAAGCGCGGACAAACTCGAGCCCACTGGGCAATTCAAACCGCTCTGGCGACCCACGTTTTCTATCTCGAATTGGACCGGCAAGCCGAGCGAGGCGAGCAAGAACAGACCTTGGTTGCCAATATGCTTGATAGTCTTGCCAGCGCCTTGCTTGGTCAAGCGCGACAAGGACTGCAAACCCAGTCGATGCAGGCAAAACCTGATTGGCAACCCCTGCTCAACGATGCCCCCTACCGCTGGTGCAGTGGAGATCACGATGGCTCGCTGATATTGCCCGGTTCGTTCAATCCGTTGCATGCAGGCCACCAAGAGATGATGGCTGTTGCGGAGCAAGTCACCGGGCGAAAGGGGGCCTTCGAGCTAACGTTGCGGAATGCCGACAAACCGGACCTGGATTACCTATCCGTACAGGAACGCTTGTCAACCATGACCGGCCGAGATGTGTGGCTAACCAATCAGGCAACCTTTGTCGCGAAGGCTGATTTGTTCCCGAATACAACCTTTGTCTTAGGCACCGACACCATGCAGCGCATCGGCGAAACTCGGTTTTATCACCACAGCGCAAAACAACGCGACGCGGCAGTACAGCGTATGCAAGCATTACACATTCAATTTTTGGTGTTAGGACGCGTCGACAATGACCGTTTCGTCACTCTGGAGGATATTGTGCTGCCCGATGCCCTACGCCAAATGTGCCAAAGTGTGCCGGAGTCGGTCTATCGCAACGATCTGTCTTCTTCGCAGATCCGCTCAGAACACCTGATCAGTACGCCGGATTCTCAGGAATGATCGTTTTCCAGCGTCCCTGACGAAAGCGCCAGATCAACAAAATGCCCTTGAGCACATAGTCGCCAATCAACGCAGCGTAGACCCAAATGACAGGCAAACCGAAATAGGCCGCCAGCGCCGCCAGGCCACAGCGCATCACCAATAGACCAAGAATAGTCGTGACTAAGGGAAATCGCGTGTCGCCTGCTCCGCGCAGTGCACCGCCTATAGCGAACTCCACGGCCAACAAAGGCATCATGGCACCTAAGACGTATATAAACTGGACGGTGTAGTCGATGGTCAGCGCACCGCTGCCGATAAAGTATTTAGCCAGACCCTCGGCGTAGTACATCACGGCAAAGCCAATGCTCCCCATGGAAACAATGGCCAGCCACATAGAGCGCCAGCCGCTCCGTGCGGCCCCGGCAAAATCCTTGGCCCCCAAGTGCTGGCCGACTAAGGTGGACCCTGCAATAGAGAATCCAAAACCCACGGTCATACAGACTGCCAGCACATTTACACCAATGTTATAGGCCGCAAAAGCCTCGGTACCGTAGTTATTGCCGATAACAATCAGAAAAATAAAGAATCCCAGTTGAAATACACCCTGCTCTAGGGCCGCCGGATAACCGATATCTACCAGTTGTCGCAGTCTGGCTCGGCGCCACCAACCGCCGGTGACATGCCGCACGCGAAATTTTTGCCGCACCCAAAGCGTCATCAGCACCAAGGTGCCGAAAGAAAACGCGATACCCGCAGCTACAGCGGCTCCGGCAACACCCATTTCCGGCATACCCCAACGTCCAAAGATGAAGGCGTATAGCAAGGGCAGATTCAACACATTGATACCTGCTGCAATCCACAGTGGCGACCACGCGTCGCCAGACGCACGCAGTGCCGCACTGAGAATCAGCATGCCGGCGAAAGCGATATTGAAGAATGACAGCCAGCGGATGTTGCGAGTGGCCATGGTCAAGGTCTCGTCATCAAGGCCAAATACGCCGGCCAGAGAGCCTGCAAATAGGAAACCCAAAATCGCCACTACGGCAGCCAGACCAGCGCCCAGCACCAAGGATGCCATGGTGACGCGACTTGCCTCTTGATAGTCTCCCGCGCCCCAAGCCCGGGCTACCAAGGCCGTAGTGCCTGCACTGACCGCCATCAGCACCGCCAACATCGCAAACATCACACGTTGTCCGGCACCTACAGCGGCCAGTGCTTGCGGACCTAGCTCGCCCACAAACTTGGTTTGCACCATGCCCACAATGGTGTAGCTCAAGTTGCCTAAAATGCTGGGCAGCGCCAATTCCCAGATAGACGGACGCGCGGCCGCATCACCCAAGGAAGCAGCAGTCTGCTCGTTGACGTCTGGGTCTTGTTCTGAATTTTGGCTGGCTTCGCTCACAGTATACGGTTACTCGATAATGGCTTTACCCCGCTCTGCTTGCCTGGGTTGGACCTATGAAGCTCGCAGCCCTTCAGTGTAGCGCCATAGTCAGCGGTGCCTAAAGAAAAAAGTACGACAATGCTACCGCTTCTCCCATTGTTTTAGTCCTCACAAACAGACAACCTTGACCGGCGAGTTAATTCATTACTGGAGAGTTTTATGGAAGTGGGTAAATTAGGCGTCTGGTATTTTTTTGACGGTGTAAGTTCGCCAGACGCCGCGAATTCGGCAAAGCGTCTGGAGCAACTGGGATACGACACCCTCTGGCTACCAGAAACCGTGGGAAAAAATCCCTTCGTTCTCGCGTCGTGGCTCCTAGCCAACACCAGCAAGCTGAAGCTGGCCACCGGAATTGCCAACATCTATCACCGCGAACCCACGGTCAGTCGGGCACTCCAGTACACCTTGGCGGAGCAGTCAGGCGACCGTTTCATGATGGCCATCGGCGTATCTCACAAGCCATTGGTGGAGGGCGTGCGAAAACTCGAGTACGGCCCACCCGTAACGACCATGCGCAACTACTTAGAGCAGATGGGGACAGCCCCGTATACGGCTGTACGAGAAGAGACCGATCCGCTCACGCTGATCGCCGCATTAGGGCCGAAAATGCTGGAATTGGCCAAGACTCATACTCAAGGGGCGCATCCGTATTTCACTGGACCATCGCATACAAAGATGGCACGAGACATTCTCGGTGAGGGGCCCCTACTTTGCGTAGAACAGAAAGTCATCTTGGAAACCGACGCGAATAAGGCGCGGGAACTGGCAAGGCCGATTGCCAAAATTTATAACCGTCTGCCGAATTACCGCAACAATTGGTTGCGCATGGGGCTGAGCGAAAATGACATAGACAATCTCAGCGATCGTTTCATCGACGAAACGTTTGCTTGGGGAAATGCGGACGCCCTGCGCGAGCGAATCAACGAGCATATGGAGGCCGGGGCAGACCATGTGTGCATCCAGCCCATCAACACCAATGGCAACGTTGGCGAGTTAGATTGGACATGCCTTGAGGCTTTGTCGCCTGCAGGCTAATCCGGAAACGGGGCCGCTCAGCGGCCCCTAATTCCCGGCGCTATCGGCGTTTGTTAGCGCATCAGGTTTGTTGTTCCAGACAGTGCCTGCTCGGCTCCCCACACCAGCTCGTCAAAGATTTCTTTGGCAGGGCGAACCGACTTGATCATGCCAATACCTTGACCCGCAAAGCCCGGGTTCACATCACCCCGTTCTCCCTTATTTGCGGCGGCCATGACTGGACCGGAAATCATCCCCTGATAGGGCATGGGCAGCGGCTCTACGTCCTCACGTAACCAGTGCTCGGTCCATTTGGAACGGATAATTCGGGCTGGTTTACCCGTTACCGTGCGCGATACCGACGTCCCCTCTTCGGTCGCGTCAACGATAGCCTGCTTCTGGAAGTCGAAAATATTCGCTTCCTCAGAGGCGAGGAATGCAGAACCAACCCAAACGCCTTCCGCTCCAAGCATCAGCGCCGCAGCGACACCGCGGCCATCCGAAATCCCGCCGGCACCCAACACTGGCGTATCACCAACGGCATCAACCACCTGAGGAATCAGTGCCATGGTACCCACTGGCGAGTTGTGGCCTCCGCCGTCATGACCCTGTGCCACGATGATATCGAGACCAGAGGATTTCACCTGAATCGCATGCCGAACCGCACCTACTACCGCCATAACCTTAGTGCCATTCGCACGCAGTTCATCCATCCACGGCCCGGGATTACCCAAACCCGATGCGTATACGGGAATCCGCTCCTGAATGATCACTTCCATCTGCGCTTCAAAAAACGCCTGCGTAAACAGCGGTGGCCCATCTTCTTCCTGCCGAGGTGGTTGACCTGCAGGCGGCTCCAAACCTTCTTTGCGCATAAATTCTTCCGCAAAGGCTTGGCGCTCTGGCAACAAATCACGTGGCGTTGGACCATCACTGTCTTCGTAGTTGGCCCGACGCACCGAAGCGGGTAACAAGGTGTCCACGCCAAACGGCTTATCTGTCATTTCGCGGGTTTGACGAATCCATTGCCGCAACTGACGTGGGCCGCAGGCTGCTGCTCCCAGTACTCCCAGACCACCGGCGTTAGACACTGCCGCCGCCAGTGCAGGACTGCTCGCACCGCCCATACCCGCCAACACGATCGGCTGTTCAATCTGCAGAATCTCGCAGACACGACTTTGTAGCTTCATGATTCCCCTCCTAGGTCTTTCGGCTCGTTACTTTTTCTCCGATGGCTCTTCTGCCGCCCCTGTACCGCAGGACTAAGCGAAAGAACCGTATGCGCTTCTAAAATACAGCAAGGGCGCCGCTTGATTTCTGACGCGTTGGTGGCCCAATACTCGGCCCACCACAATCGTATGATCGCCCGCGTCATGCTCCGCCTCGATGGAACATTCAACAAAGGCCAACACGTCTTCTAACATTGGCGCTCCCGTCGTACCAGAACGCCAACTGACGTTGGCAAACTTATCTGTTCCGGACTGAGCCATGTCAACACAAACGTCCTGCTGGTCCTGACCTAGGATATTGATGCCAAAGCTGCCGCTCTGACGAATCCTTGGCCAACTGGACGACGACTTACCGGGACTAAATGCCACCAGCGGCGGCTCAAGCGACAACGAGACAAAGGACTGGGCGGCAAACCCGACAGGCTCCCCGTCCGGTAGACCCGTAACGACGACAACGCCTGTGGCAAAGTTTCCCATCGTCTGACGAAAGGCGGTTTGATCAAAGGCTGCGATCGGCTCACTCATTAGGATTCCTAAAACATCTGTTGTCGGACTATATCGAACCATTAAAGGTTTCGATATGTCGTGAAATCGCTGCGGCTGCACCGCAGAATTTTTACTTTGTTCACCTAAAACCGCATGATAAAAAAACGATCTAACGGGCATCTCCCAAGGGGTTTTCATGGAACTTGTGATTATTTTAATCGTGCTGGCGCTGCTGGCTTTTTGGGTCGCGCGAATTTACAACCAACTGGTTGAACTGAAAAACCGGCACGAAAACGGTTTTTCGCAGATTGAGATACAGCTCAAACGGCGCTATGACCTGATCCCTAATCTAGTCGAAACAGCCAAGGCCTATATGAGCCATGAGCGCGAAACACTTGAGGCGGTAATAAGCGCCCGCAATGACGCGGCTGCCGGACTTGCCGCAGCCGCAGGCAACCCCGGCGATGCCAATGCCATCAAGGAGTTGGCAGGTGCGGAAGGCATTCTTAGCGGTGCGATGAGCCGCTTTAACGTCACTATGGAGGCCTATCCGGATCTCAAGGCCAGTGCCAACATGACCCAACTGTCGGAGGAACTGACCACTACTGAAAACAAGGTGGCGTTTGCACGACAGGCCTTCAACGATCAGGTCACCGAATTCAATACTTACCGAAGTTCATTTCCACCGGTACTTTTTGCCAGCACCTTCGGCTTTGGTAACGACGCCGCTCTCCTTGAATTCGAGGATTCCCAAGAAATTCAAGCTGCCCCCAAAGTGTCTTTCTAGCCGGTGAACTTTTTTCAGGCGCAAAACAAGGCCCGGCAGAACACCCGCCTGCTGACCTTGCTCTTTATCGCAGCAGTGGTGTCCTTGGTCATTCTGACTAATTTGCTGGTGCTGCTGTTTTTTACCGCCAGCCCCCCGGGCATGTCCCTCACCGAGCAAATCGCCAACGCTCCCAAAGAGCTGTGGCTGTACACTAGTGCGGGAGTTATCGGCCTAATTGCCGTTGCCAGTGGGTTCAAATTTTTGGCCTTGCAGGGCGGAGGAAAAGCCGTCGCGGAGTCTCTTGGCGGCGTGCTGATTCACCAAAATACTCGTGACTCTCAACAGCGCCAATTGCTCAACGTTGTTGAAGAAATGGCGATCGCCGCTGGAATGCCCGTACCGCCCGTGTACTTAATCCGCGAGAACAGCATTAATGCCTTTGCCGCAGGTTTTGGCATTCACGACGCCGTAATCGGCATCAATCAAGGCACCATTGATTTGCTCAACCGACAGGAATTACAGGGCGTTGTTGCCCACGAATTCAGTCATATCTTGAACGGTGACATGCGTATAAATCTGCGCATCATTGCCTTACTCAACGGCATTCTGATCTTGGGCATTATTGGCGGCGGTTTGATGCGCGGCTCCATGTTCAGCCGCTCCCGTGACCGCGGAGGGCTGATC
Organism: Gammaproteobacteria bacterium; assembly: GCA_012269545.1. Classification (GTDB taxonomy): domain Bacteria; phylum Pseudomonadota; class Gammaproteobacteria; order Pseudomonadales; family Azotimanducaceae; genus UBA4421. The sequence continues at coordinate 46,394 of JAAXKB010000008.1, read as the reverse complement.
GCTCTTGGCATTGGCCTGCTGATCATTGGCTATGGCGGCACATTCTTCGGGCAGCTCATTAAGGCGGCGGTCAGCCGGCAACGTGAATATCTGGCTGATGCCAGTGCTGTCCAGTTCACGCGATCTTCGCAAGGTATTGCCAATGCCCTAAAGAAGATTGGTGCACACAGCAGCGGCTCTCACATTGAGTCCCCTAAGGCGGACGAAAACAGTCACCTATTCTTCGGCGCCATCAAATCTTTCAGCAGTATGATGGCAACCCACCCGCCATTGGACGCACGCATTCGCGCACTGGATCCAACCTGGAAACCGCGCAAACAGGGTGCAACCCGAAACCAAAACCCCGGAGCCGCAGGCTCTTCCAGCTTCGCAGGAGTCGCCAGTGCCGAGCCAGTCAGTCAGTTCAGCGGCAGCGCCAATGTCGATGCAGCCCGACACCTGATCACGACAGCAAATGCAGAACTAAGCCAAGCCAGCCACGACACTTTTGAGGCAAGAGCCTTGGTTTACGCCATGCTACTTAGTGAAGATGCCCAAATCCGCAATAGCCAGCTTGAACTCATTTCTCAGCTTGCCGAAGCCGGCGTTCCGGGCTTGGTACCGGGTATCTATCAAAACGTTCGGCGGCAGGACAAACAACATAAGCTCTTACATCTCGACCAAGCCATACCAACGCTGAAAGAGATGTCAAAGCAGCAATACCAGCGTTTTTACGATCTCATCGGCAAGCTTATCGTCGCCGACCAGTCGGTGGACATTTTTGAATGGGTCGCACATCGTGTGCTCACTCAAGAGCTTTATGCCCACTTCGTCAGGCCATTTCGCGGCAGCGGTCGAATCAGTCGGGCCAACAAAGTGCAAAAGCAAGTTGGCCTGGTCTTGTCGCTACTGGCAACGCTCGGAAGCAGCAGTGATGATGAACGGCAGTTGGCCTATCGACGCGGCCTCGCACACTGGGGCGGCCGGCAATCTATGACCCGCCTCGATTACTTCGACTATCGAGAGCTGAATCAGGCGCTGGATAAACTGCGCGACCTTAAAACCGACCTAACACAACGATTCATCGACGCCTGTGCCCATGTCGTAAACGCCGATGGCAAACTGACCGCTGACGAGTTTGCCGTGATCAAGGGGGTAGCGACTGCTTTAGGGTGTCCGCTTCCTCCACTTGAAAACAGAGCATGAGTAAATTGTCGCCACAAAGCAGGGCCGCATCACTGGGCAACGACAGTCATCAGCTAGCCGCCTTAGATTTGGGGTCAAACAGTTTCCACCTGCTCATAGCACAAGAGATTCAGGGCCGAATCCAAGTCATCGACAAACACAAGGAAATGGTGCGTTTGGCCGAGGGCCTTACCGACGAAGGCCTACTCAACCATGACGTGAGCGCGCGAGCAAACTCCAGCTGAGAGAGCTCTCGGTTGAGGTAATAACTTGAACTGCCAGAATCTGTGGAGGCCACGCCGCTACCGGATACGTTACTTGCACCTGATTTACGTTAGCAGTAAGCCATGTGTTTTGTGTTACAAAGCCCTCGAAAATGACAGGATTTATCATGAAAGATCGAGTATTCGTCAAACCACAGGGTCATATTGTTGACTTCGCGTTCAACGAAGACGTCGTCACCGTTTTCCCAGACATGATTCGCCGCTCGGTGCCGGGTTACGAACTGATCATCCCCATGGGCGGCCTGATGGCGGCACGACACTTGGGAGCGACCGGTACAGCATTTGATTTGGGCTGTTCACTGGGCGCCAGTTCCGTGGCTTTGCTGTCCCAATGTTCCAGCCCCGATATTCGAGTGATCGGGGTTGATAGCTCAGCCGCCATGATCGACCAGGCCAAACGTACGATCGACGACCCTCGCATCACGTTTCACTGCGATGACCTGCTTACGACAAAAGTTACCGACGCCAAGGTCGTAATGCTTAACTTCGTTGTCCAGTTTTTACCGGTAAAAAGCCGATCTGAACTTTTGCAGCGTATCGCCAAGGAGATGGACCCGGCGGGACTAGTCATCTTGTCGGAGAAAGTGCAGGACGAGAACCCTCAGGTTCAAGGCTTTTACGACTCCACGCATCTGGCATGGAAACGCGCAAACGGTTACAGCAGGCTTGAGGTCAGCCAGAAACGACAGGCTTTAGAGAATGTTATGCGCGTCGAGAGTCCGCAAACACACCATGAGAGGCTGCTCCTAGCTGGTTTCAAAGACGTCGTTCAATGGTTCCACTGCATGAATTGGGTTTCGTTTGCCGCCTCACCCACAATGGTGTTGCATGCCACAAGCCAGTGACTGGCCGCCTTGGCTGACCGATTGGCCCGAAGCTGAGGCCCGCCAACGCTTTAGCGCACAGAAGCACGGTGACTATCCGCGGTGGCAGCTTGCCATTGATGAGATGCCTGCTATTCAGACTGGGACTCTGCACCTGTCACAGGCGGCGGTAGGCTGCGACTTCACTGATGCCAGCGCGGAACAGATCAAACAATTAGAGCGCTGCCTGCAGGCTTTGCATCCTTGGCGTAAGGGGCCCTTTCAGTTGGGGTCCGTGCACATTGATAGCGAATGGCATTCGGACTGGAAATGGGACCGATTGGCGCCCGCCATGGGTGCGCTTGATGACCAGCGCATACTCGACATTGGCTGTGGCAACGGTTACTTCGGCTGGCGCATGCTTGGCGCTGGCGCGGAAGCGGTTGTGGGCATCGACCCTACTCTCGTATTTTGCATGCAGCACCGCGCAATGCAGCGGTTGTTAGATCACCCCAATCATTGGGTTCTACCGCTTGGCGTTGAAGAGGTAACGGCAACCCATCGCTTCGATTGGGTGCTGAGTATGGGCGTGCTGTATCATCGCAAAAACCCACGCGAGCACCTGAAACAAATGTATGGGCTGACCGAAGAAGGCGGCAGGTGCGTTATGGAAACCTTGGTTGTGGACGCGCAAGACAGCCTGTATCCCAACGGCCGCTATGCCCGAATGCGTAACATCGGGGTCATTCCAAACTTGGTGGACCTGCGACAATGGATGGTAGATGCGGGTTATCAAAACATTGAGCTCATCGACCTGAGCCCCACCACTACCAACGAGCAACGCTCGACGCCTTGGATGCGTTTCGAGTCGCTGGACAAATCGTTGGACCCTCATGACGCCTCGCTGACTGTGGAGGGGTTACCTGCACCGCTGCGCGCTATGCTCGTTGGCACACGCTAAGGCCATACAGAGTCAGGGCTGGGTTGGTCTATACTGGGACTTTATCAACGGATACACGCATGTTCGGCATACCTAACTTGGAGTTTCGCTTCCGCGGCAAGTCGCGGCTACTGCTCGACATCTACTACTGCTTTATCGAGCAGGGTAGCCCTGCCCTGCATCCGACCCAAATCGCCAAGCACACGGGTATCAGTTTTGCTGAAGTCGCTAGGCGCTTAGACGCCACCCCGGAACTATTCGTCAAACTACCCAGCCGCGCAGGTGATGTTACACGCTATCGGATAACGTCCAGTACATCGGCACGCAGCCACGAAGAAGTGGAGGCACTGGTGCAGAAAAATGTCCAGCGCGAATCTCTGTTGTTTTACAGCGTGGGCGCCATGGTATTTCTCACCTTGATTATTGTCGTTCTCACCATTGCCCCGAACGTTTAAGGAGCGGAGATGCCTGAACAACTCAACCCACAATTGAAGGCCCTGCGAGATCAATGTGCAGCTTTCGCCCGCGAACATATGCTGCCATTAGCCGATGTCGATCACGGCGATGCCGCTAAAAAAGTCAGAGCCGCATCTAAACAGGCCGGTTTGTTCGGCCTGACCCAGCCTGACAGCGCGATCTCAAAAGACGCAAGACAGCTGGCTCTTTGCGTGGCCCGAGAGACACTCGCTGCCGCCAATCCACCGGCGCTGGATGCGGTATTCGGACCGGGCGCAGGGGTACTGGGTCATGTCGGCGAACCCTTGGCATCAACGCATCTCGCCCCCCTGCTCGCGGGCGAAAAGCGCGGCAGCTTTGGCTTTACCGAACCGGATGATGCGAAGCCTACACGAGGCGTCATCAAGGGCGAACGATTGATCATTGACGGCCAAAAATCTTACGTCACCGGTGGCGCCGAAGCCGACTTCATCAACACCCTCGTCCGAATCGAAGGTCATGGCCCCTCCATGGTGGTCATCGATACGCACACCGAGGGTGTAATCCTAGATAAACGCTTCAACTCGCTCGACGGCAGCCACCACGCGGCATTTCGTTTTGAGAACGCCGATGTCCCAGTCACTCACGTCATTGGCGAACCTGGCCAAGGGCTGCCCAAGGCCATGCGGCAAATTGGCGACGTACGTTTATTATTCGCCGCGCAGGCCTGCGGCTATCTCATCTGGGTCATGGATTTGCTGCAGTCGCATCTGCAAAGCCCCGACAAGGACGGTGCCGCACGAGGAGAGAAAGACGTGGTGCGTTGGCACTACGCCGATCTGCGCATTAAGGCCTTCGCTGCGCGCAGCATGCTCTACCGCACCGCTCGGCTGGCGGACCAAGGCGAAAATATCGTCAACGAGGGCATGGCCTGTAAAGTGTTTGCTACCGAGTGCATAGGCGAGGCCGTGGATACGGCAATTCAGCTCGTAGGCGGTAACGCGCTGGTGGACGATCACCCGCTGGCCGTTTTGTACAAAAAAGTTCGTGCCTGGCGCTTAGCGGAAGGTGCCAGCGATGTACTGCGCTTAAACATTGGCCGAGGTATTTTGGAATTAGGGAAGGGTCGCATCTGATCCCACTCCATTGATCACGTAACTATCGATTCGTAACAAGAGAAAGACACTATGAAATTCAAGACCTTAAACCCTTTCGCCATATCGCTGTTGCTGGGCATAAGCCTTAGCGGTTGCGCCTACGTCTCCCTCAGCGAAGCAGGCAGCCGGGTAAACCAAAGTTCACCCGATGCGGTGAGTGCCTGCACGCTGGTTGGCGACGTATCCAGTCAGACCGCGGACAAGGTGCTGCTCGATCGCAACACTGGCAAAGTTAAGGAGGAGCTGATCGTATTGGCCCGCAATCGCGCCGCTGAGCTGGGCGCCACGGATCTGGTGCAAACCGGCAGCGTAGAGGGCGGCACAGCACGCTTTAAAGCCTATCGCTGCGACTAGGGTGAGACGCTACGGTACGTCGCTTTTTTGACCGAACCGCTCGCGGTTTTCTTCCCGGCTTTCTGCTGACTTCTTGATCAGCGCATAGACAGATCCGACACCGCCTTTATTGCGTTGAGCGGAGCAATAGGCCAGCACCAGCGGGTGCTGGATTAACCAGTGCGCGACGTAGCTCTTCAGCCGGGCAGGCGTGGCGCTGCGCAGGCCCTTGCCGTGGCTGATCAGTACGCAGCGCCAGTTATTTTGATGGGCTTTTTTGATCAGTTGATAGATATCACCCCGCGCTTCCTTGACCGTTCTTTGATGCAAGTCCAACTCTCGGGCGATCTCGTAACCGCCTTTGCGCAGCTTATTGAATACCGCGAGCTGAATCCCGTCCTGACGCCACTCAAGAGCTTCCAATGGGTCTCTTAATTCGACCTCACCTAGGGTTAAGAAATTCGACTGGTCTTCTTCGCTTTGAAATTCTTCTGCTGACTTACGTCGCAACTCCTGCTCTGCGGCGCTTTTAGGTACCGGAGGACTCAGCGTTTGTTTACCCTTGCTAAGCGGCTCAACACCCTTCATCGCCGACGCAAAATCGCTGAAGTCGCCATTTAATTCGTCACCCGAAGTGCCATCCGGGCCGATATCGGGATTTTTTTCTCGATCGTGAGGCATGGCAAATGTCCTACTTCTTGTTGTGAGATCCAAGCTTTAGGCTGTTAATCCGCGTAAGTACCCACCACATCAATGCTGGGAAAGCGATCTGAGCGCGTATCCTGTTGCGGGCGATTGTCACTTTGATGGTAAGTAAAGACCGCAGACAATTTGACTGCATCTGACGTGTTACGCCCGGCGGCGTGAAACAGCCGACAGTGGAACAACAAAGCGTCTCCGGCACTGAGCTCCACAACCTCGGCACGCTTTAACAACGCCTGATTCTCTTCCAAATCCGGACGTAAAAACAAATCCGCGTCCAGTCGCTGAACATCAATGTCCATTCGATGCGTTCCCGGAACCACTTGTAATGCACCGTTCGCCTGAGTTTCTTCTCCCAGCGCGAACCATGCCGAGATCAATTCCGGCCGGTCAAAAGACCAGTAACGCACATCCTGATGCCATAGCGTCGCGCTGCTGAAGCCCGGGTGCTTGGTCATCACACAGTTATGGTGACACTGCGACAGACAGACGGAATCGCCCATCAGTCGCTGTAGCACGCGCACAACCTGAGGCTGGGTCGCCAGCATCTTCAGTTCGTCGGAGCGCGCGTAAGCATGAAGCAAACGCCGCGGCGTTTTACCACCGGGAGCATCGCGGCTCACTGGTGCTCCCGGGTACCCCACATCAGCTTCAAATTCCGCCGGCCCCACCAACGGTTGCATGTTTTGCATGACGTGCTCACTGATCTGCCCGCAAAGGCCTTGGTCGATAACACCACGCAACACCACGAAGCCGTGCTCGGCAAAATACGCCTGTTGCTCTGCAAGCGTTGCATTCGGCGATTGTGGCGCTGTCCGCGGCATAACGGGTTCCAGCCCTCAGGCTCGCTGGCCCTCGTGCAGATTTTTCTCCAGCAGCGGGTCGCCATTCACAGTGATTTTAAGCTCGCCACTTGCGGCCCAGTACCGAGCCTCAATGTAGTGGTGCTCTTCCCACTCCAGCTCCACATTGGTCCACACATACTGCGGTTGCTTATCTGACGCATCGCGGCGCTTGCGCAAGCAACCGTCCAGCCACAGCTCTATGGCACCGTCGTCAGTGAGCTGAAACTCAAAGGTCTTGTGTCGATGATCGAAAGTCAAAGTCTGAGACAACGCCGGCTCCTCATGGCAGTTCATCATATGAGCAATAATCATAGCAGTGCGGCGGCATCAGTCCGCGTGAATTTTCTCAACAACTTTGACCTCTCAACCCGTAGTATCTGTCCTGAGTTCTACCCAGCGAGAAACCTGATGTCTGAATCACAAACCAAGCCCGCGAAATTTGCCAAGGTGCTGAAATCCAGAGAAGTCGTGGCATTAGCCTTTGGTGCGATGATCGGATGGAGTTGGGTCTTGATGACCGGGGTATGGCTAACCGACGCGGGTTCTCTGGGCACATTGATCGCTTTTTCGATCGGTGGTTTTGCCATTGCCCTCATCGGCCTGACCTACAGCGAGCTAGCCTCGGCCATGCCAAAGGCCGGCGGCGAGCACATCTACACAAAACGGGCGCTGGGAAACCGATGGTCATTCGCCTGCACTTGGGCTTTGTTATTTGCCTACGTCAACGTTTGCCTATTTGAATCGGTCGCGCTACCCAGCGCGGTAGAGTACCTCTTTCCTGACATCCGTTTGGGCACGCTCTGGTCGTTCCTCGGCAGCGATGTGGACTTAGGTTTTGTTCTGATTGGCGCCGGGGCTGCGGCTTTAGTTACTTGGATCAACATATTGGGCATTCGCACGGCCGCAGTGCTGCAAACGGTGGTCACCGGTATGATCGTTGCCTCAGGTTTGCTCTTGATTTCGGGGGCTGTCGCTTTTGGCGACATTGAAAATGCCCAGCCTTTCCTTGCCACACCAGCCACAGGCATCGTCACGGTACTGATCATGGTGCCGGCGCTTTTAGTAGGATTTGACGTGATTCCCCAATCTGCCGAAGAAATTGACTTGCCGCCAAACAAAATCGGCCGCCTGCTGGTGATTTCGGTGGCCTGCGCTGTCGCATGGTATGTTCTGATCGCCTTCGCCGTGGGTTTGGGTCTGACGGCGGAGCAGCAAGCGAGCAGCACTATGGCAACCGCTGACGCTGCCAAAGCCCTGTGGCGGCAGCCGTGGGCCGGAGCCTTGTTGGTCTTGGGCGGCATTGGCGGCATCATGACCAGCTGGAACGCATTTGTGGTTGGCGGCTCGCGCGTGCTCTACGCATTGGCTGAGTCTAATCACGTTCCGAGGATTTTTGGCCGCCTGCATCCGACGTACAAAACGCCCTACATCGGTATCGCGGCCATCGGCGCACTGAGCATGATTGCGCCCTTGTTCGGCAAGACGATATTGGTCTGGCTCATCAACAGCGGCAGCTTCGCCACCACCGTTGCCTTCCTCTTCGTCGCGATTTCCTTTCTTGTACTGCGCCATACCGAACCCGATATGCCCCGACCCTTTAAAGTCTCTCACCCGCGGTTCGTTGGCTACGGAGCGGTGACCTTGTCCATCGGTCTGCTTGCGGCGTTTATGCCGTGGAGCGATAGCGCCCTACAATGGCCCGAAGAGTGGCTGACCATTGTTGTCTGGGCGTGCCTTGGAGGATTACTGCTGCTGCGTTACGAAATGCGTCGATCCGCAAATTCGTGATGGCTAATTAGCTCCCCCAAGCTAATTTATCCGGCTTAGCTCCAACACCATAAACATGTTGCTGCGCTCATAACGCTCGTCCTGCGCCGCTGGCTGCTCCACAAACCCCGCATCACGATAGACCTTCAGTGCGGGCGCCAAAATATCATTGGTTGACAACACCACCTGGTCTGCGCCGCGCTCCTTGGCATAAGCCGTGGCGTGTGCCAACAAGTGCTTGCCGATACCCCGTCCCTGCAATTCAGGTTCTACTGCCATTTTTGCCAGCTCAAAACGGATTGGTACACCATCCGGGTTGAATGCCTTGGGCACCAAGGCAGCAGTACCCACCACTACATCATCAATGAGTACGAAGAAAATCTCACCGCCGGGCGCAATGGCATAACTTTCTGGGTAATCTAGCGCCGCCCGATCCTCATCCTCAATGCGAAAATAGTGTTCGATCCACTGATAATTCAGCCGCGCGAAATCCTCAGCGTATTGCTCGCGGTAACTTACGATGCGCATGACTCTCTCCTACTCGTGCGCCAAGATGGCAGGCTCCAGCAGCTTAATCACCGTCAGCCAGCCATCGCAAAATCGCGGAATTTTCTTCTTGGGGATAGGTATGGGATAAATTTTCGATCTCACGATAGTTCACACGAGCCCCTGCACCTCTCAGCGCCGCGTCCGCTTCTTGTGCCACGCTGACGGGAAACATCCAGTCCAAAACACCGTGCATGAGGTAAATTGGCAAGCCTTGCAGCCGGGCCGAATCCACCACTTCAAGCAGCATCGGGTGGAAGGACGCCGAGCAAGGTGCCAGATGCGTAAAGGGCGAGCTACTTTGCAGCCCGCTCACGTAACTAAACGTACCGCCATCGGACATACCCGTTAGCAGCATTCGCTGAGAGTCCACATTCCAATGCTGCTGCGCATAGGCAACCAAATCGTGCAGTCGCTGACTATCCGCCTCGGAGTTCATCAAAGACCAGGTTCGATCCGCCGACGTGGGAGCAATCAAAATACAGGGATCGGAGCGCACAGCGCGGAGCCAAGACCACAAAAATTGTCGGCCATGCCCACTGCCGCCATGCAGCGCCATCACCAGTGGCAAGGGTTCGCCTTGGTAATATTCCGGCACATAGACCGAAAAGCCACCTCGCTGGTCCGCCGCGTTGTCCGCATGCATGACACCAACATCTGGCTTTTCTGGATCAGACTCAAGGAGTTTTTGCTGAAGTTCGGCGTTATCACGAACCTCTGGCTCCAAGTAAAACCGGTTTACTGGAGGCAGCATGGCGGCCAACGGGTAGGCTGCGGCAAAGGCTTGGGCGGCAAGTCCCATGGCGCGGTATGCAGCTATTGGTGGTTCGGGCTGGGTCACGGCCCCGGCGAAGCCATCAAATGCGCGCAGTGCCAACGTCGTGGCCATATTTGCGTGCAGCGTAAACGCTTCCAAATGCTCGGGCCACTGCGCCCGAGCAAAGGTCTGACGCCCTGCCTCTAGGGGCTCACGGTATTGGGCAATCGCAGCACACACCTCAGCCAACTCCGGTGGGTGCATGAAACGCCCGGCTTGGCCGAGGGCATCCAAGCCATGCAGCAGCGGCAAGATCAGTGCGGTAGTGGCTTCCAACAGCTCTTCGGTGTCGCTCAAGACGTTCTCTCTTTCGTTTTTTTCAAGTTTACGCGCACCTGATAGGCCCACAAGCCGCGCCAGCGCATTCTTTTTTTATCTTCACGACCTCTGCACGCCGTAAATCGCATTCTTCGCTACTATTTCGAAGTGGCAGGAATGCCAATCAGACCATCTTCTACAGGTACAGTATGAACCAAATCACCAGTCCTTCATCCACCCCTGATGCCCCTTACTATTTGCCCCTGGCCGATGAAGTCGAGGTTTTTCAAGCCGCGTATGCGTCGAGGCTACCAGTTTTGCTGAAAGGGCCCACCGGCTGCGGAAAAACGCGCTTTGTGGAACACATGAGCTGGCAGCTTGATCACTCTCGGTCAATCGAGCAGCGCCCCGAGGTTCCGCTGCTCACAGTGTCCTGTCACGAAGATCTGACAGCGACCGATATGGTCGGGCGCTACTTGCTCAAAGGCGACGAAACCGTTTGGTCCGATGGACCACTGACCCGCGCGGTTCGGTCCGGAGCCATTTGCTATCTCGATGAAATTGTCGAAGCGCGCAAGGACACCACTGTGCTCATTCACTCCCTGACCGACCACCGACGCATTTTACCCATTGATAAGACCGGCGAGTTGCTTGATGCACACCCAGATTTTTTGCTGGTGATTTCATACAACCCTGGCTATCAAAGCGTGCTTAAAGATCTCAAACCCAGTACCCGACAGCGCTTTGTCAGTCTGGAGTTCGACTACCCCGACGTTGAGACCGAAACAAAAATTATCAGCCACGAATCCGGAGTTGACACGGCGACGGCGGAGCGCCTCGCGGTCATCGGCGAGCGCGTGCGCAATCTCAAGCAGCATGGTTTCGAGGAAGGTGTCAGCACCCGGTTGCTGATCTATACCGGTGACCTCATTGCTGCGGGTATCGCCCCCCGACGAGCCGCCACCGCCTCAATCATTAGCGCAATCTCGGACGATACCAGCGTGCAGCAGGCGGTGACCGATATTGTTGACGTGATCCTACCCTAGCCGCCGGGTCCAAAAACATGAAACCCAACGCTCAGGATACCAAAGAAACGGTTGAGCCCAGCCTACAGCTCGCAGATGTTGAGGCTGCGCTGGGTCTTTTTGCCGAAGGCATTGCCGGGCGTTATTTACACATCCGCAGTAGCAGCGAGTTTGCCGCCAACTCCCGACTAAAATTAAACGTTGAAGTGACGGGGCAGAACAGCGACACATTGTTTTTGCCTGAATCGCTGACAACCGGCAGTCCCTCGGCCTATCGCGTTCTGGTCATGCAACAAATCGGTATGCGCGAATGCGATACCTTGCAGTTTCGAATGAACGCCGCTTTGGCCCGTCTGCCGCAGCTGGCGGCGATTCACACGCCCAGCCCAGAGGCTGGCCCACGAGTGGGTGACTATCGCTTGCTGTTTGATTGCTTTTCTGCCCCGGCCATAGCCGAAGATCTCTTCTTACTTTTCGAAGACATGCGTATTCAAAGTCATTTACTACGCCACTATCCGGGCCTGGCGAAACACCTTACCGATCATCACGCGCACTTGCTGAATGAGGACACGCCTACTGATCTGATCTCCCGGGGCAAACGTTGGCGTCTGGGTGAACGTTTATCCAACGACGATGGTTTAGTCGAGCGGAAACTTTATACAGCACTGCAACAACACGCAGAAGCTGCTCTCTCGGTTTATGACAGCGTCGCCGCTTTGTGCGAACTCTATGAGGAGGTGTTGTCCTGCTATGCCACGGAACACAGCGCGCTTGCCAACAACGACGAATCCTTGGTGGATTGGCTGAACCGCGAGCAGCGGGTAGAGGAATGGGAAGAGGAACTTGAAGAGATTAACGAACAGCTAAACCAATCGGTGGCTATGGACACCGCCACCGGCGAAGAGCAAGAAGCGGTCTTTGGCGATGCTGGCGATGGCAGCCAACGACAGATGGATATCGAAATCAAAGAGCTGAAAGAAGAGCGAGACACACTCAAGCGTCGCGTCGACATGGAACGTTCAGCAGTTGCCCACGCACTGGGCACCTCTCAGAGCGATGCTCGTAGCTTCCGGTACGACGAATGGGATTATCTGAACCGTACCTATTTGCGGGCATGGTGTCGCGTCTTCGAGCAGTCACTGGAAAACGATAGCGAAGAAGACATCACCCCACTCAAGACCGTCATCCGAACGTACAAAAATACCGTACAGCGACAACTGGAACAGATACGGCCCACTGGTCTGGAGCGTATTCGGCGCGTGCAGGACGGCGACGAACTGGATCTCAATGCGGTTATCGAAGCGCGTCAGGACATCCGAGCCGGGCAGAGCCCCAACGAGCGTGTGTACTCGCGCAAGGAACGGGTGCAGCGAGACGTCAGCGCCATTTTTCTCGTCGATCTATCGGCCTCCACCGACGATCCGATCCAGCCACCTGAGCCCAAGGACTGGTCTAACTACGAAGAGGACGATGCGGACACTCGTGCCGGGTGGTATGCGAGCTTCGATGATATTGAGGAAGAGCCTGACGAGCCGGGCAGAAAAATCATCGATTTAGAGAGGGAAGCCATGGTGGTGATGGCTGCAGCCCTTGAAGCCCTTGGAGACAGTTACGGTATTTACGGCTTTTCCGGTTACAGCAAGGACAACGTGGAACTCTTCATTGCCAAGGAACCTGACGATGCCTTCTCTAACGCCACTTTAGAGAACATTGCGTCCATGTCGCCGAAAGGATCAACTCGCATGGGACCGGCCATACGGCATGCCAGTCAAAAACTCATGAACACGGGCAGTGCGATGAAAGTGCTTATGGTGATCAGCGACGGCTTCCCCCAAGACTGCGACTACGGACCGGTCAGAGGCAATCACGACTACGGAGTTGAAGATACAGCTCGCGCCCTGCAAGAATCGCAACAAAAGGGTATCGAGACGTTTTGCATGACGGTCGACAAGTCGGGGCACGACTACCTGAAGCGGATGTGTCCAGACGAGCGATACATGATTATTGAGGAGATGGAAGACCTGCCTAACCAGCTGACTAAGGTCTATACGGCACTGACGGGTAAGTGATCTGGGTTGCTGCTACTGGACCGACCAAATCAGCATCAAGACGAACAGCATTACCAGTCCTAAAATAAAGATCGCCGTGGACCAGTCCCCTGGCTGAGCCTCTGTCGGATTGGCACGCCAATTCTTGTACATTGGCCAAATTGCGAACAGCATCATGCCGCCAGCAACCAAGGCCAAGATTTGCATCCATTCCATATTGTCCTCGCAGGATTTTAATCCAATAAAAAACCCGACGTACCCCTCGCTAGGCGAAGTCTCCGTCGGGTTTCATCGTGAGCCCGCCGCGCGAAATCTCGCGCACCGAGCTACAAGACTTCTTAGTCGTCGCCGCCAAAAATGCCCAGCAGCTGAAGCAAGCTGATGAAGATATTGAAAATGCTCAAGTACAGAGAATAAGTCGCCATGATGTAGTTCGTTTCTCCACCGTTCACGATGGAGCCGATCTGCATCAAAATCAGTGCGCTCATCAGCATGATGATGCCGCCTGAGATCACTACTGCCATCACAGGCAACTGCAGGAAGATGTTGGCGATCATGCCAATGACCATCACCATCAAGCCAATAGCCACGAAGCCTCCCATAAAGGAGAAGTCGCGCTTAGACGTCATGGCATAACCGGCCAAGCCTAGGAAAATTACTGCGGTGCCGCCCAAGGCCGTACCCACAACTTGCGCGCCATTGGCGAGGGCTAAATACATGTTGAGAATCGGTCCTAAGCCAAAGCCAAGCAGACCGGTCACGAGGAAGATTACGCCCAAGCCCGATGCCGAGTTAGCTGTGCGTGGCAGCACAAACATACCCAGAACCATGGAGGCAATTACGCAGATTAAGTAAGCCCCTGCAGGCACATTCATGGCCATAGACAAAGAGGCCATTACTGCGCTGAAGCCTAGGGTAGCCGAGAGTAAAAGGTATGTATTTTTCAATACCTTGTTGGTTTCCAGCGTTGACAGACTTCCTACTGAAGCCTGATGCATAGATCGTTGTTCCATTGATATCACCTATCGTTATTCCAGTGAGGCCACTCCGCCTCGCGTTGGTAACAGTTTAAAAGAAACTGCGCTCGAACACGCCTATATTGGCAACTGCCGTTGGTTTTGCAACCCCAACAGGTGCAAAGTTCCTCGCGTCGCAACAAAGTCAGCCTTATCGAGCTCGAAGCGCCCCTTGAGCGTCATGAATTTTTTACCCTTTCCGCGTGTCCATCCGCTTGGGAACGCGCTACCCTGCTGCAAAAAGCAGCCCTTGGAGCAGCGTTATGCCTCAACCTGAGCTGGACCCAGCCTTCACCGCCTACGTAAGAGACGAACCGACGATTACCTATGCCCAGCCGGGCGATCCCTGGCTAACCCGGCAGGTAATCTCCACCGTTGAACGCTTATTTGGACGCAAACGGATCGAAACGATCTACAGGGAACTAAAGGCGGAACCCTTTGAAGTCGAACGTTTTTTCAGTGCCGCTTTTCAGGCTACCGGTATCAGCTGCCGGTATAACGCCGCCAAACTGAAAGAAATACCAGCAGACGGTCCATTGGTATTTGTGGCCAATCATCCCTTTGGCATCGTTGATGGCATGGCCTTGTGCGACATGGCCTTAAAGACACGCGGTAACTTCCGAATTTTAATCAACTCGCTTTTATGCCAAGACAGAGATCTGGCGCCGTTTTTCCTGCCGGTGGATTTCCACCCGACGAAAGCGGCGATGAAAAACAATATCCGCATAAAGAAAGTCGCCCAAGAGTGTTTGGCGGAGAACATTCCTGTTTTGATTTTTCCATCAGGCTTTGTTTCAACGGCTAACAAAAAGGGCTTCGGCGAGGTCATCGATGCACCTTGGACAACCTTTGCCGCAAAGTTGATTCGCGATGCGCAGGCCAGCGTCGTGCCGATCTTCTTCCGCGGACAAAATAGTCGGGCATTTCATTTGGCTTCCCATATCGCAGAACCCCTGCGCATGGCACTGCTGCTCAGCGAGGCCCGTAACCGATTTGGCAAGCCATTGGACGCAGTTGTCGGCGACACCTTGGTTTGGTCGACGTTAAGCGGCTTCGACAACCGCCAGGCGCTGACCGATCACCTTTACCAACATGTCCAATCGCTGGCGTTGCAGAACGTTGAATCGCATCCCGCCGTTTTTTCACCTCCAACTTAGCGTTGCGGAATATTTTGCAAGGCCTGATAACCTTCTCACATGAGTGAGGAGCAAGACCCTTGGGTCGAAGTATTTCGCGCCGAAGACAAGAGGCAGATTCGAGACGCCAGCCTAGTGCTGCTTGCCGTCAAAGTCGCCCATCGTGTGGACATGAATGCAACTGACGCACCGTGGTCGCTGATGGTTCCTCCCTCTGAGCAAGCTAGAGCACACCATGAGCTCAATTCCTACTGGCAAGAAAACAGCAAGACGCCGCCTACTCAGGTAGCGGTACCCTTTGTCGATAGCGGATGGCTGGGTGTCCTCGGGTTTTTAGCCGTTATCTGGGCGGTTCCAGCCCTTCAAGGGTTCTCTAATGGCCAGCTGGTTGAAGCGGGCGTGCTGCATAGCGAATCAGTCCGCCAAGGCGAATGGTGGCGTGCAATTACCGCTTTAACGCTGCACGGCGGTCTGGAGCATATTCTAAGCAACAGCTTATTCGGCAGCCTCTTCGGTTTCTTTGTCGCCCGTTATTTGGGCTCAGGCGTCGGCTGGTTAGCAATTCTTGGCTGCGCAGCCACTGCCAACATCTGTAACGCGCTGATTCATCCGGATGCGTTTCGGGCACTGGGTGCATCTACCGCAAATTTTGCTGCTCTAGGGCTCGCACCGACCCTGCTATGGCGTAAAGGCGCGTTTCGGCAGCGTGACTGGCGGCGCAGTGCAGCGCCGCTGTTCGCCGCGATTGCCATGCTCGCGTTTACGGGCTTTGGCTCAGAGCGCGTCGACATCGGCGGCCATGTCTTTGGCTTCATCGCCGGCGTATGCGCCGGGCTGAAACTCTCTCACATCGATTTTTTGGCCATCTCTCAAGAACGACAGCAGCAATGCGGCATCCTCGCTTTCGCGGTCATCGCTCTGAGCTGGGTATTGGCACTCTGAGCATTTTCCTATGATCCCGTGGTTCAGCGGCGGTTCAGTTTGATAACGGCACTATGACTTGGACACCTTGAGCACAAGGCGGTATCACAGGAGTTTCTTATGCTTAGATTTAGACTAATCGGAACCTTGGGAGCTCTGGCATTCTCCGCTACAGCTTACGCTCAGGAGCCCCTCGCGCTACGCAATGCTGAAGAACCAGCACTCCTAGCGGCGTTGGTTGACCCGCTCATCCACTATCCGGACGACATTGTGCAAGTCATCTTCGACGCCACTGAGCACCCAGAGCAAATTGCCTTAGCGGCACGGTACTTAAATGACCCCAACAGCGTACAGGGCAAACCCGTATTCGACCGCGCCATTTTGGCTCTGATGCAGTATCCGAGCGTACTACAGCAACTGAGCAGGGACTTGGTCTGGGTTAGCGAGCTGGGACAAGTGCTCACCGACGATGAGTCCCATGTGTGGGCGCAGCTTGAGGATCAGCGACTCACGCCCGACGATCTCGCGCAGCCGGTGACCGTCGAGCGAGCGAAACCTCGCGTGGTGTATCGCAGCAGGCCCACTTCATACCGCTACCGAGACCCTTGGCCCACACGAGCTTCCTCAACCTACGTTGTGTATTGGGATCGACACAGTCATCGACATCCAATGCGTCACAGGCATCATCACCATTATCGCTCTTGGGGACATTCCAACAGACACAATCCCTTTTGGTATCACGGGTACTTGCGGCATCCAGACCAATTTCTGTATCAACAGCATCGGCAGCTCGAACGAAAGATAGCACGCGAACGCCAGACGACTAGACGAGAGCCGCAACACGACTCGCGCCGTCGTCCGCCTGAACCCTATATGTCTGGCACGGTGTTCGGGCCTGTCTCCGGGGCAGGCCTGCTGCGCTGATTCAACTCAACGCTCGGCTACTCCCGACCAATCCAAAGGCCGTCGATCCAGCGCCCAGACAAAGGCGAACATGGCCCCACCAGAAATGGGGCACCAGTAAAAAAAGGCAACACCAGTTGTCGCCAGATAGGCCACGATTGCACTGGCCAGAACAACACCCGACAAAATCAAACGCAGCGAACCGATACCAAATCGAGCCAGCAGGATGCTGGCGAATATCGCCCCATAGATATAATTGGGGAGCTTGAACGTGAGTTGCAACAATCCTTGAGCCGAGTAGCGCGAAAAGAACAAAGCCAACGCAAAAAAGATAAGCGCCCAGGCGACCATAAAGAGCCGCGATATCAAAAGATAGTGTTGTTCCGTACGACCCTTACGTACGGGCGCGTAAAGATGATTTACGGTCAGATCGGAGCCTTCTGCCAGCGCCGAATCCAACGTTGATATCGCTGCAGCAAATATCGCCGCAATAAACAAACCGGAAACGCCAACCGGCAATTCGGTGCCGATAAAATGGGGGAAAATTCGATCTGGTGCGTCGGCCAACTCGGCACTCAAACTCTCTGAAATACCGCGTTCCCCATAAAACGCGACGAGAGCTAGGCCCACGCCGAGAATCAACAAATGCACCACATAGAACAAGGCAGCAAAGTCGAAGGCTTTACACGCTTCATCCACTGAGCGGCAGGCCTTTACTCGCTGCCACGTCCCTTGAGTACTGCCTTGGGCGATACTCAAACATATGGCACCGAGAACGCCGGCCCAAATGGTGCCGCTTTTGCTGACGTCGGTATCAAAATCAAACAAAACCAGCTTGGCCTGCTGATCCAGCCACAGGACGATCTCAGGCAGGGGTTTGGTGATCTCTCCCAGCGTATACAACAGCGCAAAAATTGCACCCGAGGCGAACAGCAGAAACAGCAGGAAATCGGTCCAGATGACGGTTTTAATGCCAGCTAAAGCGCCCCACAGCGCACTGATGCTGACAATAAATAACGCGCACCCAGCCAAACCCCAGCCGCTGATCACATCCAAAACCAAGCTCGCGGTCAGCAGTTTGACTCCGGAATTGATGGTGTTGAGTAACAAGCCCAATGCCATCGACAGCGTGCCCGTTGGTGCGTCAATTCGAGCACCAATGTATTCATAACTGGTGGCAAGATTTTGGCTTTGGTAGAACGGTCGCGCCAGCAGTCTAGCCACCAACACCTTTCCCAGAGCTAGGCCTATAACGACCTGAACGTAGGTTAGATTTCCCCCCGGCGCAAAAACGGCAGCAGGTACGGAGACAAAAGTGACTGCGCTGACCACCGTCGCAATGATGCTTGCGGATACCGCCCACCAAGGCATTGTGCCGCCAGCCTGAAAGAAACCTTGGCGATCGGTGATCCTTCCGCTGAGCCGGTGGCCGGCCCACGTTACACCGAGCATCACCGTCCCAATGACGCCGAGATCAATCAGGCTCAAGCCGGGACTCACTGCTATTGATCAAGCCGCACGATTCGGGTGCCCACGTTGCCGCCCGACAACAGGTCAACAAAGCCCTCAGGCGCTGCGTCTAAGCCCACTACCTCATCTTGCAGGCTGGTTAATTGACCTGAGGTCAGCCAGCCATAAATCGCATTCCTCGCCTCGGCGTAACGTTCGGCGTAATCAAAAAGCAAAAAGCCGCGCATGGTAAGTCGGTTATTCACCAACAGACCGGGCACACCCTTGGGACCGGGTTCCGGAGTATCGGTATCGTACTGTGACACCACGCCGCAGCATGCAATACGGCCGCCCACGTTCATACGAAACAAAGCGGAACCCAAAATCATGCCGCCGGTATTGTCAAAATAGACGTCTACGCCATCAGGGGTCGCTTCTTTCAAGCTCTGCCGATAGTTCGCGTCTTTATAATTAACGGTTCGATCAAAACCCAATCGATCCACAAGCAAGCGACCTTTATCATCGCTGCCGCAAACACCGACCACCTGACAGTCGTGGATTTTTGCCATCTGACCGACCATATGACCAACGGAACCCGCAGCCGCCGACACCATGACCGTATTGCCTGGCTCCGGGTTGCCCACATCAAACAGTCCAAAGTACGCGGTTAAGCCGTTGACGCCCATTGGTCCGAGGTAATGTATTGGATCATGACTGGGGTCAATCACCGTGACATGCTCAACGTCCATGGCGACGAACTGCTGCCACCCGGTGGCAGCAATCACACGGTCGCCAACGGCTACCGACGGCGTGTTGGAAGCCACCACCTCACCGACACCGGTGCCGTTCATGACCCGACCGGCCGCAGGCGCACCGGCGTAACTGGCACTGCCCTGTAAGCCTGCGCGCGTTCCCGCCGTAATGGCGAACGCCAGCGTTTTGATCAGCACCTGATTCGGACCCGCAACTGGCATCGGTGAATCGACGAGCTTGTAGTCCTCCGCGCGCAGCTTACCCGTTGGCAGACGGTCTATTAGAACCTGTTGGTTTTCCATGTATCCCCCTGTTAGTACGCGGCCTGAAGCAAGCCGACTGATTGGATTACGTGCCTAGGTCCTTCGCCATGGCGTCTATTAGCGACGGCCCGATACCACAGCATCCGCCAAGGATCGAAGCGCCATTTTTTCGCCAATCTCGAGCGAATGCGACGAATTCATCTGCAGTCATGTCCCGCGACTCAACCGCTTTATGGTTGTCCAAAGTCCAACCTTCGGGCACGTGATAACTGTTTGGGTACGCGCCAATCGGTTTATCGGTCAGCCCGGCAAGTGTCTGCACTGCAGCACTGATCGCAGCAGGCGAGGTGCAATTGAACAGGTAGGCGTCCGGCTGAAATGGCTGCACTGCGGCAAGGGCATCAGCCAAGGATTCTTCGCTGCGCAACCCCTTGTGGGGTGTTTCATGTAGCGTCCAGGCGACCCACAGGGGTTTATTCGGATCCACAGCGCGCGCGGCGGACGATGCGTTTACTGCCTCACGAACGCAGGACATCGTCTCACACAGGTACAAGTCGACATGGGGAGCCAAGACCTTCACCAACTCTCGATACACAGCCTGAGATGGCTCGTCTTCGGGCACCAGATCGTGTCGATAGCTTTCATCAAGCGGCGGTAAACAACCGGCAACTCGCACGCTTGCGGCCGCAGCATCCGCGGCTTGCCGAGCGAGTTTGGCTGCAACGACGGTCAGGTCTTGATAACTCTCCGCCATGCCAGCCTTTGCCAAATAGCTGGGAATTGTGGAGTAAGAATTGGTGGTAATTACCGACGCACCGGCTTCGATGTAATCGGTATGCACCTGAATGACTCCCTCGGGTTCATCCAGTAATGCCCGCGCTGACCAAAGCCCTGTTCGCGGTGTTAGCCCCCGCTTGATCAACTCGGCACCCATGCTGCCATCCAATATTTGTAACTCGTGATTCACTCCAGCCTCTCTCTTTCTTCAGCACAATTGCAGCGCCGCGGATGTTGAACCGCCTTTTGTCGTTTTCCTGTCAATTTATAATAGATGACGGTCATTCCTCGCCATAGTTCCTTACGAGCAATATCCAAATGCTGTTGCAACTCCCGCTGCTTACGACAATATTCCGGTAGTGTTGTCACAAGCATAATTCAGGAGGCTGCGATTGTGGCATTGAATCGTTACGTAACCGAAATGGGCATGGGTGCTGATGTACATGGGCGCGACTACACCAAGGCTGCGAAGCGCGCAGTTTCTGACGCTATCCGGCACTCCAGCCTGAATTTCTTCCGAGCCCTCGGCAAATCGCCAAACGACATGAAAATCACCGTCCGTATTGGCGTGGCTCAGCCGGATCAGGTTGATACACAAACCGTTGCAGCAGAGCTACCCTACGGAAGTGTTACCGTTGAATGCGTGGTCGGCGGTTTGGATGTTCCAGCTGACCGCGGCTTCACCCAAGAAACGCCCTTGGGCGATGCCATCGTTATGGCAAATGCCGCCGTCATCGTTTGCTTTGAGGAGTAAACTCGAGTTCAAAGCACATCAAGAATTCTCGAATACTTGATGGCAATTTCCCGGCGCTTTTCCAGCGGCCCAATGAACTCGTCGTTATCCAGTTCGTTATAAACAAGGTACAACCCGGAGTTAGCCGTTTGCAGCCAAGAAAACCTCAGGTTCATGGCGGTAGCATCGCTGCGGTCATCGTATTGCACCAGAGCCTGCAGCAACACCTTGGGGCTGAACGAATAAGACATCCGCAATCGTGCGACGTTCACTTCGAATTTGCCATTAGCAACCGGTAGCTCGATATCGTTATTTATCCAGCTCAACTCACTGGTGAAAGCTTCAGCCAGCCGATAATTTGCCTGCAACTCGGTAGACACTCGGTCGCCGCCATAAAAGCCGCCGATCCGCGATGTCACGGAGGCGCTCAAGGCCCTACGCGGATTGGTCATCACCACAATTTGCGATTCTTTGTGGTCGTACTCACCCACAGGAACAAACGTTCCTTCAACGATTTCAAACGGCTCCTTAACCCCCTCTCGGGTAAAGTTTAAGCCGGTGTGCACCTCAAACCCATTGGTCCATTCCCAGTGGTTGTCGATATGCAAAAAGCCGGACTCATAAAAGCCCTCGTCATCCTGATAACCCCTGAAAAAGACATGCGGTCTTAACTCGAACAGCCCCCATCGATCATCCATGCGCTTGCGATGCCAGATCATCGTTGAAATTTTTTCGTAATTTTTGCGCCGCAGAAAACCGACCTCAGGATTAAAGTTGTCGCCAACCTTGGAATAAGCCAAATACGCATCAAGACTCGGCACGTTGTAATCCGCCCGCACACGCATGGCCCGGTCGTCGCCGGATAGCCCGGGCGTATCGGTTTGCGCCACATACCCGGCTAACGTCCACTTATCACCCAAGCCAAGACGACCATCGATTGCATAGGTTTGATTGTCTTGCGCACTGAGTTCCGACGATTTGTCGACAAAGAGCACACCCAGCGACGAACGATTTTCGAACTCTTGGCTCAGTCGCAGCAAGCTGAAGTCAACGCCGGCAATTCCGCCGTCTGAATCACCGGTCCGCATGTGCATGGCGCCCACGTTGGTCGCGTTACCTACTTTACCCGACAGCCTCACGCCCGCATCGATTGGCTGGGGCGCGCCGTCAGAGTCGAGGCCGATGCGACGACTGAAAAACAGCTCCACATCGCCGGGGTCGCTTATGGAAAATTGGCCGGCATTTTCCAAAAAGAATGGTCTCTTCTCGGGCAGAAAAATACTGAAACGATCGAGATTGACCTGAACCTCATCGACTTCGACCTGGGCAAAATCCGTGTTGTAGGTCACATCCAGCATCAAGCTTGGCGTTAAAGCCAGTTTGGCATCGAACCCCACGTCCATATCGCTGTGAGTGCCCGGTTCTGCGTTACCACCGCGGTCAAAAGCCCCCAACACATAGGGCGTGACTTTGAGCGAACGCTGACTGGGTGGCGACACGTTCATCAACGTCCCCGCTTCGGTCAGCCGGTAAAGATTAAATTGCCGCTCCAGCGGCGCCCAGTAAGACACCTCGTCTAACCGCGCGATATTTCGCTGAAAGTTAATCCCCCAGTTTTGCTCGCCCTGACCGCGATAGCGCAGAGATTTGAAGGGTATGGCGAATTCGGCACTCCAGCCAAAATCTCCAATATGGGTCTGCACCTCCCAGGGTGCATCCCAATTCAAATTAAAACCAGAGGAACCGAAGCCGCCGCCGCCGCCCTTGTTAACCTGACCGTCATATTCGCCTGCCGCCGGAGTCGTACCGAAAACAAAACCGTTTTGACGATCCTGAAAGCCGTCAATGATGATCTGGAAGCTGTCGAGATCAGACAAATCCGCGTCTCGACGGCTATCGGCGACAATCAGGCTGGCAGGATCATCGTCGTAGCAGACGACAGCCACATACAGCGTGTCGCCAGAGTATCCGACCCTGACCTCGGTGCGCGCCGATGCCGGCATGCCCTCATTCGGCTGAACCTGCTGAAAATTCGTGCCGGGCTCAATGCTCCGCCAAGAGGGATCGTTCAGCACGAGACCATCAAGTGCAGGAGGCTTTTGCAAAGAGTGGGCCTGCAGCGTCGGCTGCGCTGCAGCTGGGCCGCTGAGAAGGCTCACCAGCAGTACGAAGGCGACAAGAAAGGGGTGCGGATACAGCAAAACGGTCCCTCAGAGATGTGAAATGTTGTCAGCGTAGACCAAAGACAAATACAGAGCTCGCAATCAAAAACGCGCAAGAGACCTTGCGCGTTTTTGACCTAGAGAGCCAACCTTTGGGGACTTATTCAGTCACCCGACACTGCGACTGAGCCGCTGTGATTGGTAGCCTGTACGTTTAAGCAAACTACTTCTTGCGCGTCACTCGTACCGGCAGTGAGGTATAGCCTTTAACGAAGGAGGAGAAGGTCCGTTCGACTTCGCCAACGACTTCGATGTTTTCAAAGCGCTTTAAGATCTCTTCCCAGAGCACCCGCAGCTGCATTTCTGCAAGACGGTTGCCCATGCAGCGATGAATACCGAAGCCAAAGGACAGGTGATTGCGCGCATTTTCACGGTCAATAATCAGTTCTTCAGCACGCTCAAACACGTCTTCATCTCGATTGCCCGAGAGATACCACATCAGCAGCTGATCGCCGGCCTTAATTTGCTTGCCGCCGATAACGCAATCGTTGTTCGCCGTGCGACGCATGTAGGCCAGAGGCGTTTGCCAGCGAATGACTTCGGCCACCATATTTGGAATCAGCGAGTGATCGTTCTTCAGCTTTTCAAATTCTGACGGATACTGGTTGAGCGCCAACACACCACCGGACATGGAGTTACGCGTTGTATCGTTACCGCCAACAATCAGCAAAATGAGATTGCCGAGGAACTCCATGGGCTCCATATCCTTGGTTTCTTCGCCGTGGGCCAGCATCGAAACGAGGTCGCCTGTGGGATTCTTTTTGCGGTCTTCCCAGATCTCGGTAAAGCAGACCAAGCATTCAATCAGTTCCGCCCGGCGTTGCTCTTCAGTGTCGATCACACCGCCCCCCGGCACTGCTGTCGCTACATCAGACCATCGCGTGAGCTTGGCTCGGTCTTCGTAAGGAAAATCAAACAGCGTGGCAAGCATCCGCGTGGTCAGCTCAATTGAAACGGTATCCACCCAGTCAAAGGTTTCGCCCTCAGGAAGCGAGTCCAACACTTCACAGGTACGCTCTCTGATCAGCGCTTCCATGCCCGCCAAGTTGCGAGTCGAGACCACTGGCGAGACGGTTTTACGCTGCACGTCGTGCTTTGGCTGATCCATCGCGATGAACATGCTGACGTCTAATGCACCTTCGGGCAGAGGCTGATCAATGGGGAAGCCCAGCGTAATGCCGTGGGCGCTGGAAAAATTCTTGTGATCCGTATCGACCGCCTTAATTTCCTCGTAGCGGGTTAAGGACCAATAGCGGCCAGCCACCTCAGATTCGTTGAAGTGAACCGGATCCTCGCGGCGCAGGCGCTCAAAATAATCGAGCATACGATTCTCGGCAAACAGGCGGTTCCAGACGGGGTTAATGTCCTCTAGCGGCACATCGGCGGCGGCAGGAATCGGACCTTTGTTTTGATCTTGCTCAGAACCCGGACGAACAAACTCCGGGACTGTTGCTGTGTCTATGGCTTCGCTCATTGTTGTATCTCCACGTTCCTTTAGTTTCTAACGATAACCCAGTTTATTGAGGTAAGCGACGGCCATCTTTATAGATCACGCCCGAAATACCACCTGTCGCCCAATTGCCACCGTTTATCTTCAAAGAGCCATCTGCTAAACCCGCCTTTCCGAAGAGTGCGTGCATCGGCTCAAACAATAGACACTCCACAGACGCTGTCGTTTGCGCTTTTACAGGCGATCCCAACCAAACCATGGGGGAAGAAAAACAACCACGACTCATTGAGGACAGACCCACTTTCAACATGATGGTCTTTGAGGGCGCGGACGTTAGCTCGCCCGGCATGAATACCCCACAGGATGCTGGACCGGCGGCCGTACACTTTTACCTGACAAAAAGAAAAGCCCCTGCGACTTAAACGGCGCGAGGGGCTTTTACCGTGGCTGGCGGATGCTTGCCAAGAGATGGTTTAGACGCTTTGCAGTTCCTGCAACAGATCTTGCGGCGTGTGTTCCGGCAGCGAAACCACGTCCACCCGACCCCCAAATCGCTGACGAATTTTATCTGCGATCTGATCAAAGCGCCCCACAGCGCAGAACTCGTGAACGATGTCATCGGAGACCTCATTGGTCATTTGCTCCCATTGACCCTTTTTCGACATATCGTTGAGTTTGTGCCCAAGATCCTCCCAGCCATGCTGCTCGAAGACCGGCCAGTAGGATGGCGTAGACCCATAAAAACCAATGCGCATGCGCACCCATTCGAAGACTTTGCTTACTGCTTCGTCATCGGCGCCGGTGGCGATGAAGCCGCCGCCGCTGATCTCAAAATCTGCGCGGCTGCGACCGGAAGCGTCTAGGCCCTTATCCAAGCGCGGCAAGATCACCTCTTCTAGGTATTTGCCAGTGCAGAACGCGTGCAGCATGACCCCGTCACATTCCTCAGCGGCTACCTTCATCATCACAGGCCCCACCGCGGCGATTTGCACCTTGGGCATGCCGTGCTCACAGGGTTCCGGTGTAAAGTTCGGCGTCATCAAACTGAATTGGTAGTGCTCACCCTGATAGTCCAGCTTAGTGCCGTTGGCCCAGCAATCCCAGATCGCGCGCAGTGCCTGTACGTATTCGCGCATGCGGGGTGCAGGCGGTGACCAAGGCACGCTGAAACGCCGCACGTTATGGCCCTTGACCTGACTGCCAATACCCAGCGTGAAACGCCCCTTGCTGGCGCGCTGAATATCCCAAGACAGGTTTGCGGCCACCATGGGACTGCGGGCAAACGCGATAGCAATATTGGTACGCAGTTCTAGTGATTCAGTTCGAGTTGCCGCTACCGCTAACGGTAGAAAGGCGTCCTGACGGTTCTCTTGAGTAGAGACGCCAGTAAAACCCCGTTCTTCAATTGCCTTGGCCGCTGGGCCTACGGCATTTAAATCATGAGCGGGTAAGCCCGTGGTTATCTTCATCATGTTACCTCGTCAGCGCCTACGCCTGTTGCTTCTCTCGAGCACTCTTGAAAGCGGGACGTTCCATTAGACTGGCAAGGTAACGTTTACAGTTGGGTTTGTAGCGAGCATCGAGTCCCAGAGAAACGCCGAGGAACAGGGCATAACCCACGGTAATATCAGCGACGGTGAATTTGTCTGCACACAAAAACTCTTTGCCCTCCAGCGCCATCTCCACCGAGCGCAAACGTGACAGGTACCAAATCGAATAGTCCTCGACGACTTGAGGAATGCGACGCTCTTCTGGCTCCAGACGTGTGTAGCGCAGCACCAAGGTTTGCGGAAACGTCAGCGTGGCATCGCTGCGGTAAAGCCAATTCAGATACTCGCCATAAGCCGGGTGATCCTTTGCCACGCCGATGGACGTTGGCCCGTACATGTCCTCTAAATACTGGCAGATACCGGATGATTCGGTCATGACCAAATCGCCGTCGGTAAAGGTCGGCACCGTGCCCAACGGATTCAGTTCCAGATAGCCGGGATAGGTCGCACGAGGCGGGAACTGCATGTTGATCAACTCATAGTCCAGTCCCATTTCTTCTAAGGCCCACAGCGGCCGCAGTGAGCGCGCATCCGCGCAGTGGTATAGCTTCATTTTTGAACCTGACATTTAGCCTCCCCGATCAGGCCTTCGCGACCTGGATTTACGTTAATCATCAAGCAGCAGCGGCGCCAACAAATTCCGGTGGTATGCCGCGTCACCAAACTGGTACTGGCACCACAGTGCACGCCGTAAGAACAACTGGGCATCGCATTCGTAAGTAAAACCAAAACCGCCGTGAAACTGCACGGCACGATCCCCGGCGAAAGCAAACGCCTCGCTACCTTGGGCCTTCGCCATGCGTAATGCCGCCTCTAACTCAGTCGCATTGCCCTGTGCCATGCAGGTCGCTGCGCGATACAGGTGCGACCGGCACGCTTCCAACGACAGTAAAATTTGCACCGTTGGGTGCTTTAAGGACTGATAACTGCCGATGTATTGATCAAACTGCTTGCGCGTTGTGAGGTAATCGATGATCACATGCAGCACGCCGGACAAACCGCCGGACATTTCTGCGCTTAACAGCAGCAGAGCCGCGCGTTCAATCGCGGCAAAATCTGCCCCTTCCAATAACTGAGCCACTGGCAGAGCCAAGGCATCCACTTCCAAGGTGTAGCTGCGACGGGTTTCGTCAATCACGGTTTCTCTGGTGAGCGCACCCGGCGGCAGTTGATCTGCAGCTATGGCTATCAGTCGCGCACGACCGTCTACGTTGGCCGACACCACAATCACGCCAGCGTCAGGCGCATCTTGCACAAAGCATTTCTTGGCCGTAAGCGACAGTTGATCGCCTTGCAGTGTTGCGAAACTACCGATTTCAGTCAGGTTCCAGTTGCCGTCCTCTTCGGTCAGCGCCATCGAGGCAGGAGTGCCAGCAGCGATCTGCGGCAGCCATCGCTCACGCAGAGCTTCGCCACCGCTGCTGATCAGCGCCTGTGTCGCTAGGGTGGTTGAGACAAAGGGCGAACCCATCAGGTGTCGGCCCATACTTTCAGCAATGGGCACAGCGTCAGCAAGGGACAGACCAAGGCCGCCGTACTGTTCCGGCACGGTAATACCCGTCCAGCCAAGGTTGACCATTTCCTGCCACACTGCGGGATCTACGCTCTGTGGTTGCTCAATCTGAGCGCGCACCCGCTCGATAGGAGATTGTTTACGGCAAAAATCTACCGCGGTCTCCATCAACATGGTTTGCTCTTCTGAAAACTCTATCGTTGCCATGAAAACTCGATTCCTCTCAGTGCTGTTGCGACGACCTAACCCTTGGGCAAACCCAGCACCCTCTCGCCGATGATGTTGTGCTGGATCTGGCTGGTGCCGCCACCGATGGTTCCAGAAAAAGCATTTAGGTAGGACCGCTGCCACAAGCCGCCATCGACAGCATCCGAGCTCACGTAACGCGCGCCGTTAGCTCCTTGTAGCGAGAGAGCGAACTGGCACATGCGACGCTTCAGCTCCGAAGAGCGCAGCTTTCCCGACATGCTGATTGCTGTCGGCCAGTCGGTCGCCAGCGCCGGTACTTTGTCGCGGGCGGCCATATGACTGTTACCTCTGGCTTCGGTAATCAAGTCCACCAGCTCTTCGCGCACGCGGGGATCTTCAATGGCTGGCTTGCCGTTACGTTTGGCGCGGCGTGCCAGTTCGACAACGTCATCAATGCTGAGATCCATCATGGCGAGCCCGCCGGCCTGACCCCCAGCGGCGCCGCGCTCGAACATCAGGGTTGCCATGGCCACTTTCCAGCCTTCGCCCTCTCCGCCGATCATGCAGGATGCAGGGATGCGAGCGTCATTGAAAAACGTTTGGCAGAAACCGTATTCACCAGTGAGCTTTTTGATTGGGCGCGGTTCGATGCCCTCGGTCTGCATTGGCGCCAAAAAGAAACTCAGCCCGGCATACTTGTTGGGCCCATCCGTTGAGGTGCGGGCAATCAAGATCATGTACTTCGCGTAAGACCCCAAACTCGTCCAGATCTTCGAGCCATTGATCACATATTCATCTCCATCTTTTACCGCCTTACATTGGGCACTACCCAAATCCGAGCCGTGATCAGGCTCGGAAAACCCCTGACACCAGATATCCTCGGCGCTCAAAATACCCTTGATATAGCGGCTTTTTTCTTCCTGCGAGCCCATGGCAAGAATCAGCGGCCCCGCCCAGTTCAGACCAATGGTGTTTGGCAGAAAAGGCACACGATGCTTGGCCATGGCCTTGGTAGCGATATCTTGGAACACCTGATCCATACCCAGTCCGCCAAATTCCTTTGGCCAAGACATACCCACGTAGCCGTTCTCGTACACCTTTTGCTGCCAGTTGCGTAAAAACTCGAACTGCTGATCCGTCCCGACCTCCATAAAGGTCTCAGGCAGGATAAAACCGGGATTCGCAGGTTTGTTTTCAGCAAACCAGCGATCGGCCTGTTCTTCAAATTCGGTAATTTCCGCTTGCGTCACACTCATGATCGATCCCCTTCTAATGTTGTTCTTTGCAGTGCTGTGCTTGCGCAAACCGCGTCATCTCGGCGAGTCTGCGCGCAGCGCCAGCAGTGGCGATACCATCTCAATCCACTTGCCGACGTAACTCAGCGTCTCTTCAGGCGACACGCCATACTGTTCCTGAATGAGCAGACCACGCATAAAGCTGCGCGTCATGTTCAGCAGCATTACTACCTCGGCGTCACCCTGCTGGGACGCCAGTTCTGTATTTGCGCTTTGATAGATATCTAAAGACTGTTGATCCAGATTTTTTCCCCACGCCAGCAATTGCGCCGAGATGCGCAAGCGCAACTTACCGTCAATACGCGCAGCATTCAGCACCTCAAGCAGCGCCCGATAAGCGGACGTATTGATCAGGCGCTGCCACGCATTCATCAGCGCGCTTTCAACACTTTCGTAACGCTGACTGGCGCTGGACACGGTACGCATCAGGAGGTGCTCTACCGTCGCCGCAATGAGTTCCTCCTTGGTGGGGAAATGGTATTGCACAGCGCCCTTCGAAAAGCCCGCGGCTTGGGCCACCCCAGCAATTGTTGTCTCGGCGTAACCAACCTTTGCCAGCAGAGCAATGGCCGCGTTGCAGATATTCTCGCGGGCGCGAGCGCTTTTCAGTTGTTGCAGTCCCTGTTCGGCAGCCACAAATCCCCCCTTCCTGAGGTGTAAACGCTACCATAAAAAAACCTTACGGCTGGCTTTTTATTCTGCTAGCTTTGGGTCATTGGGGAATTTTGCGTGAGACATTAGGGGAGTCAGCATGCCGATCTTAGAATCAAAACTCGACGTTCGATCCGAGGTGTTCAGCACCAACAAAAGCGATATGCTGGAGACCTTGGCTGAGCTTCAAACACTTTACGATGAGGCAGCCCAAGGCGGCGGTGAAGAGGCCGTCGCCCGTATCCGCAAGCGCGGCAAAATGCCGATTCGAGAACGTATCTCGCACGTACTGGATCAGGATTCGCCGTTTCTGGAAATCAGCCCCTTGGCCGCCTGGCGCTCGCCTTATGACATCGGCTCTGGCTTTGTGGTGGGCATTGGGGTCATTGAAGGCGTTGAATGCGTCATTTTGGGGCATGACCCGTCAGTGCGCGCCGGTGCGTTTAACCCGTTCAACGCCAAGAAACTCATGCGCGGCTTAGAGATTGCCCGCGAAAATCGTATGCCCTACGTACAGTTCGTGGAAAGCGCCGGTGCGGACTTGCGCGGTGCCAGCGGCGAGGGGCAAGGCGACCCCAATGTGGAAGCAGAAGCGGAAATTCAGCGGGACATTGAGCATTTTGCCGAGTCCGGGCGTTTGTTTTACGAGATATCGGAGTTGTCCAAGCTGCGTATCCCTACCGTGTCCGTGATTTTCGGAGCAGCCACTGCCGGGGGCGCCTACCAGCCGGGCATGAGTGACTACAACATCATGGTCAAGAATCAGGCCATGGTTTCGTTAGGCGGTCCGCCCTTGGTCAAAATGGCAACCGGAGAAGATGCGGACGCAGAAAGCCTAGGCGGGGCGGACATGCATACGCAAATTTCGGGACTCGGCGACTATCTGGCGCAAGATGAAATGGACGGCATTCGCATCTGCCGCGAAGTTGTATCCCACCTGAACTGGCGCAAGCTGGGACCTGAGCCGAAAAGCGACTTCGATGAACCCGAGCACGACCCCGAGGAACTGCTGGGTATGGTGTCGAAAGACCTGAAAAGCCCGCTGGACATTCGCGAAGTCATCATGCGCATCGTGGACGGTTCGTTGTTTGAGGAATTTAAACCGTTGTACGGCCCGTCGGTGGTCTGCGGCTGGGCATCAATTCACGGGTATCCCATTGGCATTTTGGGCAACAACGGGGCGCTGTTTTCCGAATCGGCGGAAAAAGCGGCTCAGTTCATTCAGCTGTGTAATCAAATTGATGTCCCACTGCTGTTCCTGCACAACATCACGGGATTCATTGTCGGTACCGATTTCGAACAGGGGGGCATCACCAAGAACGGCTCCAAAATGGTCAATGCCGTCGCCAACTCTACGGTACCGCACATTACCGTTATCGTGGGAGCCTCCTATGGCGCGGGCAACTATGGCATGAGCGGGCGCGCCTTTGGCACGAAGTTCACCTACATCTGGCCCCACTCGAAAATCGCTGTGATGGGACCCTCGGTAATGGCAGGTGTCATGACCATTGTCGGTAAGGGCGCGGCGGCTCGCCGCGGTATTGAATTCGATGAAGAGGCCGATGCCCAGCGAGCGGCTTTTGCCGAGCACTGGGCGGAAGAACGGTCCAAGGGATTGTACGCCACATCCCGCGTATCCGATGACGGCATGATCGATCCTCGAGACACCCGCAACGTCATCGCCATGTCGCTATCGGCATGCCACAACAACACCGTCAAAGGCACCAAGGAGTACGGCACATGGCGCATGTAATTCAACCAATCAGCCGGCTACTGGTCGCAAACCGCGGCGAAATTGCCAGACGCATTAATCGCACCGCACGAGCCATGGGCATCAGCACCGTTACGATCTATGCCGACGGTGATGCTAATGCGCCCTTTGTGCTGGAAGCCGATAGCGCTATTGCGCTACAGGGTAAAAGCACCGGCGAGACGTATCTTAATGTCGCCAAGGTACTGGACGCTGCCCAACGCAGCGGGGCCGACGCGATCCACCCGGGTTACGGTTTCTTGTCAGAAAATCAGGCTTTTGCTCAAGCAGTCATTGATGCCGGCGTGAAGTGGCTAGGGCCCTCACCCGAAGTTATCGGTCTGATGGGTGACAAACTTTCGGCCAAGCGACTGATGGACGAAGCCGGCGTACCCACTCTACCGGGCATTGAAATCAGCGAGGGCATGGACGTCATCGCTGCAGCCGCCGATATCGGCTACCCCGTTTTGGTTAAAGCCTCTGCCGGTGGCGGCGGTCGCGGCATGCGGGTTGTTGAGGCGGAAGCTGATTTGCTTGCCGCAGTGGAAAGCGCCAAACGCGAGGCAGGCACATCGTTTGGCGATGACACAGTCTTCTTGGAAAAATGGCTGGCCACATCGAGACACATCGAAATTCAGATTCTTGGCGACAACCACGGCAACTTGGTGCACTGCTATGAGCGCGAATGCTCGATACAGCGCCGTCATCAAAAAATCATTGAAGAAGCCCCCTCTCCTGCAGTCAATGACGCCCTGCGCGCCCGCATGGGCGATGCCGCCATCGCCGCTGCGCGCAAGCTGGGCTATGCGTCTGCCGGCACCGTTGAATTCCTGCTGGGTGATAACGACGACTTCTATTTCCTCGAGGTGAACGCTCGCTTACAGGTGGAGCATCCGGTAACGGAGGAAATCATTGGCAAGGACTTGGTACGGGAACAAATCCGCGTTGCCGAGGGTGAGACGCTATCGTTCACTCAAGAAGACATTTCCATCAGCGGCCATGCCATTGAAGCGCGCCTCTACGCTGAAAATCCGGCCAAAGGATTTTTGCCATCGCCGGGGCCGATACTGGTCTGGAAACCCTCAACAGCAGGTGGCGCACGCTTTGATTCAGGCGTTGAGGCTGGGAGCGAGATCAGCACCCAGTTTGATCCGATGATTGCCAAGGTCATTGTCCATGCACCAACGCGCCGGGAAGCCGCTGGCCGCCTGGCCAGAGCTTTGGAAACCACAGCCATCGCCGGACTGAACACCAACAGAGACTTTTTGGTTACTACTCTGCGCACGCCAGAGTATTTGGCTGGCGATACCACTACGGATTTCATTGAACGGGTAAAGCCTGCTTTGCAGCGCACGTTGGACCGATCGGAATGCATACATACGGCTATCGCTGTGGCCATGGAGGCGCAAGCGGCACGTCGCGCAGCGGCTAACGTGCTAAAGACACTTCCCAGCGGGTGGCGTAACTCCACCATGCCAATGCAGTCGGCAACCTATCTGATTGGCAAGGAAGAAATCACACTGGCCTACCAAAGCCAACGCGACGGAAGCTTCAAGGTCATCTGCGATGACACGGCCCATGCCGTGTCGATCCATCAGGCGGGAAACGGCGCGGTTGACCTTGCTTTGGATGGACAGCGCATCCAGTTTGACGTTCAGCAGCACGGCATGCAGTGGCTGGTGCACGGGGACAACGGCGACCTTGTGCTGAACGAAGCCCCGCGATATCCCGACCCACGGGGTGTTGATACCGGCGGCGGTCTAACAGCGCCCATGCCCGGAGCCGTTTTGGCAACAGAAATCAGTGCCGGAGCAAGCGTCAGCAAGGGCGACCTCCTGGTCATCTTGGAGGCCATGAAAATGGAGCACCGCATCGTCGCACCACGGGACGGTGTGGTCGAACAAGTACATGTCAGTGTGGGCGATCAAGTCGATAACGCCCAGCTGCTCGTTACCATGACAGAAGAGGATTCACCATGAGCGGAACCGAAGCCACCCTGTACGAAATCCGCAATGGCGCAGCCTGGATTACGCTGAACCGGCCAGAAAATCGCAATGCCCTGTCAGCCATTTTGGTGACAGAACTGTTCGACCACATTACGGCGTCGAACGCCAACGATGATGTGCGCTGCATTGTGATTACCGGTAACGGTCCTGCTTTTTGCGCGGGAGCCGACCTAAAAAGTCCACCCGGACAGCTTTCCGAAGGCAGCGACCGGGCAGTGCCGTACCACGACGTGCTCACCGCCATTTTAGAGAGTCCGAAACCCGTAATCGCCGCGGTCAATGGAGCCGCATTTGCAGGCGGCCTTGGGTTGGTTGGTGCTTCAGATATCGTAGTTACGCGCACCGATATACAGATGAGCTTCAGCGAGGTACGTATCGGGGTCATACCCGCAATCATTTCCGTGGTGTGCATGCCCAAACTCGGCACACATCATGGTATGAAACTGTTCTTGACCGGCGAACGATTCGACGGTCAGCAGGCCGTCGACATGGGGCTGGCCCACATCTCGGTGCCGGAAGGGCAACTGATCAGCGCGGTAGAAGAGCAAATCGCCATGATTAACTTAGGCGGGCCGATTGCGGTGCAGGAATGCAAAAAACTGGTTCGTCGCGTACCGCAACTTTCTATCGAAGAAGGATTCAAAGAGACCGCTGAGTGGAGCGCACGAATGTTCCGTTCCGCTGAAGGAGCCGAGGGGATGGCTTCGTTCCGCGAAAAGCGCAAACCCAACTGGATCAAAGATTAACGTAGGCCCGAGCCTTCACCCACGGAGAGGGGAAATACATGAGCAACGTAATACGAATCGGCAACTGCAGCGGATTTTATGGAGATCGATTGGCTGCCGCACGCGAGATGGTCGAGGGCGGCCCAATTGATGTGTTGACTGGGGATTATTTGGCCGAGTTAACCATGTCGATTCTTTATAGCCAGAAACAATCTCGGGGTGAAGACACTGGCTATGTTGGCACGTTTCTCAAGCAAGTCAGAGACATTGCCGGGCTATGCGCCGAAAAAAACATAAAAATCGTTAGCAACGCTGGCGGCCTGAACCCGAAAAGCATGGCCGCCGAGATTGAAAACATTCTCTCTGAACTGGGGTCCGATCTGAAAGTCGCCTACATTGATGGCGATAATTTGCTTGATGACCTAGACGCTCTGCAAGCAGATGGCGAAGCCTTTACCAACCTCGACACTCAGGAAAATCTGGCGAATTCGGACCAGAAGGCACTAACCGCCAACGCCTATCTTGGTGGCTGGGGCATCAAAGAGGCCTTGGACCAAGGCGCGGATATCGTCATCTGTCCGCGGGTGACTGATGCGGCTGTGGTCATTGGCCCTGCTGCCTGGAAATTCAACTGGCAGCGCGACGACTACGATGCGCTTGCCGGCGCACTGGCAGCGGGACATATCATTGAATGTGGCGCTCAGTGCTGTGGCGGTAACTATGCCTTTTTTGAGGAAGTTCCCAGCTTCCGCAACGTGGGCTATCCCATCGCAGAAATTGAAGCAGATGGCAGCTTTACCATCA
The DNA here is from genome assembly GCA_012269545.1 of Gammaproteobacteria bacterium. Lineage (GTDB taxonomy): Bacteria > Pseudomonadota > Gammaproteobacteria > Pseudomonadales > Azotimanducaceae > UBA4421. The sequence continues at coordinate 11,164 of JAAXKB010000008.1, read as the reverse complement.
CCAAACATCCCGGCACCGGCGGGTTGATTTCAGAGGGCACAGTTAAGGCTCAGCTTCTTTATGAAATATCCACCCCTGCCTATTACAACCCTGACGTGATTGCCCACTTCGATACCATGAGTATTAAGCAGGCCGGCGATGACCGCGTCTACGTCAGCGGTTGCCGAGGCAGCAGTCCCCCGCCAACCCACAAGGTTTGCTTCAACACCCAGGGGCCCTACAAACAATCCATGGAAGTTCTGTTAACAGGCTTGGACATTGAAAGAAAAGCAGAGCTCTATCTCGACGCAGTCTTCCACAACCTTGGCGGCCGGGAACAATTTGACGACATCGATATTCAGCTGATTCGCAGTGATCAAGAGGATCCGGCGAGCAACGAGGTAGCCCACGCAGCCCTTCGCGTCACCATTACCGGACAAGACCCCAACAAATTTGGGCGTATTTTTGCGGCCAAAACGACGGAACTGGGTTTGGCCTGTATTCCCGGCAACACCGGGCGCGGCGCCGCAGGGTTCAACGGTGGGCCGGCCATTATTCACTGGCCCGCCTTGATCAGCAGCCAAAGACTGACCGAGCGCGTGCACTTCGGGGGTAGGACGACAGACGTGATGCCCACTCAGCGGCTCGGCTTGGATGAGATCTACTACCAAGAAGTGCCGGTTAATGTTGCACCAGCACCAGGGGGACCCACCGTACGCGTGCCCTTTGGACGGTTGTTCGGCACGCGCTCCGGTGACAAAGGCGGCAACGCCAACTGCGGTGTCTGGGCGCTCACCGACGAGTCCTACAGTTTTTTAAACGAATTCCTAACTGTCGACGAGTTCAAACGCTTGGTTCCCGACTTTGGCCAATATGAGGTGGAGCGTTACGACATGCCCAATCTGCGCGCCATGAACTTCTATATTAAGGGTGTCTTAGGTACCGGTGCCGCATCGAATCACCGTATCGACAAGCAAGCGAAAAGCTTGGGGGAATACCTGCGGGCAAAATATATCGAGGTACCCGAGATATTGGCGCAGAACATCGCTTAAGCTGCAAGACCCCATGCTTGAACCGCCACGAGAACAACCGATCATGCTTGCAACTCAAGATAAGGGGACGACCACCATGCACTGCATGGCTGAACTGCTGCAGCAGGTCAAACGGCTGCAGTTTTTTGCGCTCATCGGGGTCGTGTGCGCCGGCTCCGCGTTTGCCGAAGCGCAAACCTGCGCTCACTCCAAGAGCGCGGTCAAAACTGTCTACTGGGGCGACCTGCATGTCCACACCAGTTATTCGCTGGACGCTTTCGCCTTTGGAGCTACCGCAACACCCGCGGATGCCTACCGCTACGCCAAGGGCGAACCCTTAACACTGGCAAACGGGCGAATATCTCAAATTGATCGCCCGTTGGATTTCGCCGCTGTTACCGATCATGCGGCAACCTTCGATCTTCTTTATTTGTGCACCGATCCAATGAACGTCGACAACGACTACTGCCGCACGTTAAGAGAAGCCCGCGACAATCGGGACGGGCGTACGTTATTTAACAACTATCTGTTACCGATCGTCGGCGCGGCTGATCCCGCACCGGCAGCCATCTGTGACGACAAGAACTTTTCCTGCAGTAACGCCATGGCCAACCAATGGCAGCGCACTCAACGCGCCGCCAACGAAGCCAATGAACCCTGTGCGTTCACCGCTCTGATTGGCTATGAATGGACGGCCTCGCCGGGTGGCAGGCACTGGCACCGCAACGTCATTTTTCGCGGAAGCACGGTGACCGAGCAGCCCATCGACTACGTGCGCTACCCGGACGTATCCATGCTTTGGCAACAGCTCGATGCCCAGTGCAAATCAGAGGACGATTGCCATGTCCTCACGATACCCCACAACATCAATTGGGCAGACGGCGGGCCAACGTTCGCGGTCGAAAGCGAAGACGTAACTCTGCGAACCCTGCGAGCAAAGTTTGAGCGTCTCGCCGAGATGCATCAGGAAAAAGGTAACAGCGAATGCATGCCCGAAGATCCAAACACCGATGCTGCTGATTGCGGCTTTGAACGCGTCATTGAGAACGCGGCCAAAACACGACTCAGCGGTCCATCCAAATTATCAGCTGAAGAGGCCTGGCGGCAGACCCGTTCAAGCTATTATCGAACCTTGCTTGGCCGAGGACTGCAAACCTACCAACGCAGCGCCGACCGGCAAAACCCGCTGATGCTCGGCGCAATTGCCTCTACCGACAACCACTTTGGCACGGCGGGCCGGGTCGCAGAAAAGGGATACCGCGGCAGTATTGCGTCCTTGTTCTCTACAGATGAACAAGTGCTAAACAATACCCAGTTCAATCCGGGCGGGTTGGTTGCCGTTTGGGCAGAGGAAAATACCCGCGGAGCGATCTTCGATGCCCTTTATCGTCGACAAGCCTACGCCACCAGCGGCCCAAGAATTTCTCTGCAGTTTTCCGCCGGCCCAGAGAATGCCTGCAAAGCCCACCCTCGCGTGGAGCAAGGCCATACGGCCATGGGCGGTACACTGCCTGCAACAGCAAAGTCAGGTGTGTATTTCACGGTCAGCGCCCAAATGGACCAAACGCCCTTGGCCAAACTTGAGCTCATCAAAGGCGAGCTGTGGGAAGGCGAACTGAAGGAAACCGTCTTTGACCTGTTCTTCAGCGAACAAGGACGAGCTCAGGCCTGCGTCGCCTGGATCGACGAGAGTTTTAACGCCGATGCCCCAAGCTATTGGTATGCCCGCGCCAGCGAGGTGCCCACGCCGCGCTGGAGCAAACTGTTGTGTGACTCATTGGGAAACTGCGACGACTATCCAGAAGCAGACCGGATGATCGAAGAACGGGCTTGGTCTTCACCTATTTGGCACTTACCCTAAAGCCGAAAAGAGACCGACAGAGACCCAGCAAGAACCTGAGAACTAATCCCCGTCTGACGTCATAGAGTGCCGGGCGCTGGCAAATCCCTTGAGCCCCAATTCCTGCTGAATCGCCTGAACCGTTGGCGAATCCATATAGTCAAAGGGTATGCCAATGGAATCGGCAATTCTGACCATGCGCTGGAAGTTCGCGGCTACGCCGGCAGCGTCCACAAGCACTGCGGGACCTGCTGCACCAAGCAAGGCTTTGCGACTTTCAGCCATAACCTTTTCGTCGCGCAGAGCAATGCTTTCAGCAAAATGCATCAGTTCGGCACCGTAAGCGATACCCGTCGCCGCACTGGCTTTATCGCCGACCACCCCTTGCAGAGCAATTTCTGTATCCGTCGTCGTCGCGCTCACACGGAGCATCATTGCGTGGGCGGAGGTTCAGTAAAAGCACTCGTTAACCGAGGACACTCGCCCTGCGATCAATTCCATCTGCATGCGGTTAATGGATCGATTGTCGTCTTGCTCAAAATTTTGCATCCCTTGTAGAGACAAGTATTGAACACCTGCTATCTGCTGCCAGCCGCGCACGGCATCCGGCACCAAAGAAAGAGCCCGCACCACATTGGCGGCAGAGCCGGGCATCCAAAGATCGGCATTCTTGCCAGTGGCGCCATCAGCAGGAAGCGTTGGCACAAAGCCCATATCTTCCACCAGCGGTTCGGGCAGCTCAAAGGTCGGTTCACCAGACTTCGGTTCGGGCAATTCCTGCAAGGGCATGCCCAAGGCCCGATGAAACTCGTCAATACTGAATACCGTAACAACGATGCCGACCAGTTCCACATAGGCTTCCTTGCTCAAACCGTTGGCCGCATTGTCGTCGACGAGTGCCTGAGTAATGCGACTTTGGTCCGTAATGATTCGGTGCACGGCGTCTACGACTCGTTCTGATAACGGACCCGAATTTTGATGCTTACCGCTGAGCGTGTATGGGGAAAGGCTTTGTTTGCGCTGAACACAGAACGGACAGTCCAGCGCCTCGCGAGAAGCGTGCGCGATAGCCACACGCTCCGCACCCGTCCACCAGTTGCCCGGAGCAGCTAGGGTATCCCAATAGGTCCCGTAGGCCTCGGGAATGTCGCTTCTTACTGCAAAGTCTAAACCGCTGAAATCAAAGGTTGTCATGACACCACCTGCTTTCTTTGTTATTGCCCGTGCTGCAAACCCTGCTCAGTTCAAGCAAAAAGGTCAACGAGTTCGGGCTTGTGATCGGCGATTTCCTGCTCGGTCAGACCTTTCAGTTCATAGGGCAGCACAATCCAACGATCTGTCTCATGCAGATAATAATCAAGATTCGTCGAATCGTTCTTTGCATGCTTCCATAACGCTGCCACTCGTACCTCTGCGGGCATATTCCGCCTAAGCCCTTTTTTCAGCTGTTCAACCACAGCGCGGGTGTGTCTTCCGCTGCGGTATACGTCATCAACGATTAACAGCTTATCGTTGGCCGTCAGCGTCTCGAGCGCATAACTTTTGCCATGTACTCGGATGTTCTCAGCGCGCGCCACGGATTGCTCGTATTGGGGGCGCCCTCCATAGGAGGTGCGAATAGTCGTGTGATCGGCGGGCACTCCAAGATAGGCAAGACACTCCTGCACAACCAGCGCGACGGTGCTACCGCCACGCCAAAGGCCGACAATAAACGTCGGCCGGTAACCACTGGAAAAGATCACCTCTCCCAGCCGGTAGGCGTCAAGGATTTGGGATTGTTCGGATACAAAAATTTTATCGCTTTCAGACTGACTCAATCTCTTTGGACCTCAAAACTCACGTACACTGCACGCTGTAAGTTGGTGGCTGCCGCCACTTGACCGTCTTTGTTTAGCCAAGTTGACCCGACATGACCGACAAGCTTTATCTCGATGCTAACCGACTCCTAAACGATTCCTTTCGGTTGGCCGACCAAGTCTATCGCAGCGGATTCGAACCCACATTCATTATGGCGCTCTGGCGGGGCGGCGCTCCGATCGGTCTTGCGGTGCAAGAATACTTTGCCTATCGGGAGATCGAAACAGATCACATTCTGGTTCGAACCAGCTCGTACCACGGTATCGACAATCAATCACGAGAAGTGCAGATCTATGGTCTGAATTACTTGGTGAAAAACCTTCAAGCCGAAGACCGCGTACTCATCGTCGATGACGTTTATGACACGGGGCGCACCATCGTCTCAATAATTGAGAGCATGCAAGACCGCCTGAAACTGAACATGCCCGAGCAGGTGCGGGTCGCAGTGCCATTCTACAAACCAGCGCGCAATCAAACGGACCGCGAACCGGAATATTTCCTCTACCAGAGCGACGAGTGGCTGGTCTATCCCCACTCAGTTGAGGGACTCTCTCCGCAGGAAATCCTCGAGCACAAGCCGGAAATCTACAAGATACTCGCCGCGCATCTTTAAACAATCACCCAAACCACCTCAACCGGCGGGACCGCAACGCAAAAACGTTAGAAGCTCGACTCAAATTCAGCAAAACGACGCTCCAGCTCCCATTGTAGCGACGCCTTAGGGTTTTCAACCAAAAATTCCGAGCATTGGGCTGTCACGACTTCTGCACCCAGCACTGCCTTTGAACAGGCCTCGACAGGCACACCACGCAGCGTGTCTTGGAACAAACCCTCGCCGGGTAAAAAACTGTACTGCAGTGCGTTACGGGACATGCCTCGCAACACTTCATAGTCCAGATCGTAGGTCGTCACCGCGCGCTGATATTCGTGGGTCAAATCGATGCGCGACACGCCTTCATCGTCAGTTGAGAGCGCGACCGGCACACCATACTGCAGGTAGATAGGCAAGGGATGATCCGCATCAGCGACCTCTAAAATGACATCGTTACTGGTGAGATTAATCTCCACCAGAATCTTTTGGGAGGCCATGGTCTGAAGTAGAGCTTCCATGTCTGGCGTGTAGGCGATATCGATACCGTGTCCGATACGTTTCGCTCCGGCTGTTTGTATGGCTGCGTCGATGTGCCAGCCCAAATGCTCCGGTGGCACCAAACCGAGAGTGAGTTCTCCCGCATGCAATGTGATGCCGGACCGCTGCGCGGGGAAATGGCTGCCAATTTCTGCAATAAATGCCATATGGCGCCGGTAATCTCGCAGCGCAACAGCATGATCTTCTGGGGCAACAAAATTCAGCCCGACCACGCGATCATCTGCGGCGATCAGCTTAAATGCCAACAGGGTTTGGGCATACACCTGAATGGGTGAAAGCGTTCTGATGACCTGACTTAAATATCGCACGGTAACCTGACAACCGCCTTGCTGTTCTGCTGACACCGCATCACAGCCTTGAATCGCACGGCGTCGAGCGTCGATTCGGTCCATCTGCACGATGACATCAGCGACAATCGCATCAACGGCAGCATGGTCGATACGTGCACCGTAGTTCGCCTCAAGATCTCCGTTCGTCTGTGCTAACGCCGCCACCTCAAACATGCCTAGGCTTTGCATCAATTCCAGATACAAAATATTCTGACTGGCAGCTCGACTGCTCACTTCGGCCACCATATCGCCACGACGACCAAACGTTGCCGCCGTGAAACGCTCAAAGGTTGCAAAGAACTGATCGTGACCCGAGACTTCCCGGCGCCGATAATTCCTCACCGATAATGCGTCCACCAGCGACTCGATACCGCCGTTTGGCGTCAGACGCGCGAAGATATCGCGCACTGCCTCTGACTGACCCGCGGGCTCGCAAGGCGGCAGAGTGATCACACCGCCCGAATCGATGCACTTGCCGTCTTGTGCTGCCCATCGCAAATAAGATTCTGCATAAACGGCACCGGACAGGTGGTTGTGCAGGTCACCGCCCTTAGGCATGCGCTGTAGGAACTGGCGTAACAGCAGTGGTTGTTCTTTGATCGACTCCAGTCTCTGCCCAGCCGACTCGGCCCAAGTCATTGGCACTACCGCAAATAAGACCAGCAGAACCGCGCCCGCTGCGTAACCCCTGCTCACACATATACCCAACTGAGCTGCGCCGCGTACTGCAAAAATAACGCGGTTCACTGCCTCTTCCTTACGCCGTGTCAACACTGCCTCTATCTACTGCTGAGCGTTCGCGTCCGAGTCGTTTTGGCTGCCCGGGACAGCCACTGAATATTGGTCCCAGTTATCCAGCAATTCGTCCATTACGATGGAGCCTACGATGTAGATATTTTCCAGCGACGCCGCCAGACCGGCGTAACCATCATTTTCTTTCAGCAAGTTTTCTGCAGCGCCAACCCCCGGCGGTTGCATGGTGTAATTGCTGCCGCCGCGCAGCACCATAAAGCGGTCGACGTCGACGCGGCCGATATTGTCGAGATAAGTCAGAGCCTGATACGTGCCGGTCTCTTCCATCGCCGAGGTCACGAAGTCAGTCGCGCCATCAGACCAGTAATGCACCCAACGATTGGCCCAGTCATTCATCAGCTTGCCGTGCCAAAACGTCATGGCCGCGATGTGGCCGCCAGTCAGGACAAACGGAGCCCGCTGAGCGTTCGGATGTTCCGTATAAAGGCTGTTGGTTTCGGCCAATTCTGGCGGATTGACCAATGCAGCATCCTTCGTCAACTCAAAGGCCCAATCGCGTAAAGCTGGATTGGCTTGGAACATTTCGCCCGTGGGCTGAGGCCGCGCGGGGTCATAAGGAAAACTGGTGTGGCGCGCAAAGAATCCTGTGTCCCAGTCCTCAGGCATCTCTCGAGCATCAATTTCATGGCCCAAGTCGCCATCCACTAAATAAGATGACCACGCTACCGAACCAATGGATGCGTCCTCTGGGTCGATACCAGCGATACCGGCCACCATCCAATACGCTTGAGTGAGATCAAAACGCGGATCCAAGCCCAAAGCCATCGTCGCGGTTGCAGACTTAGCGGTACCAATGCCGGTAACCATACCCAACACCTGAGTTTCAGGGTTATAGAACAAATCATGGTGTGACTGGGGGAATGGAACCCGCTGGGTTAGATTTCGACGTGCTTTCCAAAGCTGGAATTCACCTGCGGTATCGCCCTCGTCTGCACCAATCTCAAACATGGTTACCAAAACCACTTTCACCGGCAGCACAGGTTCGCTGGGAGTGGGCGCTGCTGGTTGGGTGCAGCCGACGAGTCCCGAAATGAAAAGCAAGCACAGCGCCAGTCTGGAAAATTTCCTGAGTAAAACGGCGGGTACAACGGAAGTTGGCTGAAGGGTCAAGGTCACAGTAGCACTCCTGATAAGACTGAACTTTAAGTGTCTCAGTGTGAGAACACGGACAATGTTTTTCCAGTCTTTAAATCTGTTTTGAGCCAAAAAAATCGAAATTTCGGTAGCCCGCTTTTGATTCGTCAAGAAGCGCCCCACCGTGGGGCAGATTTCTCTACCGACGCACCATTTTTGACGAAAAATCCTTTTCTACGTCCCTAAACCCAAGGAATAGATAGTCCTTCTCTGGCCCATTTTTTGCTTCCCTCCGAGGGACTTTTGGTTAAAATTTGCGCGCACGCAAAGCCTAAGCTCAACCCTCTCTCAGGCAAGGATGCCCTTGCTTCTGCGGAGGCGCGCGATAACAACTTAAATTTTACAAACTCCCGATAAAGGACCCCTTATGAACTACCGGAATGTACGTCATCTCCTCTCATTGGGCGCTTTGCTCAGTGCCGTTACTGCACTGGCACCCGTTGCAGTGGCCGAGGAAGAAGTGATGGAGGAAGTTGTGGTTACCGGCGACCTGAACAGTCTGCCCGGTGAAGACGTTAAGTCTATTTTTGGCTTCAACAAGTCTATTTTGGAAACCCCGCGAAGCGTTTCTACCGTGAGTGAAGAGCTGATGGATCGCATGAACATGCAGGACATTGACGAGCTCGTAACTGTTTCGCCTGGCTCCTTCACACAGTCGTTCTTTGGCGTAGCCGGCGGCCTTGATGTCCGCGGTACCCCGGGCGAAACGTACTTCCGCGGCATTCGCCGACTAGATAACCCCGGCAACTACCCCACCCCGATTGGTGCATCCGACCGTGTGGACATCGTCCGCGGGCCGGCTTCCCCTATCTACGGCCCGTCAAAGATTGGCGGGTACCTGAACTTCAACCCTAAGTCTGCGCGCATCGAGGAAACCGGCGCATACATTGAAGAAAACACTGGAGGACTGTCTTACACCACCGGTAGCTGGGACAAAAGTGTACTGACCGCTGAAGTGGGTGGCCCTGCCGAACTTGCTGGTAAGCCAATGGGTTTCTACCTTTACGGAGAGCTGGAAAACTCGGACAGCTTCTATGAAAACGCGCCAGGAGTTGAGCAGTCCTTGATTCAAGCGAGCTTCGACCTTGATCTTAATGACAAAGTTCAGCTGCAGTTCGGCGGCATGTACCACGATTATTCTGGCGCTCAGAACGCTGGCTGGAACCGAATCACACAAGATCTGATCGATAATGGTACCTATATCACTGGATCTCCAAGTCCTCTCGACACCGACGGTGACGGTAAAATTTCGCATCAAGAATACGATGTTGATGGCGACGGATTCACAGACCTAAATCCATTCGCGTTCTGGTCCGGAGACAACGGGCTGCCTGCAAATTCGACGCTAACTTTTGACGATATCAGTGGCTTCTTCAACAGTGACTTACTGGCCCTGAATGATATCGGCACGGCAATTCTGGATCCAAAAACCACGTTAATCGCTGCAGAAGATCGTTTGGAAAACCAAGTCGCTACCCTGTACTTCGACGTCATCATCGACACAGACGCAGGCTGGGAAATAAAGAACCAGCTGTTCTACGAGTCCTACGAGAACCTCAATGAAAACGCCTACGGCTTTTCACAGTTCCACGAGACCTATGTCATCGAAGAAAAGCTGGTGCTGGCCAAGACCTATACGTTCGATAGCTTAGTCGCATCCGTGCAGCTTTCGCCTTCCATCCGCTACACCGATTTTGAACACGGCGATGACTACACCAACGAGTACTTTGGGCGTCGCGATCTGACTGGCCCAAGCACCGCGCTGGACGCCCGTCTGTTGGCAACGACCATTGATGATGATTACACCGAGTACTACATTGGTGAATACACCGATATCGGTCTGGCCTTCCTGACCGACTTGTCTTGGGAAAACGGCGTTTCTCTTTTGATCGGCGCTCGTCATGATCGAATCGACATGGAAAGCCGTCAGCCTGCAGACAAACTGTTGCTAGCCAGCTCAAACAACTTCTGCACAGACGGCAGTTGCATCGCCTTAGATGCCGACAACGACGTGTCCGGCAATTCCTGGACCGTAAGTCTGTCATACGACATCGCTAATTCCGGCATCATCCCCTACGTCACGGTGTCAGAACAGGCTACCGTTATCGCGGGCCAAGGCGCTGAGCTGACCGTGGGCAACGTGGCGTCCGGCGGCGCCTTTGATTCCTCTGAACTCACAGAATTTGGTGTCAAGGGCGAACTGCTTGAAGACGGTCGGCTGTACTTCTCGCTGTCGCACTACGAGCAGGAACGCACAGATTTCTCGGCGCAGTCCATCGTGACCAATCAAGCGGTGAAAACCGAGGGCACGGAGTTTGAACTGCGTTGGGCGGTAAATGACGCGCTGTTTGTCGGCGCAACCTACACCAATGTCGAAGCCATAAACTTGGCCAGCGTTGCAGACGGCAACCGATTTAGCTTCTACGGCGCGGAAGATTTACCCGCCATTGACCCAGCCTTGCTGTTTGGCGGCCAGATTGGCGGCCCGATCAATGTTGCAGCCAGTGGCGGCCGGCGAGCCGGTATGCCGGAGAACATCTACTCCGTTTACGGGACGTATTTGTTTGATAACGGCATCTCCGTCAGCGCCAGCGTTACGGACGTCGACTCTGTGCCATCAGGCTTCTCAAATAGCATCATATTGCCGGCTTACACGTTGGTTAACATGACGCTTGGGTATGAGACCGAGTCATGGAAGTTCTCGTTGACCGGCAAGAACCTCACGGACGAGCGTTATTTCCGCTCAAACTTCCCGAACCTGTTTGGCAGCACGATCGTTTTGCCAGAACTGCCAAGACACTTCATCGCCAAGGCCCAGTACACCTTCTAGGATTGCTGGCCTGCAATGAAATAGAACGCCCGAGCCTTCTGGCTCGGGCACTCTTCTCCTCCTTGAGTGCAAACCAGATCCCCCCTCTGACTCTTCCAGGCGCTGTGTCTATAAGAAAGCACACTTCCCCGCGAAGCTCAGCGCGATTACCTAAACCGCCGCCGGAACCTCCCGGTGACGTCTGGCCAGAAGTTTGATTGA
>JAAXKB010000026.1 GCA_012269545.1 Gammaproteobacteria bacterium | reverse complement strand
CTACTTTATTCCTCAAGCCCTCGTCTCTGTGGCGACCAATCTCAGTGCCAGTGCCCTAGCGGATTACACTCGGCTGAAACCCTTTTTACTGCTGATGTTGGCGAGCTTTACGCTGGGTGCAGTGGGGCTGGTTTGCCTCCAACACGAGTTGGGGTATTGGAGTTTGGTGGTCGGGTTCGGGGTGGGCGGAGGCCTGTGGGGGATGCTCGCCAATTTGACGTTTATTCGCCACTACGGGCCAAAGCATTTGGGAGAAATAAGTGGTTTGAACGCGTCGCTCACAGTGTTCGCGAGTTCCATCGGGCCATTGCTGTTCAGTCTCGCTTACGACCTAACGGGAACCTTTGCCGCGGGGCCGGTGTTATGCATTTTTGGTCTGGTGGCGTTGTTCACGGTAAGTGCTGGCGTGAAACAGCCCCTGGATGTTGCGCCGAACCGCTAAGCGCGAGGTCGCTCAAAACACAGGATCAGGCCCTTCGCGGCAAAACGGCTCGAAGAATTCTTGGAAAAAAGCCGGGGCAGCGTATACCATTGCGCGCCCGAACCGCGCGCCAAACATGGCGGGAAGCGAATGGCAAAACGTCTGGTCATTGCAAATTGGAAAATGAACGGCAGTCTCGCGTTGGCCGATGAGATGGTTGCTGGGTTCGCGGCGCAGTCTAACGTTGATGTTATTGTTGTTCCTCCGGCGGTATTTGTCTCCCGATTGATTGAGCGTGCTCAAGGGTCTTTTGAAGTTGGCCTGCAGGATGTGAGTCAGTTTGATAACGGCGCCCACACAGGTGACGTTTCGGCGTCCATGGCAGCAGACCTGGGCGCAACGGCAGCAATAGTCGGCCATTCTGAGCGACGTGACGAGCATGGCGAGAGCGATGCGGTCATCGCTGCTAAGGCTCTTAAAGCGTTGGCTGCGGGTCTGATGCCGGTGATTTGCGTCGGCGAATCGCTGGCTGAAAGAGAAAGCCACCAAGCGGAGGCGCGAGTGCGGGCTCAGATTGAGGCACAAATCGATTGCTTAGCCCTCAGCGGGGATATCGCGATTGCATACGAACCCTTATGGGCTATCGGTACAGGCAAAAGTGCCAGCGCAGCGGAAGCGGTAGCGATGCTTAAAGAGATACGCAAGGTGCTGCGGGAAGTGGCAGCGGACCGTGCGGACCAGATACGAATCTTATATGGTGGCAGCGTTAACGGCGAAAACATCGCAGGATTGTTCTCCCACGAAGAGATTCAGGGGGTTTTAGTTGGCGGTGCATCGCTGGACACAGAACAATTTGCTGCCATCATACGCGCGGCAGAAAAGGCTGGCCCGGTTTAGGTAGCGTAAGCAACAAAACCCGAAGGCTGAAGGATTCGGAATGAACCGCGTCCACTACATGGATTGGATAAGTAGATGTCTACATTAGAAACAGTTTTATTGTCATTGTTGGTAATCGACGCCTTGGCGCTCATTTCCTTGGTTTTGATTCAGCAGGGCAAGGGCGCGGATGTTGGCGCGGCATTTGGTAGCGGTTCCTCAAACACGGTATTTGGTAGTTCAGGCGGAGCGACCGCAATGACCCGTTTGACTACCTGGTTGGCTATCGGTTTTTTTGTTATTGCTTTCGGGCTCGCCTACACGGCCAAGGAGCGATCTGAACAAGCCGATCGTCTGGGGATTCCTCAGGTGATTAATAGTGCGGGCGAAAAAACGATGGATTTGCCGCCAGCCGGTGATCTGGCCCCGGCGTCGGGTGAGCAGAACAACGAAATTCCGGAAATTTAATTGGGCCTGATGGCCGCAGTGAGTTGATAGCAAAAGGAATAGTGAGAACAAAGCCGAAGTGGTGAAATTGGTAGACACGCTACCTTGAGGGGGTAGTGGGCTTATGCCCGTGCGAGTTCGAGTCTCGCCTTCGGCACCATTCCTCAGATAAGAGTCCGGTGATACGAGCTTTTTCAATTGGTAGGCGCGATAGCCCTACTCTTGGAACGCCTCTACCTGAGTGTGTTTTTCCAGCCTTGCGCTGCTGAGTTGGCATATCAAGATCCTAGGCTCAATAGGTGCTTGCACCTGTCATTGAGGCTCCCTATAATCCCGGCCCTTGTTGATGCGGGGTGGAGCAGTCTGGTAGCTCGTCGGGCTCATAACCCGAAGGTCGTGGGTTCAAATCCTGCCCCCGCTACCACAACAAAAACGGTGTGCTGTAACAGGTATGCCGGGCGAAAGGCGATCATTCGAACGCGTGAAGCGGGTGATCGAAAAATCCTAAGCCCGTTCGACCCTAAGGGTCGGGAGAGTCACGCAGACGGAGTGGGCTTTAGGCCCTTTTTTTGTGCCTGATTTTTTGTGCGAAAAGTCTGGGAGCGAAATGGCGAAATCGTCACCGACAACTGCTGTGGCGTCGGATGAGCGAGGTAGGCCAAACAGAATCAGAAGGCGAATTTGAATAACAAAGAGCTACAAATTGAAGAGCTGATAGCGCCGTCGGTGGAAGCACTGGACGCGATCGTTTGGGGTGTCGAATATTTGAGCCAAGGCAAGTACAGCGTGTTGCGTATTTATATCGAACGCGATGCTGGGGTTAGCGTTGACCTTTGTGCTGATGTGAGCAGGCATGTCAGCGATTTGCTTGATGTCGAAGAAATTTTACCCGAGGCGTATACCTTGGAGGTGTCGTCGCCAGGGATGGATCGGTTGCTGTTTAAGAGTGAACACTACCTAGCGCATGTCGGTGAACGCCTAGATGTGAGGTTGAACTACCCTTTTGAGGGGAAGAAAAAATTGGTTGGTCTATTGGCTGGGCTGGAAGATAACTCAGTAGTTTTGCAATTGAATGATGAAGAGTATCTGCTGCCCTTGGAAAACGTTCAGAAGGCGCGAATCGTGCCTGTTTTTGATTGAGGAAGGTTTAACGCATGAGTAAAGAAATGCTCTCGGTGATCGAATCCGTCTCCCACGAGAAAGGTGTGCCTAAGGATGTAATCTTTGGTGCAATGGAGGCCGCCTTGGCCATGGCAACGAAGAAAAAGTACGGCGAAGAAGCCGAATTTCGCGTAGCGATTGATCGTGAGACTGGCGAATACGAAACGTTTCGCACCTGGGTTGTGGTGGATTTCGATAATCTTGATGAAGAGGAAGAACCAAATCCCGGAGCCCAGTACAGTGTTGAGGAAGCGAGAGAAATCAAGGCGGATGCAGAACTCGGTGATGTGCTCGAAGATCAAGTAGAGTCCGTCGAGTTTGGACGCATTGCTGCGCAAACGGCCAAGCAAGTGATTGTGCAAAAGGTGCGTGAAGCGGAACGCGCTCAGGTTGTCGAAATGTACCAGTCGCGAATGAACGAACTGCTCAGTGGTACGGTTAAAAAACTGGGCCGAGACAGCATCATCATCGACCTAGGCAATAACGCTGAGGCGATTCTCACCCGTGAGCATCTGATTCCCCGCGAAGTCTTTCGCATTGGTGACCGTCTGCGCGCGATGTTAGTGGAAATCCGCCCTGACAATCGCGGACCGCAATTGATTTTGTCTCGCACGGCTCCGGCAATGTTAGTTGAACTGTTCAAAGTCGAAGTGCCCGAAATCGCTGAGGACGTCATTCAAATTCGCGGTGCCGCCCGTGACCCAGGCTCGAGGGCTAAAATTGCCGTGCAAACGAACGATGGTCGTATCGATCCCGTGGGTGCCTGCGTCGGTATGCGGGGGTCGCGCGTACAGGCTGTTTCGGGTGAATTGGCCGGTGAGCGCATCGATATCGTGTTGTGGGATGACAATCCGGCGCAATTAACCATCAACGCTATGGCCCCCGCGGAAGTGGCTTCCATCGTGTTGGATGAAGAAACGCACAGCATGGACATTGCGGTTACTGAAGAAAATTTAGCCCAGGCGATTGGTCGCGGTGGGCAGAATGTCCGTCTCGCTAGCGATCTATGCGGCTGGTCATTAAACATCATGACGGAGGAAGAAGCCGCTCAGAAGATGGAAGAGGAATCCAGCAAGTTCGTTGGCGAATTTATCGAGTATTTGTCCGTCGACGAAGACGTTGCTGAAGTGTTGGTTGAAGAAGGCTTCACAACGCTGGAAGAAATCGCCTATGTGCCAATGGAAGAAATGTTGGCTATTGAAGGGTTCGACGAGGAAATAGTTAACGAGCTTCGAAACCGCGCCAAGGATGCGCTGCTGACCAAGGCTATCGCTAGCGAAGAAGCCCTTGGTGACGCGAAGCCTGCCGACGATTTGTTGGAAATGCGCACTATGTCGCGCGAATTGGCATTTAAGTTGGCAGGCAATGAAGTGGTCTGCATGGAGGATCTGGCAGAACTTGCCGTTCCTGAACTCCTAGACATAGCGCCGGAAATTTCCGAGGAAGCAGCAGCACAACTGATCATGATTGCCCGCGAACCGTGGTTTGCGGAAGCGGAAGAATCCGATGCCGAGTCAGCGTGATCGGCAATGACATGCGGCAACTGACAGTGAACTAGAGACAAAAAAACGCCGACCAATGAAATCGTGGGCGGTAGGAGTGATTGATGGCTGAAGTAACGGTTAAACAACTTGCAGATACGGTAGGAGCACCGGTCGACCGTCTGCTCAAGCAGATGCAGCAGGCTGGTCTTTCCCACAAGGCTGAAGACGAAGCGGTTAGCGAGCAGGAAAAACAAACGTTGCTTGCCTATTTGAAAGGCAGCCATGGCGAAGCGTCTAAGCCAGCGGAAAAAATTACGTTGAAGCGTAAGAGCACGGGGACCTTAAAGTCCGGTCAGGGTCGTACGGGGCGGAACGTCACGGTGGAAGTGCGTCGCAAGCGAACGTACGTGAAACGCTCAGAGGCCGCGCCGGAAGCAAGTCCTGAGCCGAGCGAGCCGGTTCTTTCGCAAAGCGAACTGGAAGCGCAGCGTATCCAAGAAGAGGAAAAGGCCCGTAAAGAAGCTGAAGAAAAGGCGCGTACGGCAGAAGCTGAGCGCAAGGCGGAGGCCGAGCGTCGCGCCGATGAAGAAAGATTAAAAGCGGAAGAGCTCGAGCGCCAGCAAGAACAAGAGCGCGTTGCCGCCCAGAAGGCTGAAAAAACGGCAGCTCCAACCGTTTCGGTTTCTGCCGCCGATATTCAAGCCAAAGAGCAATCCGAGCAGCGAGGTGGTAAGCGTTCGCGTGGGCGGGAACGAGCCGCAGGTTCGGCTGATAAAGGACGTCGACGTGAGTTGAGCTTGAAGTCCGAACGCCGCAACAAGCGCCGTCCGGCACAACGAGAGGCCGCTCTTCATGTGGACCAGCAGGGTGGCGAATTTAAACCAGAAGAGTTTATTTCAAGAGAAGTGGAGGTTGGCGAAGTCATTACTGTCGGTCAATTGGCAGCGGGCATGGCAGTTAAAGCCGGAGAAGTGATCAAGGTGCTCATGGGTCTAGGAGTTATGGCGACCATCAACCAAGCCATTGATCAGGACACAGCGACTCTCGTGGTCGAAGAGATGGGCCACCGAATCAAGTTTATTAGTGAAGACGTACTCGAGGAGCAACTGGAAGCCTCGCTGGTGATCGAAGGCGAGACAAGCGCGCGAGCTCCGGTTGTCACGGTGATGGGTCATGTTGACCACGGTAAGACGTCATTGCTTGATTACATTCGAAAAGCCCGCGTGACCTCAGGTGAAGCCGGCGGCATCACCCAGCATATCGGTGCCTACAGCGTGCAGACGAAAGATGGTCAAATCACCTTCATTGACACACCCGGGCATGCGGCGTTTACGTCCATGCGCGCCCGCGGTGCCAAGGTGACCGACATTGTGATTCTTGTGGTTGCCGCCGATGATGGCGTCATGCCGCAGACGGTCGAGGCAATTCAGCACGCGAAAGCGGCTGAAGTGCCTGTCATCGTTGCGATCAACAAAATGGATCTAGAAGGCGCTGACCCGGATCGTGTGACCAATGAGTTGGCGTCCAATGATCTGGTCCCAGAAGCCTGGGGTGGTGACGTACAGTTCAAGCATGTCTCGGCGATCACCGGAGAAGGCATGGATGAACTGTTAGAAGCCATTTCGCTGCAAGCGGAACTGCTGGAACTTTCGGCGATTAACGAAGCGCCGGCCCAAGGCGTTGTCGTCGAATCTCGGCTGGATCGAGGCCGCGGCCCTGTTGCGACGGTTTTGGTGCAAAACGGACAGTTAAGGCAGGGCGACATCGTCATTGCCGGAGAGTTCTACGGCCGCGTCAGAGCTATGTTGGACGACACTGGCAGTAATACGAAGCAGGCGGGACCTTCCCAGCCGGTAGAGCTTTTGGGACTGAATGGTACGCCCGGCGCAGGCGATGATTTCGCAGTTGCTGCAGATGAACGGTCTGCTCGGGAACTCGCAGAATTTCGTCGGGACAAGTTACAGGAGCGTCTGCAGGCGACTCAGCAAGCAGCCAAGCTGGACAATATGTTCGCCAACATGGTCGATGGCGAAAAACGTATATTGAAGCTCGTCATTAAGACCGACGTCCGAGGCAGCTTAGAAGCGATCTCTCAAGCGATGTCAGAACTTGGTAACGACGAAGTGTCTGTGCAGGTTCTTGGCTCCGGTGTCGGCGGGATCTCAGAGTCCGATGCCACAATGGCCGCGACATATGGCGCTACGGTGTTTGGATTCAACGTGCGCGCTGACAAAACCGCCAAAACATTACTCGAACGTGAGGGTGTGGAGCTTCGCTATTACAGCGTAATTTACGAACTGATTGACGATGTGAAAGACGCACTTTCGGGAATGCTCTCGCCTGAAATTCGAGAGGAAATAATTGGTACTGCCGAAGTTCGAGACGTGTTCCGCTCTCCGCGATACGGACAGATTGCCGGTTGTATGGTGATCGAAGGCACCGTCCATCGTAACAAGCCGATTCGTGTGCTACGCGATAACGTGGTGATTTACGAGGGCGAACTGGAATCCCTGCGCCGCTTCAAGGATGACGTGAGCGACGTTCGCAACGGCACCGAATGTGGTATCGGCGTGCGTAACTACAATGACGTGCGGTCCGGAGATTTGATCGAAGTGTTTGATACGAAGGAAATTGCTCGCTCGCTTTGATGTGCAGCAAGCAGGGCCTGATATATGTCGAGAGATTTACGAGTTGCAGATTTTGTGCGGGATGAGGTGTCTCGTATTTTGCAGCGCGATATGCGTGACCCCAGGGTTGGCAGTTTCGTGAGCGTGAACGACGTGAAAGTCAGCAAGGATCTGTCATATGCGGAGATTTACGTCTCCTCGTTGCAGGCGGAAGATGCGCAGGCTCAGGCAGAGCTGATTGGCGTGCTAAATGGCGCGGCAGGCTTCTTTCGGACCGAATTGGCTAAGCGTCACACGATGCGCACGACACCGAAACCGCGTTTTCATTACGACGAACTGGTAGAGCGTGGACCGAAACTTGAAAAACTAATTGGGCAAGCCCTCTCTCAAGACCAACAGCGCGCAGACCAAGGCATCAGCGATGAGTCAGCATCGCCTCCAGGTGAGAAATAACGGTTGGCTAGAAAAAGAAAAGGCAGGCCAGTCAACGGCGTATTGGTGGTAGATAAACCCGCAGGAATATCGTCAAATGACGCGGTTCAGCGGGCCAAGCGATTGTTCGGCGCTCAGAAAGTCGGCCATACAGGCAGTTTGGATCCTTTGGCTACAGGGGTGTTGCCTCTTTGCTTTGGTGAAGCGACGAAGTTTTCGCAATTCTTGCTGGACGCTGACAAAAAGTATCGGGCCCGCATTTGCCTAGGTGTTTCGACGGAGACAGGCGATGCTGATGGCGAAGTGATTGCTGAAGCAGACGCGTCCAGTGTAACGGCGGCGCAGGTAGCCGCTGAACTGAAAAATTTTGTTGGGGAAATCGAGCAGGTTCCCTCAATGTACTCGGCGCTAAAACATCAAGGCCAGCCGCTATATAAGCTGGCTCGCCAAGGTGTAGAAGTGGAGCGGGCGCCTCGTAAAGTGACGGTTTACTGTGCTGAATTGCTGCAAGTCACAGGTACGGAGATAGAGCTCTTTGTGCACTGTAGCAAAGGCACGTACATACGGAGCCTGGCAGAAGATCTCGGTACGGCTCTGGACTGTGGCGGGCATGTGGCAGGATTGCGTCGGTTGGCAGCGGGACCCTATAAGGAGGAGCAGGCGGTCAGCTTTGAAAAGCTAAACGCAATGAGTGGCCCTGAAGAATTAGACGCACTGTTGTTGCCGGTATCCAGCGCTGTAGATTCCTGGCCGATCATGCGCTTGCACCAAGACACGGCGCACTACCTGCTCCGCGGGCAACCTGTGCAGGTGGCGCATGCTCCGACTGAGGGCTGGGTACAAATATTTGAATCTGGCGAGGAAGATCGCTTCCTCGGCGTGGGTGAAATTTTGACGGATGGCCGCATAGCCCCGAGAAGGTTGGTTGCAAGCGATTAGTCAGAAGGTAGACATCAAGACT
The DNA here is from genome assembly GCA_012269545.1 of Gammaproteobacteria bacterium. Lineage (GTDB taxonomy): Bacteria > Pseudomonadota > Gammaproteobacteria > Pseudomonadales > Azotimanducaceae > UBA4421. Next base: position 22,509 of record JAAXKB010000026.1, on the reverse strand, counting down.
GTCAATACGCGCGGTTTTCGATGTGATGATAAACAGCGTATTTAGGAGAAAGTGAAATGGCATTAACAGCCGCAACAAAAGCAGAGATCGTAAAAGAGTATCAACTTGAAGAGGGCGATACGGGGTCTCCAGAAGTACAGGTGGCGTTGTTGACGCACAACATCAATACCTTGCAAGGCCACTTCAAGGATCACCACAAGGACCACCATTCTCGTCGTGGTTTGATCCGCATGGTAAATCAACGACGCAAGTTGTTGGACTATCTGAAGAAGAAAGACGTCACTCGTTATAGCGATTTGATTAAGCGACTCGGCCTGCGTCGATAAGAACGTTTTGGTCTGCCTTGCAAGAAAACAAGGCAGACCTTCGTGGTTTCATAGAGTGACCACGTTGCCAACAAAACCCAACGCTGCTGAAGAAATGAGCGCGACGGTAAGAGGCATCGGTAGGATCGGTGAAATTGCAGAGAGCTTGTGGCGCCTTAGGCGGTACAGAGCGCAGGACGAAGTTAAGAAACGAAAGAAAGTAGAAAGAAAATGCAGATCCAATTGGAGGAATCAGCTTGAATCCCATTTATAAAGAATTTCAATATGGCGACCAGACTGTCGTCATGGAAACGAACAAAGTAGCAAAGCAAGCTACCGGCTCAGTGACCGTTACCATTGGCGACACGGTCGTATTGACCACAGTGGTTGGCGCGAAGAGCCCTCGTCCGGGGCAGGATTTCTTCCCTCTGACGGTTAATTACCAAGAAAAGACCTATGCGGCGGGAAAAATTCCCGGTGGATTCTTTCGCCGAGAGGGTCGTCCAAGTGAAAAAGAAACGTTGACCTGTCGATTGATCGACCGCCCGATTCGCCCTTTGTTTCCCAAGGGTTTTATGAACGAGGTTCAAGTGGTCTGTACGGTTTTATCAACAGACAAGGATCAGGATCCAGACATTGCAGCGATGATTGGCACCTCGGCCGCTCTGGCTATTTCGGGTATTCCGTTCAAGGGGCCGCTAGGCGCAGCTCGCGTTGGCTACATTGATGGCAGCTATATTTTAAACCCCGGCTATGAAGCGCTGAAGGGTTCGATGCTTAACATGATGGTTGCAGGCACTGAGTCAGCAGTTCTAATGGTTGAGTCCGAAGCCAATGAAATGACTGAAGACGAAATGCTCGGCGGGGTGTTGTTTGGTCATCAGGAAATGCAGGCAATCATCAACGCCGTTGCGGAACTTGCTCAAATCGCTGGCAAGGAAGCCTGGGATTGGCAGGCACCAGAAAAGGATGAGTCGTTGCAAGATGCTGTTTCTTCAGCGATCAAGGCAGACCTCGGGGAAGCGTATCGCATCTCCGACAAGATGGAGCGACAAGCTGCCGTGTCTGCGCTGCGCAACAAAGCTGTAGAGCAGCTAGCGACCGAGGACTCCGCATTTGGTGCGGATGACGTATCCGATACCTTTGGTCGCGTTGAGAAAGACTTGGTCCGTCAGCGCGTCTTGAATGGCGAGCCTCGTATTGACGGCCGTGATCTGCGCACCGTGCGCCCGATCGAGGTGGAAGTAGGCGTACTGCCAAAGGCTCACGGCTCAGCATTGTTCACCCGCGGCGAAACCCAAGCTCTTGTGGTTGCTACCCTGGGCACTTTGCGCGATGCGGCGCTGATTGACGCGCTAGAAGGCTCTTACAAAGATACCTTTATGCTGCACTACAACTTCCCTCCATACAGTGTAGGAGAAGCGGGCTTCATGAGTGGTCCTAAGCGCCGTGAAATCGGTCACGGGAAATTGGCCCGTCGTGGTGTCGCTGCTGCGCTGCCGAATTCTGAAGATTTTCCGTATACCATCCGCGTGGTTTCCGAAATCACCGAATCCAATGGTTCCAGTTCCATGGCCAGTGTCTGCGGCACGTCATTGGCATTGATGGACGCGGGTGTTCCACTGACCGCGCCAATTGCCGGTGTGGCAATGGGACTGGTCAAAGAGGGCAATCGTTACGCGGTGTTGACGGACATCTTGGGTGATGAAGACCACTTAGGCGATATGGATTTTAAGGTTGCGGGTACCGACAAAGGGATTACCGCGCTGCAGATGGATATCAAGATCGAAGGCATTACTGAGGAGATCATGGAAGCAGCGCTCGGCCAGGCGAATGAGGCCAGAATTCATATTCTCGGCGAAATGAACAAAGTGCTGAGCGAATCTCGCGAAGAGCTTTCTGACAATGCGCCAGCGATGGTGACACTGAATGTCCATCCGGACAAAATCCGCGACATCATTGGTAAGGGTGGGGCGACGATTCGATCCATCGTTGAGGAAACCGGTGCTGAAGTGGATATCAACGATGACGGCAGCGTGCGCATTTACGCGGAAGATGGGTCGGCGAAGGATGCCGCAGTGATGCGTATACAGGAGATCACCGCAGAAGCCGAAGTTGGCCGCATCTATAAAGGCGCCGTTGCAAGAATTGTCGATTTCGGCGCCTTCGTAACCATTCTGCCCGGCAAAGACGGGTTGCTTCACATTTCACAAATCGCTGAAGAGCGGGTAGAGAATGTGGGCGATTACCTGAATGAGGGACAGGAAGTCGAGGTTGTTGTGCTGGACGTGGATCAGCGCGGTCGTATCAAGCTTTCCATTAAGGAACTCGAAAATTATCGCGACCAAAATGAGGCGGTCTAACCACAGCTGAACTTAAGTGATCAAAAAAGCCGGCAGGAGCCGGCTTTTTTTGCGTGTTATGCGGTGCGAATCAACCGCCGGGCTGCACGCGATTACGAATCAAATCCTTCACTACGCCGGGGTCGGCAAGGGTGGACGTATCACCGAGATTATCCAGTTCGTCTGCCGCAATTTTGCGCAAGATACGGCGCATGATTTTTCCCGAGCGCGTTTTCGGCAAGCCGGGTGCCCATTGAATCACGTCCGGTTTGGCGATCGGGCCGATTTCCTTGCGCACCATGCCGATGAGTTCTGCCAGTAAGGTTTCTGGATCGCTCTCGTCGCCTGACATGAGAGTGACGTAGGCATAAATCCCTTCACCCTTAAGGTCATGGGGAAAGCCAACGACAGCTGCTTCGGCGACGCAGGGATGCAAGACGAGGGCGCTTTCCACTTCGGCTGTGCCAATCCGATGCCCCGACACGTTCATAACATCATCCACCCGGCCAGTAATCCAGTAGTAACCGTCTTCGTCGCGACGTGCGCCGTCGCCGGTGAAGTAGTAGCCGGGATAGGTTGAATAGTAGGTATCGATGACGCGTTGATGATCGCCGTAAACCGAGCGGATCTGACCGGGCCATGACGATGTAATGACGAGATTGCCTGATGCGGCTTGTTCCTCAACCAAGTTGCCCTCAGCATCCATCAACGCAGGCTGTACCCCAAAGAACGGCCTGCTTGCAGAGCCGGGCTTCAGAGTGGTCGCGCCGGGCAAGGGGGTGATCATGATCCCGCCGGTTTCGGTCTGCCACCACGTATCCACGATGGGACAGCGTGAATCACCAACCACTCGGTGATACCACTCCCACGCTTCTGGGTTTATAGGCTCGCCGACGCTACCGAGCAGATGCAATGATGCTCGGGAACTACGACTAACATAGTCATCGCCCTGAGCCATAAGCTGCCGCAAGGCTGTCGGGGCCGTGTAAAAAACGTTGACCTGGTGTTTATCGATGACCTGCCAGCATCGTGATGCGTCAGGATAGGTCGGAACTCCCTCGAACATCAGCGTGGTTGCGCCATTGGCCAAGGGTCCGTAAACGATGTAGGAATGACCGGTAATCCAGCCCACGTCCGCTGTGCACCAGTAGATATCACCATCCTGATAGTCGAATACGTACTTGTGGCTGATGGCCGCATGTAGCAGATAACCAGCCGAGCTGTGCTGCACACCCTTGGGTTTGCCGGTCGAACCCGAGGTGTACAGGATAAATAATGGGTCCTCTGAACCCATGACTGCGGGATCTGCCTGAGTTGCTTGCGCCGATGTCAGCTCGTGATACCAGACGTCTCGGTCCTCGGTCCATGCAATATCCCCGCCGGTTCGTTTGACCGTGATAACGGTATGAACGTTGGGACAATTTGTCAGGGCTTCGTCGGTGTTGGCCTTCAACGGTATGGCCTTACCGCCACGGACACCTTCATCGGCCGTGATCACTGTTTGGCAATCAGAATCCAAGATTCGATCTTGCAGAGACTGGGGCGAGAAGCCGCCAAAAACGACGCTGTGAATTGCGCCGATACGAGCGCAGGCCAGCATCGCGTAGGCAGCCTCAGGAATCATCGGCATATAGATGCAAACGCGGTCGCCTTTGTTCACTCCTCTAGCACGCAGTCCATTGGCCAATTGACAGACGTTGTCGTGCAGCTCTTGATAGGTGATTTTTACATCATCGGTTGGCTCATCGCCTTCCCAAATAATCGCCGTCTGATTCGCTCGTGCTGGCAGGTGTCTGTCGATGCAGTTCACACTGACGTTTAACTCCCCGCCATCGAACCAGCGGACATTGCCATTGGGCAGGTCCGCATCGCTCACCGTATGCCAGGGTTGGTACCAATCAAGAAATGCCTTTGCCTGATCAGCCCAAAAAACATCGGGATCCTCAATGGATTGTCGATACATGCGCTGGTAGGCATCGTTATTGATGAGAGCGCGAGCCTGTATGTTTGGCGGCACCGAATACAGATCACTCATTGAAACCTCCTGCTAAATTCATGCGCAAGTGCAGAATCTATGACTCGTAAATTGTTCGATAGTGGTCGATCAAGTGGCGCGTTGCTGGATCTTGGTCTGACGCATCGCTGCCCTGTAACTGATCAAAAATGGGCAACGCCAAGTTTTTTCCAAGCTCCACTCCCCATTGATCAAAGGAGTTTATATCCCACAGCACACCCTGACAAAATACCTTGTGCTCGTAGATCGCTAGGAGGCAACCCAACTGAACAGGGCCAAGATCATCAAGCACGATACTTGTTGACGGGTGTTGTCCTGACACGTGCTTGTGCTGCTCGTTAGGACTGCTTGGTTGGTGCCCCAATGCCATTGCTTGACCTTGGCCAATCCCGTTGGCCAACAACCATTGATGGTGCTCGGGACGTTCCAGAGTATCGGTGGCGACCATGATGAAGTCTGCGGCGAAGCGACTCGTGCCTTGATGCAGTAGTTGGTGATAGGCGTGCTGGCCATTGGTTCCGCAGCCACCCCATAGGATTTGCATGGTCCGATAATCTAAACGCTCTCCGTTTAGACCCACAGACTTGCCATTGCTCTCCATTTCCAGCTGCTGCAGAAAGTCGGGTAGCAGTGCCAGACGCTGGTCGTAACTCAGTATCGCAAGGCTATCGCAGTTCAGGGCCGTTGTATTCCAAGTTGCGAAGAGAGCTGATAACAGCGGGATGTTCTGTTCGGCAGGCGCATTGCGGAAGTGCTCATCAGCTTTTCGGGCTCCTACGAGAAGTTGCTCAAAATCGGTTGAACCGATTTGCAACATAATGGGCAAGCCTACGGCAGACCAGAGCGAAAACCGCCCGCCAACCCAGTCCCAAAGAGGAAAAATGTTGCGCGCTTCCAGACCAAACCGTGCAGCTGCTTCTAGATTTGTGGTCACGCCGATAAAGTGTCGGGCAATAGCCTGAGGATTACAGGTTCTCTCTAAAAACCAACTGCGTGCGGTAGCAGCGTTTACCTGCGTTTCCAATGTGCCGAAGGATTTTGAAACCACAACAAACAATGTGGTTTCAGGATTCAGACCACCCAGAGCAGTATTGATGTCGTTAGCATCAATGTTCGCAACAAAATGAATGTTAGGCGCTGTTTTGCTGCCCGGCAAATGGGCAAGCGCGTTCACAACGAGTTCCGGACCCAAGTGAGAGCCGCCAATGCCAATATGGACCACATCTCGGATGGCTTTGTTGGTAAACCCGCGCCAGCTACCGCTGCGGATGTCATCCACAGCGGTGAGCAGCCGTCTCTTGGTTTCCAACACATCTTGTTGGTATAGCTCCGGGGCGTTGGGAGCTCCTCCCCTTAAAACGCTATGAAGAACCTCTCTATTCTCAGACGTGTTGATCTTTTCGCCTGCAAACATGGCATTGCGCTTCGCCGATACGTTCATGCAGCGGGCAAGGTCATGCAGTTCGCCAAGGATTTGGACATCCACACGCTGGCGGCTGAAATCAAAGTGGCAACCTGCGAGGCTGTGGCGCAGCGCTTGATTTCTGGCATCGTCTTCGAGGAGTTGCTGACTGGAAATAGTGGCGATTCGATGGGCTGACGCGGTGAGAGCGACCCAGTTTTCTGGTGTGTTTGGCACGGTTTTAACCTATAGCAGGGTGGGGTTGGGATTAAAAAACTGTCGCGTTCCCTCCATTTTTAGGATTTGTTCCAGCAGCGCATTGAAGTGGTGGGTATTGTTCGCGAAGTCAATTTCCGCTGCGTTGACGATTAGCACCGGTGCCTGATCATAGTAATGAAAGAACTCGGCATAGCCATCGGCGAGGGCATCTAAGTACGCAACGTCGATCGAACTTTCGAAATCGAAGCCGCGCCGAAAAACGCGCTGCTGAAGCACCTGCGCGGGAGCCTGCAGATAGATGACTAAATCCGGCTTCGGCGGCTGGATTTTCAGACTCTGATGTATCTGTTGATACAGCTCCAACTCTTCGCTATCCAAGGTCAATCGTGCAAATAAATCGTCTTTTTCGATCATGAAGTCGGCGACCAGCATGCGATCAAGAAGATCATTGCCGGGCATGTCTGCGACCTGCCGTGCCCTATGCAAAAGAAAAAACAACTGGGTGGGCAGTGCTTGGCTGGCACCCTCAGCATAAAATCGGTCGAGGAACGGATTATCGGTCACCGGCTCGAGCATAAGCGGATAATTCAATAGGTCTGCAAGTTTTCGTGCCAAAGTGGTTTTGCCGACACCAATGGGACCCTCAATCGCGAGGTAGTGGGGTAGGGTATTTTCCTGTTTGGCAGCCTCGATTCGGGCGAGTAGGTTGGCAGAATCCGTCGAGCCTGAGTCGATGGGAACTGCCGGTGCTGAGGTTTGAGGCATAGACACGAGAATTACTCTGACTTAAAGCGGACTGATCGGACCAAGAAGACTATGGGCAAGTAGGCCTCGCTAATCAACCAGTACTGGTGGAAGCACTACTTTGTGTCGCTGCTCTCCGTTTGTTTCTGCCGCGATTTCTTTTGCGCGAGGTTTTCGGTAGCTGGGCGATCAGAGTTTCACGCTTGGAATCATCGGCATTTTGGAATTCGCTCCACCAGTCCGCGCATGCGCGAACAGATTCATCGGACTCTGCTTGCAGACAGAGGAAGTCGTAACCCGCCCTGAACCTTTTATGCGTTACCAGACGGTCCAGCGATCGCACATTGCGTTTAAGCAGTCGCTCCTGAATCGTCCAGACCTCCCGGGCAAATGTGCCAAAGCGGCGCGGTATGGCTACGTACGATTGCTGGCTCTTTAAAGTGGCAAAAGCGGGATCATCGTCTTCTGGCTCTCTTGAATCGTTACGAGCGTTAAAATCGTCCCAGAGTAAAACTGCGACCAAAAATCCCGGTGTAATTGAGGCGCCATTCAGGATTCGGTCATCCGTGTTGCGCATGGCGGCAAGGATCAAGGGGCTCGAGGGAGCGCAGGATGGAAAGAGCGCATTCGCCAAAGGTGTTTCCCGCAACTGGCGCCATACGGTCTCAGCGTATCCACTGAGAAACAGCTTTAGAAATTCATCGAAAAGCCTTGCTGGCGGAATCGCTTCCAAGCGTTTTGCTGCGGTTTTTACTGACGACATGATGTCTGCTGAGATGGAAAAGCCCAACTTTGCGGAAAACCGCACGGCCCGCAAAATTCGAACGGGGTCCTCAGCAAGGCGCGTCTTTGTATCGCCAATGAACCGTATTTTTTTTGCTTTGATGTCATCAACGCCGCCGACGAAATCGATGATCTCTCTGCTGGACGGGTCGTAGTAGAGCGCGTTGACGGTGAAATCTCGGCGAAACGCGTCTTCTTGCAGTGTGCCAAAAGCACTGTCGCGCAGAATCATGCCGCGGTCATCATGGACGACTTTGTCGGAGATGGATTGGCGGAAGGTCGATACTTCGATCAGATCACGGCCAAGTCTCACATGCACGATAGGAAAGCGTCTGCCCACGATGCGCGAGCGGCGGAACAGTTTGCTGACGGTCTCTAGGGGCGCGTCCGTCGCCACATCAAAATCCTTGGGCTTTACTGCGCAGAGAGCGTCGCGAACGCAGCCTCCAACCAAATAGGCTTGAAAGCCGTTCGTGTTTAACACCTCAATGACCTTCAACGCGCTTGCATCAAGAACGTCCGGGCCAAAATGATGATCGCGAATGCGCCTCGGCGCGGGCGGCCCGGCTTGTTTGCGCCTAAAGAAATTGAGCACTTGTTTCAAGATGACTCGCGTGGTCCGCGCTGCTGCGTCTTCTTGCGTGGAATGTTCAAGCGCTGTCGGCGTTCCCACAAGCTTTTCCTGCTTATGCCCAGCTTGGCAGCTAACTCGGTTTCCGTCAGAAGCAGCTCGTTGTCCTGAACGAATCGGACAAAGTAATCCTCTAAGGATGTTTGAGAATCTTCTGCCTCCCGCATGCCTTCGGGCTGCTCTGGAGGCGTTGGCTCGATAGCCAACAAGGATTGTGTGATCACCGCGCCGTCATCGGCCAATATAACAGCGCGCTCGATCGCGTTGCTCAGTTCCCGTACATTTCCGGGCCAATGGTATTCGAGCATGACCTCCTTCGCTTGTTCGCCGAGAACGAGCCCTGGCTTGTTCAATCGCCGACAAGTTTCGGCTAGCAGTCTTTCGCCAATGTCGATGATGTCCTTACGTCGTCCTTGCAATGGGGAAAGTTCTAGGCACAAGACATTGAGTCGATAAAAGAGGTCCGACCGAAACTCGCCGCTTTCAGTCAGTGCCTTAAGATCCTTATGGGTTGCTGCAATAATCCGCACATCTACGGGCAGGGATTGGGCTTGGCCTACCTTGCGGTTTTCGCCCTGAACAACCTGCAGCAATCGGGCTTGGGCGCTGGCGGGCAATTCAGCAATCTCGTCGAGGAACAACGTGCCTCCAGAAGCGGCCTCAACGAGCCCGATGCTTTCTTGTTGGCGGTTTTCATAGGCCGCTAAACCAAACAATTCGGATTCTATAAGGTTTGGCGGCACCGTCGCACAATTGAGAGTAATGAGCGGTGCATGAGATCGGTTGCTGGCTGCGTGGATGCCGCGAGCGACGAGTTCTTTGCCGGTGCCAGATTGTCCTAGGATCAGCACGGGCGAATCCGTAGGCCCTATTTTGGCAATACGCTGTCGCAAGGTGTCCATAATTTCTGAAGAACCAAGCATCTCCACCGGCTCACTTGCCACGACTGGTTTACGCACACTGTAAGCCGTTGCCCGCTCTATGGCAGCCATAAGATCGCTAGAAGATGCAGGTAGTGCCAGATAATCTTTCGCACCGGCTTGCAGCGCGGCTACTGATGCTTTCACCGAAGGTGTTGCGGACAATAAAATCGTGGGCGCGAGATCGGCAACCGAATTAAGCGCTTCGATTATCATCTCATCCACCGCGACAATAGCATCCGCGGCGCTGAGCGTATCAAGGATCAAATCGCTCTGTTCGCTTACCTCAAGGCCTTGTTCGCGCAGTTCGGATGCCATTGCGGTGCGTCGGTTGGCGTCATTGTCGATGATTAAGATTCTGGTCATCGCTGCATACTAACAAAATTTCATCGTAAAGAGGCCTGCGATAAAGCCGCTGATAAAGAACTTCATCTCACCTCTTTGCTCACTGATGATCGGACTGAGAGAAAGGCGCAAGCGTATGGGGGATGGCCTCAAGGCGCCAATGCCTGATGGCCCACTCCAGCCACTGGCCGACGGTGAATTGCTCATTGGGCGGTTGCTGGCCTAAAAAGCGCAAAGCGTTTCTCAAATTCACCTCAGGTTTCATGATGCTGAGAGCCGGTGCGTGGGTTTGCTTCGATAACTTGGTGCCGTCGGCAAAGGTCAATACCGGGATGTGAGTGTACTCAGGTGGGCGTAGTCCCAGTTTTTCCATCAGGTATAGTTGTGGAGCTGTCATCTCGAAAAGGTCGTCGCCCCTCAAGACGTGGCTGTGTCTGAGACCATCGTCATAAGCCGTGGCGAGGTGATAGGTCACTAAATTATCCCTCCGCCAGATAGTGAAGTCGCCGAAGTGTTCACTAGCGACAAAAGCACATTCACCCTTATATTGATCGAGGAATAGGCGCCGTTCGTCATCAACCTCAATGCGCACTGCATGATCCGCTGTAAAGGCGCGCTTATGACGACAGGACCCCGGATAGATCGACATTCCCTGCAGCTGTTTTCTTGAGCAGTTACAGAAATAGCAAAAGTCGGCGAGCCGGTCTCTGGCGGAGGCGTAATCGGCTTGACGATGACTTTGTAGGTCCATGGGGCCGTCGCCGCTTAGGCCGTGGGCCATTAGGCTTTTTTTGATGTGCTCCAAGCCTTTTGGGTCGGCACGCTGGGGGTCGATGTCATCGATGCGCACGAACCAAAGTCCGCCCCGCTGTTTGATGTCACAGAAGCTGGCGAGGGCAGTAACGAGGCTGCCCATATGGAGAGGTCCTGTCGGAGAGGGCGCGAAACGTCCTGAGAGCATCAGGGTTGCCTTCAGCCGTGGATTTGTCGCTCTTTAATTTCGTCTAAGGCCTTGCAATCCACGCATTGCGTAGCGGTTGGGCGAGCTTCCAGACGACGTAATCCGATCTCAATGCCGCAGGTTTCACAGTAGCCGAAGTCATCGGTTTCAAGCATGTCGATGGTTTTATCGATCTTCTTGATGAGCTTGCGTTCCCTATCACGTGTGCGCAGCTCGATGCTGAACTCTTCTTCTTGAGTTGCTCGGTCAGCGGGATCAGGGAAGTTGGCTGCATCGTCCTGCATGTGGTTAACCGTTCGATCGACTTCTTCCATCAACTGAGTTCGCCACTGACTCAGAATTGAGCGCAGATGGTCCAGCTGTCCTTCGCTCATGTAAGCTTCACCGCGCTTGGGTTTGTACGGCGTAAAGTTCCGGAATTGCGAATCCTTAGCTGTGGCTTTGCGACGTTTGGTCGGGTTTTTTTTTGTCACGGACTTTGCCTTTGCGTCAGCTGCCATAGTGTTTCCTATATCATGGCCCCAGCGACTCAGAAGGGACCCAAAATCAGAAGGGCGCGAAATCTACCAGATCAAGATGTGGAAAACTATACCTAGGGCGCTGATATTTTGGGAATGTATTGGGCCGAACACTTGTGCACTATGCGTTTGTGCTCACATCTTGATCAATATCCTGTTTTGAGGTCATTTCTATGTTTTCAGCACGGTCTAATGAAATAGCGCCCTTTGTTGTCATGCAGCTATTGCAGCGTGCGCGTGAGTACGAAAACCAAGGCAAAACCGTGATGCACTTTGAGGTCGGTGAGCCCGATTTTCAAACCGCTGAGCCGATTCTTGCGGCGGCTCAAAGCGCTATTGCTGCTGGGCATACCAAGTACACTTCGGCTCAAGGTATTCCCGAACTGCGAGAACGCATCAGTTGTTACTACCAGTCCTTGGGCGTCGCGGTAGAGCCGGAGCGCATCTTGGTCACCAGTGGAGCCAGTGGCGGGCTTACCCTGTTAAGTGCGCTGCTTTTAGACCCTGACGATGAATTGCTGATCACTGATCCGGGCTATCCCTGCAACGATGTCTTTGCCCGCCTTGTGGGTGCGCGCCCAAAAGCCATAAAAGTCCACGCGAAAAATCGTTTTCAGCCGACTCTTGACGACTTTGCGGCGGCTTGGACAGAAAATACCCGGGCAGCATTGCTTGCCTCCCCCGGGAATCCAACGGGAACCATGCTGGCCGCTGGAGATCTAGCCGACATGACTGTCCACGCAACTGAGCGACAGGGCTTTTTGATTTTGGATGAGATTTATCAGGGCCTGAATCACGGGCCAGTTCCCTATCAAACTGGACTAGCCGTTAGCGATGACCTCTACATTCTTAACAGTTTCTCCAAATTTTTTGGCATGACCGGATGGCGGCTTGGATGGGTTGTGGTGCCTCCGCAAGCCATCGCGCCAATCACAAAGCTGGCTCAAAACCTGTTTATTTCTCCAAGCACGCCGGCTCAGTACGCCGCATTGGCGGCATTTGATGAAGATGCCATGGAAATTCATCTCCAGCGTAAAGAGGCTTTCGTTCAGCGAGCCGCCGTCTTAAGCGAGGGCTTACAAAAGCTGGGTTTTCGTATTCCAGTCGCTCCGGATGGTGCTTTTTATTTGTATGTGGATATTAGCCATACTGGGATGAGCAGTACGGAATTTTGTTGGAGATTAATCGACGAGTTTCAGGTGGCGGTGACGCCGGGAGCGGATTTTGGCGGGCATCATGCTGATCATTATGTACGCTTTGCCTATACCACCAATATAGAAGCGATTGGTTTGGGATTGGAGCGCATTGAAGATGCACTGATCGCATGGGGGATAAATGCGTGAACCTTCCTAAGCTTCATAAGGGCACGCTGCTCAGACGATACAAGCGGTTTTTGGCCGACATTGATACCTCCGAGGGTACGGTGATAACAGTGCACTGTCCCAATACGGGAGCCATGACTGGCTGTGTCGATCCGGGCAGCATTGCCTACTATTCTGTTTCGGACAATCCGAAACGTAAGTACCCCTGCACCCTCGAGTTCGTTGAGACGTCAGCGGGACTGGTGAGCGTTAACACTGGCCGTGCGAATACCCTCGTTGGCGAGGCTTTGGCTAACGAGAAGATAATTGCGTTAACAGGGTATACCGACATCAGGGCCGAATCGAAAATTCCTGATGGTGGTGGGCGGTTTGATTTTCTTGCCCGAAACGCCGAGCAGGCCAGCGCATTCATCGAGGTGAAAAGCGTGACGCTCCATACCGGGAAGGGGGCCGGCGAATTTCCTGATGCCGTGAGCGAGCGGGCCTTGAAACATGTGCATGCGCTGCAGCGAATGGTGGCGATGGGACACAGAGGCGTTTTGATTTTTTGCGCTCAGCATTGCGGCATAAAACAAGTGAGCCCGGCTCGATCGATTGATCCCGCCTACGCGCAAGGCCTTGAAGAGGCTATCGATCATGGTGTCGAGGTTTTTGCGGCAGGCTGTGTTACCGACCTGAAAACGATGCGAATAGACCGCCCTATTCCTTTCTCTTTGCGGCGGGTCTAAGTCATGAGATTCCTGTAATCGTCGACGCTGGGCAGACGGGCACCAAATTGCGTAATGACCTTAGCTGCAGCTCGATTGGCGAATTTGGCGGCATCTAATGCGGACCCGCCCTGCAACCGAGCTGCGAGACAAGCGCCAGCAAACATATCGCCGGCGCCGTTGGTGTCTAGCGGGATTGCGGCTTCGCCTGGAGCCCGCCAAGAACCGTCCCGTGTAATGGCCTGTGCACCGTCCGCACTGAGGGTGATGTAAAGCTCTTGTGCAATATCTGATAGCTCTGCAATGGCAACGTCAAGCCGATCTGTCTTTGACCAAGCCAAGGCCTCTTCGGCGTTGCAAAACAGCGTATGCACGCCGTCTCCGAGCATGGCTATCAGCCCGTCTTTGCAGAAAGTAATCATTGAAACGTCTGACAGGGTCATTGCAACCTTGGTGCCCGCGTCTTTGGCGATGCGGTGGCAGTAAGCGGCGGTTTTGCTGCTTTGCTCCGCTGAACTTAAATATCCTTCAAGATACAAACTGCGTGCGCTGCGCAGAGCGTCAACATCAACGATGTCTTGGACCAACTCGCTCGATACGCCAAGATTCGTGCACATCGTGCGTTGTGCATCAGGCGAAACCAGCACCAAGCATTGGCCAGTTCGCCGCGTGTCAGAGGCTGCCTCAGAAATGGGAGAGGTATTAATACCCGCGTTTTGCATCTCGTGTGAGAAGTGCCGCCCGTTCTCATCATCGGCCAGTCGGCAGGTATAGTGCGTGGAGAGGCCAAAGGCTTGAGCTGCAAAAACCGTATTGGCAGCGGAGCCGCCACTGCATTTGTGCATTGGGCGGTCGTTTAGGTGGCGCACAAGATCTGCCATACGAGCGGAATCAACGAGGGTCATTTGACCCTTTGTGAGGCCTTCGTCTGACAGAAATTTATCGTCGATCTCAACGTCTGTATCGACGAGCGCGTTGCCCAAACCATAGAGATCCAGCATGTCGGTTCCTTTCCGTTTCGGTGATTGCGGCGGAGAATTGTTAGAGGCTGCTTAAGTCAGCAAATGCCAGATCCGCCGCCTCAATGGTTTTTCGCAGTTCTTCGTCGCCATGCTGAGCTGAAAGAAAGCCGGCTTCAAAAGCTGAGGGCGCCAGATAGATACCTTGTTCCAGCATCTTGTGGAAAAACGCATTGAACTGCTCTACATTGCTGCCGGCGACGTCCTCATAGTTGATGACTCGATCGCAGCCAAAGAAAAAGCTGAACATGCCGCAAACGTGGTTCTCGCACAAATGAATGCCGTGTGAGCTGGCACAGGCCAGTATGCCGTCGACGAGGGTTTGCGTCGCTGTTTCGAGGTTGTCGTAGACCTCCCGCGTGAGATGGTTCAAGGTCGCAAGGCCTGCAGCCATAGCTAATGGATTGCCAGACAACGTTCCAGCTTGGTAAACGGGGCCAGCGGGAGCAATGAAGCTCATAATATCAGCGCGACCGCCAAAAGCCCCGACGGGTAGACCCCCGCCAACGATTTTGCCTAACGTGGTCAGGTCGGGAGCAATGCCGTAAAGGTCCTGAGCTCCCCCAGGAGCAACCCGAAAACCGGTCATTACCTCATCGAATATCAAAACAGCGCCGTGATGCTGGCAAAGGTTTTGAAGCTTTTTTAGGTAACCGGGTTGAGGCGGAATGCAACCCATGTTGCCGGCAATGGGCTCTACAATAATGCAGGCCACGCGATCGCCGTAAGTCGCCATCAAGCGGTCGATCGCCTCCGCGTCGTTAAACGGCGCGGTCAGAGTGTGTTTCGCAAGGTCCTCAGGCACACCGGGTGAATTAGGCAGGCCAAGAGTCAATACACCGCTGCCTGCTTTGACGAGAAGAGAGTCTGAATGGCCGTGATAGCAGCCGGAAAATTTCACGATTATATCCCGGTTTGTAAAACCTCTGGCCAATCGAATGGCTGACATGGTCGCCTCTGTTCCGGAGTTGACCATGCGCACGCGTTCCATGCTTGGAACGCGGCTGACGATTTTTTCAGCGAGTTCAATTTCAATCTCAGTTGGCGCACCAAAACTCAATGCCTTCTGTGCCTGCTCCGTCACCGCTTCGACGGTGGGTGCGAAATTGTGGCCGAGAATCATCGGGCCCCAAGAGCCGATGTAATCAATGTACTCGTTGCCGTCGACATCGCTCAAATAGGCGCCCTGAGCACCAGAAAAAAAGATGGGGTCGCCGCCTACCCCTTTAAAGGCCCGCACGGGCGAATTGACCCCGCCCGGAATGCTGAGTTGTGCGCGCTGCATGAGAGCGGATGAGGTATTTCGTTGCATGTTATCTCTGTTTGTTTCTTTGCTGTGTTAAGAGGAAAAAGGCTATTTCACGAGTTATGGCTGGGCTTCATCTAAAAAGGCTTGACCACGGCGAGAATGACGACGGGGATCAAAACAAGAACGGGAAGTTCATTGTATATCCTGAAAAAACGCTCCGTTCGAAGCTGCCGATCCTCAGCGAAGGCCGTGATCATGCGACCGCAATGGAAATGAAAAATCACCAAAAGTGCGACCAAGGCTATTTTAATCCAGATCCAAAGGCCCGCCTGCAGAGCGGGCCAAGCAATCACCAGCATCCAGACGCCTAGTCCGACAGCGATTAGCATGGAAGGAGTCATAATCAAACGATAGAGTTTGTCCTCCATTACCTTAAATCGCGCGTTACTGATCTCATCTGTTGCACTCACGTGATAAACGAAGAGTCTCGGCAGATAAAAGATACCAGCCATCCATGTAATCACACTAATAATGTGAAATGCCTGTATCCACAAATACATATTGTCAGGATTCTCCAAAGACGATTCCGCGCGGGAGTAAGAAGTGTAGCGGTTGATGCCACACAATTCTGCTTACTTTCTTTCGACATAAGCGAATGCATGTCTTACCTAAAGGGGGACTTGGCTGCACAGAATCAGGAATGATTCGAAACTGCTATAGTAGGGCCGGGACGCAAGGGAAGTGGAAAACCTTTTGCCCCCCAAGGACGCGTGGAAAAAAGGAAGAAAGTGCATTACCGAGTGATCGAAGAGAAGTCGCGGTGGCAGCGATGGATAGGCCTAGCTTTAGCGATGGTTGCCTGTCTGATCACAGCCGGTCTGGGGTTGCTTTGGGGCGTTTCCGTCGCCCAATCCCAGATACAAGAGAATATAGCCATGAAGGAGGAAGTGGCCGAGCTCACCGCGACGAACGCCCGTTTGCGCGGCCGCTTGACAGATAGTGAACTGATTATAGATACCCAAAAATACACGGCTGTCGCCTTGCGAGATGAATTGACCCAATTGCATAAGGACAAGGCTGATTTGGCTACAGAGCTTGGATTTTTCCGAGAGATCATGATGCCCGATGCTGGTGACCAAGGTTTGCGGGTGAAGCGGTTTAGTGTCACGTCCAAGGGCGAATCGCAATTTGTGATCAGTGCCACCCTGATCCACGTTTCTGACCGGCCGCGCGTTGTCTCGGGCTCGGTCAAGATTGAGGTTGAGGGTACCCAAGGCGGGTCAACAGTCATCCTGGCGAATAGCGCGCTCAAGGGCAGCCCGGAAGAGCTTAGATTCCGTTTTCGCTACTTTCAGGAGCTTGAGCAAACAGTGGTGTTGCCGCAAGATTTTGCTCCGGCTTCATTAAAGCTTGTGATGATTGGCAACAATAGGCCGCCTGCTGAAGCCCAGTTTGTTTGGCCGGCAGAATGAGATTAGGGTTGGAGAGTCCTTCATCATGGCGGGTTGCTGATGTCTGTGGCAAAAAGGCTGCAAAATATGGGTAAAAAGAAAGAAGTGACGCTGATAGCGAGCGATGCCGAGTTGGTAGGCGACATCACGTTTTCCAGTCAGCTGGTTGTTAACGGTCTGCTGCGAGGCTCGATAACCGCGGAGGAAGCTGGGGCGTCGATGACCGTCAGTCCCAGTGGGCGAGTGGTGGGAGACGTTCGCGCACCGACGGTTCTGATTCACGGGCGGGTGGATGGAACAGTCTACTCGCTCGAGCACCTGGAGATTGCTGATGGTGCGACCATCCAAGGCGATTTGCACTACACAGTGCTGCAAATGCATATGGGCGCGTCTGTTCAAGGTCGATTGATACACTCGGTGCCCGAGGAAGCTGTGGAAACGACAAACCCGCGAGAGGCTGGCAGTAACGAAGTGCCAGCGGATAGAATTGGGGCAAACGAGTAAGGCCTAAATGCAAAACAGTATTACGTTTTCGGAAAAAGCGGCGAACAAAGTGAGACGCCTAATTGAGGAAGAGGGCGATTCGAGCCTGTGCCTGAGAGTGTTTATCTCCGGGGGCGGCTGCAATGGCTTTTCCTATGGGTTTACCTTCGATGACACTCAGGCAGAGGATGACGCAGTGATTGAACGCGGTGGAGTGTTGATGCTCGTGGATGCCATGAGCTATCCCTATTTGGACGGCGCTGACGTGGATTACGTAGAAGATCTGTCCGGTGCGCAGTTTGTTGTTTCCAATCCAAACGCTGCTGCGACTTGCGGCTGCGGAAGTTCTTTCTCGCTGTGAGGTCAACGTTCGGCGCAGGCAGACCTTAACCTGGATAGATCGCACCTAAAACTCGCGCGCCATTTGCGCCGGTGACCTCTGGCATATTTCCCGGTAAGAGATAGTGCCGCCGGTAAGCGAGCCAAGCGAAAGCCGCAGCCTCCACCGCATCGCCATCGATATCCCAGTATTCCGTTGGTTCGACGAAACATTGCTGATGCCCACGCGCGCGGAGAGCTAGAGCGAGTCGCTGCATCAAATGAGTGTTCAGGCGACCGCCTCCACAGACTGGCACGCAGCTGACATCGGGCAGGCTTTTTGAAACGGCATCTGCAATCGTCAACGCAGTGAGTTCCGCCAGCGTGGCTTGGATGTCTTGTCCGGTTAGTTCTGCGGTGATTTGCTCGAGATAACGGCTAAGCCATTCGCGGTTGAAGTACTCGCGGCCCGTGCTTTTTGGCGCGCTCAGAGAAAAATAAGGGTCGCTCAAGAGTTTGGTGAGCAGCGCATGGTGA
Source organism: Gammaproteobacteria bacterium (assembly GCA_012269545.1). Taxonomy (GTDB): domain Bacteria; phylum Pseudomonadota; class Gammaproteobacteria; order Pseudomonadales; family Azotimanducaceae; genus UBA4421. The sequence goes on along the minus strand of JAAXKB010000026.1, from coordinate 4,239 downwards.
ACGTTGCCAGACGCTGCCCATGCTCCAGCAGCATCAAAGTGCTTGGCGTTACGCTGAGTATGATGTTCAGCAAACCATTCATCCATCAAACAATTGCCGGGGCCAACGTCAAAGCCCCCATGTTGATCCCCCAGTGGCGAGATGTTGCTGATCCCGCCAATATTCAGCACGCAGGGTTGGCCGCCTAGTTTTTTGAAAATCACTTGATGGAATGCCGGCGCCAAGGGCGCTCCCTGGCCACCAGCAGCCATATCGCGGCGACGAAAGTCAGCGATCGTGTCAATGCCAGTTATTTCAGCGATGCAGCTGGGGTCGCCTATTTGCAGTGTGAAAGGCTGATCTGCTGTGCCGGGTGGACGATGGCGCACGGTCTGTCCATGGCTGCCTATTGCGGTAACGTTAGATGGCTCAAAATCAATGGCGTGCAACCACTGCAAGATTGATTTGCCAATAAAATCTCCGAGTAGCCGGTCACACTGCCCCAGCAGGTCAACTGAGGAGCGGTCTGGCTGCCCGCAGGCTAGTAATGCCTCACGCAAAAACTCCGGTAGCGGGACCGTGCTGGTCTGCACGATCAGAACATCTTCACTGAAAGATGTTTCGGGGCCCGTTGAATGTTTTACTTCAATGAGCGCGAGGTCCAGCGCGTCAACGCTGGTACCAGTCATGCATCCGATGAAGTAGCCCAGCATCATCGTGATGCCGATCCCAATCCTGTTGCTGATCTCGATCCCAATGCCAATGCGAGTGCGGCCTGATCTTTGAAATGGTCCAGTAAAAGGATGCTGGTAAGCGTGCGCTCGCGGAATCGCTTGATTTCCTGAGGGCTTACGGGTTGCGCTTGCGGAAGCTTCACAGTCCGCGGGTTTTGATGAACTCCATTGACTAAGAACTCATAGTGAAGGTGCGGCCCGGTCGCGTAGCCTGTCGCGCCGACATAGCCTATTGTTTGACCTTGCCTGACCCGTTTTCCTGCCTTGATGTTGCGAGCAAACTTGGATAGGTGAAGGTATTTCGTCACAAACTGCTCGCCATGTTTAATTACGACATAGTTGCCGTTCGCCTTGGTTCGTGATGCTTGCTCCACTCTGCCGTCTCCTGCTGCCAGAATCGGCGTGCCTCTCGGTGCCGCGTAATCAATACCCCTATGGGGCCTGACAGTTTTGTAGAGCGGATGCTTGCGGCGTAGGTTAAAGCTAGAGCTAATCCGAGAAAATTCTACGGGAGCGCGTAAGAATGCCTTGCGCATGCTGAGCCCATCGGGATCAAAATAGTCCGCTGCCCCCGCTTCATTGGTGTAGCGAACTGCCGTGTAAGATCGGCCTTGATTGACAAATTGGGCGGCTAAAATGTCGCCATAGCCGATAAACTCGCCGTCCAGATAATGCTCCTCGTAAAGCGCGAAGAACTCATCATCGGGGCGGATGTCCAGTACGAAATCGATGTCCCACTGAAAGATCTGGGCGAGTCGCATGGTGAGATTGTCCGGAAGACCCAAGGATTGGCTGGTTAGAAATAGGCTGTTATTAATCACACCGTGTTTATAGGTTAGAACTTTCTCCGGCTCTGCGAATATCTCTTGGCTTGCGAACTCTCCGTCACCATTTCGCTTGAACACGACTCGTTCGAGAGGGCCCGGCTCATAAGTCAGAGAGGTAAGTTGCTGTTTCTTGCTCTCGAATGTCAGCCCTGCGCCGGGAAAAATATCTGCCAGTACTTTGCCGTGCTCGGTTTGAGTCAACTCGTGAAGGGTCCGAGCGGAAAAACCGTTGTTGGCAAAGATCATGGCCATATTGTCGCCGTTCTTGACCGTCGTTTTGCGTCGCTCAACCTGCGCGGGAGGAGGCTCGATGTTTTCTACTAGGGGCGCCCGCGCGACTTCGACATCTGGCGAGGGCTCGGGCGAGAAGGTGAGCTCGTCTTTACTCTGTCTGTTGGTATCGATCGGGCGTTCTGGTATGAATCCGCTCGCCGTCAGCAGTAGCACGCAAAGGCCGACCATTGTTGCGAGTCGTCGATGAAGTGGCGGAATTTGCATGATGTCCAAAAGCCTCTAAACGGTGGCTAATCCTAGGCTTTGCCCGCAAGTAAGTCCCAGGCTGCGAGTATAGAAGAAAGTTTGGACCAGAAAAAACAGCAAGCACGCGCCTGTCCGTGCAGTGAGTGGGTATCTTTTGTTAGAGTTTGGCGCCTGCGCAGTCGCAGATTGGCCTGCTGCAGTTCCGGGTCAGAGTACCTTAGGCACAAACAGGAAATGGACGAATGAGCGCACAAGCCTTTATCGACGAGCTGCGGTGGCGCGGGCTATTAACACAAGTGTCAGACGAGGCAGGCTTGCTCGAGCATCTGGACACTGGGTGCCGAACACTTTACTGCGGGTTTGACCCCACTGCGGACAGCTTGCATATCGGTAGTTTGGTGCCGTTATTGGCGCTGCGTCGGTTTCAGCTGCAAGGACACCGCCCCTTGCTGCTGCTTGGCGGAGCTACCGGCTTAATCGGAGACCCATCAGGTCGGGATGATGAGAGGTCGTTAAATCAGGAAAAAACGGTCAGCACTTGGGTCGACGCATTGAGGGCTCAGGTCAGCAGGTTCCTCGACTTCGATGCGGTAGATGGCTCTGCTGCAAAAATAGTGAACAATCTGGATTGGACCGCAGATCTGGGCGTAATCGAGTTTTTGCGCGACATCGGGAAGCATTTCTCCGTGAACGGGATGATTCAGCGTGAATCGGTTAAAGCTCGGCTTGAGCGCGCAGAGCAGGGTATTTCGTACACTGAATTTAGCTACATGCTGTTACAGGCCATGGATTTTCTGCGCCTCGCGCAAAACGAAGGCTGTTCGCTGCAAATCGGCGGAAGCGACCAGTGGGGCAATATCGTTTCCGGCATTGACCTGATTCGACGGCATATGGGTCAGACCGCCTACGCATTTACGATGCCGCTGGTCACCAAGGCCGATGGAACAAAGTTCGGCAAATCGGCAAGTGGGGCGGTGTGGTTGGATCCGCAAAAAACTTCGCCCTACGCGTTCTATCAGTTTTGGCTGAACAGTGCTGATGCCGATGTCGCCAACTTTTTGCGGCTGTTTACATTTTTGACCCGGCAAGAGATCGCGGATCTGGAGGTGCTGATGCAGGAGCGCCCAGAGCGTCGTGAGGCGCACCGCAAGCTGGCGCAAGAGGTGACAGAACTCGTGCATGGAGCAGACGCGGTGGTTGCAGCGGAGCGGATCAGTGCCTCGTTGTTTTCTGGAGACACCCAGTCCCTGCTAGAGTGTGATCTCGATGAATTGCAGCAAGACGGACTTTCCAGCAGCGTTTGCGAGGAGGGGGGCGGTCTGCTGACAGTGCTTGTGGACGCAGGGTTGAGCAAATCGACCGGCGAAGCTAGGAAGCTAATTCAGGGGAATGGCGTCAAATTGAACGGTGTGCCGGTCAGTGATGTAGCGCGTACGTTGGACTTTGACGATGCCCTATTTCAGCGTTTCTATCTGATTCGTAAGGGGAAAAAGAACTACCACTTGGTTGTGCGCCGATCTTCGTAAATCGCGACCCGAAGAAAAGTGAATTTTTTTACGAATTTGAGTTGCGCGCCTGTTCGATATGCGTATTATACGCCTCCCTTGCAGCGAGGCCGATAAAAGGCTCGCCGCAGATCTTTAACAATTTAAAGCAAGTGCATTGTGGTTCTTACAGCTCGTGGCCCTTCAGGGGGAAACGATTGCAGGTAAGAAACAAAATGTACAAACAAGCCATTCGTGTGGGAACACGTAATTCGTTTTGAGTAAATGATTAATCGGCATCATGGCGAAAACGGGGCAAAACCCGTTCGAACCGAAAGTCGAAAAAATTAAACTGAAGAGTTTGATCATGGCTCAGATTGAACGTTGGCGGCACGCCTAATACATGCAAGTCGAACGAGAAAGCACTTCGGTGCGAGTACAGTGGCGGACGGGTGAGTAACGCGTAGGAATCTACCTAGTAGTGGGGGACAACTCGGGGAAACTCGAGCTAATACCGCATACGCTCTAAGGAGGAAAGTGGGGGATCTTCGGACCTCACGCTATTAGAGGAGCCTGCGTTAGATTAGCTAGTTGGTGAGGTAAAGGCTCACCAAGGCTACGATCTATAGCTGGTCTGAGAGGACGATCAGCCACACTGGAACTGAGACACGGTCCAGACTCCTACGGGAGGCAGCAGTAGGGAATATTGCACAATGGGCGAAAGCCTGATGCAGC
>JAAXKB010000019.1 GCA_012269545.1 Gammaproteobacteria bacterium | reverse complement strand
CGCCATCCGTGGCCAAAAAGACCGTTTTACCGCCATGAGCAGCAGCCAAGCCATGCTCGGTGAGCGCGGCAGCGACCGCAGACGCGGCGGTTTGTGCCGAATCAATCACCCGAACCCCATCACCCAACAGGCGCTGAAGCGAGTCACGAAACACCGGAAAATGGGTACATCCCAACAACAACGTTGAGGGCTGCGCCGAAAAAGCCGGCGATTGGGTAAGGCCGCTAACGCCGTCCCGCAGAATCGCGTCAGACAAGTCCGATGCCGCGCTGCCCTGTTCAGCCAGCGTTACCCACAGCGGACACGGACGCCCCAGCACGCGCAGGGTGGGTTGGCCGCGCAGCAGCGCGCGCTGATAGGCACCGCCGGCAATGGTGCTTTCAGTGGCCAGCACGGTGACACCGCTGGCATCGGCAACCGCACAGGCCGCCGCCGCACCGGGTTCCACCACGCCAAACACCGGCAAGGGAGCGAATTCCTCCGCCAACGCATCCAAGGCCGTTGCCGAGGCGGTATTGCACGCCACCACCAAGGCCTTGATACCGCGCTGCACCAAGGCACCTGCTGCCTGACGCGCATAGCGCACCACGGTCTGCGCAGACTTTGTGCCATAGGGTAAGCGGGCGGTATCGCCCAAGTAGATAAAGTCCTCGGCGGGCAACTGCCGCCGCAGGGCAGCCAAAACGGTCAAGCCGCCCATGCCCGAATCAAACACTCCGATGGGCAGGTTCGCATCGCTCACGACGCGCACCCCGCCACCAGAGGCATCAACGGCCGGATCAGACTAGGAATAGTCCCGACCACGCTTGGCGCCCAAACGCAGACGCAAGGCGTTGAGCTTGATAAAGCCTGCCGCGTCTTTCTGATCGTAGGCGCCCTGATCGTCCTCAAAGGTCACCACATCGGCATCGTACAGACTGTCACTGGAACTGCGTCCCACCACGCTGACCGAACCCTTGTAGAGCTTTAGCGTAACAGTGCCGTTAACCGGCTTTTGTGATTCGTCGATCAAGGCCTGCAGCGCCTTACGCTCAGGCGCCCACCAGTAACCGTTGTAAATCATCTGGGCGTAACGCGGCATCAGCTCGTCTTTCAAATGGCCGACCTCACGATCCAGCGTCAGCGACTCCATGGCGCGATGACCCTTGAGCAAAATGGTACCGCCAGGGGTTTCATAACAGCCGCGAGACTTCATGCCGACAAAGCGGTTTTCCACAATGTCCGAGCGACCCACACCGTGCATACCGCCCAAACGGTTCAGCTCTGCCAGCATGGCACCCGGCGTCAACGGCTTGCCGTCCAGCGCAATCGGATCACCACGTTCATAGGCCAGCTCGATTTCCAGCGGCTGGTCCGGCGCATCTTCCGGCGCCACCGTCCAGCGCCACATACCTTCATCCGCAGGCTTGGCCGGATCTTCCAGACCGCCCCCCTCGTAGGAAATGTGCAGCAAGTTCGCGTCCATGGAATACGGCGACTTATTCGCCCCACGCTTGTAGTCCACGGGAATCTGATGCTTCTCACAGAAATCCATCAGCGCCTCGCGAGAGTTCAGATCCCACTCGCGCCAGGGCGCGATCACCTGAATATCAGGATCCAGCGCGTAAGCCCCAAGCTCGAAGCGCACTTGGTCATTGCCCTTGCCCGTCGCACCATGAGCCACCGCCGTAGCACCGGTTTCCCGCGCAATTTCCACCATACGCCGGGTAATCAGCGGCCGGGCGATACTGGTGCCCAGCAGGTATTCGCCTTCGTAGACCGTGTTGGCACGAAACATGGGATAGACGTAGTTCGCGACAAAGTCTTCGGTGAGGTCTTCGATGTAGATTTCCTGCACACCCATGGCCTTCGCCTTCTCGCGGGCAGGTTCCACCTCTTCGCCTTGGCCAATGTCCGCGGTAAACGTCACCACCTCGGCGTTGTAGGTCTCCTGCAGCCAACGGCAGATGACAGAGGTATCCAACCCGCCGGAATAGGCGAGGACGATTTTGTTTTTGTCAGACACGAATTTTCCTTTATCCAAAGCGAAAGCGAAGCGGGGGGCATTTTAGGGCAAGGAGGATCGGGAGGGAAATTTCATTCGCTGCGAAGGTTACAGACTCGGTTCGCCACGCTTACCAATCAAGCGGGTAAATAATCAGGTCATAGTATTGATTCGTTTGGCAGCATACATTAAGAATTTGGCCAAACGCCGGCCAATTTCAGTTATCGTCCCCCCATGCAAATCTCTGACCGATTCCGCGGCTATCTGCCT
>JAAXKB010000017.1 GCA_012269545.1 Gammaproteobacteria bacterium | reverse complement strand
GTGCTATGGCTTTCCTCACGATCGGGTCTGCCACCGCCAGCGGGTTCCAGCACCAGTATGTACTGTCTACCGGAAGCGGGGCTGGTGTAAGTCATGGGCGTGCCACCTGAGCCCCTCTCAAGGTCCGAAGACCACAGCAGCTCGCCATTGTTTACGTCGATTGCTCGTAGTTTGCCGTCCATTACACCAGCGTTAAAAATCAGACCGCCGGCGGTGACGAAGGAGCCAGCGGAGTACGGTAGCCCAATGTCCAGCGCACCAAAGCCCCTGCGCCACACGATTTCCTGAGTGGTCATGTCGACGACAGCGATTTCCCCGTAGGGCGGTTTCAGACAGGGAATGGAGAGTGGCGAACTGAACATCTCGACCTTAGCCGCAAACGGCGTACCGCGCTGGGGGCCGCCGATACCATAGCCTCTGCCGAAACCATCCTCCTCGCTGCGCCGCGCATCGTCCTCACGAGCGATCATTTGAACCTGCCAAGGTAGGTGAAGATTGTTTACCACCATAAGCTGACGCTGCTCATCAACTGCCACGGATCCCCAGTTCATACCGCCCGCAGGGCCCGGATATAACAGCGTGCCCTGAACCGATGGCGGTGTCATAGGGCCCTCATATCGCAGCTCACGCAGTGCCTGTCGGCAGGCCATCTGGTCAAAGGGTGTAATGCCAATGGTGTCTTCATCACGAATGAGCGGATAAGCGAAGGATGGCATACCGGTGGAGAAAGGCTGGGTCGCGCTGGAACGCTCGTTAGGTAAATCTGTTTGGGGCACTGGTCGTTCGGTGACTTCTGTAATCGGTTCTCCGGTTTCCCGGTCAAGCACGAACAGCTCGCCGCGCTTGGTGGGTACGATAACGGTTTTGCGCAGCTCGCCATGGATGGTCAGGTCAACCAGAGTGGGCTGGGAGGGCACGTCATAATCCCAAATATCGTGATGGGTAGTTTGAAAATGCCAGCGGGTCAGTCCGGTTTTCGCATCAATGGCGACAACGGAACTGGCGTACTTATCCATGACTTCGGTGCGATGGCCACCGAAGTAATCTGGTGTCGCATTACCCGTTGGCACATAGACCAACCCCAGTTCGTCGTCGGCAGATGTAAGGCTCCAAACGTTTGGTGTTCCGCGCGTATAAGTCTCGCCTTGAGCCGGCAGTGAGGTGTTGCCTTCGCGGCCCATGTCCCATGCCCAAGCAAGTTCACCCGTGCGGGGGTCATAGGCACGCACGACACCGGACGGTTCGTTTGTTTCCTGATTATCAGCAACCCAACCGCCGACCACGAGCACGCCGCTGGCTAACGTGGGCGGTGAGGTAACGAAATAGAAGTAGGGTTTTACTTCACCCATGCCTGCCAGCAACGATATTTGACCGTCATCGCCGAAATCTGGACAGGGTCGCCCGGTGGATTTGTCCACAGCGATCATGCGGGCATCGGTGGTGGCAGTCACGATGCGCTCTGCACAAAATTCATCTGACTGAGCATCGGGCAATTTGACGTAAGTGACGCCCCGACAGTTGCCGATAATGCCATAAGGTGGAGTATCGTTTTCGGGATCGAAGCGCCAGCGTTCAGCGCCGGTATCCGCGTCTAATGCCAGCATAATGTTTTGCGCCGTGCACAAATAAATGCCGTCATCAATTTGCAGTGGGGTGGCGCTGAGACGACCTACCATGCCAGTTTCTGCTTCCCACACCCGAGTCAGTTTGTGCACATTGTCTCGATTGATCTGATCCAGCGGTGCGTATCGAGTGCCCGCTGTGTTGCCGCCATAGGCGTCCCATTCGCCACTGTTTTGGGGTGAGGCGATGTCTCTGTCCGGCAACGTAGCCACATCGCGGCTGTTGAGGTTGACAATCATGGACAGCAGGACCGCTGCCGATGCCAAGGCTGCCACTTGAACTGTGCGCATACTGAGCAGCGCGGGGGCTGCGTCGTCCCAAAGCTTGCGTCGAATCCGAGGCGTACACAGCCACATGGCCAGTAAGCCAACGATCCAAATGCGCGAGCCTACGGACCAAAAGTCGCTACCCGCCTCGCTGACGGCCCAAACTAGGGTGAGCAGCAGCAGTACGGCAAAGGTATAGAAGCCCCGAGTCGAGCCGCGAATCAGGTCTATGCCGCTGGCCAGCATCAAGGCGCCTGCTACTAGGTAGTAGGCGGTTCCGCCGGCAAGCAGGAGCTGTAGGCCGGGCCATATCATCGCCGCTCCGAATACAGCGATGAGAGCGCCGGTAATGTAGGGATTGGATCGCATGTCTTGACGCATGTTTGGAGCCTTATGCTGATTAGCCGCGCATCATGTCTACCACATACCTTGGTAGATCAGCTATGGTCACGCGTTCTTGGGTCATGGTGTCGCGATTGCGCACCGTGACGGTGTCATCTTCTTCAATGGTTTGAAAGTCGACGGTTACGCACAGAGGTGTACCGACCTCGTCGTGGCGTCGATAGCCCTTACCAATATTGCCCGTGTCTTCGTAGAAGATACGACCGATACCCAAGCGCATAAGATCGTTCTTGATGGCCTTTGCTTTACTAACGATGCCGTCATGGTTCCGTTTGAGAGGCAAAATCGCCACCTTGATGGGGGCCAGATGCGGCTTGAAAGCCATCACGGTTCGCTGACTGCCATTTTCCAAGGTCTCGACGCTGTAGGCCTCGTTCATGATGGCCAGTACGCCCCGATCGACACCGGCTGACGGCTCAATAACAAAGGGTACATGCCACTTCTTTGCCTCCAAGTCTTGCAGTGCGAGTTTGGCATTAGAGTCTTTATTGGGTTCGACGCTGGCTGTTAAATCAAAATCATCCTGATTTTTCGTGTGTGATCCGAGGTCGAAATCGGTGCGGTTAGCAATGCCCTCCAGCTCTTCGAGTCCATGTGGGAAACGATACATCACATCGACGGTAGCCTTGCTGTAGTGAGCCAGCTCATCGGCGGGAACGTGGTATAGCTCAAGCTGGGAACGACCAACGCCCTGCTGTTCCCACCAGTCTAGGCGCATTTCTACCCACCTGTTGTGCCAGTCTTCGTCTTCGCCAGCTTTGACGAAAAATTCCAGTTCCATCTGCTCGAACTCGCGTACTCGAAAGATGAAGTTCCGAGGAGTGATTTCGTTGCGAAACGCCTTACCGATCTGGGCGATGCCAAAGGGCAGTTTGGGTGCGGTTGAATCTACGACGTTTTTGAAATTCGTAAAAATGGCTTGGGCGGTCTCGGGCCGCAGGTAGGCGAAGTTATCTCCGTCCTGCACTGGGCCGACTTGAGTTTTGAACATCAAGTTAAACGGTCTGGGTTCTGTAAGGTCAGTAGAACCACAGCCCGGGCAGGCATCACCTTCCAGATGGTCGGCTCGCCATCGACTTTTACAGGCCCGGCAATCGACCATGGGGTCGGTAAACGTCGCTTCGTGGCCGGAATGACGCAGTGTCATCGGGTTGGTCAGGATGGCGGCATCCAATCCTTCGATGTCGTCCCGCTCGTAAACCATGGCTCGCCACCAAGCGGCTTTGAGATTGTTCTTCAGCTCCACGCCCAGAGGGCCGTAATCGTAGACCCCTTGTAGGCCGCCGTAGATGTCGCTGGATTGAAAGATGAAGCCACGACGTTTTGCTAAGGAGACAAGCTCCTCCATGGATGTTGCAGTCACGAATTTTCCTGAACAAATAGATCTGTTGGATTGCGAAGCGATCCTCGCTCCACGGGACGCGACTATACCGGTAAAGCAGGGTAAATTCAGCGTCCTAGGGGCGTTAGCTGCGCTGAGGACAACATCTATCCATAGAGAAATCACTTATGTCGAGCAATCTTTTTGACTTAACGAACAAGGTCGCATTAATCACAGGTTCAAGTAAGGGAATAGGGCGAGCTATCGCCGAAGAAATGGCGCGCCAGGGTGCCAAAGTTGTGATCAGCAGTCGCAAAGCCGATGCGTGCCAAGTGGTTGCCGACAGTATTAATGCTGAAGCGAAAGCGGCGGGCAACGAAACCGGCGAAGCCATCGTCATTCCGGCTCATGTGGGGCAGCGCGAGGCACTTCAACATCTGGTGGACGAGACCCGTGCGCGTCTTGGACAGATCGATATTCTGGTGTGCAATGCCGCGGTAAATCCGTTCTACGGGTCCATGCAGGAACTGCCGGACGATGCCATGGACAAGATTTTAGGCATTAACGTCAAATCTAATCACTGGCTGGTAAACATGGTGTTACCGGAGATGATTGAGCGTAAAGATGGCTCGATCATTATCGTCTCGAGTATTGGTGGTTTGCGCGGCAGTCCTGTGCTGGGGGCATACTGCATATCTAAGGCGGCTGATCTTCAGCTGGTGAGGAATTTGGCGGTGGAGAACGGCCAGCACAATGTTCGCGTGAATGCCATTTCGCCGGGTTTGGTGCGTACAGATTTCGCCCGGGCGCTGTGGGAAAATCCTGATATCCTCAAAGAGCGTACGGCAGGAGACCCGTTGAAGCGCATTGGCGAGCCGCGGGAAATTGCTGGTGCCGCAGTCTATCTGGCATCCGCTGCTGGTTCATTCACCACCGGCCAAAATATTGTTGTCGATGGTGGCGCGACGATCGGGTAGTTTAGCGGCCCGAAATACACTGAATTGATAACGAGCAAGGTAATGGAAAACGAAATAGAAAAACCCCGTTGGTGGGCGCAAGCGCTCTTAATCGGTGCGATTGTCAGCGCAGTGTTGATGGTGATGGCCGGTTTTGGGACTCGCATGGGTATGTGGAGCTATACCGGCGGCTTCACCATTGCCAGTGGCGGCGTGATGCTTGCAGCGGCCGTATTCTTCTTAGGCGTCATCGGCTATGCGGTTTGCTTGCGTAAGGGCCTGCGAAGTGAACGCTCCAACATTCTTATTGGGTTACTGATTTGCGCGGTCCTTTTAGGCCAGTTTGGCATGCAGATGAATGCCGTTTCTTCCGTGCCGAGGATCCACAACATATCAACCGATACGATGGATCCACCCAGTTTCGATGCCATTGTTGCAATACGCGAGGCGGAAGGCGCAAACCCGTTGGCCTATGACGCTGCTGTATTGGCGGAGCAGCAGCAAGCGGCCTATCCTTGGGTGACTACGCTAAATTCTCCGATCAGCACTGCGAACATGCTTAACTCAGCAACGATGGTCCTTGAGGACTTGGGGCTGGAGGTGATCAGCATATCCACAGAGAAAGGCATTGTTGAAGCGACGGACACCACGTTTTGGTTTGGCTTCAAGGACGATGTTGTGGTGCGCGTTCGTTCTGCCGGGAACGACGGAGGCAGTATCGTGGATGTGCGCAGTGTTTCTCGGGTCGGGCAGTCAGATCTGGGTGTAAATGCAAAACGCATTGGATCCATCTTGCAGGAGCTGCGCGACTCCTAGCCGCCGTTAGAAATTCAGCACCTGACATTCCATGGTGCTGAGATCGACCACTCCAATCGCGTTTCTGCCGGCCATCATGCCGGCACATTCCCCCGGGTTGAAAATCGTCTGAACGCCATTTTGTTCGAGGCGGTAACGATGCGTATGCCCGTGCAAGGCGAGATCCTGATCGGTTAAGTGGCCTTCAAATTCTAATGGGTCATGGACCACGATGATGGTCTTTTCTGCCCAATCCAAATGCAGGGGAGGATCTTGGAAGGTAAAGCCGTGCTGTTCGATAGCCTTTTCTAGAGCTTCGCGCTCTTGATCGTTATTGCCGAAGACACCGAAGAGTGGAGCGTCCAAGTCGGCGAACACGTTTAGGGTTTTCGCCTGGCTGATATCCCCGGTGTGTATCACCCGCTCCACCGCATGGTCGTTAAAAAGCGCGACGATCTTGCGCACATTTTTGAGGTTGTTGTGGGTATCGCTGACGATGCCGATTCGCATAGATTTCTCTCGAAGCGGAGGGCCTTACCAATAAAAACGCCAGGCGCTTGCCTGGCGTTTTTACGCTTTTCGTTCCGGTGAGCTCGACTACGAGGCGCGCTCTAGAACGTGAATCGCACAAGCACTGCCCAAGCCGATCACATGAGTCAAACCAATTTTGGCACCCTCCACTTGACGCGATCCCGCCTCGTTACGCAGATGGGTGCTCACTTCGTAAATGTTCGCAATGCCAGTGGCGCCTAAGGGGTGCCCCTTGGAGAGCAGCCCACCAGATACGTTAACAGGTATTCGACCGCCAAGGGCTACTTCGCCGTCATCGATCATGCGCCCAGCATCCTCTTGCTTGCAGATGCCCAGATTGCCGTAATGCAGAATCTCGGCGGTTGCGAAGCAGTCGTGCAATTCGATCAGGTCGATATCTTCCGGCCCGAGTCCAGCCATTTCATACGCCTCCTTCGCTGCCTTTTGGGTGCAGGAGTTCACATCGGGCATCACCAAATCGCGTTCCTGCCATGGGTCAGATGCCAGCACCGAAGCGCGCACTTTGATCGCACGATCCATCAGGCCCAATTCGCGTGCTTTTTTCTCGGAACAAATAACTGCTGCCGCCGACCCGTCCACGTTGACCGAGCACATCAACTTGGTGTTTGGATAAGAAATCATTTCCGCGTTCATGACTTCTTCGAGAGGCGTTTCGATCTGATACATGGCCTTGGGGTTTAGCGTGGAGTGGTGATGGTTTTTAACCGAGACCTTGGCGAACTGCTCAAATGTGGTGCCATAGTGCCGGGCGTGTTCCATACCTGCTTCGGCGAAGACCGCAGGCATGGTGCCAGAGCCGAGCAGTCCCTCTTTCGCGATGCCGGTTTTAGCGCCTGCGCCGCCTAACAAGCCTTTTCCCATTTGCTCGACGCCCACTGCTAATACGACGTCATAGAGGCCCGCTTTGACGGAGGCCCAGGCCTCGCGAAATGCCGTTGCTCCTGTGGCGCATGCGTTAGCAACATTGACCACAGGCATGCCGGTCTGACCAATTTCTTGCAGCAGCCGCTGACCTACCATGCCAGAGGCTTGGCCGAGATTCCCGCAGTACAAGGCCTGCATGTGCTGGATGCTTAGACCACAGTCGTCCAAAGCCATAAGTGCAGCTTGAGCGCCGATTTGCGGCACGGTCTTATCCGGGAATCGCCCGAATTTGATCATGTCGACTCCTACGATATATGCGTCGGTCATAGTCGTTCTCCGTTATGTTCTGATGTGTAAAACCCGTGCCTAGACACTAGGTTTTGGGTTGAAAAAAGTAAGATATATAACTGTTGCCATCCGCGTCCTTGCGGCCCAAGGCATCGTCAAAGACAACTTCCACCGGCATGTCGAACGTTATGTTTTCAGGATCCGGTTCAACGTTGATTAGGTTGCCCTTAATGGCTGTGCCGTCATCCAGGTCAACGATGGCACTGATGTAGGGCACCTCGATGCCAGGGAATGACCGGTAGACGATGGAATACGAATAGAGCTTGCCGCTGTTGGGCAAGGTAACCGGGCTCATTTGATCTCTGGCACCGCACTTAGAGCAAACATTACGTTCACCCAAAAACGTGCTGCCGCATTGTCCGCATTTCATCCCTTCCAGATAGGGACTCCCATCTTTTTGAACTTTCAAATACGGCACTGCTGGTAATGGCTGATCGCTCATGGCTCCCCTTAAAAAATCAAAAAACAGGCGCTCTCTGCAACAGGCGGCTGCTGAGGCTTGTCTGATCATACTATCGACCATCAGATGACGATAGAGCGAGATACACGTCACATTATCGAGTGGTTGGGTACAAAATTTCCACTTGGAAGGGGCCGTTCCTCGTATGGTCAGAGTGGTTTGAATGAATTGAAAAACCGCATTGGGGGCAGATTGATGAAGTCATTAAAAGTGCGTGACTACATGTCTGCGGATGTCGTTACGTTCGCGCCCAGCGATAGCGTGATGGACGCCATGTCGATTTTATTGAAGGAGGGTATATCAGGCGCCTCTGTCCTTGACGAAGATGGCGATTTGGTGGGTGTTCTGTCAGAAGTGGATCTCATGGAGATCGTTGTGCAAGACAGCTATTACAACGAAAACGTGGGTATCGTGTCAGATTTCATGCAGGTCGCAGTCGAGCATGTTGAACCCGACATGGATATTTTGAATCTGGCTCAGCGGTTTGTCAGGAATCATCGTCGACGCTATCCGGTGCTGCAGGACGGTGTGTTAGTGGGGCAAATTTCTCGCCGCGACGTACTGCGGGCTGCCATGCAATTTTTTTCTGGCTGACGGCATATCGACGGCAACCCATGTCAGCAGCGTGCTCTCCATAATCTCACCGTATGGCAGGCGCAGCAGGGTTAAAGCTTGGCGCGGATGATTTCATTGACCTGTTGGGGATTGGCTTTGCCTTGGGTGGCCTTCATGACTTGGCCCACAAAGAATCCCAGCATCTTGTCTTTGCCGCCGCGCAACTCATCAAACTGCTTTGGGTTGGCTGCAATCAGATCGTCGATGATCTCCGTCAGCGCGCCATCGTCGCTCATCTGAGCCAAGTTCAGGGTTTTGATCAGTTCATCTACATCGGCGTCTGCGCCAGCTTCCCACAGCGCATCAAAGAGGGTTTTAGCGGTTTTCGATGACAGGGTGCCGTCGTCAATCCGCGCGATGAGTTGGGCCAGCAATATCGGTGTAACCGGGCATTCCGCGAGGGAAACATCGTGCTTCTTCTGGTAAGCCGACAGTTCGCCCATGATCCAGTTTGCACACTGTTTGGCGCTTGCTTGAGCGGTTACGGCTGCGTCGAAATAGACAGCACGTTCGATGTCACTGCTAATCGCGTTGGCATCGCCGACGGACAAACCCAGTTCTTCGACGTAGCGAGCGCATCGTGCTTCCGGCAGTTCCGGTAAGGTCAGGCGAATACGCTCTATGAAATCGTCGCTAATCGTCAGTGGCATCAAATCCGGATCTGGGAAATAGCGATAGTCGTTGCTCAGTTCTTTGCTCCGCATTGAGCGCGTTTCGTCTCTATCTGGATCGTACAGTCGAGTTTCGCGCTCAATGCGGCCGCCAGATTCCAGTACGTCGATTTGCCGGGCAATCTCATGCTCGATGGCTTGCTCAACAAATCGGAAAGAGTTGATGTTTTTAATCTCGGTGCGTTCGCCGAAGGCCTCCTGCCCAAGAGGCCGTACGGACACATTGGCATCACAGCGCATACTGCCTTCCGCCAAGTTGCCGTCGCAGATCCCAATGTAGCGCACCAAGGTATGCATTTGCCGAAAGTACGCGGACGCCTCCTGCGCGGTTCGCATATCTGGCTCGGACACGACCTCCAGTAGCGGCGTGCCCGTGCGGTTAAGGTCCACGGCAGTTTGGCCAGGGAATAGATCATGGATCGACTTGCCGGCATCTTCTTCCAAGTGCGCCCGGGTAATACCAACCGTGCGTGGTTTGCCCGTCGCTGGCGTAATGGTGATGGACCCTTCGCCCACGATGGGAGTTTCAAACTGGCTGATTTGGTAGCCCTTCGGTAAGTCGGCATAAAAGTAATTTTTTCGATCGAAGATCGAGTGGCGGTTGATCTGAGCACCAATGGCCAAGCCAAAACGTACCGCCATTTCGACCGCGCGTTCATTCAACACCGGCAGCACGCCGGGCAGCCCGAGATCCACATTGCAGGCCTGGGCGTTTGGGGCTGCGCCGTATGCAGTGCTTGCGCCCGAAAAAATCTTACTGTCCGTGGCAAGCTGAACATGTATTTCCAGGCCAATAACGGCTTCCCAACTCATGATGCTTCTCCGGGGCGACGCTTATGCCAGTCGGTGAGTCGCTGGAATTGTGCCGCTAACATCAACGGGAGGTCCTCGCGAAAGGCGGGGGCGATAAGCTGCATTCCCATGGGCAAACCCTGGGAGAAACCGCATGGTATCGACATCGCGGGTAGTCCAGCCAAACTGGTAGGTACTGTGAATAAATCTTGTTGATACATTGCCACCGGATCGTCGGTTAGCTGGTTCTTCTTGAATGCGGGTGTTGGCGCGGTGGGCGCCAGTACCAAGTCTACCTCCGCGAAGGCTTTGTCAAAGTCTTGAGCGATCAGCCGGCGAATCTTCTGAGCCTTTACGTAGTAAGCGTCAAAGTAGCCAACCGATAACGTATAGGTCCCCGTCAGAATGCGTCGTTTTACTTCCTGTCCAAAACCTTCCTCCCTGGACCGCTCGTAGAGATCCTGAAGGGATTGAGGATTGTCGCAGCGGTGTCCGTAACGCACCCCATCGTATCGAGAAAGGTTTGTCGAGGCCTCGGCGGATGCCAATACATAATAAACTGGAATGGCAGACTCGGTGTGCGGCAGCGATAGCGATTTGAAAACGTGGCCGAGCCTTTGTAATTCAGCTTTGGCCGCCTCCAGTGCGCCCATGTGTTCGCCGGCTCGGAAATACTCTTCCGGTAATCCAATGGTCAGTGGACGATCAAGTTCGGGGATGCCGTTGACTACCAACTCAGCTAGCCATGAGTCGTCGCGTTGTGCACTTGTGGAGTCCTTCGGATCGAAGCCGGCCATGACGCTGAGCATTAGGGCGGCATCTTCGGCGTCGCGGGCCATGGGTCCTGCCTGATCAAGGCTGGAGGCAAAAGCAATCATGCCGTAACGGGAGATTCTCCCATAGGTTGGTTTAAGCCCGGTGATGCCGCAAAGGGCTGCCGGTTGCCGGATGGACCCTCCAGTGTCGGTGCCGGTTGCGCCGGCAACGAGACCTGCGGCTACTGCTGCCGCTGAGCCGCCGGATGAACCGCCAGGCACACAATCAAAGTCCCAAGGGTTACTGACTGGGCCGAAGAAACTGGTTTCGTTTGACGAGCCCATAGCAAACTCGTCCATGTTGGTTTTGCCAATGCTAACCATGCCAGCTTCTGCCATTTTCGCGACCACGGTTGCATCGTAAGGGGCTATGAATTTGCTCAGCATCTTGGAGCCGGCGGTGGTTAAGACTCCGTCGGTGCAGAAAATGTCTTTGTGGGCGAATGGCAGCCCCACCGTCGGCTGTTGATCGCCAGCCGCTCGCCGCTGATCCGCCCGCGCGGCTTGAGCCAAGGCGAGCTCGGGATTGACGGTAACAAAGCTGTTAATGTCCGAATCGGCTGTTTGAATACGAGTCAAGTGATCTTGAGTCAGTTCAACACTCGAGAAGTCACGGTTCGCTAAACCGGCACTCATATCGCGTAACGAAGAAAATTCAATCATCGGTTAGCCAGGCCTTATTCAACGACGCGAGGGACGAGGTAGTAGTGGTCACCTGTGCTGGGTGCGTTTTGCTGGAAATGCTCGGGATCGGGTGACTCAGTAACGACATCGGCGCGAAGGCGTGCAGAGGCATCAAGCGGATGAGACAAGGGTTCAACGCCTTCCGTATCGATGGCTTGCATGGCGTCAATCATGGCCATGATGGATTGCAGATCTTCGCCTACTTGAGATCGGGCACTATTGTCCAGGGCAAGCCGGGCCAACCCTGCCAAATGGGCGACATCGATCGCGTCGTCAGAAATCTCTTGTGACATGCCGGGAACCAGACTCCGAGTGAAAGATGGGATTGTAAACCGGTTGTTCAAAGATTGCTGTTATCGAACGTGGCATTCGGCGCATAAAGCAGTCTTCGATCGACGGTCAGCTCGTGATGGCTTGGCTTTGAGTTATCGCATCTTAGTGGTGCTTTTCGACTACCTTATGCCTATGATTACGCCTTATTTTTCAGAGCTTGGGCGACGATGTTAAAGAATTTCCGCGGTCTCTTTTCGCGCGACCTGTCCATTGATCTCGGTACGGCGAATACACTTATTTACATTCGTGAGGAAGGTATCGTTTTAGATGAACCATCCGTCGTTGCGTTGCGCCAGCAAGGCAATCAGCGCAGCGTGGCTGCGGTGGGTCTGGATGCTAAGCGTATGTTGGGAAGAACACCGGGCAACATCACCGCAATTCGCCCCCTCAAAGACGGTGTGATAGCAGATTTTCTGGTCACGGAGAAAATGCTGACTTACTTCATTGCGAAGGTTCACGAGAACTCGTTTATTCGCCCAAGTCCTCGCGTGCTTATCTGTGTGCCCTGCAAATCGACAGAAGTGGAGCGTCGCGCGATCAGAGAAAGTGCCTTGTCTGCAGGTGCTAGGGATGTTCGCTTGGTAGAGGAACCTATGGCGGCGGCTATCGGTGCTGGTTTACCGGTTCATGAGGCCGTAGGTACCATGGTGGTGGATATTGGTGGCGGCACGACTGAGATCGCCATTATTTCACTCAATGGCGTGGTTTTTTCAGAATCGGTCCGAGTGGGCGGTGACCGCTTTGATGAATCCATTGTGGCGTATGTGCGGCGGACCCAAGGCAGTCTGATTGGTGAGGCAACGGCAGAGCGCATCAAGCAGGAGGTCGGCGCAGCCTACCCGCAGAAAGATATTCGCGAGATTGATGTGCGCGGCCGCAATTTGGCGGAAGGGATACCTCGCAGCTTCACCCTCGACAGCAACGAGATATTGGAAGCTTTGCAAGAACCTCTGTCGGTTATCGTCCAGGCAGTAAAAGCCGCCTTGGAGCAATGCCCTCCTGAATTGGCTTCAGATATTGCAGAAACCGGCATGGTGCTCACCGGAGGTGGTGCGCTACTTCGCGATTTGGATGTTTTGCTAGCAGAAGAAACTGGGCTGCCGGTGATCATTGCTGATGATCCGTTAACCTGTGTGGCCAGAGGCGGCGGCAAGGCGTTGGAACTCATGGACCAAGCAGGAAACGCGGATCTACTGTCGACATCTTGAAGCTTTGACACGCCCGTGATCGCTAACGCGACAAAAATCGCAATCGTCGGAGGGTAGAATTAAAACGCTTTTTGCCAAACGACCGGGAGCAGGAAACCTGCTGATCGCGTTGCTCGTGATATCTCTAGGCCTGATTTGGGCCGGGGGCGGCAGCGAGAAAGCATCGCAGAACAGTCCTTTGCTTCTGCCTACGGGTACAGACCGCAGTGTAGCGAGCGGTTTGAAGGGCGTGCGTCAGAGCATGCTCCTCCTGACTGGCCCCGTCTATTTTTTGGCTCAAACGCCTTACGCCCTTGCCAGCTCCGTTTCGGATATCACCTCTGACAGACAGTCGTTGTTGCAACAGCGCGATCAACTCAACGCGCAATTGTTGGGAATGAAAGAAGAGCTATTGCGCTTGCGCTTTTTGCAGGCTGAAAATACGCGACTAAGGCAATTGTTGGGCTCCAAAGTTCAATTGCCCGGTCAGGCGACGATTGCAGAGATCATCGGCGTGCCACCAGATCCTCAGCGTGCAGCCGTGATCCTCGATAAAGGAACGGCCGATGGCATAGCGGTAGGGTATGCAGTGGTCGACGCTAGCGGTCTGCTTGGTCAAATTACCGACGTATCTGCGAACACGAGTTGGGCGTTATTGGTTTCAGATCGCAACCATGCGACTCCAGCCCGTATCAATCGCACAGGTGTGCGAATGATTGTTGGCGGAATCGGTTCCTCCGATCGCTTGGTCGTCGAAGACTTGCCGGTTTCTACGGATTTACGACAGGGCGACCTGATTGAGACATCGGGTTTGGGCGGACGATTTCCCGTTGGATATCCGGTTGGCCTGGTGTCGAGTGTAGAGAGCACCGAATCATCACCTTATCTTCAGGCCAGCATCGCGCCGTCCGCCGCCTTGCTCAAAGTGGGGCATGTTTTAATCATCTCACCGCCATCGGCGGATACCTTGGCACCAGCAGTCCAAAGCGTCGATGTGAATGAGGGAGAGTCCTGAAGTGCGTTCTGGGGGCCAAGGCATGACTGTGCTCATCTTGCTGAGTATGGTGTTCAGCGTATTTCACCTGCCAGACTCCTTCGCGGATTGGATTTCGTACTGGCGGCCGCAGTGGCTGTTGCTTGCCTTGGTTTTGTGGGTGCAGCTGGTTCCCCATTTTCGCGGCGCGTTGTTCAGAAATTTGTTTGCAAAACGGGCGACAGATGAAGGTACGACGACGCGGCGCGTGTTGTTTGCTGTCTGGCTGTTAGGGTTCTACGCGGACGTGCTATTGGGTGATCCTTTCGGCGTAAATGGTGCCATTTTCGCGGCGATCGCCTTCTATCTGCTGCGCTTTAGGGACCGCTTACATTTGCAGACCCTTTCGCAGCAAATGATTATGGTTTTTATGATGGTATTTGTTAGTGAGATTTTCCGCAGTTATGTCCACAACACGGTATTGCACCAGGCGTGGGATCTACAGCCGCTGACCCTTGCTGTGAGCAGTACGCTCATATGGCCGCTGTATCATTGGATCGGACAACGCTTCCGTGGCACTGCGCTGCGCAACTGATGGTGACCTGCGATATCCGCCTGTTGCTGGCTTCCAAGTCTCCGCGACGTTCAGACTTACTAACTCAGATGGGTCTCACCTTTGAAATAGAGCCCGCTGACGTTGATGAAACGCCGCGGGCCGGTGAAAACGCGGTCAACTACGTGCGACGGCTTGCGCAAAGTAAGGCGCAAGCGTCGTGGCGACCGGGCTATTTGAGCTTAGGGGCCGATACCATTGTTTGCATTGAAGATAAATTACTCGGAAAGCCGGAGAACGAGGCGCATTGCATCGACATGTTGCTGCAGCTTTCAGGCCGCACCCATCAGGTCGCAACGGGGATCGCTCTACACAACGGCGAAGAGACGTGGAGCGATGTGGTAACCAGCGATGTCCTGTTCCGCTCTGTTTCGCGCCGTGAAGCCAAGGCCTACTGGATGACTGGTGAGCCTCAAGATAAAGCGGGTTCCTATGCGCTGCAGGGCTTTGGTGGGATTTTCGTTGAGCGTATTGAAGGCAGCTACAGCAGCATCATTGGACTGCCTATGGCGGAAACAGAGCAACTCTTAATCCGGGCGGGTTTCGATACGTGGTCGGAGCGACAACGTGCCTGAAGAACTGCTGATTGACGTATCACCATTTGAATCGCGGGTTGCGTTGGTGAAAGACGGCGCCGTTGAAGAAGTTCATTTGGCGCGTGCGGCTGGCTATAGCTCGACGGGCAACATCTATCTGGGCAAAGTGGTAAGGGTGATTCCGGGAATGCAGGCCGCCTTTGTTGACATTGGCCTTGAGCGCCCGGGGTTTCTCCATGCATCAGATATCAGTCGCGCGCTCGTGGCAACGGCCAACGATTCGGATGGACATAAGTTAGGCATTCGGGATCTGCTGCACGATGGACAAGAACTTCTGGTTCAGGTTCAGCGTGATCCCATGGGGACCAAGGGCGCTCGGCTCTCGACGAACCTTGCACTTGCATCGAAATACTTAGTGTTGATGCCAAGGGGGGATCAAGTTGGTCTGTCGCAGAAAATAACGGACGAAAGGGAACGCCTCCGACTTTTTAAGCTGCTGCGGCCTTTAGCTGAGGGTTCCGATATGGGGCTGATTGCCCGAACGCTGTCGGAGGGCTCACCGGCCTCTTCATTGAACGATGATTTCAACCACTTGCTGCGTCAGTGGGCTCGGGTGGTTAAAACTGCTGAAGGCGCCAAAGCCCCTCGCCAGGTCTTTCAGGAACTCCCAATTCAGACACGTTTGGTCCGAGATTTGGTCGGTAGTGAAACCGCGGCTATCTTCGTCAATGATGCAGACATACATCAGCGACTCCACGACTATCTGAATCAATATGCTCCTGACTACGTTGACAGGCTGCGGTTGTATACTGATGCCGAGCCAATGTTTGAGCTGCACAATATCGAGCGAGAATTGTTGGCCGCGTTAGAACCCACGGTTCGCCTGAACAGCGGCGGAACTTTGGTGATTGAACAGACAGAGGCGTTGACCAGTATCGACGTTAATACCGCTGGGTTTCTGGGTACGAAAAACTTAGAGGAAACGGCCTTTATTACTAACATGGAGGCGGCTGCAAGCATTCCGCGGCAGCTGCGACTGCGCAATCTCGGCGGCATCATTGTGATCGATTTTATTGATATGAAGGATGCTGGGCATCAGGAAAGCGTCCTGACTAAACTTCGCGAAGCGTTGGCTCGGGATCCGGCAAAAAGCCAAGTAGAGGGCTTTTCTTTTTTAGGGCTGGTTCAGTTGAGCCGGAAACGCACAAGAGAGAGTTTGACGCAAGTAATGTGCGGGGGTTGCAGCCACTGCAATGGCTCGGGCTATGTCAAAACTGCGGAATCAACGTGCATGGAGATTTTTCGTGCAATCGCCGCAGAACATCGGGCCGACGTGAATGGTCCAAGGGCAGCAACTGCCGACAAAAACGGCGCGTATATTCTGACCAGCAATGCAGCAGTAGTTGATCGCTTGCTTGACGAAGAAGCCTCGGTTTATCAATCGTTAGTGGCGAAGCTGGGTCACGACGTGAGATTGGCGGTCGACTCAGCCTACCGTTACGATCAATTTGACTTGGTGTTTGTCCCAGGTCGGTCGATTTAAGGGTGCTCTTTTGAACTCGTCAGTGTCCAATTCTGCGGATTCGGTAGGGCCACAAAGCGAATGGCATCGTAAGCTGTTGCAGTGGACTCGACGTCTGGTGATATTGGTCACGGCCTTTGTGTGTCTCCTTGCAGTGATGCAAGTCGCAGGACGCTTGGCATTGCATTCGATTGAATGGTTGAGACCACAGATAAATCAATCCTTGCTGCCCTTGCGGGCCGAAGTGGTCGGGGCTGCGGGCGATTGGCAGGGTTTTAATCCGGTGTTGCGTGCTGAGCGCGTGGTATTTCCTGCTGGCAATCTGCGTAATGTGTATGTTGAGCTGGATTTTTTTCGCAGCGTCCTCAGTGGGTCATGGGTGCTGCGACGCTTCTACAGCCAAAGCGGCGAGGTCGTTGTAGTCCACTCCGGCACGGGTTGGCAGCTCAAAAACAGTCAAGATCAGCCCTTGAATATCGATTTTCAGCAAATCGTCAATGCCAGCGAATACCTTGATTCATCATTTGACCTAGTTGCGGAGCGTTCAGGGAAACAGTTTCAATACGAGGTTTCGTTGAGCCTGGTAAATGATCGCCAGAAGATCCAAGGTCGAGCGTCGGTCTTAAGTCCAATCGCGCAGTCAAAACGGCAACAATTGTCGATGACCTACAATTTAAAGCGATCACCAGATTCTGTTCCAGACCGAGACCAATCCTTAAAAGACACATGGTTTGAGGCGAAGGGACAATTGGTGTTGCCTTCGGGGTTGCTTGAAGCCGGCGGTATGACTCTGGATGTGTCCCGAGGCCACTGGTGGGGTTATGAGGTTGCTGGAGATGATCAGCCAGCAGGGGAAGGGGTCCTGCATGCGACCGTGCACCTGATGGACTCCCCCTTTTTGAAAAGCGGCAGTTCTGCATCCTTGCGTACTGAGATCTCGCTGATTGATGACCAAGAATTTGTGTTGGCGAAACTGCAGGCCGTTCTCGATTCCGATGCCGTGGAACCCTTCGAATTACCGCCGTTAGTTGTTGAAATCAACCGCACAAATTTGTTCGGGCAAACGCTTTCTGATGCACTATTTGATGATGATGTGCCGCGCTTCCGCGCAAGGATGGCGGGTCTCGCTCTGGGCTCTTTCACAGATTTTGCCAATGGTGTGCTGTCATCCGATCAAGTGGTTGGTGAATGGATCGCTGGCTTGAATGTTAGGGCAGACATTGAGCAGCTGATCGCCAGTTACGGCGCCGATGGTCTTGAGTTTTGGGCTCAGGCGAATGCAGTCAGTCTCTCCGCATATCGTGGTGCACCGTCAATTACCAACAGCCAAGCTGAAGTTTTCGGCGACCTTCAGCAAATGGGTCTTCGGGTGACCGGGGAGGCCGTCACCATGCAGTTTCCGGAGCTCTTCACAAATGCGTGGGACCTTGAGGATGTATCTGGTGATCTGATGCTGCTGTTTCGTCCGGGTTATGCCTCGGTTCGAGGCGAGAATATTCGTGCTGCTTCTGACGGGAGTTTAATTAGCGGCGGGTTTGCGACCAGCCGTCCACGAGCACGATACGAGCAGCGCGTAACGGTGAATCTTCAGGTGAATGAAATGGGTGTGCCGGCGGGGCAGCAACGGTTCGTTCCTTACAAACTCAGAGACGGCTTGCGTCAGTGGTTAACTCAGGCTCCACTGGCCGGGGATTTCAAAAATGTAGTAGCTGCACACCATGGTCAGATTCACGTGCCGCCAGGCGACATTACCAGCCGCCGCTTCGAACTTATTGGCGATTTTAGTGAGGCAAACATTCGTTACAGGGACGATTGGCCCACGCTGAACGAAGCTACTGGCTCGCTGCATGTGGCCGGACGGCATACGTACGCGGAATTAAGTCAGGGAGAAACCGGGGGCCTACTGGTTGGCGGTGCTGAAATTCATGTTGATGCCAATCAGGGCCTATCGTTTTTGCGCATAGCGAGGCAATCTCAAGCCGCTTCGATTCTGAGTTTGATCCGTAATTCACCGTTGCAGCAGTCATTGCGTTTCGTAACGCCGGAATGGGATGCTCGGGGTGACATCAATGTCATCGCGGAACTTCAGGTGCCCCTTGTGGCAGATCTGACCAATGATCAGCGTCTGCAAATCAACCTCGAAACCGAGTTTGAATCGGTGGACTTCCAGATGCCGAACTATCGCCTAGATTGGCAGCAACTCTCGGGGCAACAGCGATTTTCACTGCCTCATAACTTGCAGGGAAACGCCCGCGGAAAGCTGTTTGACAAGCCGGTAACGGTGGATATGTCATATGATGAGGAAGACATAAACTTTCGTTTGACCGGCAGCCTTGCTGCCGAAGACCTCTTTCGTGTCGCCGCGCTGCCCCAATCGTCTTTGTTGGCAGGCCGCGCAGACTTTATCGCCGCGCTGCAGATCGCTATGGATGGTTCGTCAACGGCACGTTTGCAGGTGGAAACCGACCTAGAAGACATGGCGGTCGCGCTGCCCGGCGAGTTTGGTAAAGGGGTGAAGGTTCGATCTCCGAGCACGTTTGAGTTAGCTTTTTTCGATGACTATCAGCGCGCCAGTTGGCGATATGCGGGCACCCAGGGCAGGTTATTCATGCGTGATGGTGAGGGATTAACCATTACCCATGGCGGCGTTGGAATTCATGCAGAACCGTTGCCGCTCCAAGCGGCCTATTTTGGGGTAGTGGTGAACGGTCGGCTAGCGACATTGGATTTGGCGGACTGGGTATCCTCTGATGGCGACCCTGTTATCAATTTGCCGTTTGACTGGCAGATCCGAGCGCTCGAGGTTGGCGAGCTTGTAGTGAATGACCTGAACTTTACCGATCTTCAGTTAAACGGTCAGGGCAGCGCGGACTCTGTGTTTTTTGAGCTTCGCGGTGCCGATGTGTCTGGCAGCGTTGATTTGTCTGACCCCAATTCCCTCGATATAAACCTGCTGACTCTCCGTCTTCCAGGGTCCGACGTCCCCAACAATGGATTTCAAGGGAATTTGGATCCGGTCGATATAAGCGTTGGCAGGGCATTGCCTCGCGCTTCGGTTTTTATCAACGAGCTGTTTATTGATCAAGAGCCCTTTGGTCGCTGGAAGTTTGACATTGCGCCGCAGGATCATGGCGTTCGTTTTGATCTACAGGATGTGCAAGTCAACGGGCTGGACATAGTAGACAGCGCTGTGTTTTGGGATTTGGAGGAAAATCGCAGCGCGTTTTCCGGCACTGCGTTGATGGGCGATTTGGCGCAAACGCTGCCTCTCTGGGATTATGCGCCGATGATGACGACCGAGTCGGCTTCTCTATCGGGCAACTTGAGTTGGTCGGGTTCGCCAGCAAATCTTAAGGTTGAAAGCAGCGAGGGCGAACTGTCATTTAAAGCGAATAGCGGCCGCTTTCTTGAGGTAGAGACCGGTGCTGCCGGTTTACGTGCAGTCAGTCTGTTCAATATCACAGCCTTAACCAAAAGGGTCAGCCTAGATTTTTCTGATGTGGTGGGTGACGGCATCAGTTTCGAAGAGACGTATGCGGATATTCAGTTGGAGGATCAGACGGTGCGTTTCACTAAGAATCTGATCGTAAAAAGCACCTCATCCCGCTATGAGTTAGGCGGCAAAGTTGATTTACGCAACGACCTGCTGGATGCTGAAATGATTGTCACATTGCCGGTAAGTGACAACCTGCCGTGGTACGCCGCATACTTGGCTCTCGTTAACCCATTGGCGGGAATCGGAGTAGCCGTTGGAGAGCGAGTGTTCCGCAAACCGATTGAACGCATGAGTTCTGCAAAGTTCTCAATAACAGGCCCATTAGATGAGCCGGACGTGGTTTTCACCGAGCTGTTCAATCAAGACATTGAGGAGACGGATTCGGCGGGAGAACGCCTGTCGCCCGATTTGCTGAAGCCTCAGGGCTCTGGCGGCGAATCGGTTTCGCCGTCTCCTTGAATGACTTGCCGGTCTGAATTCAGACTGCCCAGCGCAGTCGTAAACAAAAACAACCGATAAGGCTCCTAAGCTATGAGTGATGTGGTCGCAACCGTAGAGAAGCAATTGTTGCAGGCAAGAGGCATGAGTCTTGGTGATATTGAGCAAAGTATCGCCACACTTCTGGGTCGCGAAGTAGATTACGGGGAGGTGTTTATTCAAAGCACCCGCGGAGAATCGTTTGGTTTAGAGGATGGCATCGTCAAAGACGGCTCGTTTGGCGTCGAAGCGGGTATTGGCGTTCGCGGGCTGGCTGGCGAAAAAACAGGGTTTGCCTACAGTGAAGACATTCGCCTTGACGGGTTGAGAGAGGCTGCAAAGGCGGCCAAATCTATTGCTGGTGCAGGTGCCCCTCGCGGACTGCCGAGTTTCAAAGTCAGAACGTACCCGTCGCTTTACGCTGCTGCGGATCCAATCAGCAGTTTGAGTGATGAAGATAAAGTCAGCCTTCTGCAAAGAGTGGATCAAGTTGCCCGGGCTCAGGACCCAAGAGTTCGGGAGGTTAACGTGCGAGTTTCGGCTAACCACGAAACTATGTTGGTGATGGCGAGCGACGGTACATTGGCAGCAGACATCCGCCCCTTGGTGCGATTCGATGTGTCGGTGATTGTTGAACACGGCGGCCGCAGAGAGCGCGGTAATGCCGGCGGTGGCGGACGACGTAGTTTGAATTCCTTGGCCGAAGACGATTGGACAGATAATTTAGCGAAAGAAGCCGTGCGCATGGCGTTGGTTAATCTCGAGGCAGTTGATGCGCCCGCGGGTCCCATGCCTGTCGTGTTGGGTCCCGGCTGGCCGGGGGTGTTACTGCATGAAGCGGTTGGTCACGGTTTGGAGGGTGACTTTAATCGCAAAGGCAGTTCCGCCTTTTCCAATAGGGTCGGTGAGCAGGTTGCTTCGCCGCTTTGCACAGTGGTTGACGATGGCACGTTGGAGGCTCGTCGCGGTTCCTTGAGCGTGGATGACGAAGGCACGCAAACCCAGATGACCACACTGATCGAAAATGGCGTATTAAAGGGCTACATGCAGGACAAACTCAACTCGCGGCTAATGAATGTTACCGCCACTGGCAACGGCCGCCGTCAGTCCTATGCTCATGTTCCTATGCCACGCATGACTAATACGTACATGCTGCCCGGCCAAGATGCGCCGGAGGATATTATTCGATCTGTAAAAAATGGAATCTATGCCGTCAACTTTGGCGGAGGTTCGGTGGATATCACATCCGGACGCTTTGTGTTTTCGGCGACAGAAGCTTATCGCATTGAAGATGGTAAGGTCACCGCGCCGATTCGGGGCGCCACTCTGGTCGGTAGTGGCCCGGAGGTAATGAACCGAATATCCATGGTGGGTAATGACCTGAATTTAGATGGCGGCGTCGGTGTTTGCGGTAAGGATGGACAGTCTGTGCCGGTCGGCGTTGGGCAGCCAACCTTAAAGGTTGATGAGATTGTTGTTGGGGGCACCGCCACATCTTGAGCGCCCGATGGAGCGGTTAGGGTATTTCGGGCGAGCTAATCCAGATTCTCGTTTGGTTCGCTCAGGGTTGAACGCAAGAACTGAAACAGGGCGCGCTGCGCCCGTTTGTGGGCCTCGGATGGATTTTGGCCGGCGGCAGGGCGATTGGCGGACGCCGCGTTTACCAGTTGCCGCAAGGTTTGTCTTTCGACGCCGGGATATTCTGAAATGAATTGTGTGAGGGCACCAGCGTCATTGATGAGCGTGTCGCGCCATCGCTCTAGGTTGTGAAAAAAGTGACGGGCAGCGGCAGACTGGCCGTCGATGTCGGCGAGTTGCGCTTCGATAGCCGCGGTGTCGACCTTACGCATCAGTTTACCGATAAACTGCATCTGCCGTCTGCCACCCTCGCGGCTTTTGATGGTGGCATGGGTTTCGATGGCCTGTCGCAGGGCCTCGGGGAGATCGATGCGAGCCCTGACGTCGGGTTTGAGCTGGGTGAGGCGCAAGCCGATTTTTTGCAGTCGTTGGGCTTCGCGCTTTAGCGCAGATTTAGAGGGTTCTTCGTGCATAACGTAATTTTAAAGGAAGCAAAGCATTGGAGTTTATAGAGCATCAGCAGGAATTGACCGAGTTGGTTGAAAAAATTCTCAGCGAGGCAAAAAAGCAAGGTTCCGATCAAGCCGAAGTGTCGGTGAGCATGGAGCAGGGTTTGGGGGTCAGTGTCCGCAAAGGTGAGCTAGAAAATCTGGAGTTTAATCAAGATCGAGGCTTCGGCATCACGCTGTATTTTGGCAAACGCAAGGGTTCTGCCAGCACGACAGATAGCAGTGAGGCAGCGATCCGGGAGACTGTGGCGGCGGCAAAAGGTATCGCCAAACA
Organism: Gammaproteobacteria bacterium; assembly: GCA_012269545.1. Taxonomy (GTDB): domain Bacteria; phylum Pseudomonadota; class Gammaproteobacteria; order Pseudomonadales; family Azotimanducaceae; genus UBA4421. The sequence continues at coordinate 86,703 of JAAXKB010000017.1, read as the reverse complement.
CACCGAGGAAGACCCGTACAGTGGGCTGGCCGACGCCAGTCTGATGCCGGCGACTCCGATCGCGTTAGATCTGTATCACCCCTGGGATATCGAACCAGAACAAGCCGCTGCTATGGCCATCGAATGCGAGACAGCCGGTCTTGCGGTGGATGGGAAACTGACCAACTCGGACGGTGCTCAAATTAACTCTCAGCAGGCTCTGCGGGTATACGGCAACAGCAATGGCTTTCTTGGGGCCTACCCCAGCACGCGTCACAGCATGAGTTGCGTTGTGATTGGCGAAGACAATGAGGGGATGCAGCGCGACTACTGGTATACGCTGTCGCGTCGCTGGCAGGACTTGGAAGCTGCGGCGGACGTGGGCAGAAAGGCAGGAGAACGCACGGTCAAACGGTTGTCGCCACGGAAGGCGCCTACTGGCAAATACCCGGTTATGTTAGCGCCGAACCTCGCCGCCGGATTGATCGGTCATCTCAATGGCGCGATCAGTGGCGGCGCTCAATATCGTCAGGCCTCGTTTTTGCTGGGGTCGCTGGAGCAACAGGTTCTCCCAGACTGGCTGAGCCTGCAGGAAGACCCTGTAATGGCTGGCGGGTTAGCAAGTGCTTACTTTGATGGCGACGGCGTGGCAACCCGCGATAATGTTTTCGTCGAGAACGGTAGATTGAAGAGTTACATCCTTTCAACCTATTCCGCCCGCAAACTGGGCATGCAGACAACTGGGAACGCCGGAGGAGTGCACAATCTTCATCTCAAGGCTCCAATGGTTCCTCACGAGGAGCTAATGGGTCAGATGGGGACAGGATTACTCATAACCGAGTTGATGGGGCAAGGAGTTAACGGTGTGACTGGCGATTACTCGCGGGGTGCTTCCGGGTTCTGGGTTGAAAACGGTGAAATATCCTATCCGGTGGCAGAGTTCACGCTTGCTGGAAATTTGAAAGACATGTTGCTGAACATTGTGGGGCTTGCCGATGACATTGACATTAGGAGCAGTATTCGTGCGCCTAGCCTATTGCTTGAGTCAATGACTGTCGCAGGCCAATAGGCCTACAGGTAAACCCAGCTGGCTAGGCCGAGGAAAATGAAAAACCCGGCTACGTCTGTGATGGTCGTGAGGACTACGCCGCCGGCGATTGCAGGATCAATATCCATACGTCTGAGCAAGCTCGGTAGCAGACTGCCTGCGATAGCAGCGATCAAGATCGTGGCAACCATGGCAACGGCTATGACGCCGCCGAGCATAGGGTCATCAAAAACATAAGAGGCGCCAAAGGCAACGATGGTGGCCCAAAGCATGCCGTTCAGGACCGCGATGATGAACTCTCGATTCAACATCCACAGCATATTGTTTCTGCCAAGCTGGCCGGTCGCGTGCCCACGAATAACTAAGGTGAGCGTTTGTGTGCCTGCAATGCCGCCCATGCTGGCGACAATGGGCATCAGAACTGCGAGAGCGACGACTCTTACGATGGTTTCTTCAAACATGCTGATGACCGCAGCGGCCATCAGTGCGGTGACGAGGTTAATGCCCAACCAGATTGCCCGGCGGCGCACGGCTCGTCGGACCGGCGCGAAGGTGTCTTCATCGACCACTAAACCCGCGGGAGCCAGAAGAGCTTCTTCTGCATCTTCAATGATGACGTCGACCACGTCATCAATGGTTATTCGTCCAAGCAAGAAACCGCCGTCATCAATAACGGGCGCGGAAATCAGATCGCGCTCGGAAAATAATCTCGCGACTTCGGTATCTGCCTCGCCAACGTGAATCGCTGGCTCCTCGGAGTTCATGATTTCCCGCACGGTGACCGTCGGGTCAGCGGTCAAAAGCTTGGTCAAGGGCAACATGCCGAGATACTCATCTCGGCTGTTGACGACGATTAACGCATCGGTTGTTGCTGGCAGATCCCGTCGCAATCTTAAGTATCGCAGGACTAATTCGGCAGCGTGCCGAGGCCGTACCGTAATGGTGTCGGTGTTCATCAAACCGCCGGCGCTGTCTTCGGGATAAGAGAGCACAGATTCCACGCGCGCGCGATCTCGGCTGTCGAGGTTCTCAAGTACTTGATCGGTAATCGTGGCGGGTAGCTGCTGCAGAATATCGGCGAAGTCGTCGGTATCCAGATCATCCGCGACTGCCACGAGCTGAGCGGTGTCCATCGCCTCGAGAAATTCCGCGCGCACGTCGTCTTGCAGATACTGCAAACTCTGGTTGCGCACTTCTTCGTCGACTAAGCCCCAAATGATTCGGCGGGGGGCCGGCGTGCTGGCTTCCAGCACCCCGGCAATTTCGCTTGGGCGCAGAGACGCCAGCAGCACCTTAATATCTGCAGTGCTCCCGCGGCTGATCCCCTCAAGAACGTCTTCGAAGTGTTGTTGATCGGAGGTCATGACGTTTCCATTTCATGGAAGCCTGCGTTGATCAGTTTAGTGAGCGCGACAAAGGCATCATTCTCGTCTTCGCCTTCTACAAACAGTTCGATCTCGCTGCCAACAGGGGCACCCAGCAACAATAAATTCATGATTCGTTTGGCGTCGGCCTCAATGCCCTGTGTGTTGACGACTTTTACGTCCGAGGCGAAATTTTTCGCGGCATCGACGAGCTTAGAGGCAGCTCTGGCATGCAGTCCTAGTGGGTTAACGATGGTCAATTTGGCGTGTCGCATAACGAGGCCTGATAAGTTGCGCGTGCTAAAAAGGCGCTTACTGCTTCTCTAACTCGCGGTGACGAACGAGCACTTGATCAAGTTGATCGGAGAAATGAGCGGCTAAGCGATCAGCCATATAGACGCTGCGATGCTGTCCACCAGTGCAGCCAATGCCAATAGTGAGGTATACCCGGTCGTTATCAGCAAAACGAGGTATCCAACGCTCAAGATAACCTGCGATGTCCTCGAACATCTCGTTAACCAGTGGTTGCGTCGCCAAGTAACCGGCCACTTCCTCATGTAAACCACTTAACGGACGCAGTGCGGGTTGCCAGTGTGGGTTCGGTAGGCAGCGCAGATCAAAGACGAAGTCTGTATCCACCGGAATGCCGTGTTTGAAGCCAAAGGACCGAAACAGCAGATTAACCGAGGCGCCGTCGGTTTGTAGCACGCGGGTAACGATTTGTTCGCTCAGCCCCTTGCTTGAAATTTTGGTGGTGTCGATGGTTAGGCTGGCTAGATCGGCAACGCTGGCTAAAATGCTGGCCTCCCGGTCAATGGCTTCCCGAAGATCAACGTCGCTGCTCGTTAACGGATGACGCCGCCGAGTTTCGCTGAAGCGTTTTACGAGGGAGGGGCTTAGAGCATCGAGGTATAGAACCTGAATGTCGATCCCTTGATTGCGTAATCGCAACAACAATTCGGGGAAGTGTTCCAGGCCCGAGCTTCGCGCATCAATGCATACGGCGACCTTTGATAATTGTCCCTGTGCAGCTGCATAACGGGCCATCAAGTCATCGAGGAGATTAACAGGCAGATTATCGACACAGTGATATCCAGCATCTTCCAGCGTTCTCAATGCCGTGGATTTACCCGAACCAGAGCGCCCGCTGACGATGACGAGTTTCATGCGAGCTTGCGATTCAGTTCGGGCGGATCAAGAGCGGAGTCCATGCGTAGCAGTTCCCGAAAGAGTTCCTGATCCGAAACTGCCGCGCGTAAATCACTCAGATTCGAGGGATCAGAAAATAGTTGCGCGAGTCGCTGCAGCGCCGCGATATGCGCGGTTTGCTCATGGCGCGGAACAAGCAGGACGAAGACGATATCAACGGGCCTTTGGTCTGGAGCTTCATAATCAATGGGCTGCTTGAGTGTGTAAAATGCGCCAGCAATGGTCTTGCAGTCGGTGCGGCAATGCGGGATGGCAACCCCATCACCCAGTGCCGTGCTACCTAGGCGCTCGCGTTCAACCAGTGCGTCGTAGATCTCATCAACGGCTTCCTCGCCGTCTTCTCGAGCAGGATCCACGAGCTCGTGGGCAATTGCTTGAAAGAGCCTTTTGCGACTGCCAGCACTTAAGTGGCAGCGCACCGAGTTCTTGCTGACCAAATCGTTAACCGTTAATGCATCGCTCATAAAAGCAGACTCTCATGACTCGCCAGTTGAATGTTTTTCATCGCTGTGTCGGTTGCCGCAACCTGTTCCCGCAAGCCTATCTTACAGTTCAATCGGTAGAGAATCTTGCCGCTACCTTGAGCTTTAGCGCAGTGTGATAGCTAGTGGCTGTCAAATACCGTGTCTCGATGTTCTGTGGTGCCCGCCGTTATGCCGGGCCACCGTTTTTTCTTTGTGCTTCAGCAGTTGCCGGTCCATTTTATCGGCCAACTTATCAATTGCGGTATACATATCGTCTGCCTGAGCATTCGCAAACAGTTCGGCTCCCGGAACGTGGGCGGTAGCTTCTGCCTGATGGGTGTGTTTTTCAACATTTAACACCACATGTGTGTGAGTGATTTCGTCACTGTGGCGCTGGAGCTTATTCATTTTTTCTCGAACATGATGTTGCAAGGCTTCGGTAAGGTCGATCTGATGGCCGGTGATATCGAGTTGCATAGTGTCCTCCTTGAGGATGCTGAGATAGGTCCACCAACATAAGCATGCGCGACAGATTAGACCAATTGTTTCCTTTCGTTTGAGGGAGGAATCGACAGAGATTCTCGATATTTGGCTACTGTTCGACGTGCAACATTGATGTTCTGCTCAGATAGTATTGCGGCTATCTTGCTGTCGCTCAACGGTTTGCGGGGGTTCTCTTCCGCAGTAACCTTGCGGATTAAGGCTCGAATCGCTGTGCTGGATACCTCGCCGCCGCCGGCAGTGCCCACGTGTGAAGAGAAGAAGTATTTGAGTTCATACAAACCGCGAGGTGTCGCCAAGTATTTGCGATTGGTTACCCGGGATATTGTGGACTCGTGGAGGTCAACTTGCTCCGCTATATCCGCCAAAATCAAAGGCTTCATCGCTTCCGGGCCGAGCTCCAAGAAATCTTTTTGCACTTCAACAATTTTTGTTGCGACCTTGAGCAGCGTATCGTGTCTAGTCTGAAGGCTTTTCAAAAACCACTTCGCGTCCTGCAGGTTATCTCTCAGATAGTCTTTGTCGGGTCCTGCAGGAATGTTTTTGATCATGCCGGCATAGGTGTTGTTAATGCGGACTTTTGGCAAAGTTTCAGGGTTGAGCTCAACCAGCCATCGCCCCTTCTCTTTGCGCACCACGACATCAGGGACTTCGTAGTCTGCTTGATTCAGCAGTAACGCCGCGCCGGGTCGAGGTTGTAGGGTTCTGATGAGTGCCACGACTTGGCTGAGTTCGTGTTCCGTCAGTTGAGTTTGTCGGACCAGGGCCGCGAAATCCTTGCTGCCCAAAAGGGTTAGAAATTGATCCGCGATGAGCTTGGCCTCCTGTAGCCATGGCGTTCCTTCATCTAGCTGCTCTAGCTGGATCAGCAGGCATTCTCGCAGATCTCGCGCACCCACACCCACGGGGTCAAAGCGCTGAATTCTCCGCAGAATTTCGATTACTTCATCTTCAGTTGGCGGCGCGTCGGAGCTTAGATTGTTTTGCGCCAGCGTCGCACAAATGTCGTCGATGGAAGTACCCAGCAAACCGTCATCGTTAATTGCATCAATAATTGCCAAGGCGATGATTCGGTCGGACGCAGCCATGGGCGTAAGGTTTAGCTGCCATAGTAAATGGCTTTCGAGAGTTTCTTCGGCGCTATCGTTGGCCCCTGCATCGTAGTCGCTTTCGCCAGACGTGCCCGACGGCGTTTGGGGATAAATATCGTCCCAATTCGAATCTACGGGTATGTCATCGGCGAGGGGCTCGTGAAGTTGGTCGCTGACGTCAGATTCCGTCACGCCGTCGATGGTGGCGTCGGAAATGTCGTTGGAAACCATTTCCTCGCCGAAGTTGTCGGGCAGATCGACCGGGCTCAGGTCGCCAGCAGGGTAGTCGTCGTCAAAGTCTGTCCCCGCCTCGTTACCACTGTTCTCAGCATAGGCTGAATCCAGTAGCTCAAGGGAAGGGTCGTTTTCGGAAAAATCATCCCCGGATTCAGTAGATTTATCGTCTGCGGAGTCTGTCCAATCGTCTTCTGTCTCCAGCATCGGGTTGCCGTCGATACATTCTTGGATTTCCTGCTCGAGTTCCAAAGTGCTCAGCTGCAGCAAGCGAATGGCTTGTTGCAGCTGAGGGGTCATTTTGAGTTGCTGACCCAGCTTGATGGAAAGGCTTTGCTTCATCGACGGCGGCTGATGTGGGCGGTGCTAGTCGGGTGCTGCATAACTTCTCTAGTCGGTAAGGATGGACCGGTGCGATTAACTTTCTAGCGACGTGTTTTCAACATCGATATACCGATAAAGGTATGAGGTTAAGCAAATTCCTTGCCAAGATAAACATTTTGTACCGTCGTATTGTCCAGGATTTCGCTTGGCAGACCGTTCGCAATCACGCGTCCTTGATGGACAACGTAGGCGCGATGGCAGATATCCAGCGTTTCTCTGACGTTGTGATCCGTGATCAAGATGCCGATGCCGCGTGCTGCCAAGCCGATAATCTCCGCCTTGATATCAGTAACGGAAATAGGGTCAACCCCGGCGAAGGGCTCATCGAGAAGAATAAATTTAGGTTCTGTAGCCAGTGCGCGGGCAATTTCTAGGCGACGGCGTTCGCCTCCGCTTAAACTTTGCCCCAAGCTGTCTCGCACGTGCTCAAGTCCAAACTCTTCGAGCAACGCTGCCAAACGGCGCTGCCTTGCCTGTCCATCTAGGGCCGAGTTGAGTTCGAGCATGGCCATGATATTGGCCTCAGTGGTCAGGGTTCGAAACACACTGGCTTCTTGGGGCAGGTAACCAAGCCCAAGTGATGCTCGCTCGTGCATAGCCGCGTGGGTGAGCTCATGATGGTCGAGCCAAACCCTTCCAGCATCCGCTTTGATCAAACCGATAATGGTATAGAAACACGTCGTTTTTCCTGCACCGTTCGGGCCCAGTAAACCGATGATTTCCCCTCGGTCAACGCTAAGCGACACGTCTTCGATAACGGTCTTCTGCCCATAGCGCTTATGTAATGACTGAGCTTTGAGGGTCATGGCACGGGTGAACTCGAGTCTGATTCCTCCGTCGGAATACTTAGCTGCATTCTGACCCGCTCAGAGGTCTCTTTGTCACCGCGCGCGTCCAGCTGCCTTTCGATGAGGTTGTAACGGATTAATGCGCTGCGAACTTCATTGCCTGCTTGGATCAAGGATGCGCCACCTGCCAGCTCCAGCAGGCCGGAACTCGGCAGGTAAACGATAGTCTCCGCCTTGGCGGAGGTGTCGCCGCTCGAGTCAGGTTGGTCTTGCCAAAAACTAGCCGGCTGGCCGGTGGTGGTAATTCGCTCGACGCGATCGTCGCTCATTTGGACGAGTACGCGGTCTCCGTTGATACGCATTCCATTCATGAAAGCGACGACATTGCCGGCATACTCAATGCTGTTTTGATCCTGCAGAAAGACTGCGCTGTCACCTTCAATGGTTAGCTCGTCATCTTGACCGGCAGCAGCGTTCGCCACTTCGATGCCCGCTCCTTGCAGAAGTACAAACGTTACGGCTGTGGCCAAAAGCCATTGTCGCAAAATCGTGTTCTCGATCACCTTAACTGCCCTTTGACTGTTGGTTGAGGAAAAGTTTGCTAACGACGCGAGTATGGTCGCTCTGTGCAAAACTCAGAGTGCCTGTCTCAAGATTCAGGTCAAGACCATGGCTCGTGGTGATGAACTTAGCGTGACGGACGACCACAGACTCGTCAGTTGCCGCTCGCTGCTGTGCCGGAAAAATGCTCAATCGAGGGGTAAGGAGGTTCAAGGCGTGTCTTGGATCGTTTTGATCTTGGGTGATTTGCACATTGCCTTGCAGATCCAGTTGCTCTGGCCCGGGTAGATTGCTGGTATCTGCGTTGAGGGCGCGGGAAATTTCTCCTTGCTGAGCTTGAATTAGCCAAGGTCGCTGTTGTTCTGAGTTCATTCGGATGAGTGGCTGCTCAATCCTCATCAGTTGCAGCGATTGGTACTGTTTGATTGCCCGGGCATTGACCTCGTAGCTCAAAGCACCGTTCTCAGAAAATACCTGCCACGTTACCTGAGTTGCCGAGCTTGTCGGTTTGAGTGATTCGATTAAAGCACCGCGACCCTTGTTCCCACGGTCGTCTTGCACAGCCGATGTGTCTACATTATTTCGTCCGTCTGGCCACAGTAGTAAAAAAATGCAGAGCGCGGCGACCAAGCCGGCAGCGGTGACGCGCCATTCGATCAGTGCGTCCGTCGTGTCGGTTTGTTTGGTGGGTTCGGGCATCGTTTCGACAGAACAGCCGCAGAAAGCGCTACGCAAAGTGCCATTGATCTCGAGCGCGCAACAATAGCTCGCTCAACTCGACGATGACGCCTTCACCGCCGCGTCGCTGGGTGACGAATTGGGCATTCTCAAGCACGGCCGGGTGCGCATTCGATACCGTAGCGGTCAGCGTCACGGCCGGGTGTGCGAACAGTTGGAGGTCCTGCACATCATCGCCGATTGCACAAAGATCGGATGCTGGGAACCCCTCAATAATGAGGTCATTTAATGCCTTGGCTTTGCTGTCTGCTCCTTGACGAATAAAGGAAATGCCGAGTTCTTCGGCGCGCCTTTGCACAATATCGGAATCGCGCCCAGTGATGATTGCAAGCGCAATGCCTTGGGATGCCAGCAGTTTGAGACTGCTGCCATCTTGCACGTGAAAGTGTTTTTGCTCCCTGCCATCCGAGCCGTAAATAATCTTCCCGTCGGTCAGAACACCATCCACATCAAGGACAATACCCTGAATGGACTGTGCAAGATCATTCAGCGGTTTTTGTGTATCACTCATGCGCTGCGCGTCCTAAGCCTGCTGGGCCAATAATGCGTTATAGCCGATCCACGCGCATAACATGACCATTCCCTCGAAGCGCGTGATGACTGCGCGCGAGTTCAAGCCATAAGCGAACAGGGCCAGCATTAGGGTGAGAGCTAACATCATGCCGCTGTCGCGCCATAGCGCCGAAAAATCCAGTGTCGTCGTGGTGACGATTCCTGGCACCGCGAGGACCGCTAAAATGTTTAAGATATTCGAGCCAACAATGTTGCCGATGGCGATGTCTGAATGGCCCTTTAAGGCGGCACTAACGGTTGCTGCAAGCTCCGGTAGGCTGGTGCCGACGGCAACAATGGTCAGGCCGATAATCATACTGCTGATGCCAAGCTCTATGGCGATCTCGGTTGCCGCATAGACTAAAAGTTGTGCTGCGCCGAGCAGTACGATCAAACCTGAGAGGAGCCAAAAAATGGCACTGCCTGAATTCATCTGGGGCAACTCTTCGAGTTCGCTAGCCAGCGCGCTTTCGGATGGATCGGTATCCTTTTCCGACCGCAACAACTGCCAGAGAATGTAAGCCAGCCCGCAGAGAAGAATTAACCCATCGAGCCAATCGAGTTCGCGATCGAACATGAGAATGATGGCGATAGCCGTTGCGCCGAGCAGCCACGGAAGTTCACGGCGTAGCACGTTGTTCGAGAAAGGGAGCGGGGCAATGATGGCGGTTATGCCCAGTACAAGGCCGATGTTGGCGATGTTGGAACCGATGGCATTACCTACCGCCAAAATCGCGTTGCCCTCTAACGCAGCGATCAAAGCGACCACGATCTCAGGGGCTGAAGTGCCAAGAGATACGACGGTTAAACCAATCAAAATATTGGAGACACCCAAGTTCGTTGCCGTCGCAGCAGCCCCCGACAAAAACCTGTCTGCACTCCAGATGAGGGCCGCAAATCCGACCGCCATCAGTAATAAGTTGACCCACATACGGGTTTGTCCTGTGTTATGAGCTGGTGGCGTTGCCTCATGCAGACTGGTGTAGAGCTGCGCGGTTAAAGGGCGTTCAATCCAAGTTATTGATAGGGATGACCTTCCTTGTGCCACAAGCCAAGCCGGCAGTATCGCGTTTTCGATAGAAACATTCGCCTGTCACCAATCGAGACCCCGCACTTTAGTCGTATCCCCACCTGTAGCCAAGGCATCCTTGGCAAGATTTATCGAGTTGGAATCATGGGTTTGCCCTTGTGCAGTGTTGTATTTGCCGATATCGCGTAACATAGCGGCCGGGCAACTGCAGTATTCCTTAAGCTGACTGTCCATCGAGTAAAAGTGTCCGGCGCAGGATTAGATGGGAACGAAATTATGCAAGATGACGTCAGAAACCGAGTGGAGAATGCCATTCCAGGTGCTCAGGTCAGTGTGGAAATCGAAGGAAATCGGGCGGTCATTGTGGTGATCAGCGAGCATTTCGACGGCATGAGTCGGGTGAAGAAGCAGCAAGAAGTGTATGCGTGCATCCAAGACTTGATTGCCTCGGGCGCCCTGCATGCAGTGTCGATCAAGGCTGAAACACCCTAAGTATTCCATGGATAAATTACAGATCGAGGGCGGTACCCCGCTCAACGGAAGCATCCGCGTAAGCGGCGCTAAAAATGCGGCGCTGCCGATTCTGGCGGCCTCTTTGCTGTCGGCAGAACCCGTGACGATATCGAATTCCCCTCACTTGCATGACGTCACTACGATGATCGAGTTGCTTGCCTGTCTGGGTGTGGGCGTGACCCTAAACGAGAATATGCAGGTCGAAGTTACCGCGAAGAATCTCACCAGCTTTCGCGCACCTTATGAACTGGTGAAAACCATGCGCGCATCATTTTTGGTCCTTGGTCCTTTATTGGCGCGTTTTGGTGAGGCTGAAGTTTCCCTGCCTGGTGGCTGTGCCATTGGCTCTCGGCCTGTGGATCAGCATTTGAAGGGCCTTGAAGCATTGGGCGCTGATATCGAAGTAACCGACGGTTACGTGCGAGCGCGTTCAAACGGCAGCCTGGTTGGCTGCGATGTGCACATGGATTTGGTAACCGTCGGCGGCACACAGAATCTCATGATGGCAGCAACGTTGGCGTCAGGCACGACTCGACTTTTCAATGCGGCCTGCGAACCAGAAACAGTGGACTTGGGTGACTTTCTTAATGCCTTGGGTGCGAGGGTTTCGGGTCATGGTACATCCACCATAGAGATAGAAGGCGTTGAGGCGCTGCACGGCGGTTCGCATCGCGTGATGCCGGATCGAGTGGAAGCGGGCACCTACCTTGTGGCTGCGGCCGTGACTGGCGGTCGTGTGCATTTGCGTGATGTGGAACCCGAAACGTTAGGCGCAGTGCTGGACAAACTTCAGCAAGCGGGAGCTGATGTGACTGCTGGCGACGATTGGATTGAATTGGATATGACGGGTCGACGAGCAAGGGCAGTGGATATTGAGACCTCGCCGTACCCGGGGTTCCCGACGGATATGCAGGCTCAGTTTATGACGTTGAATGCGCTCGCCGAGGGCACAGCGACAATTAATGAAAATATTTTTGAAAACCGTTTCATGCATGTTCACGAAATGAAGCGGTTAGGTGCTGACATAGAGCTGCATGGTCAGTCCATGGCAGTTGTTCAAGGTGTGAAAGAACTGCGAGCCGCGCCGGTCATGGCTACCGATCTAAGGGCTTCATCAAGTTTGGTTTTGGCTGCTTTAGCGGCTAGGGGTACGACAACAATTGACCGCATTTATCACATCGATCGCGGTTATGAGACCATTGAGGAAAAGTTAGGCCAAATGGGTGCCAAGGTGAGACGTATCAGCTAACGCTGAGCTGTTTCGATGGACGATTTGGATAGACATTAATCGCCGCGTAATCGCAAAGTCGGTATCGGTAATTTATTAACCCTGGGTAAGTAAGGTTGGTTCATTCATGGGATTAGTTATAGCCCTGAACAAAGGGCGTATTTTTGAGGAGTGTCTGCCGCTCTTGGCAGCCTGTCAGATACAGCCCACCGACGACCCCAAAAAATCGCGCAAACTGATTTTTGACAGCGTCTCAGGAGGACACAAAATTATCGTGGCTCGATCGGCCGACGTTCCTACCTATGTGGAGAATGGGGTTGCCGATGTGGGGATTACCGGTAAAGACACGATTTTAGAGTACGGCGACGACATGACGTTCTACGAACGCCTAGACCTGAAAATTGGTGCTTGCCGGATGATGACGGCTGGTCCCGTTGGCGTGCCAGAGCCAGAGCAGGGTATTCGCGTCGCGTCTAAATTCGTAAACATTGCCCGAAAGTACTATCAAGGTCAGAGCAAACAGGTGTCTCTGGTGAAGTTGTCAGGTGCTCTGGAAATTGCGCCTTTGTTAGGCTTGGCTGACTGCATTGTGGATATTGTGGACACGGGCAATACGCTCAAGGCCAACGGTCTTGAGGCGAGAGAGAAGATTTGTGACATCAGCACGCGGCTGATAGTTAATCGGGCGTCGATGAAAACCAAATTCGAAGCGGTTCAGCTCTTGATTCGCCAACTCGAGGAAGTGGTGGCAGATCAGGGTGCGCTCAGTAATGCGTGAGCTAGATGCGACATCAGCCCCGTTCTGGCAGCAATTAGACGAACTACTTGCTTGGGATTTGGGGGTAGACAGCGACATAGATGTTACGGTCGCCCAGATAATTAAACAGGTTAGGACTCGTGGCGACGACGAGTTGCTCGCGCTAACGCGCAAATTCGACGATGTCGATGCGCAACGCATGTCGCAGTTGGAGATCGACAAAAGTGAGCTGGCGGCAGCATGGGCTCGGCTGGACTTGCCTGCTCAGCAAGCGTTGAAGACCGCGGCGGATCGCATTCGACAATTTCATCTGCGGCAGCGAGAGAAGTCCTGGTCTTTTACCGATGAGCTGGGTTGCGAATTAGGGCAAAAAATTCAACCGCTGGATCGGGTTGGGGTATACGTTCCCGGCGGCAGGGCGGCCTACCCGTCGAGCGTGTTGATGACCTTGATTCCAGCGAAAGTCGCTGGTGTAGAAAAAATTATAGTGGTTTCGCCCACGCCTTCGGGTGAGCGGAACGACATGGTTCTGGCAGCATTGCATCTGGCTGAGGCTGATCGGGTGTTTACGTTGGGTGGTGCTCAAGCCGTAGCTGCTCTTGCTTATGGAACGCAATCCGTGCCTCGGGTAGATAAAATAGTGGGCCCGGGCAATGCCTTCGTGGCTGCAGCAAAGAAGCAGGTTTTTGGCCAAGTCGGGATCGATATGATCGCGGGCCCGAGTGAGGTGCTAGTGATTGCGGACGGCACCACTAAGGTGGAGTGGTCAGTCTTGGATCTGTTTTCTCAGGCTGAGCATGATGCGTCTGCTCAGGCGATATTGATCAGTACGGATCGAGGCTTTCTCCAGCAGGCAGCTCAGATGATCAAGCGCATGCTGCCAACGATGCAGCGAGCGGATATTATCCGCGAATCCTTGAACACGCGGGGCGCGCTTATTTACTGCGAGGATCGTGAGCAAGCCTTAGCCGTAGCCAATCGGGTTGCAGCAGAACACCTAGAACTGGCCGTTGCGGACCCTGACCCCTGGGTTGACGGGCTGCGTCATGCGGGGGCCATTTTCATCGGCCCGCACACCGGTGAGACTTTTGGCGATTACATGGCAGGACCTTCCCACGTGCTGCCAACCTTCGGCACTGCGCGTTTTGCATCGCCACTGGGCGTGTATGACTTCCAAAAACGCAGTTCTTTAATTCGCATGTCGCGCTCCGCGGCGGAATCGTTGTCCGCGCAAACGGATTTGCTCGCGACGTCAGAGGGCCTGGAGGCTCATGCATTGGCTGCTCGTGTGAGAGGAAGCGGCTCGTCGGAATGAATGATTCTCAAGAGTTTGTTTTGCCTGAGCCGGACCAAGGTGAAGCGACGCCGTCGGCACTTTATCGACGCAGCGTTGAGCTAGGGGAGGTGCTGCCGGATGAGGCTCAAGCGGTAGTGATCGATTTGCTTGATCGACTCTACGAACGTGTGATGACGCGACAATTGCCGAGCACCGGATCGATCCAAAATTTGTTGGCTAAGTGGTTTGGGCGTTCATCAACGGCATCCACGGGCTCTGTGCAAGGTCTCTACATCTGGGGCGGCGTCGGACGCGGCAAAACCATGATGATGGACATGTTCTGCAGCGCGTTACCACCAGAACGGCGGCAGCGAATGCACTTCCACCGTTTTATGCGGCGCGTGCACGCCGCCTTGGGGCGTCATTCTGGTCAGGTCAATCCGCTGTTCAGAGTTGCTGACGAGATCGCAGCAGAGGGCGACATACTGTGCTTCGATGAATTCTTCGTCTCAGACATCGGTGATGCCATGATCCTCGGGGAGGTCATGACAGCCCTTTTCCATCGCGGGGTTACTCTCGTGGCAACGTCAAATGTGGAACCGGTCAATTTATACAAAAATGGTTTGCAGCGTTCCCGCTTTCTGCCCGCCATTGATCAGATTTACGCCCACTGTGATGTCCATGAAATCGATCCGGGCAAAGACTTTCGGTTGCGCACGCTTCAGCAGGCGAAGCTGTACCACTATCCGCTGGGCGATGAGGCGCAGCAAAGTCTGTTGGCCCGCTTCAGTGCGCTGGCGGCAGAATTGGAAAAGGACAACGTCAAGCTGAGAATTGAAAATCGGATGATTGAGGCGGTTAAGGTGGCGGGCGACGTCGCGTGGTTTGACTTTCCGAGCATCTGCGAGGGGCCAAGAAGTCAAAATGACTACATTGAGTTGGCGACGCTGTTTACGACGGTGTTGGTGAGTAACATCCCATTGCTCGATGCTTCTCGAGAGGATGCTGCCAGACGCTTTATCAGTCTGGTCGATGAGTTTTATGACAGGCGAGTAAAATTGATCGTCTCGGCAGATCAGCCGATCACAACGCTGTATCAAGGCCAACGACTGACCTTTGAATTTGAGCGGACGCAAAGCAGGCTCTTGGAAATGCAGTCAGAAGCGTATTTAAGCGAGGCACATGTGGCGTCTTGAAGCATAAAAGCTAAATTAAGTGAAATCTCTTGGGTTCCGCGCCCCGAGGCCTGTTGTAAAGCGTCAAGTGCTCTACTATCATTCGCGTCCCTTTTTTTAGGGTAAGTCGGCGGACCCTTTAAACAGTCATCGACCCAGAATTTTGCTAGTCCGGGATGGTTTGCGGTCCTAACGATAGGTGAGGCGGCAAGCGTGGAACCAGGTGCGGCGTAGATCAAGTAAGAGGCAGAACATGAAAACGGTAAGTATGCGCGAGCAGGACGTTGTCCGGGCGTGGTGGATCATCGACGCAGAGGACAAAACGCTTGGTCGTATCGCAACTGAGGTTGCTAGCCGGCTGCGTGGTAAGCACAAGCCAGAATTTACGCCGCACGTAGACACCGGAGACTTCATCGTGATCGTTAACGCGGAAAAAGTGCGCGTTACCGGTAATAAAGAGCAAGGCAAGCTGTACTGGCGTCACTCGGGTTACCCCGGAGGCATTCGCAGCACGACAGTTGAAAAGATGCGGGCAGATCACCCTGAACGCATGCTGGAAATCGCCGTAAAAGGCATGCTGCCTAAGAACCCCTTGGGGCGTGCGATGTTTCGTAAGCTCAAAGTTTATGCTGGGCCTGACCATCCTCATGCAGCTCAGCAACCTCAGGTCTTGGAGTTTTAGATGACGGATTACAACTACGGAACAGGTCGACGCAAGACCGCCGCAGCTCGGGTATTCATCGCGAGTGGCACTGGACGCATTATGGTAAACGCTCGGCCTTTGGATGAGTTTTTTGGCCGCGAGACATCTCGTATGGTGGTAAGACAGCCGCTTGAGGCTGTCGACTTAACCGACAAGCTAGATCTCAAAATAACGGTGCGCGGTGGCGGAAGTTCTGGCCAAGCCGGTGCCATTCGACACGGAATCGCTCGAGCATTGGTGGAGTACGACGAGAATTTCCGTCAGCCAATGCGCCAAGCGGGCTTTCTTACGCGGGACGCAAGGGCAGTCGAGCGGAAGAAAGTCGGTCTGCGCAAAGCACGAAAAAGGCCACAGTTCTCCAAACGTTAATCTTGGAGGGTTTCACGACCCTTTGTTGGCCAACTGTGGGATGGGGCGACAACTGTGGTAGTCTTCCCGCTGCTTGGAAAAGGTCGTTCGAGAGGGATCGGCCAAGCTTGATGAGATTAAATCGCTAGGGTCATTTCCGAACAGACGGACGTTGCGGCTGGCAGGCTGAGAGGCAGTCAGCCTTGCTGTAACCGCCGCAAGAGGACGCGAGAGCGCCGCTTGTTAGGATGCGTCCTGGGCAGCAGGTCACTTTACTGGACTGCCAAGATAGCGAATTTTATCAGCGACAGAAGCCGGACGAGTTATCGGTTCGGGCTAGGAAAATAAACAGATAAGGGAGCTTACCGTCGTGAGCGATGGCGCAGTAAAGGATTCCCCGGATGGGGGAAGTGAAGGGGGCGCGAACAACAGCCGCCGCTATTTCTTGATTCAGGCTACGTCAGCCGTAGCCGCCGTCGGAGCCGTCGGGGCAGCATGGCCGTTCGTCAAGTATTGGACGCCCAGTGCCAAGGCAAAGGCAGCCGGAGCGGCGGTTAAAATTGATGTGTCCAAGTTAGCTCCCGGCGAAATGCTGAGCCCAATCGTCGCTTGGCGCGGAAAACCGATTTTCGTTGTTTACAGGGAACAAGGGGTCATTGACTCGCTGAAAGTAGACACTAACGGATTGGCCGACCCGGATTCTGCGAATCCAGACCAGCAGCCCGAATTCGCAGTGAACCCATGGCGCTCTGAGCGTCCGGAACTCGGTGTGTATGTCGGCATTTGTACGCACTTGGGTTGTTCGCCGAAGTACGTTGAGTCAGAGAACTTCGAAGAGACTGGGCAGGGCGGCTTCTTCTGCCCGTGTCATGGCTCAAAGTTCGATTTGGCAGGCAGAGTAGTTGAGGGTGTCCCGGCACCGTACAACTTGGAAGTTCCGCCTTATCGATTCGAGTCCGATACAGTCATCGTTATCGGCTAGTTGTGGCCAAGCCAGACGATGACGTCAGGCACAAGAAAGCCGCAGAAGGCAAAATTAATTCTTAAAGACCCAGGTCGGAAAGAATACAACTCGTAAAGGTAAAAGGTGTTGCTTAATGGATAAGACCGAAGCACAAGGCTCCAAGTCAGGCCTTGCAGGTGCCATGGAGTGGTTGGATAAGCGTTTTCCTGCCACAGAGACCTTCGAATATCACATGTCGAAGTACTATGCGCCCAAAAATTTCAATTTCTGGTATTACTTTGGCTTTCTTGCCATGTTCGTCTTAGTTAATCAGCTGTTGACCGGTGTTTGGTTAACCATGAACTATGTCCCTAGCGGCGACGGCGCATTTGCCTCGGTTGAATACATCATGCGGGACGTCGAGTACGGCTGGCTGATGCGCTACCTCCACTCAACTGGCGCGTCTTTTTTCTTTGTCGTGGTTTATCTACACATGTATCGAGCCTTACGGTATGGCTCCTACCGCGGCCCTCGAGAGTTGCTGTGGATAATCGGCATGGTTATTTTTATCGCGCTCATGGCCGAAGGCTTTTTTGGTTACCTGCTTCCTTGGGGCAACATGTCTTACTGGGGCGCTCAGGTCATTGTGTCCTTGTTCGGCGCGATCCCATACATCGGCCCAGATTTGATGGAGTGGATTCGTGGCGATTTCCTGATGTCCGAAACGACCCTAAACCGCTTCTTTGCGCTTCACGTTGTAGCCCTGCCACTGGTGCTTTGCGTTTTGATCTTTGTCCACCTGGTGGCGCTTCACCATGTGGGTTCTAACAACCCAGACGGCATTGAGATTAAGAAAAACAAGGATGAGAACGGCATCCCCAAAGATGGTATTCCCTTCCACCCCTATTATACCGTGCACGACATTCACGCGATGGTGGTCTTCCTCTTTATCTTCTGCGCAGTCGTGTTCTTTGCGCCGGAGATGGGCGGTTACTTCTTGGAGAAGCCAAATTTTGAGATGGCCGATCCGCTCAAGACGCCGGAACATATCGCGCCGGTATGGTACTACACGCCGTTCTACGCAATGCTTCGCGCGGCGACGTTCCCACTGTTTGGATTATCTGCAAAATTCTGGGGATTTGTTGTCATGATTGGTGCCATCGTCATACCGATGGCTTTGCCATGGCTTGATCGCAGCCCCGTCAAGTCCATGCGGTACAAGGGTCGGATCTCCCGCTTCATGCTGATGGTCTTCGTGATTAGCTTCTTCATTTTGGGTTATTTGGGTACTCAAGCGCCGTCTAAGGCCGGCACCATTGCTGCCCAGATTTGCACGGCCCTGTACTTTGCCTACTTCATCTTGATGCCTTGGTATACTCGGATAGAAGAAACGCAGCCTGAACCGGAGAGGGTTACGGTATAATGAACAAACTTCTGATTACTTTGTTGTTGGCGCTGCCAGTCGGTGCATGGTCCGCAGGCGGTTCAGACTGGCCAATGGAAGATTTTAAAGGCGACCTGCAGAATTTGCCGAGCCTGCAAAATGGCTTCAAGCTCTATACGAACTACTGCATGGGCTGCCACGGCCTGCAGTTTCAACGATATCAGCGAACGGCTGACGATTTGGGCATTCCTCACGACTTGGCACTGAAAAATTTGATCTTTACGGGTCAAAAGATCGGTGACCTGATGACAACGGCGATGCCGAAGGAAGAGTCCAAGGCGTGGTTTGGCGCTGCGCCACCAGATCTGACTATGGTGACTCGGGTGCGAGAGCCGCATTGGGTGTATAACTACCTGAAGACTTTCTACGCGGACGAAAGCCGTCCTCTGGGTGTTAACAACAAGGTGTTTGCCAACGTCGGTATGCCCAATGTCCTTTTGGACTTGCAGGGAGTGCAGCGGCAAGTCTGCACGGACGGCGTTTGCGATGAGTTGGTGGTGGAAGCCGGGACCGGGGCATTGAATGCAGAAGAATTTGATGCTGCGATTTATGACCTGACGAACTTCCTGTATTACGTGAGCGAACCTGCCCGGCTGGAGCGACAGCGGACGGGCGTCTTTGTACTGCTCTTTTTGATCATCCTAGGCAGTTTCACCTACCTTCTGAATCGAGAGTATTGGAAAGACATAGAGCACTAGCTCGCATCGAAGCATGTGGTCGCTGAGAGCGGGCACATATTCCGTTGGGGTCGCGTTAGAGCGGTTCCGTCCATGACGAGAGATAAACGCAGATGAGTATTGTTACTAAGCGGTCAGCGATGACCCTATTTTCCGATCCAAGAGACCAGTATTCACATCGCGTGCGCTTGGTGCTGGCGGAGAAAGGTGTCACCGTCGATATCGTCGACATTGTTGCTGGCAAGGAGCCAGAAGATCTGGCTGAGTTGAACCCTTACAACACGCTGCCGACGCTGGCAGATCGGGACTTGGCCTTATACGAAGCTAACGTCATTACAGAATACTTGGATGAGCGATTCCCCCATCCGCCGTTGCTTCCCGTCTATCCGGTTCAGCGCGCCCTTTCACGCCTGTGGATTTCACGAGTGGAGAAAGAGTGGAGTTCTCGATTGGACTTACTGATGTTAGGCAAGGGTCGCGAGACGGTGCTGAGTAAGGCGCGCAAAGAACTCCGCGAGAGTATTATTGCCATTGCGCCGATTTTTGCGGAGAAGCCGTTCTTTATGAACGAAGAGCTCTCCTTGGTTGACTGCTGTGTGGCGCCGATTCTGTGGCGTTTGAAAGAAGTGGATATCGCCCTGCCAGAACGTTCAACGAAGGCCCTGCACCACTACATGCAATCTATGTTCGAGCGAGATGCTTTTCGCGCGAGTTTGACGGAAGCTGAAATGGAGATGCGTGAGTGAAACCACGCCGCCCATATCTATTGAGGGCACTCTACGACTGGATTGTCGACAGCGGAGAAGTGCCAAATATTCTGGTGGACGCCGAAGTGGACGGAGTGGTTGTTCCCCAAGAACATGTTCGCGATGGACAGATCGTTTTGAACATCTCGCCCCAAGCGGTTAGAAATTTGAGTTTGGGGAACGAATACGTCATGTGTGAAGGACGATTTTCAGGGCGTAGCATTGAGTTGACGTTGCCCGTGGAGAGCGTTCGCGCGATCTACTGCAGAGATTCTGGACAGGGTTTGGCTTTTGATGATGAAGATATGATGAGTGAGGAGTCGTCCGACGGCGCTGAGCCACAGCAGAGCTCTGATAGCGTATCCGACGGGTCTGCTGCGGCGAGCGAATCGCAACCGTCAGACAAAAAACCGACGCTGCGTTTGGTTTAGACCGCTAAGTCCTTGGCCTAGTCGAGCATTGGGTCTTCAATTGTTTCCGGCAGGTAGTCAAACACCTTGACGATCTTCTGGACCCCAAAAGTCTTTCGCGTTTCCGCGACCACTAGCTCTGCGTCGTTGGGTGTGATTTTGCCAAGCAAGTAAACTACGCCGTTTTGGGTAACGACCTTTACTTTACTGGCTGGGACTTCTCGAGCAGTCATCAGGCGCGTTTTCACCTTGCCGGATATATACGAATCATTGGTTCTTGCCAGTAAGGAGATGGGACCGCCGACCGTTAAATAATTGTAAACTTTGTCCGGATCCACTTTGTACAGAGACTCGCTGACCTCAGTAGCTTTCTCCTTCAAAGCTGCGGAAGGAACCTCGCCCAGTAATAGCACCAGACCATCATAAACCGTGGTAACAAGGTGCGCGCCCTTGAAGCCCTCGTCGGACGCCTTGATTTCACGCTCGATAACAAATTCTAAGGCGTTGTCATCAATGATGTCTCCCGGTGTGCGCTTCTCTTCTGGGTTGTTAGTACACCCAGCCAAGACTAGGCCGGCGAAAAGGCTGTATAGACCGATAAGTAAGCGTCTGTAGCGTTTCATGCGAATGCGTCTTTGATCCAGTTTATGCGGGGAAGATAGTTTGGCTGGGTGATGGCTATGACGTCAAACCGAGCGAGTGCATTTAGGGTATTTTTGGCCTGAAGATAATGTCTGGCCGTTAAAATGATTTTGTTTTGTTTGGCGACGGAAATGGTCTCTTCTGGTCGACCATGCAGTGCGTTACGGCGGTACCGGACCTCTACAAAAACGGTTACCGGAGTCGCATCGGATGAGTCCAGCATGACGAGATCGACTTCTCCGCGTCGACATCTGTAGTTTCGGCTAAGCAATCGAAGCCCATGACATTGTAGGTAGGCTAAGGCGACTCCTTCGCTCCAATGGACAGGCATAAAGGTAGCAACACTAGTTGCCGCGAGTTGGCTGAAGGGTACCGCGCCGGTCGATGATGGCGATATCTAACTGTCTCTTGATTGAACCTTGGCGTCCCAGCGTCAGCGTGCCGCTCGCCATGGCTAAAGTAAGAGATTGCTGATCGTCTAGCGCCTCATTATTTTGGTTTAGCCAGTGTGTCCAGGTGGCGAGCCGGTAGGCGTCCAATCCTAAGGCGAAAAACTCAATCAATGGATTTTCTTTGAGGTCAAAGGTGATCGTCATTGATCTTGCGATGGGATCTGGATTGGCGAGCATCGGTAATTCGGCAATGCGAAAATTCGCGAGTTCCTGTAAGTCTTGCGACCGCGCAGTTTGCGACGTGGCGAACACCGGAAGCTCGTCGGCAAAATGGAATTTCAAGGCAGGCACCAAGGCCTTGGACTGCAGACCATCAATGAAAGCGACGACAGCCTCTAAGTCCTTCCGCGCTCTAGGCACAAACTCCAGTTCTTCGCCCAACAATTTCGCCATCTGTTCGCGTCTTTGTTGGCTGTCTGACACGGCCATAGCGTCGCCGATGGCTCGGGTTAGATCCTTAGTTTGCTGAAAGTTTGCCTCAACAATGGGTCCCTGCCAATTTACAAACAGCGCCTGTTTAGCTCGCTTAGCCCAAGGCTCGTCGTTTGAAACAACCATTAATCGGGAATGTCCAAGCGATGCCAAGTTTTCCGCAAGAGTAAGGGCCTCGTCCTCTATTGCGGCAGCGAATTGATAGACGTTGCCGGGAGCCGCTGCTGTGTTTTCCATGTTTCTGAAACGGTTAAGCAGCACGACGCTCGCAGTCTTACTTTCTGCTGCGGCGTCTGTGTGACGGTCGGAGAGTACGTTTAATACACCGAGCGCGCGATCCTTAACGATGGGGCCAACGATGACATCGCTGTCGATATCCTCTGACAGTGCGACTAACGCAAGATCATCGTGCTGGTTGCTGTCAAAAAAGGTGATGTCTGCTGCGCCGGCCTGTGTTGGCTCCCTTGGCGATAGATCCGCGAGGTAACCGGTGACAAAACCGTTGCGAACCGCGTTTCCTACCGGCGTCAGTCGTCCAGAGAGAGGCAGCAAGACGGAAATTTTAGGCGGACGGTAGTTCTGGAGTCGTTGCAGCGGGGTTGGCGGTAACTTTGCAGCAGAGTGTCGCGAATTGTTTTCGCGCCAATTGCGCCAAGCATTTTGCGCCATTGGTACTGATCCTGCCTCAATGATGGTGCGATGCAGATCCAACCACAGCAAGCGTGTGTTGTTGATCTCTGCGCCGTCGCTCTGCAACTGAGGAATCCGCCTTGCCGCGTTTGAAAGGCGGTATGCTGTCTCAGCCCCCGCCCCCGCGTTGGGCGCAGATTTTATTGCATTGTCCTGTAATGCCGCCCACATCTGATCCTGAGATGCTTGAATGTCGCGACCGGAGAGCAGCTGGGTCATTACCTTGGTTTCTACAGCGCAGTCGATCGTGCCAAGCTCTAGGCAGATTTCGTGGATTATCGAAAGATCCTGTACCCGGAGCTCAGGTATGTTGGTCAGGGCGCTTCCTGCACCCAGCGCATCGCCGAGCCGAAGCTTGGTTGAGGCCATCAGTCTGTGATACGAGTTAGCGAGATCGGCGTTTGCGGGTTGCATCGGCAGACTTTGAAGTAATGCTAGCGCAAGGGAGGGGTCGCTCGCTTCGAGAGTGGTTGTGACTTGTAGTAGAAGATCCCGATCGCGTCGGTCTTGAATGTTGGCATAGGATCGGCGCAAGGCTTCATCAGATCTCTGGCTATCGCCGGTCGAACGCGAAGCATCGGTGCGATTTGATTGTTGCGCAGGAACCGAAGATTGGTTCGTGCTTTGGCATCCCGACAGGGCCACAATACATAAACAAACGGCTAGGAAATGTTTGGGCATGTCGGGAACTCTCTATGTGGTCGCCACTCCAATTGGGCACCTTGGCGATATCAGCCGTCGAGGCATAGATACTCTGAATCACGTAGGCATTATTGCGGCAGAGGATACCAGACGAACGCGAGTGTTGTTGCAGCACATCGACCATGCAGGTTGTGAGTTGGTGAGCGTTCACGAACATAATGAGGAGCGAGTCGCTCCCCTGTTGATCGAGCGTATGCGCCGAGATACGGATGTTGCCTTGGTCAGCGATGCTGGCACGCCCTTGATCAATGACCCGGGATATCTGTTGCTGCAGCTGGCTTGGCAGGCCGGAATTCGCGTCGTACCGATTCCTGGCGCGTGCTCTATGATTACAGCGTTGAGCGTGTGTCCGATCCCCTGTCAGCCGTTTCGATACGTCGGTTTCCTGCCGAGTAAGCCCAAACTGCGCCGCAGCCAATTGGCCCATTGGCTTATGATGTCTGACGCCTTGGTTTTTCTTGAGAGCCCTCACAGGGTTAGAGCGGCTCTTGCGGACATAGGCGAATTATCAACTCGCAGGATCATGATTGGTCGGGAAATGACGAAGCAATATGAGTCCTTTGCGGTGGGCAGTGCGCAAGAGGTATTGGCGCAATTGGCTCAAGCCCCCAAGGGCGAGTTTGTTTGTATTGTCGAGGCCGCAGAGAGCGTGACCGCTCGCTTCGACTTATCGCATGTAATGACTACGCTCTTACAAGATTTGTCTCCAACGCAAGCCGCCAAGTTAGCTGCGCAGATTTGTGGCGTGAGAAAAAAACAAGCTTACGAACTGGCTCTTCGGCTGAGTGATGAGCGGCCCGCTAAGTAGATCTCGAGTGTTTGCAGGATAACTTGTACTGCATGGCTTAGCTCCGTACCCTGAGGGGGAGAGTCAGCCGGACAGTCGCTGGCCCGTCTTTCGACGAGCGGGAGGAAAGTCCGGGCTCCACAGGACAGAGTGCCAGGTAACGCCTGGGGGGCGAGAGCCTACGGAAAGTGCAGCAGAGAGTAGACCGCCAGCAAACTTTGGTTTGTCGGTAAGGGTGAAAGGGTGCGGTAAGAGCGCACCGCGCGCATGGCAACATGTCGTGGCAAGGCAAACCCCACTTGGAGCAAGGCCAAATAGAGATCCATTGACGTGGTCCGCGTTGGATCCGGGTAGGCCGCTTGAGGCCACCGGTGACGGTGGTCCTAGATGAATGACTGTTCACGACAGAACCCGGCTTACAGGCTGACTCTCAATTTTTGTTTGCCGCCCATTACCCTCGGTTCGCTGCGACTGCGATGCTTTAGATTTCCAGAACTTAGTGAAAAATTTCTTATTTTTCCAATGCTTATGGCTTTTTCGTGGGGCTTATGTTGTTGACTCGGTTCGAATCGGGACTATAGTGTGTTGAATTGGGAAAAAGTGGAGAAAAGTGGGCGAGTTGCTGCGTGTCGTGCAGCCCTAGCGTTCGTCTCGAAGGCTTTGGGGTAGTGGCTATGCACGAATGAACGTCAGCGTTGATGCTGCAGTATGATTGCGCCCGCTTCAGAAAGTAGATCGTGTTTCGCGGTATCAACAGTGTAACCATGGACGCCAAAGGCCGGATGGCCTTGCCTGCGCGTAATCGCGAAACCGTAATGGTTGCCAGCGAAGGCAGGCTTGTCGTGACGATTGACATGCGCGAGTCCTGCTTATTGGTTTATCCGTTGAACGAATGGGAAACGGTTCAGGCTAAGCTGGAAGGTCTCTCCAACATCAACCCTCAAGCCCGCCTGCTTCAGCGACTTTTGATCGGTCATGCGACGGATCTCGAATTAGACTCTGCGGGCCGCCTGCTGCTCCCGGCCATGCTGCGTGATTATGCGGGTCTCGAAAAAAAGCTGGTCCTCGTCGGTCAGGGCAACAAAATAGAAATCTGGTCTGCGGAACATTGGCAGAGTCGGTTAGATCAGTGGCTGGAGGAAGGTGCTGCTGCGATAGCGAATCACGGTGAGTTGTTCGATGGGCTGTCGGTATGACTGAACGATCTGCGGATGAGTCTGTAAGAGCAAACGAGCACATACCCGTATTGCTGCAGGAAGTCTTGACGCACCTGGTGGGTCGAGCCCAAATGCCAGAGGGCGCGGCTAAGGAATCTGGAATTTTCATTGATGCAACCTTTGGTCGCGGCGGTCACAGCAGGAAACTGTTGGAACACTTGTCTGCGCAAAGCCAGTTATTGGGGTTAGATAGAGATCCAGAAGCCCTTGAGGAAGCTCGGCGATTGTCTGAACAAGACCCTCGATTTTCCTTTTGCCAAGCTCGCTTTTCTAAGCTTCAAGAGGTGCTGAAAGATAAGCGTATTGAAGGTGTTCGCGGCGTGCTAATGGACGTGGGCGTGTCCTCACCCCAACTCGATCGCCCGGAACGGGGTTTCAGCTTTGCGGCTCAAGGCCCTTTAGATATGCGCATGAATCCAGACGAAGGCGCTTCTGCAGCAGATTGGCTAAACCAAGCAGATGAGGCTGAAATTGCCCAAGTGCTCTGGATGTACGGTGAAGAACGCCAGTCTCGTCGCATAGCCCGAGCCATTGTCGCGGCAAGACCCCTGGCGACAACGCTAGAGTTAGCTGACTTAGTAGCCCAGGCTTTGCCTCGCCCCCGGGGAGGGCAACGCAAGCACCCGGCTACCCGGACCTTTCAGGCGGTCAGAATTTTCGTTAATGAGGAAAGCAAGGAACTGGACCAAGGGTTACAGCAAAGTTTCAGTTCGTTGGCGGTAGGAGGCCGGCTAGCGGTGATATCTTTTCATTCGCTGGAAGACCGCAAGGTCAAACATGCCTTTCGCCAGCTCAGCCAGCCTCCCAAGGTGCCCCGGCGTTTACCGATCCAAAATTTGGATCTGCAGGTACAGGGCCGCCTGATCGGCGGCCCAATGAAGCCAAGTTTGGCAGAACTCAATGCCAATCCCCGGTCGCGCAGTGCAACGCTTCGTGTGATCGAGAAGGTTCGCTAACGCATGGTTTTGCGCGTGGCAAACAATGCCGTCGGTGTCTCTGTCAAGGCAAAACGTCACAGAGGTAAGAGCACGACATCCCCTCGGGTGACGCTTGTGCGCTGGCAAGTTATGTTGCTCTTGGCTCTGACTATCGCCGTTTCTGCTAGCGGTCTGTCGCTGGTCAAGGCTGCCCAGCAAATGCGATCGCTGCACAGTGCCTTGGATGTGTTGCAAAGTGCTCAAGACCGACAGATGGCTGATTACAGTCGCCTTCTGCTAGAGCGCAGTACTTTTGCAAGCCTACAAACCGTCGAGGTGGTGGCCATTGAAGAACTGCAAATGAAGTTTCCGCTTGAGGTTGAAGGGGTTGTGCGATGAAAGCATGGCGTCATTATCTTTTTCTGGTGACCTTCATTTCAATCGCATGCGCGCTTTCCGTCCGTGTTGTGTATTTGAGTGTCACTGAGCGCGACTTCCTGCAGGAGGAAGGCGACAAGCGTTCCATTTACGGTAAACGTCTGCCGGGCATGCGCGGCATGATTTATGATCGAAATGGCGAGGCTCTGGCCGTCAGTACTCCGGTGTTCGCAGTGGCTGTCAATCCTCGACAGTTTGATGCGACAAACATCGAGAAGCTAACGCAGCTAGCCGATGCGCTGGGAGTGGAAGTCCGAGCTTTGCGCGAGTCTCTGCAGCGAAATAGAGACAGGGGTTACCTGTATCTCAAGCGTCATTTGAGCTGGGAGCGCATGGATGACATTCGTCGCTTGCGGCTCCCGCATTTGTTCTTAGAACCAGAATATCGTCGCTACTATCCCGCCGGTGAGTCCAGTGCTCATGTTGTGGGTCTAACCAATATCGACGATACGGGTTTGGAGGGTATCGAGCTAACCTTTGAGGAACTGCTGCGAGGTCAAGCAGGTTTGAAAACCGTACTCCGTGATCGAGAGGGTCGTACGGTGGATGATCTGGATTATGGGAGCCCGCCGCAGTTTGGCGCAGACCTAGAGTTGAGTATTGATTCGCGTTTGCAGTTCGTCGCATATCGAGAATTGAAATCGGCGGTGAAGAGTCATTCGGCGAAATCCGGTTCGTTGATTATGGTCGACGCGAAAACCGGGGAAATTCTGGCGTTGGTGAATCAACCGTCGTTCAATCCCAATGGTCCTATTGGCGAAAGAGTGCCTACGCGTAATCGGGTTGTTACTGACTTTTATGATCCGGGTTCAACGATCAAACCCTTTACCGCTATGGCTGCACTTGAGAGCGGGCGGTATCAGGCGGAAAGCCAGATCGAAACGTCTCCCGGATACTTTTGGATCGACAATAAAATGATCCAGGATCCAATCAATCTCAACACCATTACGCTGGCCGAGGCGATTCAAAAGTCCAGCCAAGTGGCGATCGCAAAGGTGGCGTTGGAGTTACCCGCCGACGCAGTTTTTGATGTGCTTCAACGCAGTGGGATTGGCGAGTACGTTGGCACAGGTCTACCCGGTGAGGTGGCAGGCTTGTTTAGTAATGTCGGCGCCCAATCCCGGGTTTCTCGGGCGGCAATGGCGTACGGCTATGGGTTTACCGTGACGCCGCTGCAATTGGCCGCGGCTTACGTCACTCTGGCGGGTCACGGTAACCGGCTGCCTCTAAGCATCCTAAAGCAAGACCGTGTTCCCCGGCCGGAGCGTGTTTTTGACGCGGATTACGCGAGAGAAGTTGTTTCCATGATGGAGAGTGTCACGCAGCGCGGTGGCACGGCCACCTATGCCGGGATCAACGACTACCGCGTCGCCGGAAAAACGGGAACGGCGCGGGTGTTGGGGAAGGACGGCTATGACGATGAGCGTCATGTTGCTTGGTTCGCAGGCTTAGTGCCGGCTAGTGATCCTCGCATTGTGATGGTCGTACTGATCAATGAACCTGACAGCGAGCGAACCAGTGGCGGTGAAGTTGCTGCCCCCATCTTTGCCCGAGTTGCCGAGCGCAGCCTGCGCCTGCTTGGTGTTCCGCCAGACAACGCCGCTGATCAGGAGACGGGCCTTCTGGCAAGGAGGCCAGAGTGATGAACGAACGTTTTGGCATTGCGGCGACGCTTCTGCAGCAAATACGCAATGTAGATGAAGCAACAGGCCTCAGTGAGGTTTCCGGTGATGTCTGTCCGGGTGATCTGTTTGTGGCCTGCTCGCAAAACAAAAAGCAGCGTGAGCAACATATTGCCGAGGCAACACAAGCCGGCGCAGTTGGCCTGATAATTGATGAGCAAGCGAGCGTTCCAACAAACTATCGCCTGCCCGTCATTCGGGTCGCTGACTTGGCTGCTAGACGCGGCATGTTAGCGTCACAGTTTTATGGGGACCCCACCGCTGATATCGAATGCGTCGGTATTACCGGCACAAATGGCAAGACCTCTATCGCCTACCATGTCAGCGATCTTACGAATATTTTAGGTAAGCGTGGTGGATATTGCGGAACATTGGGAATTGGCGCCCCGGGTTCGCTGATCGAGGGTTCCATGACGACGCCAGCGCCGGTCACATTACAGAAGCGATTTGCTGCTTTTAGAGAGCAAGGCGTAGATCGTGTTGCGGTAGAGGTCAGCTCTCACGCACTGGATCAAGACCGGGCCCGGGATGTTCATTTTGATATTGGTGTGTTTTCGAATCTGACCCGAGACCATCTGGACTATCACCAGACGATGGAAAAGTATGCGGCGGCGAAGAGCAAGATGTTTACAACATGGCCTCTAAAATTAGCGGTAATAAATGCAGATGATGAGATGGGGCGTAACCTCATCGGCTGTGTTCGAGCATCCGAGGTACTGAGTTATGGCGCCTCCGGTGATATCTCTTGGCGAGCGGCGCCAGTACGGCGAGGTATGCACGTCTTATTCGACACGCCCTGGGGGCGGATAGAAAGCACGCTGCCTGTAGCGGCTGAATTTGCGGTGGCGAACGTGGCTGCAGCTATTGGCGTACTGCTGGGGTCTGGTCATGCCGTTACCGATCTGGGCGATGCCCTTACTCGAATGCGAACGGTTCCTGGTCGTCTGGAGGTTGTTGCTGGCGCCCACGGCACACCGAAAGTTGTAGTTGATTATGCGCACACTCCCGACGCTCTGGAAAAAGTGCTCACAGCCCTCGCAAATCAGTGTCGTGGACAGCTAATTTGCGTTGTTGGGTGCGGTGGCAATCGGGACCGCGGTAAACGACCGGAGATGGCGCGAGTAGCATCCAGTATTTCCGATCGTCTTTGGTTAACGTCTGACAACCCAAGAGACGAAGCTCCTGGAGCTATTTTGCAGGACATGCTGAGCGGTCTTTCCGCGCAGCAGCGTCTGCGTGTCTTGGCTGTTGAGGATCGCGGGGCCTCCATTGTTCAGGCGCTGGGCTTTGCCGGTGTTGATGATCTTGTAGTGATCGTAGGTAAGGGGCATGAGGACGCACAAGAAATTGCCGGGGTGAAATATCCGTTCAGCGATGTCGACGTTGTCAAAAACTTTTTTAAGGAGAACGCCTAGTGTTACTTTGGTTAACGGAATTTCTGTCGCAGTATGTTAGCGGCTTCAGCGTTTTCCAGTATCTCACCTTAAGAACGATGGTGAGCGTGATTACCGCCTTGGCTGTTTCGCTGATGATTGGTCCAAGCATGATCGCTTGGTTGGGGCGTTCGCAAATTGGTCAGCAGGTAAGAGACGATGGCCCAACGTCGCACTTCAGTAAGGCGGGGACACCGACCATGGGTGGCGCACTTATTCTGGTCATAATTATGCTAACAACCTTATTGTGGGGAGACTTGTCGAATCGCTACATCTGGTTAATTTTGTCGGTCACGCTAGCCTTCGGTGCGATTGGATGGGTCGACGACTATCTTAAAATCTCGCGGAAAAACTCGGATGGTCTGGCTGCCCGGTGGAAGTACTTCTGGCAATCGATTTTCGCACTCGCGGCAGTTCTGTACCTCTATCAGGCTGCTGACGTGCCAGCGCAGACATCGCTTTATCTGCCCTTCTTTAAGAGCGTGGCGATTCCGTTAGGAGCCTGGTTCGTTTTGTTAGGCTACCTAATGATTGTTGGAATGAGTAACGCCGTTAACCTTACCGATGGTCTTGACGGTTTGGCTATTTTGCCAGCGGTCATGGTCGGCGCTGCGCTGGGTTTGATCGCCTACGTGACCGGGAACATCGAGTTTTCTGACTACCTTCAAATTCCGTACATCGCAGGCGCTGGCGAACTGGCGGTGTTTTGCGGCGCCTTGATAGGGGCGGGTCTTGGGTTTCTCTGGTTTAACACGTACCCGGCACAAATATTCATGGGAGATGTCGGTGCGCTGGCCTTGGGCGCAGCCCTTGGCCTTTTGGCCATTATTATCCGCCATGAAATCGTTTTGCTGATCATGGGGGGTCTGTTCGTGCTCGAAACGGCCAGCGTGATCATTCAGGTCATTTCCTTCCGGCTGACGGGTCGAAGAGTATTTCGTATGGCGCCGATCCATCATCACTTTGAACTTAAGGGCTGGCCGGAGCCGAGAGTGATTGTGCGGTTCTGGATAATTACCCTGGTCTTGGTGACCATTGGCCTGTCGACATTAAAGTTGCGATGAGCGATTCGCCCCGCACAGTGATCCTTGGTTTTGGCGTAACCGGTCAATCGGTTGCGCGATATCTGTGCGCGAGAGAGACGATTCCCATTGTGCTCGATAGTCGAAGCGCCCAGCCACTTACCGATGATTGGCAGGCGCTAGATGTTCGTTGGGAAACGAGCCAGTGGCCGACGTCTTTGCTGGCCGAGACCGATCGAGCAGTTGTCAGCCCGGGATTGCCCCTACGTCACCCGTTGGTAGAGCAAGCTCGAAGCGCAAACATAGAGCTGCTCTCTGATATCGATCTGTTCATGTCGAAAGTCGATGTTCCGGTGATCGGCATAACCGGGACCAACGGCAAAAGTACCGTCGTTTCCCTCGTTGGTCATCTGCTGAGCGCGTCTGGCCTAGCGTGTGCGGTTGGCGGAAATTTGGGTGTGCCTGCACTGGATTTACTCAAAGACCGGAACGACATGTATGTGCTGGAATTATCCAGCTTTCAGCTTGCCCACAGCGGAGTCCTTTCCTTAGCAAGTGCTGCTCTGTTGAATATCAGCGATGATCATAGGGATTGGCATGGCGATTTTGCCCAGTACAAACGTGCAAAAAACCGCGTGTACATGGGCGCCAACTACCGCGTCGGCTCACCGGACAGTGAACTTGAGATGAACACTTCGGTCGCCTTGGCACCGCCCGCAGCACATCAGTGGGGTGTTTCGGCGCAAGGAGATGATCCTTGGCTTTACCATGAACAGGAGCCGCTATTGCCGATTGCTGAGCTACCGCTCGCTGGGCACCATAATATCGAAAACTGCCTGTGGGCGATGGCCGTGGTTGAGCCATGGATTAAACCGCTGACGGCAGCAAAACTCTTGTCGGGGTTTCAGGGTTTGCCGCATCGGTTCGCATCAGTAGAAAGTCCACAACACGTTCGCTGCATCAATGATTCGAAGGCGACTAATGTTGGCGCAACGCTGGCTGCTTTGGCTGGGTTTGAGCGTCAGCAGCGTTTGATTTTGATCGCGGGAGGTGACAGTAAGGGGGCAGATCTCGCGCCGCTAGGGCCAGCTATGCAGGGGCGCGTGCGTCGGCTTTTGACTCTCGGAAAAAATGCAGCAGAGCTTAACGAGGTGGCGATTCGATATGGAATTGACTGGCAGCATCTCGACACCATGGATCAAGCCGTTGCCGCTGCATTGGATCAAGCACGGCCCGGCGATACGGTCCTGCTCTCGCCAGCGTGCTCTAGTTTGGACATGTACGCCAGTTTTGCCGCTCGCGGCGAGCACTTTGCACAGCTGGTAGCTGATTATCACCCTCGGGTAAAAATCGAGGCTGATGCATGAACCCCAAGACGATCAACGTACCCAGACAAAGCTTATATCTACTGGTGACTTGGCTCGTGTTGCTTGCCTTCGGCACGATCATGGTGGGTTCGGCCTCTGTCGCAATGGCCGGCGACTACACCATCAAGCAGTTGGTAAACCTTTGTATATCTGTCTTTCTTGCAGTCATTGTACTGACCATTCCATCCTCGACCTGGGCCAAGTTTTACTGGCTAAGCTGGATTGCTTCACTGTTTGTAGTCTTGCTTGTGCTGGTGCCGGGTATTGGATATGAAGTCAAAGGCGCAACGCGATGGGTTCGCATTGGTGGCTTCAGTCTGCAGGCAGTAGAGGTTGCGAAGTTTGGTTTGATGATTTTTCTGGCCGGTTATTTGACGCGTTATCACGATGCGCTGCAGCAGTCGCCCAACCGTATCCTTATACCACTCGCCATGGTCTTGATCGTTTGCGCCTTGGTCGTCGCTGAGCCGGACTTGGGTTCCGCGGCAGTTGTGCTAGCAGCAACCCTTTCGGTGCTGTTTATGGCAGGCGCCAAACTTCGTTTCGTACTCATAATGATTGTTGGTGGGACTCTGCTGTTTGCGTTGATGGTTTGGTTAGAGCCATTTCGGATGCGGCGCATGGTGGCGTTTACCGATCCATGGGCAGTGCCCTTTGATACTGGTTATCAGTTGGTGCAGGCATTGATCGCTTTTGGCCGCGGTGAACTGCTGGGTTTGGGTTTGGGCGAAGGCATTCAAAAACTTTCTTATCTGCCTGAGGCACATAATGACTTCATATTCGCGGTCATTGCTGAAGAGCTTGGCAGCATTGGTGCTATTGCGTTGATCGTGCTCTACACTTTTTTTGTTTGCTTGGTTTTATCCGTTGCCAAGCGCAGCCTGCAGGCGGGGAATCTGTTTGCAGGCTATTGTTGTTATTTCGTAGGGTTTATTTTCGCGTATCAGTTTCTGGTGAATGTGGGCGTGAATGTGGGTGTTTTGCCAACCAAGGGTCTCACGCTGCCGTTCATCAGTTATGGAGGAAACAGCCTAATGGTTTCCTGCGCGCTTTTCGCATTCGTACTGCGCTGCAGCTGGGTTCAGGAAATGATTCCTGCGGCGTCGCATAAATCGTCAGTTGGGCGTTGAAGGAGTTTTCGATGGATCGGCTGAGCGAATATCATGTGCCGGAGATGGGCCGTATACGAACCATTCACTTCGTGGGTATCGGAGGCGCCGGCATGTGCGGTATCGCAGAGGTGCTGCTTAATCAGGGTTATGCGGTCACAGGCTCTGACACGAAAGAGTCAGCCAATACGCAGCGTCTGCGCAGCAAGGGCGCTAAAGTGTTTTTTGGCCATGACGCTGACCGCATTCAAGGCGCCGATGTGTTGGTTGTCTCATCGGCCATTGATTCCTCTAATCCTGAGCTGATTGCGGCCAAGGAACAGCGTTTGCCAGTGGTTCCTCGAGCACAAATGCTAGGCGAACTGATGCGCTACCGGCATGGCATTGCTGTCGCCGGTACCCATGGGAAAACCACGACCACCAGCTTGATTACAGAAATTTTTCGCTGCGCGGGACTATCGCCCACCTTTGTAATTGGTGGCCTCCTAAACAGCGCGGGCACGAATGCGGAACTAGGTGCCGGCCGTTATTTGATTGCCGAAGCGGATGAAAGCGATGCCTCTTTTTTACATTTGCAGCCTATGACCGCGGTTATCACTAATATCGACGAAGATCATATGGCGACCTACGACCATGACTTTAACAAGATGAAGTCGGCTTACGTTGAGTTT
Organism: Gammaproteobacteria bacterium; assembly: GCA_012269545.1. GTDB lineage: Bacteria > Pseudomonadota > Gammaproteobacteria > Pseudomonadales > Azotimanducaceae > UBA4421. Next base: position 52,979 of record JAAXKB010000017.1, on the reverse strand, counting down.
ACCAACCGCCTGCCTTTTTACGGCAGTGTTATTGTCTGCGCGGATGATGCGCAGACGCTGGCGTTGAGCAGCCAATTCTCTCGGTCGGTCATCACGTACGGCGTCTCCGCGCAGGCTCAATTTCGAGCAACGGATATCCAAAGCACGGGCCGACAATGGGCGTTCACAGCAACGCGCGGCGAGTTCGGATCGCCCTTAGCGGTGCGTATAAGTTTGCCGGGTCATCACAATGTGATGAACGCCCTTGCGGCAATTGCGGTTGCAACCGAGGAAGGCATCTCGGACGAAGCGATTTTGAATGGGCTCGATGCGTTTGCCGGGGTTGATCGGCGTTTTCAGGTGAGTGATTCCATCGAAGTAGCCCAGACATCCGTGACATTGGTGGATGACTATGGCCATCATCCCACGGAGGTCGAGGCCGTGATTAAAACAGCTCGCGAGGTTTGGCCAGAGCGTCGCCTAGTCATGGTCTATCAACCACATCGCTACAGCCGAACCAAGGATTTGTTCGATAGTTTCGTTCGGGTGCTTTCCAGTGTGGACGCGCTGATTTTGCTCGACGTCTATGCCGCTGGCGAAGAACGAATTGACGGCGCTGACAGTAAGGCCTTAGCACAGGCAATTCGACAGCGTGGTCAGCTGAATCCGATTTACGCCGTCGACACGTCGGAAGTATTGGAGTTGCTGCCGACTTTTTTAACCTCGGGAGACGTATTTGTGGTGCAAGGCGCTGGGAACGTGAGCTCAATATCTAATACGTTGAATAGTCATGATGGTTAAGCGGCTGATTTTCGTTCTATTGGCGGTTGCTGGCATTACTGCGGTATTCGCTGCATGGAGCGCCTTGGATCGCCCGATCCAAACGATTGTCGTGTCTGGGGAGCCGACGAAAGCAGAGCGCCGTCGAGTCGAGGAAACTGTGGCATCTGCCGAACTGTCGGGTATTTTGTCAACAAATCTTAATGCGATGGAAGCGCAGTTGAAACAGCTGGGATGGACGCGCAGTGTAACGGTTCGCCGCCACTGGCCAGATCGGTTGGAAATTCGGCTGCACAAGGTGGTGCCGGTAGCCCGGTGGGGAGATCATGATTATCTTGCTGCGGATGGTCAGCCGCTGAAGTTGCCCGACCATTACGCGGATTTGCCATTGCTGAAAGCGCATATCAGCACGCCTCAGCAGACGATGGAGGTTTATCGGTTGTTGCAGCTTTTTGCATCGCGTCAGTCGTTGCGGATAACCCGATTGGCTGAGTCGCCCCAGGGAGAATGGCTGGTGGGGTTCGCCGGCGGGATGGAATTACGGTTGGGTGCAAGCGATATCAACGAGCGTATGTCTCGATTTTTGCGGGCTTATGCCGTTGCACTCAAGGACCAGCCCCGCAGAATTGACTATGTTGATGCGCGCTATACCAGTGGCATTGCAGTACGATTCAAAGTGCATCAAGAAAATGACGACGCGCTTGCCGGTCAGATGGGTCTGGCGGCGGGAGTGTTGGGCGATCACCTGAAGAATAATGGATCATAGATATGGCTGCTGACAAACAAGCGCAGAGAATCGTCGCGCTGGACATTGGTACAAATAAGATTGCGGCAATTGTGGCTAACGTGAATGCTCAGGGTGAACTTGAGATCATCGGCATTGGCACCCATCAGTCCCGTGGTTTAAAGAAGGGCGTCGTGGTGAATATCGATTCCACAGTTCAATCAATCCAGCGCGCGGTCGAAGAAGCTGAACTGATGTCAGGCTGTGAGATTGATTCGGTGTATGTCGGTATTGCAGGCAGCCACATCCGCAGTCTGAATTCTCATGGCATAGTGGCGATTCGTGATCGTGAAGTGTTTTCCTTGGACATTGATCGAGTGATTGATGCGGCGAAAGCAATGGCGATCCCCGCTGATCAAAAAATCCTCCACGTGTTGCCTCAGGAATTCATCATTGATGCGCAAGAAGGCGTGAAGGAGCCGCTGGGCATGTCCGGCGTGCGGCTTGAAGCCAAGGTTCATATGGTGACCTGTGCAGTCAATGCGGCGCAGAACATTGAAAAATGTATTGAGCGTTGTGGGCTTGGCGTGAATGATGTGATCCTTGAGCAGCTGGCCTCTAGCTATTCAGTGCTCAGTGACGATGAGCGAAATCTGGGCGTCTGCTTAGTCGATATTGGCGGTGGCACCACGGACATCGCAGTCTTCACTGAAGGCGCGATCAGGCATACGGCGGTTATTCCTATTGCTGGCGATCAGGTGACTAATGACATAGCGATGGCGCTGCGGACGCCAACACAGAATGCTGAGGACATAAAAATACGTTACGCTTGTGCTTTAACACAGTTGGCTAAACCTGACGAAGTGATTAAAGTACAGGGAGTTGGTGATAAGCCAGAAAAAGAAATGTCGCGCCAAACGTTGGCGGAAGTGGTTGAACCACGGTACGACGAATTATTTAGACTGATTCAAGCAGAGCTGCAACGCAGCGGCTTTGAGAATGTCATCGCCTCCGGCATCGTGTTGACGGGTGGGGGGGCGAAGATGGAAGGTTTGATTGAGCTTGCGGAAGAAATATTCCACATGCCAGTCAGTTTGGGGGCGCCACGTCTTGTGGCGGGTTTGAAGGACATCGTAAGGAACCCCGTATACGCAACCAGCGTCGGCTTGTTGCAGTACGGGCTAGAGCGAGAACAGGAAAGCGCTGAAAAACAAAGCGGCCGTAAGAGCAGCACGTTTGACAGCATAAGGAACTGGTTTCGCGAAAACTTCTAGCACCAGCAGGAGAAGGCGATGTTTGAGATAGTGGATAGTGCGCCGCAGAACGCAGTGATCAAAGTCATTGGCGTCGGCGGCGGCGGCGGTAACGCCGTGCAACATATGGTCAGTAATGACGTCAAGGGCGTCGATTTTATTGCCGTCAACACAGACGCACAGGCTCTTGATGGTCTTGGAGCCGAACGAACCCTGCAAATTGGTAGCAGTATTACCAAGGGCTTAGGGGCGGGCGCAAATCCTGAAACAGGCCGGGCAGCGGCGATAGAAGATCGGGAGCGGCTGGCAGAGTTGTTAAGCGGTGCCGACATGGTATTTATCACCGCCGGTATGGGCGGCGGCACAGGTACCGGTGCCGCGCCAGTTGTCGCCGAAGTCGCTAAAGAGCTCGGCATATTGACGGTTGCTGTTGTTACGAAACCTTTCAAGTTCGAACGCCGCTCGAAAGTTGCGGACAAAGGCTTGGCGGAATTAGTCGAGCATGTCGATTCGCTGATTACGATTCCAAATCAAAAGCTGCATGATGTTCTTGGTGACGGCACGTCGATGAAAGATGCTTTCGCAGCTGCCAATAATGTGCTGCTTGGAGCGGTCAAAGGCATCGCCGATCTCATTATTTTGCCTGGTCTTATCAACGTTGACTTTGCAGACGTGCGGACTGTGATGTCGGAGATGGGCTCTGCCATGATGGGCACGGGTCGCGCCAGTGGCGCCAACCGCGCACGTGATGCGGCTGAAGCGGCAGTACGGTCACCCTTATTAGATGACATCGATATCAACGGTGCGCGTGGCATTCTGGTTAATGTAGCTGCTGCAGATTTGACGATGGGTGAGTTCATGGAAGTGGGCGACATGGTTGAAGAGTTTGCATCAGAAAATGCGACGGTAGTGGTTGGCACCGTGATTGATGAATCGCTGGGTGAAGATCTGATGGTAACCATTGTTGCGACAGGGCTGGATAAAGCCAACAAACCAAGCATCATCGTGAACAACGAGATTGCGCTCGATGAAACTGCTGCGGATGGTGGCTACAAGATCTATGACAAGCCGCCTCATCTTCGTAATCAGGGACGATATGGCAGCCAAGTAGAAAGTGTCGACATCCAGAGCAAAGATTTGGAATACCTCGACGTGCCAGCGTTTCTCAGAAGGCAGGCGGATTAAAGGGTAGCCCGCCGGCTGTTCCGCGCGCCGCGATGTTAGGCAAAAGCGGAAGAGCGACGTAACAAGGAAGAAGCATTGTCTAGTGCAAATTTGCAACAGACCCTGAGAAACAGTGTCAGGGCGACAGGGGTCGCTCTGCATACTGGTCGTAAAGTAAACGTAAGCTTGCACCCTGGCGAGGTTGATACCGGCGTTGTTTTCAAGCGGACGGACTTGCCTGGAGGGGTTCTCTTTCCCGCCTCCGCTTCGCGCGTGGGCAATACTCAAATGGCAACCTCGTTGTGCTCAGGCGATGAACAGCTCTCGACGATAGAGCATTTGATGTCAGCATTATCGGGATTAGGTATCGATAACGTCGTTGTCGAGGTCGACGGCGGCGAATTGCCGATAATGGACGGCAGCGCGGCGCCCTTTGTGTTTTTGCTTCAATCGGCCGGCGTATTGGTGCAGAACGCGCCAAAGAAATTTTTACGCGTTCTGCGGCCCGTTCGCGTCAGCGACGGTGATGCCAGCGCCTCGCTGTTGCCCTACGAGGGTTTTCAGCTGAGCTACACGCTAGAATATGACCACCCGGTGTTCGCCGCTCACGCTCATACGGCGACGGTAGAGTTTTCGTGCACCAGTTTTGTCAAAGAGGTAAGCAGAGCTCGCACGTTTGGCTTTTTGGCAGATTTTGAAAAGCTGAGAGACCTCAATCTGGCCCAAGGCGGCAGCTTGGACAACGCCGTCGTGGTGGACGACTCTAAAATTTTGAATGAGCACGGCCTGCGGGCGCGAGACGAATTCGTGAAGCATAAGATTCTGGATGCCATTGGTGACCTGTATCTTTTGGGGTACAGCGTGTTGGGCGGTTTCCACGGCCATAAATCTGGCCACGGGCTGAACAATCAGTTAGTTCGCAAGCTGCTCAGCGAGCCAGATAGCTATGAAATTGTCACCTTCGAGCAAGGGGAAAAGGTGCCTGAATCCTATGCAAGGAAGTCCACCGAGGCGGCCTAGTGTCCTTCCTAAAGGGTCTGGCTTTCGTCGTTATTGCTTGTCACTTTGAGGACAAGTTCCTCAATTCGGGAGAATGCGGAGAGGGACCTGAGTGTTGGGATCAAGTCCGGAGCCATAAAGCGCATTTTTGTCGCGACGCCCGCACTACGGCAGTTGATGATCAAGCGTGAACCCTTGATGTCGCTGACTTCTATCTGGTGTCTGAGTTGAATGTCGACTGCCGCTCGCAGTTGGTCGGTCCAGGATCTTTGATTTGCCGCATGACGCAGTAATTTTTGCAGCGGGCTGTAGCCGTTCCCTTCACGTAAAAGATCTTCAACAATTTTCGCTGGCATAGTTTTAACCGGTCAACAGGCTCAGAGCCAAAACATCATAGCGGTTTGCAGGGTAAACTGCCTTGAGGATGCCGGCAGGGTGCGCTTTGCACTTGGATGGCATTTTGCTATGTTGTGCCACGCACGAGCGGTCAGTTAGAAACGTATATGCAACTCATCTTGATCAAAAACAGCGGGGAACCTACGCAGGTTGCGCTGACATTTTGGAAAATAAGGGCGCTTTTGGCGGCGGTAGCTCTTCTCTGTCTTGGGCTGGTTGCGTCAGGGTTCCTGCTCAAGCAATCAGACATTGTGGATGCGGCAGTAATCGAAAGCTGGCATGCAAAACTCAGCGAGCAAGATGCTGTCGTTGAAGAACTGCAAACACAGTCTGTCGCGCGGCGTTTGGCGGTGGGTCGTCAAATCGCTGAGATGCAGGCGAGACTCTGGCGCATGGAGGCCCTGGCCTCCTACATGCACGAATCATCAGGGCTGCCAAAAGATGAATTTGATTTTGACTCGCCGGTGTCGCTGGGTGGACCGCTGAGCGAGAACGCTGAAGTATTGGGTGTAGAAAATCTCGATGATCGGTTGCTCAGTCTTTCTGAGCGCCTAAAGCGACGGGAGGCGGAGCTCAGTATTTTGGATCAAGTGCTTGTTGGCGTTTATACCGAAAAGGGCGCAACTCCTGAGGGAGCACCCATTGTGCAAGGCTGGATGTCTTCTCCCTTTGGTGAGCGAGTGGATCCCATTTCTGGGAAAAAGGCTTGGCATGAAGGTATGGACTTTGCCGGAGCTGAGGGATCGGATGTTGTCGCTGTTGCGAATGGCGTCGTCGTTTTTGCCGGCCAGCGGTCTGGATATGGAAAAATGATCGAGATTAGCCACGGCGCCGATCTGCGAACGCGCTATGGCCACCATCAGGAACTTTTAGTGCATGCGGGTCAAACCGTGAAGCGAGGGGACGTGATTGGCTTAATGGGTAGCAGTGGCCGCTCTACGGGGCCTCACGTGCATTTCGAAGTGCTGAAATCTGGGAAACCTGTCAATCCCGCCAAGTATGTCAGCGCCCGCTAAATCCGGCAGACATGGTCACCCAGTTTGACATGTTAGCTTAGTGTGGTGCCCTTCTTTTTTAAATTCAGTCGATAGGTTGGTATAGATCTGGCGTAGCTATCGCTACAATGGTTTCTTTTGTAAATCGCAGACTATGGCAAATTTTCTCGCCCGACTTTTTGGTACGAAAAACACTCGCGAATTGAAACGCATGGGTCGGCTGGTGCAGCGCATCAACGAACTGGAGCAGCAATTTGGCCCAAAGACCGATTTAATTGCTCACACAGCTGCGCTGAGAGAGCGTCTGGCTGCTGGAGAGACGCTGGATGAGCTGTTACCTGAAGCGTTTGCGGCGGTGCGGGAAGCCGCAAAACGTACCAAGGACATGCGTCACTTTGATGTTCAGCTGATCGGCGGCATTACGCTGCATGAGGGACGTATAGCCGAAATGCGAACCGGTGAAGGCAAAACCTTGATGGCTACGCTGCCTGCCTATCTAAATGCCCTGCCCGGCAAGGGTGTTCACGTAGTGACCGTAAACGATTATCTCGCCAAGCGAGATGCGCAATGGATGGCACCCATATACGAAACCCTTGGGCTGACTGTAGGGATCATTCAGTCGGGTCAGCCGGCCGCAGAAAAAATGAAAGCGTATCGAGCCGATATCATTTACGGCACCAACAACGAGTTTGGCTTCGATTACTTGCGCTCCAACATGGCGTTTACCGCTGAGGACAGACTTCAGGGCGAACTCTTTTTCGCCATCATCGACGAAGTTGACTCCATCCTGATTGACGAGGCGCGCACGCCGCTGATCATTTCCGGGGCCTCTGAAGAAAACACGTCGCTGTACCAAACCATCAACCGTATCCCGCCCCAGTTAAAAGAGCAGCCGTTCGACGATACCCCGCGGGTTTTTGGTGAGCCAGATGTCGAACCCACTGGCGATTTCATGGTGGATGAGAAAAACCGACAAGTTGAGTTGACGGAACTCGGCCATCAAAAAGTCGAAGACGCGCTGATTAGCTTGAATCTTCTGCAGCCAGGCGACAGCCTCTACTCGTCTGCCAATTTGGGACTACTCCATCATGTTCACGCTGCGCTGAAGGCGCATAAGCTGTACAAGCGTGATGATCAATACATGATTACTGCTGGTGAGGTGGTGATCGTTGATGAACATACGGGTCGCGCGATGCCGGGTCGCCGGTGGTCTGACGGTATTCACCAAGCGGTGGAAGCAAAAGAGGGTCTGGCGATCCAAAACGAAAGCCAAACGCTAGCTTCGACAACCTTCCAAAACTATTTCCGGCTGTACAACAAACTCTCAGGTATGACCGGTACGGCTGACACCGAAGCATTTGAATTCAAGCAGATTTATGGTCTGGACGTGGTCGTGGTGCCGACGCATCGGCCCATGGTTCGGGATGATCGAAATGACCTGATGTATCTGACGCTGGCGGAAAAGTATGACGCCATCGTGGAGGACATCGTGGGGTGCATTGATCGCGGTCAGCCGGTATTGGTGGGTACCGCATCCATTGAAAGTTCCGAGCTACTCTCTGCGGAGTTGAATCGTCGTAACATCAAGCACAACGTTCTTAATGCCAAACAGCACGAGCGTGAGGCTGATGTCATTGCCGATGCAGGACGCCCTGGCACGGTGACGATTGCAACAAACATGGCTGGGCGAGGCACGGATATCGTGTTGGGCGGCAGCCTAGAAGCCGAGCTGGCAAAAAATCCCGAGGCCTCGGCTGCCACCGTTACAAAGGTTAAAGCAGACTGGCAGCAACGTCATGATGCGGTGCTAGAAGCTGGCGGACTGCATATCATAGGCACAGAACGTCACGAATCTCGCCGCATCGACAATCAGCTTCGCGGTCGCTCAGGCAGGCAGGGAGATCCGGGTTCCAGTCGTTTTTATCTGTCGCTGGATGACAACCTGATGCGTATTTTCGTTTCCGAATCGATTCGTAACATGATGCACAAGCTGAATGCGGAAAGTGGTGAGGCCATCGAACACAAGATGATCAATCGCTCTATCGAAAATGCTCAGCGGAAAGTAGAAGGGCATAACTTCGATATTCGAAAAAACTTGTTGGAATACGATGATGTGTCCAACGATCAGCGTCAGGTGATCTATCAGCAGCGACGCGAGCTGATGGATTCGCAAGACATTTCCGAAACCATCGAGGGCTTACGGGAAGAAGTGGTCTACGATCTGGTGGCTCAGCACATACCACCGCAAAGTTTGATCGAACAGTGGGATATCGGCGGCCTCGAACTGTCATTGCAGAACGAATTTGCGAGCAGCCAAGCCCTTGGTCGTTGGTTGGAAGAAGATGAAGCTCTTGATGAAGAAGGCTTGGCTGCGCGTGTACTTGGCCAGATCGAGGAAGAGTATGGAGCGAAGGAAGGCCGTTGGCAGGAAGCCGGTATTGATATGCGATTGGTCGAAAAACAGATCATGCTGCAAATACTGGATCAGCGATGGAAAGAGCATCTCGCGTCCATGGACCAGCTGCGACAGGGCATACACTTAAGGGCTTATGCGCAGAAGCAGCCGAAACAAGAGTTCAAGCGCGAGTCTTTCGAGCTCTTTCAGGATTTGCTGCAAAACATCAAGTTCGACGTTGTCCGCATGCTTTCACGTATGCAAATTGAAAATCCCCAAGAAATTGAAGCCCAGGAACGACTGCGTCGCGCCGAGGCCGCACAGAAAATGAACTTTCAGCACAGCCAATCGAACGGCGCAGCGACTCAGGCTGCTGCTCAGCCCAAGGAAGCCCCTAAGGCGGAAACCTTTGTGCGTGAAGAGCGTAAAGTGGGCCGCAATGAACCCTGTCCTTGCGGTTCAGGGAAAAAATACAAGCAGTGCCACGGCCAACTCTGATCGTGATGAGATGCCTTATAACCGACAGCAGGAGGGGAGCGAGTGGCGGTGAATTTGGTTGAGCCTGACACCCTCATGCCGGTACCCGGCGTGCGGTTGGCAGCCACTCGTACGGGCATCAAGGATGCGCCGCGCGATGATCTCGCCGTGGCTGTGTTTGATGAGGGCACAGTGATCGCTGGCGTCTATACACAGTCGGCGTTCACCGCACCACCGGTCGATCTTGCTAGGGAGCGACTGACCCCGCTTGCCTGGATCGTGAACAGCGGCAATGCCAATGCGGCGACAGGGCAGCCCGGTCGTGCTGACGCGATAGCTGTCTGTGACGCGCTCGCCCAAGAGCTGGGCCTTCGGGGCGATGACATTCAACCATTTTCAACGGGTGTCATCGGCGAGCGCCTAAACGTCACTAAAATTTGTGCAGCAGTTCCCGCTCTCGTCCGCAGCTTGAGCCCAGAGCAGTGGCTAAGCTTTGGCAAGGCTATTATGACAACTGATACCGTGACAAAAGCGGTGAGCAAACGGATCAGCGTTGACGGGACTGACATTACATTGACCGGTGTGGCCAAGGGCTCAGGCATGATAAAGCCCGATATGGCGACGATGCTGGGCTACATCGCTTGTAACGCCTCAGTTACGCCTGAGGTGCTGGATCGGATGGTGCAGGAAGTCGCTAACGGGAGCTTCAACCGTATCACCGTAGACGGTGATACGTCTACTAACGATTGTTTTATGCTTGCGGCGACAGGCAAAAGTGAGATGGCCGCCATCAACAGTGCGTCTGACCCGCGATATGCTGTTTTAAAGCAAGCAGTGTTGGAAGTGGCGCAGACTCTCGCCCAAGCCATCGTGCGAGATGGCGAGGGTGCGACGAAATTTGTAACGATTACCGTGGCCGGCGGTGAACACCCGCAAGAATGTCTTGAGGTCGCATATACCGTCGCAGAATCACCCTTGGTTAAAACGGCACTGTTTGCGGGAGACGCAAACTGGGGACGTTTCTGTATGGCTATAGGCAGAGCCGCGGTTGCCGAGTTGGACCAGAGCCGGATCAGCCTGTGGCTGGATGAGGTTCAGGTGGCCTCTGGCGGGCTGATGGCTGACGACTATACCGAGGACGCCGGCACGTCAGTGTTGGCTCAAGATGAATTCCGAGTGTTGATTGACCTTGGTCGAGGAGATGCGTCCGAGACTGTGTGGACCACGGATTTATCCTATGAGTATGTGCGGATTAATGCCGAATATCGAAGTTAGTACTTCTGGGTGAAGCGTTCGAACTCGCTATAAGTCTTTTTCACGGTCGTCATTCTCAAAGTCTGGTGCGGTTGTCGCCGGTATCCGATGATCTTCGGCGGCCCAGCTGCCTAAGTCGATCAATTTGCAGCGTTCGGAACAAAAAGGCCTGTTGCTGTTCTTAGGCGTCCACTTCACCCCCTTCTTGCAGGTCGGACAATTGACAATTCTTGCGGAAGTCATGACGCTAAAAGCGCCCTGTGGAGCGCATCAACTTGGCGGTAAAGGTGAGCCAAATCACCATCATTGGTTAGTGTTCGAGAGGCCTGCGCTAACCGATCTTCACGTTTGAGCTGAGCGGCGACGATGGCTTCAACTTGGCTTCGTGAATTGTCGTCTCGTGCCATCGTTCGAGAAATTTGCACCTCTTCAGAAACATCGACAACGACGACTTCATCGCACCAGCTTCCTTGGCCAGATTCCAGCAGTAAGGGGTTGACGAGCAAGCAATATGGCGAAGAGCTTTCGGCGATCTGGACCTGCAAGTACTGACTGATTAAGGGATGAAGCAGCCCCTGCAGCCACTTTCGCTCCTCGACGTTGGCGAAGACAATTTTTCGCAGCTCTGCGCGATCAAGGGAGCCGTCTGCTTGTAATAGCTGTTCGCCGAAGTGTTCGGTGATTTTTTGCAGGGCAGGCATGCCCGGTTCGACTACGGCGCGGCTCGCGAGATCCGCGTCAACTACGTCAATATCCCATTCGGCGAATCGATCCGCCGCCGCACTCTTCCCACTGCCAATACCACCCGTGAGACCGACAAGCATGAGGTTTTCCCCAAAGCGCGGAGAATAGCAAAAGCTCCGGCTCCTTGTCCCGGAGCTATGGCTGAAACAAATCTCCCATGGCAAAGATGGGAAGATACATGGCGAGGATTAAGCCGCCGACGACGAACCCCAGCAGCACCATCAGTAACGGCTCAATCAACGGCAGAAAGTTGGACACGGCCCTGTGCAATTTTTCTTCATGAAATGCCGTCGCTTGTCGCAACATGTGCTCCAGCCTCCCGGACTCCTCACCCAGTCGGATCATCCGGCGCAATGTGTTAGGGAAACAGAACTCCGCTGCCATGGCATCGTGAAGCCTAACGCCGTTTTCCAGCTGAGAGACTAGGCCTCCGACCGCACGCTGAAAAAAGTGATTACCGCAGGCGTCGGCGGCAAAAGGCAAGGCTTTATTGATCGCGATACCGGCACTGACGGTTGCAGCCAGAGTGCGGCACATATCAGCGGTGTTCGCACACTGGCATAGATTGCCCAGAACAGGGACGCGTAAAACCATCCCGTCTAACAACATTCGGACAAATTCTGACCGGCGGTAACACCAGAGCCCCATCACAGGACTGGCCGACAGGCCGAACAGCCACCATTTACCTTGGTGCTCTACAGTTTCAGCCAGTTGGAGCACCCATTGGGTGATTTGCGGCAATGATCGCTTCTGCTGCGCAAACATGGCGGCGAATTCTGGCATGACAAAGGCCAGCAGCATCCAGGTAGCGGCGGCTGCCGTCGCCAGAATCAGTGCAGGTTGAACAAGCGATTGCCGGATGTGATGGCGAAATTGTTGGGCGCGCATGTAGCTGTCCGCCAACGAAGTCAGCGCAGGGCCAAGCTCACCCGCCGCCTCACCAGACCGCACCAAGGCCAAGTAACCGTTATCGAACGTTTCAGGGTGCAAGGCCAAGGCTTCGCCGAGATTCAATCCGTTACCGAGACTGGCTCTCACTGCGCGTAAAATCGCCCGAAGCCGAGGCTTACTGTCCGCTTCCAGAGTTTCCAGCGCGTCGATGACTGGTATGCCCGCTGTTAACAGGCTGGCAATTTGCCGACTGAAATAGGCTAGCTCTTTTTTGTCGATGCCAGACGCCCGCGTTGGCATCAACCAGCCAACGTAAGGATATGTGTGGACGCTTTGCGTTACGCCTCTTAGGGTGATGTTGCGTACCCCTTGTTCGGTCAATAGATCTTTTGCATGGGTTTTTGACAATGCCTTAATGCTGCCCTGCTGGGGCAGGCCTAAGCTGTCGATACCCTGCCAGCTATAGCCTTGCATGGCTGCGCTGCTCGCGGCTTACCACGCCGGCGCCGGACTCGGCGGGAACCACCCGATTCACTTCCTCAAGGCTAGTCTTGCCGGCCAAATAGCATTGCAGTGCCATGTTGCGAAGATCATGTGTGTTCTCTCTGCCGCCCCTGATGTGAGGAAATTCTTGATCCAAGGCTTCTGGCTGACACAGTTCAAATACTCCGGTACGCCCCCAATAACCTTGCAAGCAGTGCTCACAACCAGCGAGATTGGCTTGAAAGCAGTCATCTTCTGCTCGTGGCATACTCGAAACGATGGGCGTACCAGCGGGCACCTTGCAATGATTGCAAAGTACTCTCAGCAATCGCTGCGCTAAAATGAGCGTCACGGACTCTGCTACGTCGCGGTCGCTGAGCCCGAGCTGATTTAGCCGCATGAGTGTCGCCAACGCAGACTTCGTGTGTACCGTAGACAGCACCAAGTGCCCGGTTTGGGCGGCGCGAATGGCCATGGAAGCGGTGCTGCTATCGCGAATCTCTCCAACCATCAGCACATCGGGATCTTGGCGCAGTAGGGCGCGTAGAGTCTCCGCAAAGCCCAATCCAATGCTCGGTTTGATGCCAATCTGATTGATACCTGTGACGGGTATTTCGATGGGTTCTTCGGCGGTGGAAATGTTGCGGTGCGGTTGATTCAGCTGCTGCAGGGCGCTGTATAAGGTTAATGTCTTGCCGCTCCCCGTTGGCCCTGTTACCAAGATCAGGCCCTGGGGTTTGGACAGAGCGTTGAGGAACTCGCGGTGCTGGCTGTCAGACAATCCTAACTCCGTCAGAGCCAAGACACTGCTGTCGTTCGGGACCAATCTCAAGACCAATTTTTCTCCCCAAAGTGTGGGCAGGGAACTGACGCGTAAATCAAGAGGTTGCCCATCGCAGCGGGTGGTAAAGCGGCCGTCTTGAGGCAGACGCCGTTCCGCGATATCCATGGCAGCCATGATCTTAATCCGAGCGCAAAGTCGCTGCGCGACGTCAGGAGTCGGGCTGGGCACGTGTTGCAGCAATCCGTCAATGCGCAGACGAATAGTCAGCCCATGTTTTTGCGGCTCCAAGTGGATGTCAGAGGCCCGTCGCCTCAGTGCCAAAGCAAACAATGCATCTACATAGATAGCCACGGGCGTATCGTCGCTTGTCCCGATGAAAGCACGTTGGGAGGGCGGTACTGAAATGGCATCGTTCATCAGCGTTCTGCACGTGGGGTCTGTGACCACGATAGCGACCTGAATTGATGTAGCGAGCGCAACAAACTGACAGCTGTGTAAGTGAGTGCTCAGCACATGCAGGTAACGCTCCTGCGAGAATTTTCGTTTTTGCGGGCAAAGTTTGTGGCGATGACTGATACGGCGCTGAGCCATATCGTTACTGAGACCAGAGCCCGCTGTGGGATATTGGCAAGCATTGGTGTACTGACAAGGGGCAGCAGCTGTGCACGAACCAGCGCAAAACACTGATCAGCGACAAACAAGAAGTGATCGAAGTGCTCAATCGGATTGCGGTGCGACACACCTTCCAACGGATAAACTCCAAAACCGATGGCGCCAAAGGGGTTTTTCCTTGATCGAACTGATGATCGTTATTGCCATTATCAGTGTCGTCACGACGTTTGCGATTCCCGCTTACCAAAACTATGTGGTGTCGGCAAATAGCACCAAGCTAAACGTGCACTATCGTCAGGCAATCAGCTGGGCACGGACAGAATTGGTTCGCCTGCAAACCCAATTGGCATCCGGCGAAGCGGCGGCCGAGCTTGAGGAAGAGTGGGACGAAGCCGGTGAATGGGTGGCAGCTTTGCTGGACGATGTTGCCGGTTCGGAAACGGCATCACCCTCGGGCGGCCCTGCATTTGTCCCGGCAGCTGACAATGCGGCGGCAGACGCCGTAACGTTTGCCGTTCAAGGCGCCATGAGCGACGGCAGTTTGCGCGTCGAAATCAGCAGGCCGATCTATGGCAACTTTGAGGACGCAGCCGTCACAAGTCTTTGCTGGGGTGCTGTTGAGTGCGACTAGGGTGCTGAGAGACTTGAAATCCGCGAGCGTAACGAAGTACGTGTTCGCGCTGGGCGAGAGAAAGCCTTAGTATCGCCGTAACGTCCGGCTCCGAGCTGGCGACCGAACGGTCATCATACGAGTGAGGTGCCCCCATGTATGAACAATCTATCCGAACTCTCCGTTGTGGTTTGATATTTGGATGCGTGGCGTTAAGTATCTTGAGTACGGGAGTGCGAGCGATGACTGATAATCTCGAAACTCTGGCTCCTTGCCCGCAATCGCCGAATTGTGTTTGCAGTGACGAGGACCCTCGTTCCAGCAAATACATTGCGCCCTTTGTCAGCGACAGGGCGGATGCAACGCAAGGCTCCGCAGATGGACAACGACTCCTTGCAGCAATCGCTACCTATCTTGAGTCCCGCCCGGAGTTTCGCATTGTAAAGCGGAGCGATAGCGGCCTGCAGATTGAAGCGCGATCTCGCCTGCTGCGTTTCGTCGACGACATTGAAATGCAGGTGCGTGGCAACAGTGTCGCGGTGCGTTCCGCATCTCGCGTCGGTTATTCCGATTTGGGCAAGAACCGCCGACGCTTGGAAGCCATTCGTCGGGCGATGGTCAAACAAGGGCTAGTGCAGGCAGGCAGCTTATGATGAGCATCGCCAGAGCAATGTATTTGCATAGCTTGCAGGCTGGTTGATTCCCGAGGGGCGCGCATCAGGTGGAGATTTATCATGGCAAAGGAAGATTCAGCTTCGATTCACATTGGACATCTGGAGCAAAAGCTCAAGCGCATTGGGCGAGAGATCGACCATCTGAAAACTGAAGTAGAAGGGCTCGAGACGCTGCCCATAACCTCCCAACTTTCCTCGCAGGATTCGGTAGAAGAGCTTGGCTACAGTTTGCGTGCTGAAATGCTGCGTCTGCAGCACGAACTTGATCTTTGCGAGTCTGAACTGATTCGCAACAAAGCGCAGGTCAGTGCTCCGCATCAAACTCAGGCAGACAATGCTGAGCCCCTTTGACGTGAGCGGTGAAAAATCCATTAAAAATTAACAATCTGGCATAGCGCTAAGATAAAACAGGCAGTAATCTCTGGGATCGGTACCCGGCACGGACAATTGCGAAGACAGACAGGAAGGCTAAAGTCATGAAAATAAAGAATCTCATCCAAAGTGCTTTGATCAGCAGTTTATTTATTGCGCTTAATGCCGCCCAAGCATCGATAGACGTGGGCGATTTGGCTCCGGATTGGACCATGCAGGCAACCGATGGCCAGACCTACCAGTTGTCCGAACTACGCGGCAAACACGTGGTTCTCGCTTTCTTCCCGAAGGCTTTCACCGGTGGCTGTACGATCGAGTGCAAATCAGTGCGAGACAGTAAAAAACAGGTGCGTCGTTTTGACGTGCAGTTCTTTATGGCGAGTACGGATGACCTAGAAACCAACAAGGCTTTTGCCGATCAGAATAATGCGAACTTTCCAATTCTCTCCGATAGCAGCAAAGGCGTCAGTGAGTCCTATGGCGTGTTGGCATCCATGGGATTCTCAAAGCGTTGGACCTTCTACATTGATGCGGAAGGCAAGGTTTCCAAAATCGACAAAAACGTGAATCCGCGGACGGCTGGTAGGGATTTGCTGAAAAATCTAATCGCTCTTCAAGTACCGGTTCAATAGCAAACAGCCTGGTGGAATCTCCCGGCCGAACGGGGGCACATAAATGCTTATAAGGAGTAGTACGTGAGTGTGATGATTACACTAGAGCTGCCGACCAGATCGGAATCTATGGCCCAGCTGCTTGAGGTCATGGAAAGTGCCCTCGTAGATACCCGGGGTTATGCGGGCTGTCAGAAAGTCGAAACCTATATTGATCAAGAGAACCAAAACATCTTTTTGGTCGAACTGTGGGAGAGCGCCGAGCACCAGCAGGCTTATATGGGCTGGCGTGTGGAGACGGGCTTTATGGACGCGGTTGGCCCGCTGTTGGATGGCGCTCCGATTGCTCGAACATTCGATATCAGAAGCGATATCTGACGGCAGATCGGAGGCGATTATGCAGCGTAAGGTTTTTCGCAGCGGCCCTTATGCTGAGCTGATAGCTCAAGCCGTGCAGGTGGACAATATTGTGTATTTGTCCGGACAAGTTGGCGTTGATGCTAACGGTGCCGCACCTGACAGCGTGGTGGAACAAACATCGCTAGCCTACGAGCACGTAAAAGCAGTTTTGGCCGAGTTCGGTGCCAGCTTAGAGAACGTGGTTGAGGAAACCGTATTTGTGACTGACATGGCGCAAGTTATGAGTCAGGTCCAAGAGATTTTCGCTGCCCGTGCTGCAGCCTACGGCGGTCGCCCAGACGTTACACAAACACTTATTGGGGTATCGGCCTTGGTTGACCCTGCTTTCAAAATCGAAATTAAGTGCACGGCTCACCTGTAAACCCGTGAGTTTGCCCGCCGCGTATTGGCGTTGCGATCAGGCAGTCTGCCCATTCACTTCTCAAGAAAAGTGCTGACCTCGTCATTAATGAAGGCTGCGTCTTCTGGCGTCAGACCCAGGCCCGCCATATGTCCCCAAAGGGTTGGGATGACCGCCAGCCTCGCCTTAGGAATGACCTCCGCTTCAGCAGTCAGTGCGTCGATATGGAAGTACATGTCGGTAGCCGACGGCATGTACAGCACCTCGGCCTGTATTGACGCCAGTGCTTTTGCCGCATCGCCGTTGAAGCCCGGCGTCGCTCCAATATCATTGGCCTGCCACGTGTTGGCCAGACCAATGAGATCGTTCGCGTCCCAGCTCAGCACCAGGTTCTGCATGAAGGTGATCATGTCTTCAGGTGAACTTAGGCCGATTTCAGTGTGCAGTCCTTGCCGAAACCACTCTTGAGAAGTGCCCCAACTGGCCCAGTGTGTGCCTCCGGCCTTCAAGCCCGCAACAGGGGGGGTCGTGTAGAGACCTCCGGCAAACGTTTGATCTGCCGTGATTGCCGCTTTGAAACCTTCTAAACGAATGGCGCCGTGGGGATACTCGACGGCTGAACCAGCGATGCCTATGGCTTTATCCATGAAATCAGGATGGCTGACCGCCCACTGGAAAGCCTGTTGCGCTCCCATGGAAAAGCCGATCACTGCCTTGATATGGGTGAGGCCAAATTCTTCGGTGAGCAGTCGATAACCGGCTGTAACGTTGTCGCGAATGGATATTGCGGGGAAATGGGGGCCATCAAAGGGTGGCGGAGTATTGCTAGGCGAACTA
Organism: Gammaproteobacteria bacterium; assembly: GCA_012269545.1. GTDB lineage: Bacteria > Pseudomonadota > Gammaproteobacteria > Pseudomonadales > Azotimanducaceae > UBA4421. The sequence goes on along the minus strand of JAAXKB010000017.1, from coordinate 35,185 downwards.
GACAAACCGTTTTGGAACATGTCTGTAGCGACAATAAAGTACTTGGCCGGGTCCAAGGCGAGGCCTGTCTCGATCAAAAAATCGAAGCCGTGATGATCTCCAAGGTAAGCCGACGGTACTAAGATCGCATTGTCGCCTGTGCCATTGAGCTCGCCGTGAGTCACGTAAGACAGTTTGGCGCTTGGTAGAACGACACCGCTTTCTAGAGCAAAGTCGCCAAGCTCAAACAGTTGGTGTGCTCCCGAGGCAACGGCAATTGGGGCAGAAACGAGCGTAACAGCTGCCGTAGCCAGCAAGCGCTGGCAAATGGCCAGCCAGTGATGTGTGAGCTTGCGCACTGCGTTTCTGGCTGAAGATCCTGCCTTGGGTGTCGGTAAACGACTTGCTTCCATGCTGATTCCTTCGAGCTTTTCTACTTGTCTTGAGACACTTGTGCCACGGCGCACAAAAACGGTCAACTAGAAGGTGAACAGGTTTGGGCGAATAATTGTCGAAAAGCTATTTCGGAGCAAAAGGTGAAACTAAGCGAAACACAAAGAGAAGCAGCCCAAGCTGTGCTGGATGCGGCAGTTGATCGTGGTGATTTGGCGGTCGCGATGGGAATGGTTGGAGACAGTAGCGGGATTCTGATGATGCATGTCAGTGGTCACGGGGATGCTTCGGCTAAGGAACCCGTCGAGCCAGACGCTATTTTTGCCATCGCGTCGATGACAAAGTTGGTGACGACTATCGCTGCGCTGCAGTTAGTGGAAGATGCCAAACTCAATCTTGACACGCCTGTTGATGCCTACCTTCCACAGCTGGCCGAGTTATCCGTGCTCACGGGCTTTGCAGGAGACGGCGCGCCGATGTTCGTTGATTCTCACAGGGCACCGACAGCCCGTGAGCTAGTGACTCATACATCGGGTTTTGTCTACAGCATTTGGAACAAGGACGCCTTATCTTTAGAGTCAAAGGGGCTGTCAGCCGGCGTTGGATCGGGCGCTAAAATGTTGGACGCACCATTGGCCTTTCAGCCCGGCACCGCTTGGGAGTATGGAATCGGCATTGATTGGCTGGGCGTGTTGATCGAGAAAATTTCGGGAAAGCGGCTTGAACGCTATTTCCAGGATCATATTTTCGGACCGTTAGGAATGACCGATACCACGTTTGAACTCCAGCAAGAGAAGCTAAATCGTGCACTAGCCATGATGATGAGGGTGGATGGCGAGCTGGTGGAATCCAGTGCGATGCAACCTGAAGCGACGGCACCGGGCACGCTGGAATTCTATGGCGGTGGTGGGGGACTCTTTTCAACATTGAAAGATTACGGCCGTTTGCTAGCCCTGCTGTTGAACGGGGGCAGCTTCGAAGGTGCGACGTTGCTACGCAAGGAAACCGTAGATTCGATGTTTGAAAATCACATCGGTGCCCTTGAGATAACTCCGGTCGACGCTCAAATCTCCATGCTCAGTAATGATTTAGACATGGGCTTTGGTTCGCCCGCGAAGTGGGGGCTCGGTTTCTTGCTACATACCCAAGGCACGGAAAACGGGCGTTCAGCGGGATCCGCTTCTTGGGCGGGATTGTTTAACTCCTATTTCTGGGTCGATCGGGAAAAGGACCTGTTTGGTGTCTTTGCAACTCAGGTACTGCCCTTTATGGATAGGGAGTCAGTCGCCGCTTTGACTGCTTTTGAGCGCGCCGTATACGGTCTGGGCGACTGAGCAGACACTTCATCTCCTTGTGGACGCATCTTGTCGGCCCGTTTTAAACCAGCGACTGCGCGACAAGCGCAAGTACGACGCAGGCGCTGATAAGCAAGCCCGTTACGACGAATCGGACGCTGTCTAGGGCGTCCTTCGCCCAGCCGCCGAGCAGCAAAATCACGCGAAGCAGAGTGGTCAGAAAAGCTACGGTTAACCCAAAGCCGAGAAGAGGCAGTAAAGCCGGCAATTCGTAGATGTCGAGCACGGCTGCTGAAATCGCGATCACAAGTCCCAGAATCGCGATGTTCGGTAATTGATTCGCCAAGACTGCAAGTGCAGCGCCTTTTGCACTTCGCCACGCACCCGTGCCGACAAGGGTAAGCATAGCGAGCGTAAAGACCACGGCGTTGGGCCCAGCGTAGGCGCCAAGCGTCGTGTTACCGATGGCTAGGTACCCAACACCGAGCAGCGTCGCGGCGATAGCGGCCACACGAAATACAGGTTTCGGCTTGTCGGATGATGGCAGCGTTTGGGTCACTGGTAAAAATACGCTCAGCATGATGGTGACAAGACCTGCAAGCGCGAAGGTTACCAATGCAAAGCTGGCCATGTAGGGCAGGGCCATGAAATTGATGGGATCCTCAAAGAGTGGGATCAGGCTGATCAGAAGGAAAAGCAGGGCGACTTCCATGAGCAGACCATGCGCCATAACCAACGATCCGCGCCGCGAAAAACCATTGGCCAAAATGATCACGAAAACTGAGCCAAGCACCATTAACAGCGCGGGTAAATCAACGATGCCAGAAAATGCTCTCATTTAATCCCTCTTCCTTAATCGAGCCTCAGATTGAGAGTGCCATATTTTGGCCGCATATGGACAATTAAGCCGCGTTGAATGCAACTGCTGAATCAGCTGATTCCGCTGATTCAGCAGATGCCGCCACATGCTGGTTTCATCAAAAGTACCCTTTCGTAGCTAGTGGTGCCTTCGCTATACTCTGCGCCCCAGCGCGCCACAGAGTTTGTGAGCGGGCATTTGGCCGGGATAGCTCAGTTGGTAGAGCGACTGATTCGTAATCAGTAGGTCCGCGGTTCGATTCCGCGTTCCGGCACCATTACTGACAGTAAGATTTCAGGTCTGCTGATTTAACCTGATAAAGCCAAAGCTGTTGATTGAAAAAAGACAAAAGAACTGTGCCCTTTGCTTAGAAAGTCACGAGGTGCTATTTCGATGTAAATACGCCTCAGTTGATTGGCAGTTTCTCTGTGAGTCTTGTCTCTCGAGGATGAAACGCGAGAACGCGGAATCCTACGTCTATGGAGGTACTTGGAAGCGGAAGAAAAGGTAATTCAGCAAAAGACCTGACAGAATTGAAGGTGCCGAGTTAGGGGTTAAACCATTGGAAAAGACTTCGTAATTCTGTTGCTTGTTGCTGCGGGCTCAAGAGCCGCGCCAGCATCGGTAAGATACGTGACGGAAAAACGGAGCGGAGAGTGTTTTGAGTGCCACAATACCTACGTTATCGCGCGGCGATTCCCCGGAAGCAAAGTCTGCGGCGCTGCAACAAGCAGGCTGTATGGTCATCCGGGATGTCGCTAATAAAAGTCAGCGAGATAGCCTTGTGGCCGAACTTCAAGAGCATATGGACAATGCCAAGGTCAGGTTAGACGACGACCCCTTAGAGTTTTACCCCGGCCATACGCAAAGAGTCAGCGGTCTTGTATCCCGCTCCGAGACCGTAAGAGAGATGATGCTGCACGAAGAAGCAATATCAATGTGCGATCACTTCCTGCTGCCCAACAGTGAATTCGGCTACCAGTTACACGTTAGCGCCGCCCTCAACATCGGCCCCGGCGCTCGCGCTCAGGTGTTGCACAGAGAAGAGGATTCCTTCACCTACTTCGCAGAGCCGCGGCCAAATATCATTCTTGCCACGATGTGGGCGATTTCTGATTTTCGGGAGAATAATGGGGCAACCCTTGTGGTGCCGGGCAGCCACACATGGCCCGCTGACCGAAGCCCGGAACCAGATGAAATCACCAGTGCGGAAATGCCGGCAGGTTCACTGTTTTTCTGGCTAGGCGGCACGCTGCATGGTGGAGGCGCGAATACGTCGTCGGACTGGCGCTACGGCGTCATTTTAACCTACTCGCTGGGCTGGGTCAGGCAAGAGGAAAACCAGTATCTGAACGTTCCAAAACAGGTTTTGGATAACCTCACGCCAGAGCAAAGAAGCATCGCAGGTTTCGACATGTATCGTGCTCTGGGTTTTTATGACCCGCGCATAAAATAACACAGCAGTTTCTTTTGGGGACACGAGTCCGTGAGAAAGAACTGTCGCTGTGAGGTGAGTTTGCGCTTGTTATCTCAAGCGAGTCGCGCCGAGCGCAGCACACGCGATTCGTTCGACAACTCATGAAAACAATCGCTACAACTTGGCTTTTGGTCTTAACTAGATCTGTTAGTTTTTCGGCGGAGCCTGCTGATGACTTGGCTTGAAATCACAGTGGCTGGTTACGCATCCGCCGTGCTGCCGCCAATTGGTAGATCTGCGCAATCGGTGGAGCGGGCGAGTCGTTGCGGCTGTTTCGATCCCAATATTCGTCCGTAATGCAGCGGGGTCATAGCCTTGCCCACCAAAATGCTCAGCAGGTCTATTGCCAACGGGATAGGTTCAACGGGTAGCCCGGGCTATGGCAGGGTTGCCTGGCGTCGATTAAGATTTTCCATGACTGGCAACCAACTGCGGCGCAACCCAGCGATTATAAAGAGAGTTAAACGTGAGCGACCCCTTCGGGCTAAAGGCTTCCATTCGGTCCGTTGAGGACTATCCCATTGCAGGTGTTACTTTCAGAGACATTACAAGTTTGCTGGAAACACCTTCAGCGTTTGTCAGCGCTTGTCAGGAATTGCGGCGGCTCAGTGATGCTTTTGGCCCGACTGCGTTGGTAAGCATTGAAAGCCGTGGATTCATTTTCGCTGGTCCCGTCGCTTACAGCCTTTCCCTGCCAATGGTGTTGGCAAGGAAGCCCGACAAGTTGCCCAACGACACGTATCAAAAAGCATTTGATTTGGAGTACGGCAGCACGTCGCTGGAGATTCAAAAGAATACGGCGCTAAGCGAAGTAGACAGAGTAGTGATTATTGACGACCTAATTGCCACAGGCGGCACCGCCATCGCGTGTGCGCAGTTGCTCCAAGAAAATTTTTCTGTCGCTCGAGAGAATATTCTGATTTTGGCTGTGATCGATTTGCCTGCATTGGGTGGCAGCGATGCGATCGTCAGTTCAGGTTATAACGTCGAGACATTGACGGAATATAGCTGATACGAGAAAGCAGTTGGCGCCCATCAGTCTGACAGTTATTCCCGTGCAGATGGGAGGCGATTTGGCATATTCCGCGTCTTTGGTGTGTCGCACGTGATCGCTAGGCTGCATGCCTTTACTCATCCTGTTGCGACAGCTAAGTTCACGTTTGCTTGTGTTGTTCGCCATAAAATACGCAGCGATGTAATGGAGGTTTGCGGTGTCAAATCAACGGATGGAAGGCGGTGAGAATCCCTATCTCGAGGGAAATTTCGCACCAATTATCGAAGAAGTAACGGCAACCAACCTGCAGGTTGAAGGCGAGTTGCCACAAGAGCTGAACGGCCGCTACCTCAGGAATGGGCCTAACCCCATTGATCTTGCGTCAGGATCGAACCACCACTGGTTTGTCGGTTCTGGCATGGTGCATGGCATTTGCCTGCGCGAAGGTAGGGCGGAGTGGTATCGCAATCGTTATGTTGGCTCGAAAGAGCTGAGCAATTTCAGAGGTCAGCCAGACATCGCTGGACCGAATTGGAATGACTCTGAGAGCGGCCCGAATACCAACGTGGGTACCTTTGCGGGCAAAACCTGGGCAATGGTTGAGGCCGGCAGCACTCCTGTTGAGCTCACGTATGAGTTGGAAACGGTTGGCAGGAATGATTTTGAGGGCACGTTGCCCGGGGCGTTCACAGCACATCCAAAAATAGACCCTGTGACAGGTGAGATGCATGCCATGGTTTATGCTTGGCCACAGTGGCTGGATCACGTTCAGTATGTCGTCGTTGGCACCAACGGCAAAGTGCGTAAAACCGTCGATGTGCCCTTGCCGGGTATGACGATGATGCATGATATGTCACTGACCGAAAAATACGTGGTGATCTACGACCAGCCGGTAACCGTTAACTTCGATATGCTTGCCACGCACAGTCTCCCCTTTCAGTGGAACCCGGACTACGGCAATCGCGTGGGTTTGCTGCCAAGAGAAGGCACTGCGAAGGACATCGTTTGGGTAGATGTGCCCATGGGGTATTGTTTTCACCCCATGAACGCCTACGACAATGCCGACGGCAGTGTCACGATTGATTTGTGTAACTATTCAAAGATGTTTGACCAAGACTTACTTGGACCGTTTGGAGACTCGCTGGCACGACTAGAGCGTTGGACTGTTAACCCGGCGGCTCGGAGCGTCAACATTCAGGTGATTGATGAAACGCCAAACGAATTCCCCAGACATCGGCACGACGTTGGAAATCGGCCTTATCGGTTCGGTTACTGTGCCTCACCGAGCAATGTCCCGGGTGAAGGGTGGCCTACGTTGAAGCACGATCTAAAAACAGGCGCGCGTACGGTTTTTGATCACGGCCCCGGCATGGCTGCCGGCGAACCTGTGTTTGTCGCGAAAGAAAATTCCGATGCAGAGGACGCAGGTTATTTGATGACTTTTCTGCATGATCTCGGTAATGCATCAACTCAGTTCGTTATCATGGATGCTCAGGACTTTGGTCGTGGTTATGTTGCTAAAGTGACGTTACCCCAGCGCATTCCCTTTGGCTTCCACGGCAATTGGTCAAGTGATCTGGGCGTATCGTCTCGCTAAGGGCGACAGTGAGTCAGCTGCGGAGAGAAAAGCCAATCCACTGTCTTTTGCGGTAGTTGCCGCCGAGTTTGCTGAGAAAATCCAGCAGATGCATCTGCCAACCGTATTTGCGGCGCAGTGCGCGATGGGCCAGGCGAATCTTCTCGACATCGTCTTCCAGCCAGCCTCTGGCCGTGAACGAATCACCAGTGATCTTCCCGGATACTGTACAAGGTGCGACCTGAATGCTTGAAAAGTTTCGCAGCCGCTTCACCTTGCCGGCGGAGCTCGCTGAAAACACGTAGTAGATGTCGTCTGCCAAGGCAAACCAAACAGGAGTCCATACCCAACTCCCGTCCCGTTTTTGCGTGGCTATTGAAGCGTACTTTTGCGTATCTGGTAGCGTCACAGTAGAGCTCTCAGTCAGCTGTTTGCTAGGCAGTTTAGTCAATGTCGCCAGATAGCGCGCGGGGATATTGCAGGCGCGGTGGGGGGCTGTTGGTCCTAAAGCTTTGTCTGTGAATCTGAAATGCGCCGGCCAACGTGTTCTCTTGCAAAAGACAACTATTGCTTCAAGCTATTTCCTCAAGGCTTTAAATCTGCAGTCCGCCTTCGCTCACCCGTTGTTTGCGGCGGTCGGGCATCCGTTTTAAAGCGCCTGATGTTGGTTTTTCAGGCGATCCGGGCACGGTTAGTCGATCCGCTCCCGCGTTGCCTCAATGGAGTACTCTATGGATTATTTGCCTTATGCAGTGACTTCGGATACCGGCGATAAGTTCGAAATCGAATTTGCGCTGAGTCCTCACACCGAGGACCCTGTTCGTGTACATCAGTTACTGACGACGATCATGAATGCTTTGGCGAGCGACCTGAAAGTTCTTGGTGAGACTTCCAACGGCGACATCCTGCAGGCGGTGAGCATGGCGTTGGCGATACGTGCGCGGATGGTGCATGCGCCGGAGTCCACGATGAGAGGTATCGTAAGTGACCTGACGAGTAGCGCGCTTCAGGCGTGTTTTGATGCTGATAGGAACAGTGAACCGGCCGGTCACGGATAAGGCGCCTGCCTCGTCAGGTTTAACGTGTCGCGAGAAACTCGACCGTTGGACGGCCTTGCGCTGTCCCGTTCGGTGAACTTCCCTCGCTAGCCAGTTAACGTTCGCACCAAGTCCATCATCACGGCCGTTGCGCTAATTGAGCTGCCGATCATGATCGCTCGATCGCTCCACTGCACTCCCACGAATACCCAGCCAGCTGCGCTTATGACATAGGCGATTTGGCCTTGCAGACCAAGACCCGCAGACATCAAAAAAATTCCGCTTACGGAAAGAAAGGTCGCGGCCCATTTGACATACCAGTCGACAGTGCCAGTTGGCGTCGTCGATTTCAGATCCTCGTTTTCGGCCTGCAGTTTGCGGAGATCGTCGATCAGGCGTTTTTTTTCCGCGGCCAGTTCCTCTGCCAGCTGACCGGCCCGGCTGCTTCTGACCGGCGGCGCATCACATGGTTCAGCGATGTGTGGAACATTGGGATTCAGGCCGGTTTCTCTTGGGCTCATTGATGCACCGCTTCGACTAATAATAAACGTGGATACTTGTCACAGGTTCAGCAGACTGCGCTCGGCAGAATTGCGAAAAGTCGCGGCATCATCCTCTCTTTTTGTCCGCAGTCAATGTTTTTTCAGTATTTAGAAAAATCAATTAAAACAGTAGGTTAAAGAATATTTAGGGGTCTAAAAGACTGCCCCAAAAAAGCATCGTTGAATGCGCTTTGTCGTCGTTTGACCATCAGACCACGAAGGAATCTTGGCCCTTCAAAGCGTCCCGCTGCGCCAGAGCAAACCTGGCAATGCTTGAAAAAAGCGCCTCCTGCTAAGTTTTTCGCCAGCGTGTGGCGCGAGTTCCCAGCAGAGCAGCCGATATTTTCATCGCATGTGAAAGTTTAGAAGACGAACCATTCGAGCCTCGCAACATCTATTGGCTCTCGTTTGGATAGGTCAGGCCCCACTGACGTCGGATGGTATCCATTGTTTCCATCAGCGACTCGCTATCGCAAAGCGGCATAATGTCGCTTTCAGTTTTGCCAGAGCGCAAACAATCGACTACTTCTTGAGCCTCGAATTGGTAACCGCTGCCTGCATAGGGCATAAGGATGCTTTCCGGCTCCACCTCGTTGCGATACAGAACCATTTCTTTTGCTCGCCAAAACTGCTTGGGCAAGTGAATGCGGCCATGAGTGCCGTAGACCCAGGCGCTCATTGATGTTTGGGTGCGCAGCGCCGACGCGAGGACGCTGAGTTCGCCCCCTTTATGTTTTAAAACGTAAGCAGATTGCTCATCTACTCCCGTCGTTCCGACATGAGCTAAGCTGCAGATTTTCTCCGGATTACCCAAGAGCAGCGCAGAGAACGCTAGCGGATAGATGCCAAGGTCCAGCAGGGCACCCCCTGCAAGCGCAGGGTTGAACAAGCGGCTCTGTGGGTCGAGGGGTGCACGAAAACCAAAATCCGCCTGAATCATCTGCACTTGCCCAATTTCGCCCGCTTTGATGCGACGTTGAAGCTCGACAATGAGCGGAATAAAGCGCATCCACATGGCTTCCATCAAAAACAATCCATTGCATTTGGCCAATGCGACCATTTTTTTGATTTGGGCGCTGTTCAGAGCAAAGGGTTTTTCGCAGAGCACATGCTTGCCCGCACCAAGACACAGCATGGTATTTTCGAAGTGGGCGGTATGGGGTGTGGCGACATAAACCGCGTCAACATCTGGATCGGCCACTAACTCGCTATAGCTGGCATAGGCTCGGTCTACGTCATGGGTCTGGGCAAAGTCATCGGCACTGGTTTGGCCTCGCGAACCGACGGCAAACAGTGTGGTATCGGTGACGTGTCGGAGTGAGTTGGCAAAGGCCGCTGCAATCGCGCCTGTGCCAAGAATGCCCCAGCGGATTGGTCGGGTGATTGGTTGCATGTCGATGTCTCCTCGGTCGTGAGTGGCATAGGCAACAATGTTATCCTTCGGGGCTAACCATGTAATGAGAAGTCCCATGTCGCAAATGTCACTTGAAGAGGCCGTCAGGTCTCGTCGTTCGGTTCGAGGGTTCCTAGATCGTCCGGTGCCACAAGACGTTATGGAAAAGGTGTTCGACATTGCCCGTTGGTCTCCCTCAGGCACCAATATGCAACCTTGGCAGACTTTTGTAGCCTCTGGTGGGTTGCGTGACAGGTTGCGCGAACAAATGATGACCCGTGTGCAGTCCAAGGTTGCGCCGAATCAAGACCACAAGGATCCCAAACGAACCATTGGCCAAATTTACAAGGATCGCCGACGAGAGTGCGCGGCGGTTTTATATCGTTCAATGGATATCGATTGGGATGACAAGCCCGCGCGTGCTGCAGCGAGCTTTCGAAACTTTGAACTTTTTGATGCTCCCCATGTCGCCTTTCTGTGCATGGATGAAGGCTTCGGTTTGGGAAGCGCCTGGGACGTCGGCATGTACGCGCAAACTCTGATGTTGGCGATGACGGCCAACGGTTTGGCCTCTTGCGCTCAAGGAACGATGGGGCATCACCCCGATCTCGTGCGAGATGCGTTTGGTTTAGGGCCGGAGGTGAAAGTGTTATTTGGAATCAGTTTTGGATACGAAGACCCTGCGATGAAGGTCAATACAGCTCTCACAGAGCGCGCATCGCTGACGGAAACAGTGACTTTTAAAAGCTGAAGGCGATCAAATGGGTTATTCAGTCCTCTAACCCACTAATCACCGTTTGGATTAAGAGTCGCAGGGTATTTCTTTTATCTTTCAAAACATCACCTTCAAAAAGAGCAATGCCAGAAGTACATTGCACCAGCAGGTTGGCTAGATCGTCTGCTGGTGGACATCCGGCTTTCGGGACGAATTCGCCTAAGGCCGTCGATTCTTCAATCATGGTCACAATGTAGGACTCAAAAAGGGTTTTCTCGGATCCGGCTGCATGTTCAGCGCGCAGCTGAAGCAATTCGTATGTGTACGAAGTTTGCGTGTTTGTTGCGGAGAGCCAAGTTGCCTGTCTCGTTCCGAATGCAGCGGTTAGGCGCGCGACAAGCGGTGCGCCAGGGCCTAATTCTTCGACCGCTCGCTGAGCTTGCCGAGCAATGTTCCACTCAAACAGTTTAACGACTGCATGAAACACCTCTTCTTTACCGCCGAAGTAGGTGTAAAGCGAAGCCCGCGATATGCCCGCGGCCTTTGCGATGCCTTGCATTGAGGAACCCGCAAATCCGTGCGCCTTAAACTCGGCGCCTGCCGCCTGAAGAATCTGAACGCGACGTTGCTCTCTTGACTGCACAGCTAGCTCCGACTGTCTAACGAGATAGCGAGGGTGGCAGAGTGCGAAGGAAAAGCCAATTGCTGATTATTTTTGGCGGGACGATTGTTGCCAAACGCGTAAAAAATTGCCGCCCCAGATTTTAGCGACATCACTTTTACTGTAGCCGCGATCGAGCAAACCTGCCGTGACGTTCAGCGCGTCGCTGGCATCAACAAACCCGTCGATACCACTGCCATGATTAAAGTCGGTACCAATACCGACATGCTCGACGCCAATGCGCTGGGCAATATAGTCGATATGATCCAGCATGTTGCCGAGATTAATGTCCTTGAGCAGCTCGTTTATATCAGCGAGGAATGCTGTTTTCACTGCCGGATCTTGTATTTCCCAGTACAGCTCGAATGGATAAAGATAATTCTCGTCAATGCCCGCGTCACGCCTTACCTGTCGAATGGCAAGATCAAGTTGAGCATTCGCAGAGTCAAACAGATAGCCTCGAAAAGGTGCAACATGTATGACGCCGCCGGTAGCTCCAATACGGTCAATTTCTTCGTCACTGAGGTTACGGCTGACTGCCGTTAGCGCCTGCGCGTTGGAGTGGCTGGCAATAACCGGTGATGTAGATACTTCTATCGCTTGCAGTGCCGACTGGCGTGACAACTGGGCGATGTCAACAATTCCTCCCAGCGCATTGATGCGTCGAATGGCCGCGATCCCCAGCTCAGACAGACCGCCATGCTCGGCATCCGGTTCGCGGCTTCCGGTAGCTGCGTCGAACAGTGGGCGAGAAGAATCTGCGTAATCGTTATGGCCCATATGGGTGAGGGCGAAGACGCGCACTCCAGCCCCGTAGAGAGCATCTAGATACTCTGGGTCGGAACCAAGGATCAGTGCGTTTTGCATGCCCAGTATCAACGCCAGTTGGTCCTGAGCGTGCGCGTTCCTCAGGGCGTTGGGATCGGTCGCAAGAATCATGTTGTTCGCCGGATCCTCAACAAGAGATTGCGCTGCGGCAAGTTCGGTTTCGGCAATCTGCCGCGCTTGACGATAGCCCTCAGGCGTTCTGGGTTTCGGGCCGACGGCCACCGACATTACGACAGCATCGAGTCCACCCGAGCGCATCTTTGCTGGCGATACCTTCGACAGGCCGTCGGCACCGACGTAGCTCGACGGCTGCCCGGGCAGCTCAATGTCGGCGTGGGCATCAATGGTAATCGCGTCGCGATGTATTGATAGGGCATCAGGCATCGCTGGCTGGCTGGTATCAGAGCAGGCACTCAAGAGCAGAAGCATCAGCGAAGTCGCAATCAATCTTGCCAGAACAGGATGCATGGCGTCGTCCAATAGTATGATTCAAGGCACTGTAGAGACTAGAGATGCCAGCGTAAACGGCTTCGACCGCGCGAAGAAGACGCCGCATTTGGTGCCCGCCGATCTAAAACAACCATCGGCCAAGTGCGCCTTGGGCGCTCAATTCGATAAAGCCCGCAGCGGCAAGAAAAGGACCAAAGGGCAGCGGCTGCTCTGAGCGCATTCGTTTGGCTGCCATCAAGAGTAGGCCTGCGCAAAGACCGCTGATCGCGGCAATGAGAACCACTGCGGGCAGTGCCTGCCAACCCAGCCAGGCGCCAATAGCAGCATTGAGCTTGAAATCGCCGTAGCCCAGACCCTCTTTTCCGCGCAGCAGTTTGAACGACCAGTATATGACCCATAGGGACATATAACCCAGCACGGCGCCGATTACGGCGTCTTGCAGAGGGGCGAAATAACCCCAGATATTTGCTAACAATCCAGCCCAGAGCAGTGGCAGCGTTAGTGCGTCTGGCAGGACAAAGTGTTTTAAATCGATCAGCGACAGGGTTAACAACGTGATAGCGAATCCAGCTGCAAGGATTGCGCTGTCCGACGGGCCAAAGGTCAGAGTCAAAAGAGTGACGATGCCTGCGCCTATGAAAGCGGCGTTCAATGCTTCAGCTAAGCGGCAGTTGTGAGGCCCTTGGGTAGTTTCTTTGGCTCCAAAGAACGGTTTGGACAAGCGGTCAGCTGCCAGAAAAGCCAGGTAACCTAGGGCTGATCCGACCAGTGCGACAACGATCAGCAGGCTTAGTGCGATTTCACGGTCGAGCATTCAGCGTGGTTTTTCCTTCAGGGCACAGCGGCCTATCGGCTGCTTAAGTGTTTGTATTGTTGTTGCTGGGATGGCTGCCGTTGGCTATGGCAGGTTCGTCAGCAACGCCAACGTGAAGCATGGGCGATGCGTCGATATGTTCAGCGTTCATCATCGAGGCTACTCGCTGCAAAGAGGCAACAATCATCGACTTCTCCCACTCCTCGAGTTTGTCAAAGGCCGCGCTGAAGACGTCCTGCAACGGCTTCGGGGCTTGTACAATCATCGCCTCGCCTTGGGGCGTCAAAGTTGCATGAACCACACGCTTGTCCATGGTGCTGCGATGTCTTGCCACCAAGCCTCGGCTTTCCAATCGATCCAAAATACTGGTGACGGTTGCCTGACTCAGGCTGACATGAGTCGATAGCCGAGAAATAGCCACTGCACCCATCTCCTGAATGGCTTGCAACACCAGCAACTGGGGCGCCGTGAGACCGGACTTTTTGCTCAATTGTCGGGAGTAAAGGTCCGTGGCTCGGATAATCTTACGAATCGTGATGAGCACGTCTACTTCCTGACTCATGATTAATGTTTTTCCTCGGTAGTGATAACCGCTGGGGAGCAGTCGCCTATATGCCTCGTCTGGCTGAGGCAGTTTAAGCCATCAGATGAAGGCTGTGCCACGCTTCATCTCACCAGCATTCTCATGCGAGCGAAGCTTTCCTCGCCTGAACATTAGTCTGAATGCTTAGTGCGCGAAAGAAAAGTGGTTGACGGGAAGCAATGCGCGTATTCGGCGGCCACTCGAAAATTTGCCCTTTGTCAGACAATAAGGTCTTTTTAATTCAAATTACTGTATACTTTTGCGAGACGTTTGAGTGCCGGGCTAAATTTTTTCATTCGTTTGCAAAATATTTGGCCCAAAAGTAATGGCGGCGATCGCCTACCGGTACCGAGAAAAGGCACGCATAACCGTGTCACCACGAAAAGGAGAGCCTGTGAATTTCCAAAGAAGCAAGATTAACCAAGCCGTGATATCGGTGATCGCTGGCATGACCGCCGGTGCAGCCGCCGCTGATCAGGGCGTTATTGAAGAGGTAGTGGTAACCGCGACCAAGCGGGCTGAGAGTACTCAAGATATTCCGGTAGCGGTCGAAGCATTGACCAGCGACTCGCTGGAAGACTTCGGCATCACCAATTTTGAAGACTATCTGATTCAACTTCCCGGCGTGACAGCAGGGGGAAGTGGTCCAGGCCAGAATACAATTTACATACGAGGCATCGCGTCAACGACACCAAACCTTACGACCGCCGGCGTCGCGGGTATTGCGCCTAATGTCGCCTTGTACTTAGACGAACAGCCGTTGGCTCAACCGGGTCGAAACTTAGACGTATACGCGGCTGACTTAAGCCGGGTTGAGGTTCTGAAAGGGCCGCAGGGGACGCTCTTTGGTGCAAGCTCGCAGGCAGGCACACTGAGGTTAATAACGAACAAGCCGGATTTTTCCGAGGCTTATGGCCGCCTCAGCGTTGACGGGTCGAATACCAAGAAAGGTGAAGGAAGCAACAAGTTCGAGGTGATGTACAACTTGCCTATTTCTGACACTTTCGCTGTCCGCGCTGTTGCCTATCGCGACGATCAAGGGGGATGGGTTGATAACGTGCCGGGTACGTTGACGGCCAGAGAAAGTGCGCGGTTCCGGGACGCAGGATACATGCGAAGCAACGGTGTTCCGGTTTCTGCCGCAAGAGCAGGTTTAAACTCAGCCACGTACATCAATAGTCTGCCAGAAGAAGTAGCGTACACGAGCGCGCGTATCCCATTCGATCCATACGATCCGAATTCTGAGGTAGATTTCCGCGCTGCTAACAATGCAGCACTGGTGGAAAGTGACTTCAACGACACTCTGTACACTGGGGGTCGCTTGTCGCTTCGAGCGGAAATCAATGAGGACTGGAGTCTTTTGTTGGGCGCCATGACCCAAGAGCTAGAGACTGACGGAACATTTACCGCCGACCCAACATTGGGTACTGATTCTCCAAGCATTCAGAGATATAGCCCTGATCGACTGGAAGACTCCTTCGACAACTATAACTGGACGTTGGAAGGACGCATTGGAGAACTCGAAGTAATTTACACCGGCGCTTACACAGAGCGTGAGTCGGATCAGATCGTTGACTATACGGATTATATGTTCGTTGGACAGTATCTGCCGTACTACATCTGTGATGCATCGGTAAGTTATCCAGAGTACAACTACTACCAAGATGGCGCGCCATTGAACCGGTCTTTTGGTACCTGTTATGAGCCTGACCTTTATGCTCTTAGCTACTCTGAAACTCAGGTGCAAACCCATGAAATTCGTATCAGCACGGATCAATCTAAAGACCTTCGCTTGACCGCAGGTGCCTTCTTTAGTGATCTCCAGCTAGAAGAGCGGGTGGACTTTAGTTATCCGAGCATCCACAAGATTAATTTCTTCGACTTCTACCCGGGCCAATCGGTTCAAGATGCCGTTCCGAACTTTCCATTTGAGGGTTCGGTAATCACTCAAGAAGGGCCATACCCAAGAGACACGGTTTTCCGTAACGACGTGCGTCGAACCGACGAACAGTACGCGTTTTTTGGTGAATTGAGCTATGACTTTACGGACAAGCTCTCAGCAACTTTTGGCGCGCGGTACTACGATGTCGAGGTTGACTTAGAAGGCGGTGCTAACGCGACCTTCTGTAACCCGTTCTTTGTGAATGACCAAGATTCCTTTGGTACAAACATTAGCGATTTGTATGACGGCGATGGTTCTCTGACTTTTGTAGGCGACTGTGGGTTTAAACCAACTCTAGAATCCGGCACGACTTTTGAAGAAGCTCTCGCTGTCTGGCAAGCAGGCGACGCCTACAGCTTGGGTCGTGGCGAATACGTCACAGCTCCCAATGCGGTCAGCGAAGCCGAGATCAGGGCCTTCCTGAGGGCGATCGATGCTCCTGATGTTGCTAGTGCCTCTGGCACCATCGTTAAGCTGACCGTGAGCTACACACCCTCAGAGGATCTGCTCTTGTATGCCACCTATTCAGAGGGGTACCGTCCGGGACTGCTTAACCGGCCCGGCGGGGCCCAAGGTCCGAACGGGTATGAAGTACCTTTTGAGTTGGAGACGGACGATGTCACCAACTACGAAATTGGGTGGAAGGCAGATTTGGCCGGCGGTACTTTGCGTATCAACGGCAGCGCCTTTTATGCAGAGATTGACCGATTGCAGACGACGATTTTCGATCCGAGCATCGTGAATCTGTTTTTCTCAGATAACGCTGCTAACGCGGAAGTGAAGGGCTTAGAGGGAACGGTAACTTGGCTGCCGCCTTCCATACCGGGTTTGACTATAGGTACTTCTTTCTCGGTGCTCGATACGGAAATCACGGATAAGCTGATTCCAACAAACGATGTTCGAGTAGGCGATTCGCTGGCCTTCGCACCGGAGCTCCAATTCAATGCGAACGCTCGCTACGACTGGAGTTTAGCTAACGGATGGGATGCGCATGTAATGTATAACATTGCGTACTCCGACGAATCTTACAGCGACATCATCATAATCAACCGCGACCTGGTGAAAGGCTGGACGATGATGGGCGTGAGCGCCGGTGTTTCAACCGACGATTGGGATGCGACGGTCTATGTTGACAACCTCACGGATAAGCGCGCAGAGCTCACCCGTAATTATGTCAACGACAGGCCTAGAGTCACATACGCCAGACCAATGACTATGGGTGTAAGGTTGAGCTATAAGTTCTAACGCTTGAATCCAGTCGGTGGAATAATAAAGCTCCCTGAAGAGGGAGCTTTTTTTTTGAGGGAGCAGGTGTTGGAAGCACAATCGCATCAGGCTATAAGACAAGCCATCGAGGCCGGTGACTACCATGAAGCGTTGCAGCTGTTGACGCGTGAGCCGGCAGAGAGCAGCGAAACTCTATATCTGCAAGCGGTGTGTGCTCGAAAACTTGGGAAGCCCAGAGAGGCGATGGCGCTCCTTGATAAACTCATTCAGATGCACCCAAGGCATGGCCGAGCATTTCAGGAGAGAGGTCACCTATTAAGAGCCGCCGGTAACGCTCAAGGGGCACTGGCTGCTTTTGGGCGCGCGACAGAAGAAAACCCATCCCTGCACGTGAGTTGGCGTGGGCAAGCAGAGATACTGCTGGCCGCTGGCCGAAGTCAGGAAGCTGAGAGAATCAAGCCGCACATACAGCGCTTGGTCAACATGCCTAAACCCCTAATCTATTCTTTGGACATGCTATCGCAGGGCGCGGTAGCAAAGGCGGAGCAAGCTTGCCGAGAGTTTCTGGCCGAAAACCCCCATCATGTGGAAGCCATGCGATTGCTGGCGCAAATCGCTGCGAAGATGAATGTTTTTGATGAGGCCGAGTTTCTGCTCGAGAGTGCCGTCCTCTTTGAGCCTCAAAATATCCCGTTGAAGACGGATTACATTAACGTGCTGAGAAAGCGGCAAAAGTTGGTCGAGGCGCGGGAACACGCGCAGAAACTGTTCGAAAATGATAAAGATAATTTGTATTTCAAGTCTCAGTTCGCCGTGATCTCTATGCAGCTTGGTGACTACGAAACGGCATTAGCCTTGTTTGACGAGCTGCTGACGGCGATGCCCGGTGAGCCTGTCACATTGACGTCGAAAGGGCATGCGCTTAAGACCATCGGAGACACCGATGCGGCGATTAATTGCTATCGAGAGGCCTGCAGGGATGGCGTGATTCATGGAGAGGCTTGGCAGTCCTTGGCGAACCTGAAGACATATAAGTTTGAGGAAAGGGAAGTTGCTCGGATGGAGAGCCTTCTCAAAAATCCCGCACTGAGACAAATGGATCGTGTCTATTTGTACTTCGGTCTCGGTAAAGCCTACGAGGATAGGCGCGAATACGACCTGGCATTTTCGAATTACGCCGGCGGTAATCAAATTAAGCGGGCTGAATCGAGATATATCGCGCAACACATGTCCGAAGAATTCGAAGAACAAAGGCGAGTTTTCAGCGCCATAGAGCCTTCTCGCGACGGGTTTGAGGCCCCAGATCCTATTTTCATCGTGGGCATGCCGAGAGCCGGGTCCACGTTGTTAGAACAAATTCTTTCCAGTCACTCCCAAGTTGACGGTACTCAAGAGCTGCCAAATATCCTATCTGCAGTTCATCAACTGCGCTCCCGCAACAAAGACTTTGATCGACTCAACTATCCCCGTGCAATAGCGGATTTAAGTGCCGGTGAACTGAGGGAATTTGGGCGAAACTATATTGAAGAGACCCGCACGCATCGACAGGAGGCACCTTTTTTCATTGATAAGATGCCGAACAACTTCCGTCACATAGGGCTGATAAAACGAATTTTACCCAACGCAAAAATAATCGACGCCAGACGCCACCCCTTGTCCTGCACCTTCAGTTGCTTCAAGCAGCTATTTGCAGAGGGGCAGGAGTTTTCATATCACTTAGAGGATTTAGGTCATTATTACCGGGATTACGTGGGACTGATGGATTTTTGGTATCAGTGTTTCCCCAATGAAATCCTGCACGTGCAGTATGAAGATGTTGTTGATGATCTTGAGTCTCAAGTGCACCGCATCCTTGCTTACTGCAACCTGCCTTTTGAAGAGGCGTGCCTGAATTTCTGGGAAACCGAACGGGCGGTAAAAACCCCCTCGTCAGAGCAAGTTCGGCAGCCTATCTTTAAGTCCGGCGTGGAAAACTGGCAAGACTTTGAGGCCCATCTGGACCCATTGAAACAGGCGCTGGGTAAGACTCTTCACGAATTTCTTCCGCAGTCCTAAGGCGCAGTCAGTTTGTTTTGTCGGACTGATCCGCATGGGTATCAACTTCGAGTCCAGGATGGATCCACTGAAAAAGGCCTTAGGCGATCATGTACGTGAACAGCTCAACATCCGCTGAGTTAACACCAAGATTGAGACGCTACCCGTTCCTGTGTTCACTGCTCGTGGTGCTATTGGCCGCCGCTCTCTGGCCTGTGTCGAGTCTTGCCAGTGAAAACCAAGCCAGCGAGAGACCCATCGTGGTGCTGCTTTCCTTGGACGGTTTTAGTGCCGACTATCTGGACCGGTATCCAAATCAAAATACGAACCTAAAGCGCCTAGCCGACAGTGGGTTGGCTGCTTCGGGTCTTGTGCCCGGCTTTCCGAGCAGCACCTTTCCTAATCACTACAGTATCGTGACAGGACTCTACCCGGGTCGCCACGGCATCATAGGCAACGGTTTTTACGACCGCTCGCGAAATGCCCGCTACCGTCTGGGTGATCGCAAGGTCGTGGAAGACGGCACTTGGTATGGAGGGGAACCGCTTTGGGTTGCTGTAGAAAAAGCTGGTATGCGGGCGGCAAGTTACTTTTGGGTGGGTAGTGAAGCCGATGTGCAGGGTATACGACCAAGCTATTACAAAACTTACGACGGTAGCGTCGCCAATGGCGAGCGGGTTGATCAAGTGCTGGACTGGCTGCGACTCCCAATGGGTGAGCGCCCGAATTTTGTCACTTTGTACTTCTCTACCGTGGACTCTGCAGGGCATCGATACGGGCCTGATAGCAGGGAAGTCAGGGAAGCCGTGGCCGCTGTTGACAAGCAGGTTGGCCGTCTGGTCGAGGGGCTAGCTGGCATAGAACATCCGATCTATCTGTTTGTGTCATCCGACCACGGTATGCAGCAGGTGGACGCTGGCCAAACGGTATATCTTGCTGACTTCATAGACTTAAATCGTTGGCGTGGGCCGCATCAGATCATTCCCGGTGGCGCCTACGCTTTTTTCTACAGCGACGACGTTCAGCGCCTAACGCAGACTTTTGATGCGCTGAGTAAAACGGATGGCTTGACGGTGCTGCGACCGGAGCAATTCCCTTCTGTCCTGAACTTCCCTGAAAGCGGATCTCGTATTCCGGATCTGGTCGCTGTGGTGGAAGCGCCGAAATACATTGGGTTTCGGAAAGGTAAAGGGCGCAAACCGCCGCAGGGGGCTCACGGTTATCTATCCGAAACGACACCGACCATGAAGGGTATTTTGCTCGCAGCTGGCCCGCTTATTGCGCCGAATACCCGGGTGCCAGATATCGACAATGTGCACATTTACCCGCTGGTGCTGGACTTGTTGGGGCTGCAAGCCAGCGGGGAAATAGATGGAGATATTGCGGTGCTCGGCCCTTATCTCATGGCTGACCCAGACGAAGTTCGTTAGTCCAGCAAAAACCGCATAGATAAATCCAACGGCTCGACGCCCTTGGTCAGATCGCCGCAGGAGATATAGTCGACGCCAGTACGGGCAATTTCAGCAATGCTGTCTTGTGTGATGCCGCCGGAGGCTTCAAGAACGATCTTACCCCGACTGACGGTAACCGCAGTTTGCGTGTCTGCAAGGGAAAAATTATCGATCAAAGCGATATCTGCCCCGGCCGCCATGGCTTCATCGAGCTCGGTCAGATTTTCCACCTCGACTTCCACAGGTTTGTCCGCAAATTCAGCTCTTGCTGCTTCGACTGCCAGACCGATGCTGCCCGCAGCGACGATGTGATTTTCTTTCAGCAAAAAAGCGTCGAACAAACCAATGCGATGGTTGCTGCCACCCCCGCATTTGACCGCATACTTCTGGGCAATGCGTAATCCCGGGAGGGTTTTTCGGGTATCCAGCAGTTGCGTATCGGTGCCTTCCAGCAGCGCGACATAGTGGGCTGTCCGCGTGGCAGTGCCGGACAGCAGTTGAATAAAATTCAGGAGGGTCCGTTCGGCGCTGAGCAGGCTTCTGGCTCTGCCCTTGAGCACAAAGAGCACTTGGTTTGGCTTGAGGCGATCACCGTCGTCCACCGCCCATTCAATCTGCATGGATGGGTCGATTTGCCGCAGTGTTTCATTAACCCAAGGTGCCCCGCAAAACACCCCTGCTTGGCGGGTAATAACCCGGGCCGTGGCGCGAGTATCAGGCGCTATCAGCCCGGCGGAAATATCTCCCGTGCCGAGGTCTTCAGCCACGGCCTGGGTCACTTGGGCGACAACAGATTGAGCTAGGCTTTCCCCGTCAATCGGGTGAAAGTGCAAATGAGATGGCATGTTGAGATCTCTTGTTTGTGCGGTACCCCAAGGTGTTCGTTGCATAAATGATCCGTCTCAACTCATTTCCCTTGGTTTTGGGCAACACTCAGGTAAGGTTGCCGGACGGGAATCATGACATGAATATCGACTCGACACATCGCTTGGCTGATGCTCGGTGGCGGCCCAGTGAGCATTGCGACAGGCCTCGCAGCAAAGACGATCAGGCGCTCGACGTTTTCCAATGTGACGCCATTGTTGTGCATTGCGTGTCGCTGCCGGATGGCGAATTTGGTACGGGTGCTCCGGCGCGACTCTTTACAGGTGAGCTTGACTGCACAGAACATCCAAGTTTCAGCGACCTTGAGGGCCTGCGCGTTGCGCCGCATCTGCTCATCGACCGGAGGGGCGATATTGTGCAGTTTGTCGCTTTTGATCGTGGTGCCTGGCATGCCGGCCAGTCCAGTTGGCGGGGCCGTCCAAGCTGCAATCGGTTCAGTCTGGGAATCGAGCTTGAAGGCACGCTGGCTACTGGTTTTACGGACGCACAGTATGTTGCCCTGACAGAAGTCTGCGCGGCACTTTGCGCGCACTACCCGAGTCTGAGTCCGAGCGCCATTGTGGGCCATCAAGAAATCGCTCCGGGTCGTAAACAAGACCCCGGCCCCTACTTTGACTGGCCTCGACTGCTTGTGCCGCTGCATCGTCGTCTGGTCGTGGCTGCGGTCTGATTGCCCAAAATTTGCACGGATGGTTAAAGGAGTGAATGAGTGAAACATCCAGACCTGCAAGGTTTTGATGCTGAAGAACAGGAAGAATGGCTGGATGCGCTCGACGGGGTTCTCAAGCGCGAGGGTGTCGCTGCGGCCTCCGCTTTGCTGCAAAGTTTGGCGGGGCGACTCACGCGGACTGGAGCCAGCTTGCCCTTTGCGGTTTCCACTCCCTATCGCAATACCATTCCTTCTGAGGACGAAACGCCGATGCCAGGCGACTTGTTCATGGAACGCCGCATCCGCAGTCTGATCCGCTGGAATGCCCTAGCCATGGTCGTGCGGGCCAACCGCCGCCCGGGTGATCTGGGCGGACACATCTCCAGTTTTGCGTCTTCCGCCAC
The DNA here is from genome assembly GCA_012269545.1 of Gammaproteobacteria bacterium. GTDB lineage: Bacteria > Pseudomonadota > Gammaproteobacteria > Pseudomonadales > Azotimanducaceae > UBA4421. The sequence goes on along the minus strand of JAAXKB010000017.1, from coordinate 12,997 downwards.
GCTTTATGATGTTGGCTTTAACTACTTTTTCAGAGCGCCTGAGCCTGCTGTGGCTCAGGGGGACGCCAGTCGATCTGGCGATTTAATCTACTTTCAGGGCCATGCGTCTCCGGGTATTTATGCTCGCTCTTTCTTAGAGGGCCGGCTTAGCGAAGAGCAGCTGGATAATTTCCGTCGGGAAGCCGGCCGTGATGGTCTGTCCTCATACCCCCACCCTTGGTTGATGCCGGATTATTGGCAGTTTCCTACAGTCTCCATGGGATTGGGGCCGCTTCAAGCTATTTACCAAGCCCACGTAATGAAATATCTCGATTCTCGTGGTTTGGTTGAAATGGGTGATCGCAAGGTGTGGGCATTTCTTGGCGATGGCGAGTGTGACGAGCCGGAATCCCTTGGCGCGCTGTCTTTGGCGGGTCGTGAGAAACTCGATAATTTGATCTTTGTCGTGAATTGCAATCTCCAGCGGCTAGATGGTCCTGTGCGGGGCAATGGCAAAATTATTCAAGAGCTGGAAGGGTATTTCCGAGGTGCCGGTTGGAATGTCATCAAAGTAGTGTGGGGGCGGCATTGGGACCCCCTGTTCGCTAAAGACAGTCGGGGCCTAATGCAGCGTGCTATGGATCTCACAGTGGACGGGGAATATCAGAACTTCAAAGCAAAGGGTGGCAAGTACGTTCGGGAGAATTTTTTCGCCAAAGATCCGGAGTTGTTGCAGATGGTCGAGCACCTCAGCGACGATGACATTTATCGGCTTAACCGTGGCGGCCACGATCCGTACAAAATTTATGCGGCCTATCATGCAGCCGTGAAACATACCGGGCAGCCCACGGTGATCTTGGCTAAGACCGTTAAGGGTTACGGTATGGGAGACGCTGGGGAGTCGGAGAATACAACCCATCAGGTGAAGAAACTCGATCTTGATGAATTGAAGTATTTCCGCGATCGATTCGATGTGCCGTTGAGCGATGAGCAGTTGCAGGATGTGTCGTATTACAGGCCTGCAGCGGACAGTTCGGAAATGCAGTATCTGCGCCAAAGCCGGGACAGACTGGGTGGTTTTATGCCCCGCAGACTGGTGGACCAACAGACCCTCTCGGTGCCAGCACTCTCGGAGTTCAAGGCACAGATTGATGGCACCGGTGAGCGAGAGATCAGCTCGACGATGGCCTTTGTTCGAATTTTGGCTACGCTTCTGCGAGATAAAAAGCTGGGCAAACGCGTCGTGCCTATTGTGCCCGACGAAGCGCGCACGTTTGGCATGGAGGGTATGTTCCGCCAGTTGGGAATTTACTCTTCAGAGGGTCAGCTTTATGAGCCCGAGGATTCAGATGAGTTGGCAGCGTACAAAGAATCCAAGTCCGGTCAGGTACTTGAAGAGGGGATCAATGAGGCAGGCGCATTCGCGGCGTGGATTGCCGCGGCGACCTCGTATTCAACGCATCAATACACCTTGCTACCCTTTTATATCTACTACTCCATGTTTGGGTTTCAGCGCGTTGGCGATCTGGCTTGGGCGGCAGGCGATCTGCAGGCCAAAGGATTTTTGTTGGGCGGTACTGCTGGCCGCACCACGCTCAACGGCGAAGGGTTGCAGCATCAGGACGGTCATTCCCATGTGTTAGCGGCAACGGTGCCCAACTGCATCAGCTATGACCCGGCTTATGCCTTTGAGTTGGCGGTCATTATCCGTCGCGGGCTGGAACACATGTACGTGGAGCAAGCGCCAGTGTACTACTACCTCACACTGATGAATGAAGCCTATCGGCATCCAGCGATGCCCGAAGGCGTCGATGCCGACATCATCAAAGGGATGTATTTGCTTGAAACCTTGGGTGAGGCTTCGGCACCCAAGGTCAGGCTTCTGGGCAGTGGCGCGCTGCTGCCGGAAGCGCGCCGCGCCGCGCAGGGTTTGGTGGACAACTTTGGTCTTCAGGTGCAGGTTTATAGTGTCACCAGTTACACCGAACTGGCCCGTAACGTGCAGGACCACCAGCGTGATGTGCTGCTGGACAGCACGAATGGATCGGTCTCCTGCCACGTCAGTGATCTGCTCAACGACGGTGAATGGAGTGACGCACCGGTGGTGGCGGTCTCCGATTACGTGAAGTCTCTGCCAGAACAGTTGCGCGGCGCCATCGAGTCAACCTTCCGGGTGCTAGGAACGGATGGCTTTGGACGCAGTGATACCCGCGAACAGCTGCGTGCGTTTTTCGAGGTTGATAGTCGTTTTATTCAGTACAGTGCGATGAGTGAGTTGGTGGCGGCGGGGCATATGCAGCTTGACTTGCGTGATCTGCGCGAACAGCTCGGCATTGATGCGCAAAAGCCGAACCCGCGTCAGCATTAATGTGGCGCTAGATTACCTGCGCTGGGGAACAGCGCGGCTAGATGTGTAAGGAAATGGTTTGAACATTGTTTTGCCAAGCTTAGGCGACATAGATGAAGTAGAAGTTACTGAGATTTGTGTGTCTGTCGGCGACGTGGTGAGTGCAGAGGATTCCGTTATCGTTATCGAATCCGATAAGGCATCCATGGAAGTCCCGGCAGGTCACGAGGGCACTGTGACAGAGTTGCATGTTAGCGTTGGTGACATGCTGAGCGAGGGTGCAGCGATTGGTGTTCTATCTCAGACCAAGACTGAAGCTGCGGCTGAGTCCCCCGCACAACCATTGCCCCGCTCTGATCTTGCCGATTCGAAATCCCGACAACACGCCGGCGATGATGTTGAGGCCCCTGCGGGAGGTCCGCAAACGGTGCAGATTCTGGTGCCTGAGTTGGGTGATATTGAACAGGTGGAAGTCATTGAGGTAGCAGCGCAACCGGGCACGTTGGTGAATCCCGGTGACCTGCTGGTGGTCTTGGAATCCGACAAGGCCTCTATGGAAATCCCGCTTGAGGTTAGCGGGAAGCTGCTGGAAATCAGCGTGGCCGTGGGCGATCAGGTCAGTGCGGGTAGTTTGTTAGCCGTGGCGGAGGTTGACACGCCATATCAAAGTGCCTCAGAAACGTTAGCCCAGCCTCGGCCTCAGCCGGCGGCGAACTCTGCTGGCGAAGCCGAATCGCTGCAGGACTCGTCTATCAGCCAGCCTCCGCGATCCGGCGGCGGTGCTGCCATCTACGCCGGCCCCGCGACTCGTCGATTGGCGAGGGAAATAGGGGTCCCACTTGAACAGGTTGCCGGTAGCGGCAATCGTGGGCGTATCACGAAGGACGACGTCAAGGCTTGGGCGAAAGCAACACTCAATCAACCTGCCAGCGCGCTAGCTTCAGCCGGCTCTGCCTTGCCTGCACTGCCTGAGGTGGACTTCGCTAAATTCGGATCGGTAGAAGAAGTACCCCTCAGTCGGATTCAAAAGCAGGTTGCGGCGAACATGCATCGTTCCTGGGTGAATATTCCGCATGTCACGCAACACGCTCAAGTCGATATTGATGACTTGGAGCTGTTCCGCCTCAGCGTGAAAGCGGAGGCTCAAGCCCGTGGCGTAAAGCTGTCGCCACTTCCTTTTGTTATCAAAGCTGTTTGTCAAACTTTAGCTGCACATCCCAAGCTGAATGGTTCGGTCAGCGCCAATGGCGAAAATTTAGTGTTCAAGCACTATATGAATATTGGTATTGCTGTGGACACGCCCGAGGGGCTGGTGGTGCCGGTGATACGTGGCGCCGATCAGATGGGTATCTGGGCCTTGGCTGAAAAGGCTCAGGAGTTAGCGGAGAAGGCGCGTAACAAAAAACTTGCTCTGGATGATCTCAGTGCCGGGACGTTTACGATTTCCAGCTTGGGTGCGCTCGGTGGTACTGGTTTTACGCCCATCATCAACGCGCCCGAAGTAGCAATTTTGGGTGTTGGCAAGTCTCGGGTGAGCCCGGTCTGGCGCAGCGAAGGTTTCGAGCCTCGTTTACAGTTGCCGCTCAGCTTGTCCTACGACCATCGTGTGATTAATGGGACAGATGGTGGGCACTTCATGGCCACTCTGGCAGAGCTGTTGGGGGATATTAGGCGGTTGTCGCTTTAGCCTCAGCTCGACGAATCTTCGTTTTTGTCCGGACCTCGCCATTGATGCTCTTGCTGGCCTTGCATCAGCAGTCTTGCCAAAACAAAAAAGAAATCACTGAGCCGATTTAGGCATGCGCCGGCTTGCTGCAATCGCGCAACTTTCTCCGTTTCAAGGTCGATCAACCAGGCGTCAATCGCTGCCCAGAGGTCGGTTTCCGCCCGGCGGCAAATCGTACGGCACATGTGAGCGTGCGCTGCAGCCAGATTGCCCCCGGGAATCACAAATTCTTTTAGTGGAGGCAGTCGATCATTTAACGCTTCGATAGCCGACGTTAATGTGCCCAACCCCTCCCCAACGGTCGGCGTGTCGAAGTCGCCGCCCATGGCCAGCACCGCGCCTATGTCGAACATCAGCTGTTGCTGCTCGGCCAGCATAGTGTCGAATTCCGCGTGCGTCACGTGACAGCGCAGCAAGCCGATGGCGCTGTTTAGCTCATCGGTGCTGCCTAGGGCGCGCACCCAAGGGTCGGCTTTGCTGACCTTGATGCTGGTTGCCAGCCGGGTTTGGCCGGTATCACCGTTGCGGGTCGTGATCTTTGTAATGCGTGGCGTATCTTGGGTCATAAGTGCCTAGAGTTTGAGCTGCACAGGCATAGTGCTAACCTGCTAAAAATTAGTAACCCGAGGTGGTCGGGTTGGTTCGTCATCCATGCCACATTATCGTGGCCAAAGCGCAGGAAACAATATGCCTTCATTTGATGTGGTGTCCGAAATGGATTTGCACGAAGTTCGTAACGCTGTGGACCAAGCGGCACGAGAACTCAGTAGCCGCTTCGACTTTCGTGGAATCGAAGCAAGGATCGAGCTGGAAGAGGAGAGCATTTTGCTGACGGCTCCCGAGGAATTCCAAATTGGGCAACTCAAAGACATTTTGCGCAGCAAAATGGCAAGCCGAAATGTGGACAGCCGAGCCTTGGTTCCCGGCGACATAGAGGGAGCCGGTAAGGTAAAGCGTCAGCGATTGACCATGGCTCAAGGCCTAGACAAGGACAACGCGCGCCTGATTGTCAAGGTGCTGAAAGAGTCCAAGCTGAAGATCCAGAGCCAAATTAACGGCGACAAGGTTCGTGTGACAGGTAAAAAGCGTGATGATCTGCAGGAGGCGATGGCGAAGCTGAAGGCCAGCGATTTAAATTTTCCTCTGCAATACAACAACTTTCGTGACTAATTCCCTCGTCTTGCGCGCGTGGGAACAGATCAAGATGGCAGAGATACTCTGATGAATGCGTTAGCTTCCATTCGACGAATCGTGATGGATCGTCGCATGGTGATATGCATGGCCACAGGTTTTGCCTCCGGTCTGCCCCTTTACATCATCATGCAATTGATCCCCGCTTGGTTGCGTCTTGAGGGCGTGTCGCTGACGGCCATCGGATTTTTCACCGCGGTCCAGTATCCCTATGTCGTCAAATTTCTTTGGGCGCCCTTGGTTGAACGGTTTCCGCTAACGTACTTAGGCCGACGGCGAAGTTGGATGTTACTAACCCAAATCGCTCTGATCGTGCTCATCGGTTCCTTAGGCTTTTGGCGTCCTTCAGAGGCGATGACTGCGATAGTTCTTATCTCGGTCGGCTTGGCTCTGTTTAGCGCCACTCAGGACATCGTATTGGATGCTTACAGGCGGGAAATTCTACATAGCGACGGTGAACTTGCCTTGGGTAACACGGTACATGTGCAAGCGTATCGCATCGCGGGCCTAGTACCGGGCACCCTAGGAATGATTCTCGCCGGCAGCATCGGCTGGGATCTGAATTTTATGATCATGGCGGCATTCATGAGCGTTGGCGTAGTCCTTGCGCTGTGCATACGAGAGCCCCAGAACTCTGACGCCCCTCCGCAAAGTTTGTGGCAGGCGACGGTCATACCTTTTCAGGAGTTTTTTCAACGCCGCGCCTTTGGGCCCGCATTGGCAGTTCTTGCCTTTATGGTTCTGTATAAGTTGGGCGATAACATGGCCACGGCCTTGGCGACCCCTTTTTATCTGGATATGGGTTTCAGTCCGGAAACCATTGGGCTGATCGCGAAAGGGGTTTCTCTTTGGGCGGTTATTGTTGGCAGTGTGATTGGTGCTCTTGTTGTGGCTGCCATTGGCATCAATCGATCCCTGTGGATATTTGGCGTGGTGCAAATGGTCACCATTTTAGGCTTTGTCTGGCTTTCCCTCGCCGGCAATGATCCGTGGGTGCTCGGCGCAGTGATTGCTGGTGAATACGTTGGTGTAGGTATGGGTACTTCGGCCTCGGTGGCCTTTATTGCTCGGGAAACGTCGCGTTTAGCCGTGGCAACCCAGTTTGCACTCTTTACCGCGTTGGCGTCTCTGCCTCGGGTGGTGTCATCCAGCTTCAGTGGGATGATTGTTGACAGCATTGGCTGGACCAGCTTTTTTTATCTCAGCACTTTGCTGGCAATTCCCGGGTTGGTGCTGTTGTTCTGGGTTGCACCGTTTAACGCCAAGTTCCAACCCCAAGACTAGCTTTGCCAGTGGCAGGTTCGGCTGACTCTGTCACCTTTGAACGAGACACCTTCACTTCGCAACCGTCTTCTTTGCTCGCTCATGCGATCGCTGCCTCGTGGCGCGATTTGCAGTGAGGCATTGACCACCCGATGCCACGGCAAAGAGGTATCCCTAGGTAGTTTGCCGAGAGTCGTGCCGACAAAACGCGCGTATCCCGGCAATCCGGCGAGCCTAGCGATTTGCCCGTAGCTCGCCACCTGTCCACTTGGGATGCTGGAGACGATCTGCCAAATTCGCTGCGCTTTTGACAATTCTTCAGGCACCTCGACGCACGAACCTTGAATTGCTCTGGGTTTACCCCCAGATTTTAAACCATCGCCGTCCGAGCCTCTGCCCATGCCTTGGTTACTCTTGTTTTTTGCCATGCCGATTATCGAAATGTATCTGCTTATTACCGTGGCTGGCTACATAGATGCTCTGCCGACGATCGGTTTGGTGATGTTGACCGCCGTGATTGGCGTTGCCCTGTTGAAGTATCAGGGGCTGGAAACGTTGATGCGAGGCACGCAAAAATTGCGATCGGGTCAAATGCCAGCTCAAGAGGTAGCCGAGGGGCTATTGCTGGCGGTGGCGGGGGCGCTCATGATCACGCCCGGGTTCGTGACCGACGCCATTGGCTTTTTGATCCTGTTCCCGCCAACTCGATTGATTATTGCGCGAATCATGGTTTCGCGCGTGCAGACTCGCAGCTTCCACGGGCCAAGGAGCCCTTATCAGCAATCCCCAACAGATCAAGGGGATCGCAAGGACGCACCGCGAACTATTGAGGGAGAATACCTGCGTAAGGATGACCGATAGGCGTTCAGCCTAGTCGTATTCGATGTTGATGCGAAAAACGGCAAAAATTTGCCTGATTCCGCAGAGAAAGTCTTGAAAACACGGGTGTCGTCTCTATTATTCAGTCGCGCTAGCACTCATGTGGTGTGAGTGCTAACGCGTTAATCTGCCGGTTGAAGTGCTGTTTTGAGAATACTCGACAGAGCAAGAGTCAGCCCGGGCATGAGAAAACGAATTCAAATTGGAGTAACTGGGAGACCAAAGTTCATGAATATTCGACCCTTACACGATCGAGTCGTTGTGCGCCGGTTGGAAGAAGAAACCACCAGCGCTGGCGGCATCGTTCTTCCCGATTCTGCGACGGAGAAACCTTCACAAGGGGAAATCCTTGCTGCAGGACCAGGCAAGGCGACTGACAGCGGCGATGTGCGTGCACTCGACGTAAAAGTCGGTGACAAGATTATCTTCGGGCAGTACGCGGGCAGCACGGTAAAGATTGACGGTGAAGAGCTGCTGATCCTGAGCGAAAGCGAAATTTTCGGTGTTTTGGAAGGGTAATCCTTCGCTGAAACGACACGAATAAGAGTCAGATACGATTAAGAGGAATTAAGCGATGAGCGCTAAAGACGTAAAATTTGGAGATGATGCCCGCATTGAAATGCTGGAAGGTGTCAATGTCCTGGCAAATGCGGTCAAGGTGACCTTGGGTCCCAAGGGCCGAAATGTGGTGTTAGATAAAGCCTTCGGTTCACCGACTGTGACCAAGGACGGTGTCTCCGTGGCGAAAGAAATTGAGCTGAAAGACAAGTTTCAAAACATGGGCGCGCAGATGGTGAAGACCGTCGCGAGCCAGACATCTGATGAGGCCGGTGACGGCACCACGACAGCGACCGTGCTGGCTCAGGCAATTTTGCAGGAAGGTCTAAAGTCTGTTGCCGCGGGCATGAACCCTATGGATCTCAAGCGTGGAATCGACAAAGCCGTTGCATCGGCGGTCGAGCACATTCAAGGCTTGGCGACGCCGTGTGAAGATTCCAAGGCCATCGCTCAAGTGGGGACAATCTCGGCGAACAGCGACACCGCTGTGGGCGAGATCATTGCGGAAGCAATGGAAAAGGTCGGAAAAGAAGGCGTGATTACCGTTGAAGAAGGTTCAGGGCTAGAGAACGAACTGGACGTCGTTGAGGGCATGCAGTTTGATCGTGGTTATCTGTCCCCGTACTTTATCAACAACCAAGACAGCATGGCTGCAGAGCATGATGATCCCTTCATCCTGTTGTGCGACAAGAAGATCTCAAACATTCGTGATCTGCTGCCCGTTCTTGAGAACGTTGCCAAGGCGGGGCGCCCATTGGTTGTTATTGCAGAAGATATCGAAGGCGAAGCGCTGGCGACACTGGTTGTGAACAACATGCGCGGTATCGTGAAAGTTGCAGCGGCGAAGGCTCCGGGCTTTGGTGACCGGCGCAAGGCGATGCTGCAAGACATCGCGATTCTGACTGGAGCAACCGTGATTTCCGAAGAAGTGGGCCTGACACTTGAAGGTGCGACTTTGGAAGATCTGGGTACCGCAAAGCGTGTGTCTTCGACCAAGGAGAATACGACGATTGTCGATGGCGCTGGTGAGAAAGACGACATTTCCGGCCGCATCAAGCAGATTCGTCAGGAAATCGAAGACACGTCATCAGACTACGATCGTGAGAAGCTGCAAGAGCGTTTGGCCAAGCTGGCCGGCGGCGTTGCTGTGATCAAGGTTGGCGCACCAACCGAAGTCGAAATGAAAGAGAAGAAAGCTCGCGTTGAAGACGCTCTGCATTCCACGCGCGCGGCAGTTGAAGAGGGCGTGGTCCCAGGCGGCGGCGTGACACTGGTACGCGCTATCGCTGCGGCAGAAGGCACGGTTGGCGACAATGAAGATCAGAACGTGGGTATCGCTCTGGCCGTACGCGCCATGAGTGCGCCACTGCGTCAGATCGCGACGAACGCTGGTGTCGAGGGCGCGGTCGTTCTCGACAAGGTTGCAGCCCTATCAGGTAACGACGGTTATAACGCGGCCACCGGCGAATACGGCGACATGCTGGCCATGGGTATTTTGGACCCAGCCAAAGTCACCCGTACTGCGCTGCAGGCCGCATCTAGCGTAGCGGGCCTGATGATTACCACTGAAGCAATGGTCAGCGAACTGCCAGCTGAAGAAGGCGCTGCCCCAGGTGGCATGCCTGGTGGCATGCCCGACATGGGCGGCATGATGTAAGCGACGCTTATGCGCTGAGAAGCCCGCAAATCTTAGATTTGCGGGCTTTTTTTTGTCACAATTTTCAGCTTGTTGAGCGGCATTGCGGCATCGCGATTGCTGGGTCATGCCAAAGTTGTCTGTGCTAATGCTGGTACCGCTGAAGCTGTTTAGCTATCCTTTCCCGGTACTTTTTAACAATGGGTGAGGGAAGTCTATGGACATGATGTTTATCGATTATTTGGCGCGATTCGGGCACGTATTATTCGGTGTTACATGGATAGGCCTTCTTTATTACTTCAACTTCGTTCAAACAGAGTATTTTAAAGAAGCCGAACCGGCTGCTCGGGTTGATGCATTCGCTAAACTAGCACCCCGTGCGCTGTGGTGGTTTCGCTGGGGGGCCATGTTTACTTTTTTAACCGGTGTTATCTTGCTGGGGTACCGACACACGGGATTAACCGCAGACATCACGGTTGGCGCTCTGATGGGTACGCTGATGTTTTTGAATGTCTGGCTGATCATTTGGCCGAACCAAAAAATCATCGTGGAGTCCAACCAAGGTGTGCAGGCTGGTAACGAGCCGAACCCCGAGGCTGCCGCGGCTGCGCCAAAAGCAGCTCTTGCCTCTCGCACGAATACGCTTTTCTCCATGCCAATGCTATACCTCATGGGCTCTAGCGCCCACTTGTCCAGCGGCAGCCTGGCCTCGAGCACGACTGCGGTATGGATTTGCGTAGCAATCATTGCGGCATTAGAAGCCAATGCAATTTTTGGTAAGCAAGGTCCGCTTACTACGGTTCGCGGCGTTATTCACTGCGCTTTGGCGCTGACCGTCGTCTTGGTAGCGATTCTAAACTTCCTCTAACCGGGAGCTTTACACAGACCAAGGATTAAGGCCCTGCAGGTAACTGAAGGGCCTTTTTTTTGTCCAGCATTGATCAGCGATGGCTGGATATTGCACCGCCATAACAGGTCAACGGCCTTAAAAGCCCAGCTGAAACCGGCGATTGATCCAATAGTCAGCGCCAGCCTTGCCGCTTCCTAAGTACAGCAGCGCCAGCAACATGACAAAGTACGTAGCGGCAAATTCGATACCATTATTTAGCACGACAAAATTTCCGTGTTCTGTCAGCCAATCCATGTTGCCGTGTTCTTGCAGGATGCTTTTGGCCCGCCCCAGCCGTTCTGTCGCCGCAATCGTGCGTTCGGTCGCAAAAAGCCCGGAACCGCTCGCAATTGCCAGCCATCCGTTTTGCCAGTGGACGGTAAACCCAGCGACCAGCATGGTGACCATAAGCGGTATCGAAACCCAGCGCACGCCGAGTCCGATCAGTAACAGCAGTGCGCCTAACACCTCTGTCAAAGTGGCAAGCCATGCCAACAAGGCTGGTAAAGGCAGCCCCAAGCCCCAATCTGCATTGCCAAACCACGCGATCGTGCTGTCCATATCGCTCAACTTCCGGCTGCCCGCCATCCAAAAAATTGGAGCAAGGTAAAGGCGAAGAGCCAGAGCTGCGAGAAGCTCTCCAGGTTCAAGGTGGCCCAGCAGCGAATTTGCTCGTCGTATCAGGTCAGGCATGTGGCCTCCAGCGGTCTGCTTATGACCGTTTTTCAGATGAATTAGCCTGCCCTCGCGGGCAGAGCACTAAGCCTCTCCTTCGCATCCGGTCGACTAAGTTCACGGCGTCATCGAAAAGGCTTTGCTGGGAAAGTGCGTCGTGTTGCTGTGCGAGCAAGGCCACGTGATCCGCTAACGAACAGGTCCTATGGCGCTCAATGTTTTCCAGCAGCAGGGCGGCCAGAGGTGTGAGTGACATGAACTCACAATCTGCTGCGGCGTTTTGAAATGCAGCCAAGAACGTCGGCGCCCCGGGTCGTTGGGTTGGTATGAATCCGGGCCCGATCTGATGCACAGGCCATTCATACGCCAAGATATGAGCCGTGGAGTTTAGTTCGAGCGCGTTGTCGGCCTTCGTTGCCGCCGTAATCTGTGGCAACTCCGGGGTTTCGGCAATCTGCACATCAAGCTCCACCCATTCGTAATGGGCCAGTTCCCAAATGAATGGGTATCGATCAAAGATTAAATCATCGTTTTTGGAAAGATCCTGCAAATACCCAAGAAATTCTTGTGGCAGCAATGGAAAGTGCGGGGTAGTGGCTCGGTAATCTCGAATGAATCCGCAAACCAGCGTTTCCCAGCTCTGGGGTTCGGTGATGTTTTTGACAACGGGAAAAGTGCCGGACAACAGGTTCTCCAAATTACGAAAAACCAAGTCTTGATAAATCTGTATGCGCTTTGCCGGCAAGTCTGTCGGAATTGGACGCGCAATAGGGTTACGAAGGAAGCGCGTGAAGCGCGTTTGAATCGTGTGCAGTGCGCTGCTCAAGCGCCTAAGATCGCACGTTTTTCGGCAGATGACATGGCAGCCGCGTGTTGTTGTTGGATATTCACGATCCTGTGTAGCTCTTGTTCGAGTTGCTGTAAGGGAGGGATATTAAAATCGCGCTCCAGCAACGTGGGGAAAACGCCGTGAATCTCGTAAGCGTCTGCCAGCAGTCCCCACACAGGATCAATGACATCGCTGCCATGAGTATCGACCAGAAGATTCTCGTCTTCCTGATAGTGACCGGCAATGTGGCCGTAAGCGATTCTTTCGCTTGGCAGCTGTTGCAAAAACTGATCGGGATCGTAGCCATGATTGATGCTATTGACGTAAACATTATTCACGTCGAGCAGCAGCAAGCAGTCTGCTCGCGACAGCACTCCGAGCAAAAAATCGATCTCCGGCATTTGTTGGCCCGGTGCACAGTAATAGGACACGTTCTCCACCGCTATTTGCTGCCCCAAGACGTCCTGAACGTGTTTGATGCGGTCACTGACGTGTTCGATGGCCTGCTGAGTGAAGGGAATAGGCAGTAGGTCATACAAGTGACCGGTGTCGCCGCAGTAGCTCAAGTGCTCGCTGTAATAAACCGCTCGATATTGTTGCAGAAACCGCCGAATGTCTTGGACTAGATCAATATCCAAGGCGGCCTGTCCCCCAAGATTTAGGGACAATCCGTGACATACCAAGGGCAGACGGTTGGTGGCTTGGTCCAACAGGCTGCCGAACTTACCCTTAACATGAATCCAATTCTCCGGCGCGACTTCAATGAAGTGCGTCTGCTCGGGAGGGCTAAGGGCAAATTCCTCCAAAAATGCACGGCGCAGGCCTAAGCCGGCTCCGTGTATTTCGCCTCTGCAATCCGCAACCGTTGCACTCGGAGAAAGCTCAGGCACCGCCGCACTTGCCTTCGCCGCATTTGCCTTCTTTACCTTTCTCTCCTTTACCTTTCTCTCCCCTGGCATCGCCGCATTTGCCTTCGCCGCATTTACCTTCGCCGTTCAATGCGAACTGCATATAACCACCTGCCA
>JAAXKB010000043.1:29968-31139 GCA_012269545.1 Gammaproteobacteria bacterium | reverse complement strand
AACCAGTCGAACCATTTGGAGAAGTTCATGATAAACGCGGTTTCGTCGCTGTCGTCACCGCCGAGAATGGCCGGAGCTTTGTTCGTGCCCTCAATGCTGCGAGGTACGGGGATGTCCGCCAGACCGCACAGCGTTGGAAACCAATCCACCATGGAAATGATGCTGTCGCAGCGTTCTCCGGGGGCTACGGTGCCCGGATACCGGATGATCCCCGGGATGTGAATAGAGGCATCGTAAGGATTTTTCTTGGACCAAGGGTTTACCCCTTGGGCGCCGCCTTGGGTGCCGTGGTCTGACGCGAACATAACAATGGTGTTGTCGGCCAAACCCTTGTCATCAAGGTAGGCCAGCAGATTGCCCAACATGTCATCGACGGCAAGGATCATCGCCAAATAATGCCTGTACATGTCCAATGATGTTTCACGGATATGTTCGGGCACGTTACTGGGCAGGGTGAGTGTGTCCGGTAGGCGGTCGTAGTAGACCTCAGGTGCAAAGGTAAAGGGTGTGAAATGCGGCTGATGGGGTGACAGAAACAACAAAAAGGGTTCGTCACCGACGGAATCCATAAATTCCTTGCCGTACTTCATTAGGCCGTCAGTTTCATAGCCATCCCAGCGCTCGTAGTTCCAATCGCCTTTTTGCACGAAACCATCAAAGTACACCATGTGCTGGTTGTAAGCGCGCCAGTAGTCGAAGCCCAAACGGTCGCGTCCCTCGGGTACCCAGTCTGGATGCTGAGGCATGCGGTCCAAGGCAGGCCACAGGCCGGTGTGCAGATGCCATTTGCCCACCCAGCCGGTTTTGTAGCCCTGATGAGCGAATGCGTCGCCAATGGAAATTTCGCTGTGTCGGGTGCGCGTGGTATTGATCAAGTGACCGGTGGTTTGGGGATAGCGCCCGGTCAACAGCATGGCTCTGGCCGGCGTGCATACCGGGCAATTTGAAATGGCTTGGGTCAAGACGGTGCCTTCAACGGCAAGGCGGTCGATATGCGGCGTGGCGATTTGTGTCTCGCCGAACAGCGGCAAGGACTGAGCCCTGAGCTGATCCGGGAACAGAACCACGACATTGGGTCGCTCAGTCATAGGGCACCGCCAATCAGCCGCTGGGTCACCAAGTCCAAAAATGCGTCTTTGTCCCGCCAGTTCATGGCACAGTGGACGGGCTC
>JAAXKB010000043.1:2780-29868 GCA_012269545.1 Gammaproteobacteria bacterium | reverse complement strand
GCAAAACGTTCGCCATCGAGAATCACGTTGCCGCAGGTGTCCAGTGGGGTGATGACTTTTTCCCATTTCGCCTCGAAGACGGCACGGCAGGCCAGTGCGTGCATCTTGACGTTGAATTCCCGCATGGGCTTTGGTGCATCAAGGTAGCCGCGCCGGATGCTGCCGTGCATGCCGATGAATTTTGCCTTGCCTGTGATCTCAGGCTGCCTTGCCAGCGCAGCGGCAATGTTGGGCAGCGGACCAATGCAAATCAGTGCGACTTTGTCATCGGCCTGCATGATGGTGTCGCAGATTGCGCCCACCCCGTCGTAGTGCACGGTGCCGGCATACTGGTCGAGGTTGTAGTTGCCCAGCCATCCTTCATGGGTGTGCGGATTGTCGTCCAGAGGAATGCCAATGCCGATGGGAATATGCGTGCAGTCCATCATCTCGAGGATCTTAGCCACCAGACGGGCGCGATAAACGGTATCGCCGGTGCTGGTGGTGATGAGTTTGACGTCGAGCTCCGGGCATCGAAGCAGGAAGGCAAGGGCCCAAACATCATCGACATCGTGACCGATGTCGGTATCCAGAATGGTGGGTATTGCCATGCGCTTTAGCTCTTTCGTTGGATGAGTGTTGTTGGGTTCGCTTCTAGAAAAATACGAAGGATCGCACGACAACGTTTTTTCGGCAGCGCGCGTCTTCGGGCGCGCTGTGGTCGATGCTCGCAGAGTGGAAGGACCAGCGAGAAACCGAGCCGTCCGTGACAGAGTCATAGCACTTGAGCATGGACACTTCGTTGGGCTGCTGCTGCGGCAGCCAGTACCATTCATGGCTGGGCCGATAGGTGAATCGGGTGGTTTCGCCCACGCGGTCGTCATAAACCCGATAGTTGTTGATGTAGGGCTGATCGGCGAAGGAAGGCCAAGCACACAGCACGAAGGGATTTTGCTCAACGGTTTCCATAGGCTTGGCTAAATTGATCGACATGAAACGACGCGACATTTTTTCGTCTGCTTCCGCTTCGGTGTAATGCTGCTCGCGGCCAAAGTTCCTGAGGTTTCGCGTTAAAAGTTCCCGGCATCGCACCCGACCGCTGTTGTCGTTCAAATCGTTGTGCACCAAGTTGGCGTAGTTGGCATTGACGCCCGGGTTTTTGGCGTCTTGGTCTTCTGTGCGGTCACCGTCGTAATCTTTATCAAAGACGTCGTGATTGAAGACCAGAGCGTCGCGGGCATCCGGAAAAAACTCCAGCAGCAACTGCTCCATTTCGGCATAGAACACGGAACGGACTTCCTCGGAGTCATAGAAATTTTGGCACTGGGATTCACAGGAGGCCAAGGATAGCCCCAGTTTGTCCATGCATTCCGGAGAGTTTGGCGACAAACCCGGGTAGTACTCTGGGATGCGCCGGGCATCGCGCATGATTTGCGGGAAGTAGAGGCTGCGGCGCGCGTTATCGCGTTCGTCCTTCGCGAGTTTGGCCGCTTCCGCCTTGCGCTCCGGGTCTTTCCAGATTGCGTTAGACGGCACCACAGAATAGGAGGGGGCGTCAAAGATTGTGTAACGCAATGGCAGGGCGAGGCCGCCTTCCGGCGCCTGTATGTCGCTGGATTTGATGTGTGCAAGGCATTCGGCATACCGTCGAAAACCCTTGCCCCATGGGGTTTCGATAGGCCCCGGAGCTGCATGTTCGATAAAATCGGTGACCGCCTGGCCCTCACCGCTGGCGATTTGCTCCAGCGCATCGCTTACCGCAGCTGCGGTGCCGGCATCACCGTTGACGTCAAGGCTGGTATAGGCCTTGCCGCCATTGGCCGCGATGGGTGCCGGCTGACCGGCAGTCAGCTCGACACCGGGTACAAAAGGCTTTGTGGATGTTGTCATTGCACACTCCTTGTTACCGGAATCCCTTCCTCTAGGATTTTTTCCGCCAAAGCATAGTGTCAGAAACCCTTTTCGGTCTCTACAGTCTCGGTACGGGGTATTGGCTGGAGATAAAGCAGCGACACTCCCGTGCTCAATCTAAGTGACCGCGGGATCGGGCCTGTCGACTTGTCCGGTGGTAGCTTCTAGTATGACCAGTCAAAAGGTTTGGGTAGTTAGACCAAGGGAGATCGAAGATGAAGACGTTGAATGTTAACGGTCAGCCGGTTGAGGTTGATGCGCAGGACAGCACGCCCCTGCTGTGGGTGTTGCGCGAGCATTTGGGACTCACGGGGACGAAGTACGGCTGTGGTATTGCACAGTGTGGTTCCTGCACTGTGCATCTGGACGGGGTCGCAGTGCGCAGCTGCGTGATGCCCTTGGCCGCTGTGAGTGAAACAACCAAGGTCACGACTATCGAAGGTTTGTCAGAAGATGGCAGCCATCCGGTGCAGCAGGCGTGGGCAGAACTGGATGTGCCCCAATGCGGCTACTGTCAGCCCGGCATGATCATGGCGGTATCCGGCATGCTGAACGCATCCCCTGACGCGGATGACGCGCAAATCGACAGCCAGATCACCAACATTTGCCGCTGCGGCACATTCCAGCGTGTGCGCGAAGGCGTGCATTTGGCGAAGGAAGTGGCGAAGAAGAGCAAGGGAGAAACGGCATGAGCGAGTTAATGAAAAACCCAATGACGGTGTCTCGACGCGGATTTTTGGTGACCACTTCAACGCTAGGCGCTGGACTTGCCTTGGGCATGACAACCCGCCCAACAGCGGCATCGGCGAGTCCCCTCGACGAGGTGAACGCTTGGGTGCATATTGCTTCAGACGAGACGGTCACCATTCGGATTGCCCGCTCCGAGATGGGGCAGGGTACGCTCACCGGTCTGGCCCAGCTCGTCGCCGAAGAGCTGGACTGCGATTGGAATCAGGTCACCTATGAATTCCCGACCCCCGGACAGAACGTTGCGCGAGAGCGTGTCTGGGGCGATTTCTCAACCGGAGGCAGTCGCGGGCTACGTGGCAGCCACCAATATGTGCGGGAGGGCGGTGCCGCCGCGAAACTGATGTTGGTTCAAGCGGCAGCGGATGCCTGGAATGTCCCAGCGTCTGAGTGTACGGCCGCCGAGAGTGTGATTTCTCATTCGGCGTCAGGGCGCACGACTACCTACGGCAAGGTGGCTGAGGCTGCCGCCTCCGTGCCGGTGCCGACGCAAGTGACCCTGCGCGACCCAGCAGACTGGCGTGTTGCCGGCAAGCCTGTAAAGCGTCTCGACACCGCCGACAAGCTGACGGGCAAGTTGGTTTACGGTGCTGATATCAGCCTGCCCGGCATGCTCTGCGCGAGCATCATGGATAGCCCGGTCATGGGCGGCAAACTGGTCAGTTTCGATGAAAGCGCGATTCGCAAGATGCCCGGGGTTAAGGGTGCTGTGGCCGTCGTCACCAGTCAGGGTACCAACGGTGTAGCCGTGGTAGCAGATACCTGGTGGCAGGCACATTCAGCGTTGAAGCAGCTGCCGATCGAGTGGGACCGAGGCCCGAACGCCAATTTTGATGATGCGGCGGTCACGGCCCTGCTGGAAGACGGCTTGGACGCTGATGATGCCTACGTGGGGAACTGGGGAGGCGATGTACAAGCTGCCTTTGGCGCCTCCGCGACTCAAGTGGAGGCGACCTACAAGGTCCCGTCCCAGAACCATGCCCCCATGGAGCCGATGAACGCGACGGCTCTGTTTACCAAGGACCGGTGCGAGGTCTGGTGCCCAACGCAAAATGGTGAGGCGGCCCTCGCCGCTGCATCGGAAGCGTCAGGTCTGCCGTTGACCCAATGCGAGGTGTACAAAACGATTTTGGGCGGTGGTTTTGGACGTCGTGGTGCTGGTGACTATGTGCACCAAGTCGTCGAAATTGCCAAGGTTTTTCCCGGCACGCCGATCAAGCTGCAATGGTCTCGCGAAGAAGATCAAAAGCATGGGTTCTTCCATCCAACCACCATGGCCAAAATGCACGGGTCGTTGGACGCCGAGGGCAATTTGACGGGGCTGCACATGCGTATATCCGGTCAGTCGATCCTCGCGGGTCTGATGCCCCACGCGCTAGTGGAAGGAGCCGACTACCTGCAGTTTCAGGGTGTGATTAAGGAAGGTTTGAATCCCAGCATGGACGATCACTCCATATGCTATGACATTCCCAACATCTTGGTGGATCACGCCATGCGTAACCCGCCCATCCGTCCCGGATTTTGGCGCGGCGTGAACGTGAACCAGAACACTATCTATTTGGAATGCTTTCTCGACGAAATGGCTCATGCTGCCGGTCGAGACGCGCTGGAGTTTCGTTTGGCGCTGATGAAGAACCATCCGAAGAGCGCTGCGGTACTCAAGGCTGCCGCGGAGCAGGGTGGCTGGGGCAGCAACGACGGTAAGGCCCGGGGGCTGGCATTTTTACACTCCTTTGGCAGTTATGTCGCCGCATGTGCTGAGGTAAGCGTTGACGGCGACGGCAAGCTGTCCATGGATCGTATTGTCGCTGCAACAGACTGTGGCACAGCAGTGAACCCCCAGCAGATCGAAGCCCAAGTTCAGGGCTCCTTCGTGTACGGACTGTCCGGCGCGCTATACAGTGAATGCACGCTGGCCAACGGAGAGTTCCAAGAGGATAACTTCCACACCTATCCGTCGATGAAAATTGCAGCCATGCCCAAGGTGGAAGTCATCGTGATGCCGTCAGGCGGGTTTTTCGGCGGCGTCGGAGAACCGACGATTGGGGTTGCTGCGCCTGCCGTGCTGAACGCGATCTTTGCTGCAACGGGCAAGCGAATTCGCCAGCTTCCGCTGAAGGATCAAAGCCTGCGGGCCTGATCGATGCGCTGCCGTCTCGCATCCGCGCTGATGTTGGGGCTGGTCATCAGCGGCCAGCTCCAAGCGGCAGAGGGAGCGCTGACTCAATCGGCGAGTCAGGCCGCAGTGTGTTCCGGCTGCCACGCGCTGGCGCCCGGAGCATCTGTGCCCAGTCTGCAAGGGCTGGATGCCCTGACAATTGAAGAGCAAATGCTTGCACTGCGGCGCGCAGACGGTCAAACCGCCATGCATCGTTTGATTAATGCCTACGATCACGCGCAGATTCGCGGTATCGCAAAAGTGTTGGCCCAAAACGCGTTCGGCCAAGGCGAACGAATCCCATGAAGAGCTTGCACAGGCGTCAGATGTTGGCGGCAATGGCAGCATCCGCACTCCTGCCCGCTCGGGCGGTGGCTTTCAAGCCAAAGGCTCGATTGGTGGTGGTTGGCGGCGGATTCGCTGGCGCGACACTGGCACGCTTCGTTAAGCGCCTGTCGCCGGAAACCTCGGTGGTCTTGATCGAAGCCCGCGATCACTACGTTTCTTGTCCTATGAGTAATCTGGTCATCGCCGGCCAGCGCAGCTTGGCGTCGCAAACGTTCGACTACCAAGGCCTCGAGGCGGCTGGCGTTGACGTCGTGCGCGATATGGCGATCGATGTGGATGCGACGAAACAGCGTGTCAGGCTCCATGGCGGAGCGATTATGGACTATGACCGCTTGGTGCTTGCGCCGGGCGTGATGCTGAACTTCGAGCAATTGTCTGGGTTTTCAGAGCAGGCTGCGCAGAAAATGCCTCACGCTTGGCAGGCTGGCTCGCAGACGATCTTGCTACGGCGCCAGATCGAAGCCATGCCCGACGATGGGCTGGTGGTCATCAGTGTGCCGGCTGCTCCGTATCGCTGTCCGCCCGGTCCCTATGAACGTGCCAGCCTGATGGCCAGCTACTTCAAACAAAATAAACCCAGGGCCCAGGTTCTGATACTGGACAGCAACGAACGCTTCTCCAAGCAGGCCCTGTTTCAGCAGGGCTGGAAGCGTTTGTACGGCGACAGCATTCGCTGGCAGAGCGCCTCCAATGACGGGCGGGTCATTCGTGTGGAACCTGATGCCATGCGCCTGCACACAGATTTTGCGACCTACACGCCGGATGTGGCCAATGTCATACCACCGCAGCAGGCGGGATTGATCGCTCATCGTGCCGGTGTGGCTGATGCATCGGGTTGGTGTCCGGTTAACGGCCTGAGTTTTGAATCGCGTTTGCAGCGCAACATTCATGTGATCGGTGACGCAGCCATCGCTGCCCCCATGCCAAAATCCGCATTTGCTGCTAACGCCCAAGCCAAGGTCTGCGCGATAGCCCTAGTACGTTTGTTCCGCGGTTTGTCACCAGAATCTACGGTGTTAGCAAACACCTGTTATTCCTTTCTGGAACCGGAGAGCGCGATTTCTATCAGCGGGGCCTACCTGACGCAAGACGATCAATTTTCTTCTATCGCAGCGGCTGCCGGTGCCAGCCCACTCGCCCCGCCGGCAGGGCTGCAGGCTCAAGAAGCCCTGCACGCCGCGGATTGGTTTCGCGCGATTACTCAGGAGACCTTCGGTTGAAGACAATATTCTGGGTGGTATTGACGCTGATTGGTGTAGCGGCGCAGGCAGGAGCTAGACCTGAACTGCAGATCATAGGCGATGCCATTGTTGTTCCGCTGACCGAACGGACGGCGTCGGCAGAAATGGGGGAGCGCATTTTCGTCTCACGCGAGAGCGGGCACTGCGTCCTGTGCCATCAAGTGGCGGGGCTTGATGCGCCCTTTCAAGGAGACATCGGTCCGCAGTTGAGCGATGTGGGTGACCGCCTGAGTCCCGCTCAACTCAGGCTGCGAATCGTAGACAGTTCGATTCTCAATGCGCAAACCATCATGCCGCCTTATTATCGCAGGCAGAATCTGCATCGGGTGGCCAGCCAATACGAAGGGGAGACGGTCCTGACTGCCTTGCAGATAGAACACCTAGTGGCCTACTTGTCACAACGTCGGAGTGATACGCCGTGAATCAAAATCTACCGCGAAGGCGATTTATGCAGGCTGCTGTAGCGTTGCCAGTCAGCGGGCTTTTGCCTACTGCTGCGGCGGAGGTCGAGGCAGGAAGACAGCAGGTGGAGCAAGCAATTACCGAATTTTTCGGTGAAGAGCGCAGGGTCCAGAGCGGTCGCGTGACGGTTTCAGTACCAGCAATTTCCGAGAACGGTTACTCGGTGCCCCTGAGTGTGGCGGTGGACAGTCCGATGACAGCGGACGACTACGTGCGGCGCTTATTGGTGGTGTCTCAGTCAAATCCTTTGCCGATTATTGCAAACTTTGAACTCGGGCCAAAAGCGGGTTTGGCGCAGGTCAGCACGCGTATCCGCTTGGCAGATTCTCAACGTATTTACGCTATTGCCGAGATGCATGATGGCGCCCTCTGGTCGGGCTTTGGATACAGCGTCGTGACCTTGGCGGCCTGCGTCATATGAGTGCGCAACCCACAATTCGGTTAGCAGTGCCTGAGAGCGTGGCTGCAGGTGAGGTGATCGAAATTAAGGTGATGATCCAGCATGCCATGGAATCCGGGTATCGGCGCGGTGCGCTGGGTGAGCGGATTCCCCGAGACATCATAAAGTTCTTTCGCTGCAGCCAAGAGGGGAAAACGATCTTTGCGGCGGAGTTTCATCCGGGCGTTGCTGCCAATCCGCTGCTGACATTTCATATGCGGGCTGAACGCAGCGGCACCTTGGATTTTGTGTGGACGGATCAAGCCGGCCAGCGCTGGAGCAAGCAAGCCGAACTGCGGGTGACCTAGCGTGCGGCTGCTGAATCTGGCCGCAGTGTGGCTTGGGAGTCTGGCCATTGTTGCCCCTGTCTATGCAGGCACCATGTCATCGTCACACGAGCAGCCGATTTCTGGCTATCACTTTCTTACGCCGCAAACTCGGGCGTTGCAGGACGATGCTTTTGCCAATCCCGGCTATTTGTGGGTTGCTGCGGGAGCTGAGGACTATGAAAAAAAACAGGGCACCGGATCCTGTATGAGTTGTCATGGTGAGAACGGCCTGGTCGGTGTAGCCACCCGCTTTCCGCGTTTCGACGAGAAAGCACAAACGCTGCTGAATCTGGAAGGCCGCATTAATGTCTGTCGTACCGAACATCAAAAGCTGCCGGCTTTGGCCTATGAAAGTCAGGAACTGTTGGCGCTGAGTAGCTTTGTTGCGGAACAGTCTCGCGGCATGAGGACGCAAGTCAGCGTAACCGGAGGGGCGCAGCCGTGGTTCCGGGCGGGCGAAGACTATTTTTTCCAGCGGCGCGGTCAGCTCAATCTGGCCTGCCAGCAATGTCACGATCAGTCTTGGGGGAAGATGCTGCGGGGCGACCGGCTCAGCCAAGGCCAGCCGAATGCTTTTCCTGCTTATCGACTGGAGTGGCAGACGCTTGGTTCGCTGCATCGACGGCTGCAAAACTGCGAGACCGGGGTCAGAGCCGAGCCTCAAGCCTTGGGCTCGCAAGCCTATCTGGGATTAGAGCTCTACTTGGTTTGGCGCGCACAGGGTCTGGCACTGGAATCACCCGGGGTGCGCAGGTAACCCCGAAAAAGGTATGGTAAGGGATGTCCCAGAATGCTCTGAGAGGGGCAATGGATTTGTATGCGATAGCGGCCATCCATAGGGTTCTGCGATCAGACCGCACGCTGCGTACTTCACAAACTTAAAGAGACAATTATGAGCGCACTCGTTCTCCGGCAAGACATTGACGGCGTTGCCGTACTGACATTAAACCGGCCTGACAAACTCAACGCGCTGAATGTGGCGCTGTTTCAAGAGCTTTATGATCACACTAAGGATATTGAGAGCCGGTCAGACACGATTGGCTGCGTCGTAATCAAGGGCGCTGGCCGGTGTTTCTCTGCCGGCCATGACCTGGGAGATATTGCCGCTGGGGAAAAACTGCCCAGACCGAATTTTCAGGCCAAAGTCATCGAGGCCTTAACGAATCTGCCCCAGCCCGTGATCAGCGCCGTTCACGGGCATTGTTATACTGGTGCTCTGGAGCTGGCGCTGGCTGGCGATTTAATTGTAGCCAGCGAGAACGCTAAGTTTGCGGATACCCACGGCAAGTGGGCTCTGCAGCCGGTTTGGGGTATCAGTCAGCGTTTGCCGCGAAAAATCGGTAACGCCAAAGCCACTGAGATGATGCTGACTGCCCGCACCTACAGTGCCGCTCAGGCGTTGGACATGGGCTTGGTGGTGCAGGTGTTTGCCGACGATGTGTTTGCGGCAGAGGTCATCGCTTACTGCCAGGAGATGCTGCAAAACTCTTGGCACTCTTTGCGCGGCTACAAGGCGCTGCTGAACGGCACCGATGGGATGAGTTTAGCGGAAGGATTGGCTTTTGAGGTCTATAACGGTGCTGGTACCGGTCCCGACATGGCAGAACGCATTGCCGGGTTTGGCAAGAAGAAATGACCTGACTTGAAGGTCTGGTTTACGCGTTACTGCAGCTGGCGACAATAAGAATAATGAATTCGCAACATACCGATTCCAAGTCCAAGTCATTTCTTCGCAGCGGCTGGACCGTTGTGCTGCTCATGGCGTTATCCGCCGCCGTGGGTCAGGCCTTCGGGCGCTTCAGTTATGGTGTGCTGCTGCCGGCGGTGCGGGACGATATGGGTATCAGCAATACATTGGCAGGCTTTATCGGGGGGGCCAATGTGGGGGCTTATCTGGTTGGCACATTGCTGGTGTCTTGGATTGCCGGCCGTTACCGGCTTTTGGCCATTATGCGCTTGGGTGTGCTGATGGTGGTCGTAGGCCTTTTCGGTGCCGCGTTCAGCGCAACCCCCTTGGCGCTGGCATCTGCGCTGGGGTTGGCGGGTGTGGGCGGTGCCATGCTTTGGATACCCGCTCCCGTGGTTGCTGCGGACGCCATCCCAAGTGACCAGAGGCCGTTGGCCGTTGGCCTGATTGGGTCGGGTATTGGTCTGGGTGTGGTGTTTGCCAGTTCGGTCAGCGGCTCCCTGCGAAGTTCTCTGGGCGATGCGGCTTGGTCCAGCGTATACCAGATTCAATTTGCGATTGGTTGCGTTGTTATGGTCGCCGTGTTTTTGTTCGTGCGGCATCATCAGGCCAACCCAACTGGTGGTGGCGGATTGGGTGGATTTTCTGCGTTGCAACGCATGCAAGGTTGGCTGCCTCTGATACTGGCTTACGCCTGCTTTGGTTTCATGTATCTATTAGTGCTTGGATTTTTAACCACTCGACTCGAAGACGACAGTGGTTGGACCTCGGCCAATGCGTCTTGGGCGTTTTCCTTGCTTGGCCTGTCTATGATTTTTGGCGGGCCACTGTTCACGACGATGGCCCAGAGATTTGGCGTGCGATTTGCACTGACCCTAGCCTTTGGTCTGTGGCCTGTTTTTGCCTTGGTCGTGTTGACCGGGCTGAAGGTGCCGGTTTGGCTGGCCTGTGTGGGAATCGGTTTTTTGTTCAGCGCACTGCCAAGTTTGATCACACTTTACGTGGTGGAAAATACGACAGCCGAGGATTACGGCGCGAGTTTCGCAGCGGCGACCTTAGTGTTCGGTGTGGCGCAGATGGTTTCACCGCCGATTGGTGGCTGGATAGCCGATGCGGCTGGGTCATTTACGCTGGTGTTTTTGCTATCTGCGATAACCAGTGTGATCGGGTTGATCGCCACACTGCGTCTGCCCCCAAGTGCACAGTAGGCTTGACGTTTACATGAGGATCGAAAATCCTAGCGGCAACGAATAAAGAGTTCTGGGGGGAACGATGAAACCACTCGAAGGGATAACCGTACTGGAATTTTCCACCATGATTACCGCCTCCTTTGCAGCCATGATGATGGCCGAACAAGGTGCCAAGGTTATTAAGGTGGAACCGATGAATGTCGGCGATCCGATGCGCTACATCGGCGCGAACAAGGGCGGTATTTCGTCGCTCTTCGCCAACTGCAACCGAGGCAAGCAATCCATCCGGGTCAATTTGAAAGAGCGGGAAGGACAAGAGCTGATTCGTGAGCTCATTCCTCAGGTAGATATCTTTATTCACAACTTTCGTCCCGGGGTGATGGACAAGCTAAATCTGGGCAGTGAGGCGCTGCGCGCGTTAAATCCTCGCCTGATTTACGCGGCGATTTCAGGTTTTGGAAAGGAGGGCCCCTTGGGCGGCGCCCCAGCTTACGACCCCATTATTCAAGCGCAAGCCGGGCTTACTGCGGCCCAGGGTAAGGACGAGCCGAGCTTTTTCCGTACGCTGATCTGCGACAAAATTACGGCTTACACGGCCTGTCAGGCGGTGACTTGCGCGCTCTATGTCAGGGAGAGAAGCGGTATCGGACAGCACATTGATCTGTCCATGCTGGACTCAGGTCTGTTTTTTATCTTTCCTGACGGTTTTCAAAATCATACGTTGCTCGATCCTGACCACGAACCGGGTCCGTTGCTGATCGATCTTCTGTATGAACTCACCCTGACCAAGGACGGGGCGGTTACCATTTCCGCAGGCAATCAGGACATGCAGATGCGCTCTCTGATTGCAGTGGGGATGGAGCATCTGTTGGCGGATGAACGCTTCAACAGTTTTGAAAAAATGGTGGCGAATATGGAAGCCTTCAAAGCGGAATTGGCTGGCGCGTATCTTCAGTTCACAACCGAAGAGGTGCTTGCCAAGCTGAAAGAAGCCGATGTGCCATGCGCGCGCTGTCTGGATCGAGATGAAGTGCTGGCTCAGGAACAATTGACCGCCAATGACACCGTTGAAGTGATTGATCATCCGATTATGGGTCAAATGAGAATCGTCAAATCACCTGCCCGTTTTGGCGGCGAACGGTTGGCGCCCTCAAGGCCCAGCCCGGATCACGGTGAGCATACGCATGAAGTGCTGGCAGATTTTGCGATACCCCAAGCGCGGATAGCTGCAATGACAGAGCAGGGCATTGTTGCCTGATCGGGCCCCTTTATCGTTCTCTGAGCCACGCCATCGCGATACCGCTGGGTAGCATGATGAGGATAAGGGCGATAAAGGCGTAGCTGTAGCTACCATACACATCGTAAACCCAACCAGCGCCGATGGGGCTTATTGCGCCGGCCATAATGGTTAGCATGCCAAAGCCCATAACGCGACCAAAAGAAGCGACGCCGAATCGGTGGCTGTACATTAGGCCCATCAGAGGCAGGATGCCGCCGCCAGAAATCCCTGCGGCGAAGGTGGCGATCACCAGAACAATGAGGGTTTGTGCGTTCATCATCAGCACAACGGCGATAACGGTAGCCGCATTGGCGACCCAATAGAGTTTTCGATGATCGATGCGGTCGCCCATGAAGCCAAAAAAGAGTTTCCCTGAGATCATGGAAACCGAGGTCAGCGCAATGAGCCCAGCAGTGACTTCTGCATCCAACCCGATGTCTTGCACGATGATGCCTAAGTTAAACTGCAGCGTGCCAAAGGCCATGCTCAGCGGCGCCAGGCCCCAAAAGGGAATCCAGAACATGGATGTGGTTAGGATTTCTTTCGTCGTCCAAACCCGCTGATCAACAGTATCCGAAGACTGTTCGTCTTGGTGCGTTGCCGGTGATCTTCTGAGGATCAGTAAGGTCAGTGGCAGCACCACTGAGACCGAAAGAATCAGCAGGTTGTTCATGGTGCCTCGCCAACCTACGTGCAGGAGCCACGCGGAGACGAAGATAGGCAGGATGATGCCGCCGATATTGGTGCCAATGGCCGAAATACCCAGGGCAAAGCCGCGATTGTCGGTGAACCATCGGCTTACCAAGGTTTGGCTTGCCAAGGTGCCCATAAGGGTCATGGCCACGGGCAGTAAAGTGGCGTAAATCAGCCAGAGCTGCCAAAGCGCCGTTACCTGCTGAGCGAGCGCGAGCGCCAGCACCATCGAAGCCAAGCCAATAAGAATGACCCATCGCAGCGAGAAGGTGTCCAGTGCTCGTCCGGCGAAAGGCCCCAAGATACCGGCGCCAATTTGCAGCAACGCGATGGTTAGCATCATATCGCGCCGGCTGGAACCAAATTCGTCGAGCCACGGCAGGGTAAACAGCGTGAAACAGTAGATGATCGTGCCGACACTGATGGCCTGCAGCACCACGCCATAGAGCAGTACGATCCAGCGGTAGTACTCATCGGAAATTAAGGTGGCGTCGGTGGACGAGACTTTCGTGAAAGACATGGATACTGCTTTTATGGGTGCAAGTGAAAACTCTGATTCTACGCGTTCGCTCGCGTTAAGACTTCTTTACTTATCGCCGGTCTCTGCGTACGCCCCGACGTGGTTGGCATGTGCTAAAAATTCCGGATACTGGGGCTGTCACACGGTACCCGAGGGAGGGCGAAATGGATTTGATTGCAGATATTGAGGCGATGCGGGCGGAACTCGCTGGGTGGCGCAGGGATCTGCATGCACACCCCGAGTTGGGATTTGAGGAAAATCGCACGGCGGATTTTGTCGCGGCAAAACTTGAGGCTTTTGGCGTGCAGGTCTATCGCGGTATCGGACGTACCGGCCTGGTTGGCGTGTTGCGGGAGGGTAATGCTACTCGCTCGATTGGACTGCGCGCTGATATGGACGCCCTGCCGATTTTGGAGCAAAACACCTTCGATCACTGCTCCACGCATCAAGGCACGATGCACGCCTGTGGGCATGATGGCCATACCGTCATGCTGCTGGCGGCAGCGAAGTATCTGGCAGCCACGCGTCAGTTTCAGGGTCAGGTCAATTTTATCTTTCAGCCTGCCGAGGAGGGCTTGGGAGGCGCGAGAGCGATGATTGCCGATGGTTTGTTCGAGGACTTTCCCTGTGATCGTATCTACGCCATGCACAATGGTCCGGGCTTGCCGGTTGGTAAATTCGCCGCCGTGCCGGGAGTAAGGACCGCGGCAGGCGCATTTTTTGATATCGACATTCAAGGCAAGGGAGGTCACGGGGCGTTTCCGCATTTGGCCATCGACCCGATTCCCATTGCTGCTCAGTTAATCGGCGCTATGCAAACATTGGTATCTCGAGCTACCTCGCCCAACGACAGCGTGGTGTTGTCCATTACCAAGGTCCACGCCGGCGATGCGTACAATGTCATCCCGGAAGCGGCTCGGCTGTCGGGAACCGTTCGATGTTTTTCTATGAGCAAAATGCGTGACCTAGAGGCGCAGGCTAGAACGCTCGCGCAGAGTGTGGCCGCTGGCCATGGGGCATCAGCGACGCTGGATTTTCGGGTGCCGTTCCATCCTGTGGTGAATGACGCTGCGGCCACCCAGTTTGCTGGAGACATTTGTGCCTCGATTGCCGGTGAGGGTAACGTGCTCCGGTCTGGTGCGCCGGGGACAGGTTCAGAGGATTTCTCTTTTATGACGGAACAGGTGCCGGGCTGCTATCTGATTATTGGCAACGGTGAAGATAGCCGTGCGCTGCATAACCCCGGTTACGATTTTAACGATGAAGCCTTGGTCTACGGCGGCAGTTTTTTTGCTCGCGTGACTGAGCGAGAGTTGGCGAGGGTCCAATGATTGCGGGCGACAGCGGCCAGTCGTTGGAGTTTCAAGAACTGGCTCCTGAGGTGATGATCGATAGAGCTGAGAGCTTCCATAATCAAATGCGATCACGTCGCAGCGTGCGGGATTTCTCAGATCGGGCGGTACCCATGCGGGTCATTGATCAGGCAATTCTAACTGCTGGCACCGCACCTAGTGGTGCCAATAAACAGCCTTGGCATTTTGCGGTGACTACTGACGCTGAAGTGAAATCGGCGATTAGGAAAGCCGCAGAGCTGGAAGAAAAAGCATTTTACGAACGGCGAGCCTCCCAGCAATGGCTGGACGCACTTGCGCCGTTAGGCACAAATGCAAGTAAGCCTTTTTTGCAGCGTGCGCCGGTGCTGATTGGCGTCTTTATGGAAAAGAGCACCGTATCGCCAGAGGGGGAGCGAAGAAAAAATTATTATCCAATGGAGTCCGTCGGAATTGCGTGCGGATTGCTGATCTCCGCATTGCATCTTTCAGGTCTGGTGACGCTAACCCACACGCCAAGTCCGATGGGTTTTTTGAGCTCTATCTTTCAGCGACCTAAAAACGAAAAACCCTTTTTGTTGTTAGTGGTCGGTTATCCTGCGGAAAATTGTCGATTGCCTGACATTTCACGAAAGGGTTTAGCGGGAATTTGCAGTCGCATCGGGCGGCCTTGATAGTATTTGTGGGGTAACTCATGTGCGTGTTTTCGGATTGAGATAAAGTATTACGTCACACGAGTTTCTCCGGGAGGGGTGAAATGAGATCGAAGGTAAAACAAGCTGGGTTGTCGGGTCGTTTGTGGGCCATTGCTGGATTCGTTTTGATGGGCAGTCTTGGTGTGATCCAGACCGCCACGTCCGCTCCATTAGCCTTGCCAATGACCGAGCCTGAGGAGCAGGGCATTTCGACAACGCGCTTGGCGTTGCTGGACGCTTTGGCCGAGCGATACGTGGAAGAGGGCCGAGTTGCGGGCATGGTCAACGTGGTTATACGTAACGGCAATCTTGTTTATGCGAAAGCCACAGGTGATCGATCTGTAGAGAGTGACGATCCGCTCAGGCTATCGGATTTGTTTCGCATTTATTCGATGACCAAGCCTATTACCGCGGTCGCGGCCATGCAGCTTTATGAGCAGGGAAAGTTCCACCTCAGCGACCCCGTTGAAAAATTCGTTCCCGAATTGGCAGGCCTCAAGGTTTTGAATGCACAAGGGCAGTTGGTTGATCCGCACCGGCCAGTGAACATGCACGACCTGTTGACCCATACGGCAGGTTTTTCCTATGGTTTTGCGCCCATGACTGATGTAGTCGACGCCCGTTATGCGGAGTCTGATCTCTGGGCGGCGAAGGATCTGGACGATTTCGCTCAGCGCGTTGCCAAGCTGCCGTTGAAATTTCAGCCCGGCGCTCGGTATCACTACTCCATTGCCGTGGACTTGACCGGGCTGGTTGTCGAACGCATCAGTGGCGTGTCTTTCGATCGATATCTGCAGGACAATATCTTTGCCCCCTTGGGCATGACCGATACTTTTTTTGCAGTCCCAAGAAACAAACGCGACCGCTTTTTGCCCAATTACTTTTTTGATCCCAGCGCGGCCAAGCCGGTTAACGTTAGCCGTGCACCAGCGCCACTAACGCCTCGCAAGAAAGTGGCGATGCAAGATTACGACGACGTGCGTTTGTTTTCGGGCGGAGGAGGTTTGGTTTCCACGGCCTTGGATTACGCCCGGTTTGCCGAGGCCATGCGTAACGGAGGGTCTCTGGATGGCGTGCGGATTTTGGGGCCTAAAACGGTAGCTTATATGGCGACGAACCACTTGCCCGACGGCGCAGGGTTGGCAGGGTTTGGCGAGCAGCCCGGCACTGCCGCGTCTGATACCGGTCTGGGATTTGGCCTAGGGTTTGGCGTCGTAACAAGCCCGGTGACGAATCAAGTCATTGGCAGCAAGGGTGAGTACAACTGGGGCGGCGCAGCTGGGACCGTCTTTTGGATCGACCCAGTGGAAGAGTTGGTCGTAGTCAGCATGATTCAGCTGATGGGTTCACCTTGGCCGCTGCGTTCAGATCTCAAGGTTGCGGTTTATCAAGCATTGGATGACATCTACTGGCAGTAGCGTTTAAGGTTGAAGGCGTTTCCCGGGGGGAGCACAGATGAGAACTTTGCGGATTATCGCGTTAGCGTTGCTGGTGTTGATTGGTGGCGGGTACTTAGGGCGTGATGGCTTGGTACGCATGCTGGATCAGCATTTCTACGAGTCTACGCTGGCGGTGTGCGTTGCAAGCATGGGTGTTCTCGCGCCAGACCGCTTGCCCATAGAGCTGAGGTCGTTTTGCAATATAGCCATGGTGACTCGGGTCGCAGAGGCCTACGACGAATGACCGAACAGTTCAATGGCTGCTGACGACGCAGCGTCGGCGCTCTTCACAGCACTCTCAATGTCGTTGCCCAAGCACCAGTCGCCTGCGCACATCAGCCTGCGCTGAGCGTCGAGCAAAAAGGCCTCGCCGAATGGTGTGGCAACACCGGCGTAGAGCCAGCGATGCATGCGCTGGTAAAGAAGTGTCGGTAGCTCGTAGCCCATGTGTTTAAGCTCGTTAAGTAACTGCTCAGCGACTCGCATTGGGTCTTCCTGCATCCGGCGCTGGCTCCACGCCCGATTTGCCTGAAGGGTGTAAACCCCCCACTCATTGCTGAATCGCCCCTTCGTATGTTCGCTGATTACCCGCTCGATTAGATGATCGCGCTGAGTCAGCAGTGGTGGCGTGTCCAGCGGATGTTCAGTTACCAGCATCAGCGACCAGCATCCTTCTGGACTCAGGCACTTCAGTTTGTAGGCGAGCGCGCTGTCGGTGGTCTCAAGTATTTTGGCGGCCTGCAAAGGGGGCGTTGTGGTGATCACGAGATCGTAGGTGGCGGGCAGCAACGTGCTGTCACTGGCAATCTGCCATGCACGGCTTTTGGTGCTGGATTGCAGCCCGGTGACTGGCGAGTTTAATGCTACGTTCTTACCCTGAGCCAGCCATTTGCCAATGCCATTCATGCCGTTAGCGAGAGTGTAGTGCGGTTCCTCCCGCGCATTTGATGATGGGGCAAACCATGGGTCCAAAGGTTGCTCAGTTGAAACCGATTGTATGCCCAGTTGTGCAGCTTGGGACGCGGTAAGGCTTGGTGTGCCGTGATCGAATCTCAGCGTATGACCGTCGAGCTCGACGCGACGGGTTGCGACTCGACCGCTTACGCCCCGACTTTTATCGAAGATTGTGGTGATGATCCCGGCGCTGTTGAGGCGCTGCGAAATCAGCAGGCCGGTAAGTCCAGCTCCGATGATGGCGACTGAAGGTTGGGTCATGGGGGTTCCTACGTGGAATAAGATGGACCTTGGACGCTGATCGGCGTTGACGTATGAGCTTGTCCAAATAAATAGGGAGAATCCGCCTAAAATTACTACAAATACATATAATGTCCAAGTTATTAGGTGATTCAGCTTTGACTTTAGTTGTTCTGTCGCAGATAGTGCTCTTATGAAGTTAGACATATTTCAAGGAAGACGCTATCAATATTCGATAGTGAAAAGTCAAGTCGCCAAGCTCGGGACGAGCGGGGCGAGCAAGACGCTGTCTTGATGTGTGTCGTTTGCAGTGGCCAGCGCCTTAGCATTTGCCCTGCAATAACAGTCCCTCAAGCGCTCGCCTCTGCCCCTCCTCCTCCCCTGAGGCGAGCGCTTCTCCTTTCGGTTGGGAGCCCCATTGTCAGCAGTCAGAAAAAATGAGAGTCGGCCACTACGCTTCGTCCGTCGAACGTTGCAAGCGCCGGACCTGCCCGAAGTTAACCGGGTCATCCAAGCGTCGATCGAAAGTTGGCCGACGACGGCTCGGCTGAAAAGGTTAGCGATGAGCCCTTTGCGTTATCGTGACGCGGATCTCCAAGATTTTGAATTTGTCCTGTGTTATAAAGCGCACGCCTGTTTGGGCATTGCTGCATGGCAGCCGGACAACTCGCTCGTTTTCCAAAAGTCCGAAACTTTTGCCGAGCGCGAAGAGAATTGGGCAGCGGCTGAGGCGGTGTTACTCCACGGCCTTTTTGTTAGCGCGAAAGCGCAGGGTCGTGGTATCGGCAGCTTATTGCTTGATGAATTGACTCGTCTGGCAAGGCAGAAACGTTTCGCCGGCATATTTGTGAGAGCGGAGCGTTTTTCTACCGGCTTCTTTGAGCAAAAAGGCTTTCGCCTGTTAAGAGGTGGGGATCAACCCGGCTTGCAGCCGGCAAATTATCCTCACCGTTACTTGATGGAGATAAGCGGTTGCGCTTCAAAGTGAATCGAACGCTTGGCGGCTGGCGAGGTCGACGGGTGGAACGACGTGCAAAGCACCCAAGGCAGGCAGTTTAAAATTTAGCGGTTAAAGGAAAACGCGAAATGCTCAGGAAAGTTCTCGATATTCGAGTCGCTGTTAGCGTATGTGCCGTGTTGGTTGGGACTTTGCTCAGTGCAACCTCACACGCGGCAGATGCGGGGGAAAACGCAGCTTTTAAACACCACTGTGTGACCTGCCACGGCTATACAGGGAAGTCTACCGCTTCTCGGTACCCCAATCTGGCTGGGCAAAACGCACCGTATCTTGTCAGTCGGCTTAAGTACTTCCGCGCGGAAGAGGAAGCGGGCAATCAAATGAATGCCCAAGCGGTGTTGTTGACAGATGAAGAGATCGATTTGCTCGCCGAGTACTTCAGCAAGCAAGCGAACTAGGGGAAAGGCATGATCATTAGAAACGTATTCGTCAAACCTGCCATGATCGCTGGTGTAATGCTGCTGACCGCCTGCGGCGGCGCGGATATTGACGGCGCTGCACTGGCTGCAGAAAAGGGCTGCGTGGCATGCCACGGCGTTAAGGGGAAGGCCATCGCCCCGATGTACCCAAACCTCAACGGACAGTGGGAAAAATATCTGCGCAAGCAGTTGGTTGCCTATCGAGACGGTTCTCGCAAAAACGCAATTATGTCGATTCAAGCGCAGAACCTGAGCGATGAAGACATTTCCGTGCTGGCTGCACACTACGGCAACTGAAATCGCCTTCTCGTCGGGCGGCGAGGCGAGGGGCCTAGGTCACTTCGCCGCACGCCGTTTGGCCTCGCTCTTCAGTGTCTGCCTTCTTTGCGTGCTGGCGATCTTGTCTGGCTGTGAAGACGGCACATCGGCAAGTGCTCAGCACATGACGGCGGCGGGCCAAGAGGTCCTAACGCCGGCTCAAAAAAACCTAAACCAAGGATTCAACGATTCCGAACAATACGTTGGCTCTGAAACCTGCGGCCAATGTCATCAACAAGCCTACGCTCAGTGGCAGACCTCCCACCACGCCATGGCGATGGCAGAACCCACAGCAAAGTCAGTAAAAGCAAATTTTGGCGCAGGGCCTTTACGGCTTGCGGGCCAGGAGATTTCGTTTGCAGAAAGCAGCGGTAATTTCGTCATCCGCTTGGATGGCATTGATGGCGCTCTTGATGCATTTCGAGTGGTCTATACCTTCGGCGTCTCCCCTCTTCAGCAGTACCTCGCCGACGTAGGTGGCGGCCGTTTGCAGGCGCTCCCCGTCGTGTGGGATACCCGCGATGACGGTCGAGGTTGGTATCACTTGCAGCCTGAGACACTTGGCATCCCAGACGATGTTTTGCATTGGACCGGCAGTGGCCAGAACTGGAATCACATGTGTGCCGATTGTCATTCCACTGCCGTGACGAAGGGCTTTGATGCCTCAACGAATACCTTTAACACGCAGTTTGCTGAGGTGAGTGTGGGTTGTGAGGCCTGTCACGGACCGGGGGGGTTGCACAGCGAAAACCCTGCTCAGTTTCCGGTTGTCTCGTTAGGTGACCCGCAAGTTCGGCTTGCCGTTTGCGGATCGTGCCACAGTCGTCGCAGCCAAGTTGCCGAAGGCTTTGTCCCGGGCGACCAGCTGCTGGATCACTATGAGCCTTCGCTGTTGGACGAGGGTTTGTACTTTGCCGATGGACAGATCTTGGACGAGGTTTTTGTTTACGGCTCTTTTTTGCAAAGCAAAATGCACAACGCCGGTGTCAGTTGCGGCGACTGTCATGAGCCTCATTCTGGCGAGCTTCAGCGCAGCGGGAATTCGGTCTGCACGGCCTGTCACAGTCCCGCTGGCAGTGTGCGTTTTCCGGGTTTGAAACCTATAGTTTACGACTCGCCTGATCATCACTTTCACGGTGCCCCCCACTCCCAAGGCGATGAATTAGCGCCTGTGTCTGGTAGCGCCTGTGTCGATTGCCATATGACATCTCGCATCTATATGGGAGTTGATGATCGTCGGGATCACAGTTTTCGCCTGCCGCGTCCGGATCTTAGTATCGAGCTGGGTGTGCCTAATGCCTGCATCGGCTGTCATCGGCAGCAAAGTCATGAGTGGGCGGCGCTGCAAATCAGAGCGCACGCAGGTCGTGAGCCCGACGCGCATTTTGCCAGCGTGCTGGCCTCTGCACGCCAAGGTAAACAGCAGGCTAAGGAGCCCTTGCATGCCCTAGCCGCAGATAAGAGGCAGCCTGCAATCGTACGTGCCACCGGTTTAGGTTTGCTTGGTCACTACGATCCTTCCGCGCAGGAGTTGCAGTTGGCCATTGCGGATGCTGACCCGTTGGTCCGACTAGGCGCGTTGCGAGGGCTTGCGGCCGCGGCCCCGGTCAATTGGCAAGTTCTGATGCCGGTATTAAGAGATCCGCTGCGTGCGCTTCGTTTTGCGGCGCTCACCGCCTTGTTGCCCATGTATCCCCAACTGCCTGCGACTGCGCGGGATCAGTTGACGCCTGTGATTGATGAATATCTCGAGCAGCTGTCGCTGAACGCTGATCGAGCAGAGGCGCTGACCAGTCGCGCATTGGTTCATTTGGCCATGGGCGAATTAAACCGCGCGGAAACCGATCTGCAGACAGCTTTAGAGCGCAATCCTGCGTGGGTGCCGGGTATGGTCAACTTGGCTGACCTGTACCGGGCCACCGGCCGCGATGCCCAAGCGGGTCCTCTGCTCAAGCAGGCTTTGGCTCTTTCGCCTCAGGCCAGTCAGGTTAGAGTCGCTGTTGCACTTTGGTATGTGCGCCAAGGGAATCTGCAGCAAGCTATCGACTTGCTGGCTCAAGGTCATACCGCGCGGTTGGAGGCAGCCAGTGGTTACGTGTATGCCGTCGCCTTGAGTTCCGCCGGCCAACCCGACAGGGCGCTTGGCGTCGTAGACGAGTTGCTGGACGCCGATTTATATTCCGCCCAACTCATGCAGCTGGGTATTTCCTTGGCTCAGCAGGGTCAGGCACCCGGGCGCTTGGCCCGCTATCAAGCGGTGCTTCAGGGTCTTTAGTTAAACTGTTCGGCTTTTGCGATGCTTAATGGCAAACCTTAGCGCCTCTAACGGGTGGCCGTTGAGGAGTGCGACCAAGCTGTCGATTTGGTGATAACTGATTCGGCCCTGTTGAAAGAGCGCGATCGCTCGCAGTGGCATGTGATTTGCCATTTCCTCAAACATTTTGCGCGTGGTCGGGTCTGTTCCCTCCAGTCCCATGCCGCCCAAAAAAGCAGCCACCACTCTGTCTTTTACCTTGCTGCCAATCCACGTCGTACCGATTTCGGCTATTGAGGAGTTGCGGTGAAAGGGGCGTATGTCCTCGCCGGTCGGAGCCGGGCGTCCAAGCATCTTGCTGAAAAGTTCGTCCGACACGGTGATTGCCTGACCTGCATCAACGGGCGGAAATGCGGGTGCGGGAGTGCCGATGGCCAGATCGCTAAGGGTTTGTTTCGATACCACATTGATCGATTGAGTCAGGCGAATGTCTCTGCTGGAGGAGCCGATACGCAGCTGAACGGGTCCGGCCTCCAGCACCCATTGCTGTGCGCCGTGATCGAAAACGCAAAATGACTCGGCCTCCAGCGTGATGTTCACAGTTCGGGTTTCGTCGGGCTCCAGCGAAACTCTGGCGAAGCCGCATAGCTGTTGTTCTGGCTGGTGAGTGGCGCTACCGACGCAGTGACGATACACCTGTATCACTTCCGCACCAGCCCGTGTTCCCGAGTTTTTCAGTGTTACGCCGAGCGTTACAGCGCGATCTCCAGTGAGAGAGCTGTTGTCAACGAATGCCTCCAGATAGTCGAACTCTGTATAGCTCAGGCCGTGTCCAAAGGGGAATAAGACGTCACGCCCAGCGGTGTCGAAGTAGCGATAACCGATGTAGATGCTTTCGCGATATTGCATCTGGCGCTGTTCTCCCGGAAACCACGCTGTAGATGGCACGTCGTTCAGCGACAAGGGAAAGGTTTCAGCAAGCTTGCCGCTGGGATTTTCGTGACCCATCAAGATGTCGGCCAAACCGCTGCCGCTGGCCTGACCGCCGAGATAGCCTTCCAGTACGCTGGATACCTGATTAATCCATGGCATGGTAACCGGCGCGCCATTCGTCAGTACGACCACCGTTTTTGGGTTGGCTGCAGCGACGGCACTGATGAGCGCCGTGTGCTGCTCTGGCAACGCAAGATGTTCCCGGTCAAAGCCTTCGGATTCAAAAATGCCGGGTAAGCCTGCATAAACCACGGCAACATCTGCCTTCTTGGCTAGGGCGACGGCTTCGTCGATAAGGGCTTGGTCGAATTGACTAGACACTGGGTCGTAACCGGTTGCATAGGTCAGGTCAGTGACGTGTTCGCAGAGCGCCGCATGCAGGGTCTCTACCCGGGTGGGTCTGACCTGAGAGCTGCCTGCGCCTTGAAAGCGGGGTTTTTTCGCAAAGGCGCCAATCAGTGCGACTCTGGATCGTGCGGATAGCGGTAAAACTTGGTCTGTGTTCTGCAGCAGCACGCATGAGCGAGCGGCGGCCTTTCTGGCTAGCGCGTGTTGGGCATCGGGGTCGGCTGGTGCGGCAGGCTTTTGTCTGTTCAGGCTGGACAGACTGAGGGTAATGTTGCGGGCGATGGCGCGATCGAGAATGGCCTCGCTCAGGGTGCCGTCCTCGACGGCCTGAGCGACCAAGGCGTCGTTGATGCCGCCGCTGCTGGGCATTTCCAGATCGAGCCCGGCTTTGACTCCCGAAGGCCGGTCGTTTGCCGCCCCCCAGTCGGTCATCACCGCGCCATCGAAGCCCCATTCTTCCCGCAGCACAGTGTTCAGTAACCAGTCGTGTTCGCTGCAGTAAATACCATTGAGGCGGTTATAAGCGCACATAACCGTCCAAGGTTTCGCTGTCTTTACAGCGATCTCAAAGCCTCGCAGGTAAATTTCCCGCAGCGCGCGATCATCGACAACGGCGTCCATGTACATGCGGCCCAGCTCTTGATTGTTTACGGCGAAGTGCTTCAGGCAGGCGCCGACGCCTTGAGACTGAATACCATTGACCAAGTGCGCGGCGATATGACCGTTAAGTAATGGATCCTCTGAAAAGTACTCAAAATTGCGGCCGCACAAAGGGCTGCGCTTGATGTTCATGCCGGGTCCGAGCAACACGCTGACGTCTTCGTCAACACAGGTCGCGCCCAAGGCTGCGCCGACCTCGTGCATCAGCGTCAAATCCCAAGAACTGGCCAGTGCCGAGGCGGTAGGGAAGCAAGTGGCGGGAATGCTGCGGTGGGCACCAAGGTGGTCGGCACCCTTGCTCTGTTTGCGCAGTCCATGGGGGCCGTCGGTCACCATGATGCTTGGAATCTGCAGTCGTTCAAGCCCGGGCAGGTGCCAGAAATCTTTGCCGGAACAGAAGTCGGCTTTTTCCGCCAGTGTCATTTGTGCGACCAAGGCTTGCGCCTGAGCACTCAGTGTGGGATCAAGGGGGTAATTCATGAAGCCTCCAGACGATGGAAAGACACACTCTTCAACGCAGACAAGGGTCGCAGACATTGTACTGATTGCCCAGAGGCTCGTTAGAAATTTAACCTAAACGACTGTCGCCGATCATTGAGGACCAGACCGTGTATCACCCGCAACAACGCTATCCATCCGCTCGGTCGCCAATCGCTGCCGATAACTTAGTCGCCTCCTCGCAACCCTTGGCTACCGAAGCCGGGCTGCAGGCTTTGCGCCAGGGAGGCAATGCCATTGATGCCGCGCTTGCTGCGGCCATTACATTGACGGTAGTGGAGCCCAACAATAACGGTTTAGGCAGTGATGCTTTTGCTCTGCTTTGGGATGGAGAGGATGTGATTGGGCTTAATGCATCCGGTAGGGCACCCTTGGAGTGGCGGCCAGAGCGGTTTGCGGGCTTGGCACGCATGCCGGAACTAGGCTGGGACAGTGTGACCGTGCCGGGTGCCGTATCGAGTTGGGTTGCGCTGAGTGACCGCTACGGCAAGCTACCCTTTGCTGCACTGTTTGAGTCGGCGGTCCATTACGCCGAGCATGGATTCCTCGTGGGCCCTAAAAGTGCTTTCTACTGGCAATTGCTCGAGCACTATTACGACGATTACCCGGATTGGTACGCGCACTTCGGGCCTGCACCCAAGGCCGGTCAGCGGTTTAAGCGTCCCGACATGGCGCACAGCCTACGATTGATCCGCGACAGCAAGGGGGAGGATTTTTATCGCGGCGAGTTGGCTCAGCTGATGGTTAGCGCGAGTGCTCAGGCGGGTGGCGCGCTGTCCTTGGCAGATCTGGATCAGCATCGCTGCGAATGGGTGACACCGACCCGACAGTCCTATCATGGTGTGGAGTTGCTGGAAATCCCCCCCAACGGCCAAGGTTTAGCAGCGCAAATAGCGCTGGGTATTCTGGCCCACCTGCCAGTGCCGGAGATGGATTCGGTCGCCTGCGTGCATCAACAGATTGAGGCGATGAAAATCGCTGTGCATGCGGCAAACGAACACTTCGCAGATCGAGATGCCATGTTTCTGTCGCCAGAAGAACTGCTGGAGCCGGGCTCGCTGGCTCGAGCGGCCCGGGGTATCGGTTTTCAAGCTGCGTCACTTCCGCCGGTGTCGCTGCCCGTGGGTCATGACACCGTCTACCTCACGACAGCGGATGCTCAGGGCATGATGGTGTCCTTCATTCAGTCAAACTTCCGCGCATTTGGCTCCGGTATCGTGATCCCCGGCACGGGTATCTCGATGCAGAACCGCGCCTCAGGGTTCTCTTTGGATCCTGATCACCCAAATTGTGTGGCGCCTGGCAAGCGGCCGTTTCATACCATTATTCCCGGTTTCGTCACTCAAAATGGCAGACCGGTCTTGAGCTTTGGCGTGATGGGCGGGCATATGCAGCACCAAGGTCATGTGCAAATGGTCAGCCGTATTTTTGATTACGGTCAGAATCCGCAAGAGGCCAGCGACGCCCCGCGCTGGCATGTCTATCCGGATCTTTCTGTGGGCTTGGAGGAAGGAATGCCGCAAAGTCTCTTTGATGGGCTGAAGGCGCGGGGCCACGATGTGCGATTTGAGCCTCAAGAAAGTGTCTTTGGCGGGGCGCAGCTGATTCAGGCCTTGCCGTCGGGTTATGTGGGTGCCTCGGATCACCGAAAAGAGGGGTACGTGGGCGGCTTTTGATTCTGTCGCAATATGCAATATTCCATATTTACATTTGCTAATTCTTATCTAATTCTATCCAAAACTCATAAAATTGATAGAAAATGCATATTGCGACATTTGATAAGGCGGCATTTTGGAATCAGCAGAACTGTTAGAGCAAATGCAAGCGTTGGGCGGCCTGTGGGACAACAAGCGTGTCCACGAACTGCTAGCGCATGCGGATAAAAATCAATCGATGCGGTCTACAGAGCGACTGCTTGAGGGTCTATCGGCGATCCCAAAAGCGGTCAAAATGGATGACCTGTGTGATGAAGACCAGCGGCCTCTGCGGCGCGCAGTGGTTGACGCTCTGCAGCGAGAAGCCAAAAGCAAGCGCCACCATCGTCTGGTGCTTCAGATTGCCGAGTCGCAAAGCGGTTGCGTGGTGTGCGTTAATGACGGGCGTCTCGCCCGCCAATGGGTCTTTTTAACTTCCTTGGCCGGTGATTTGGATGCCCAGATCGAGGGTTTGTCCGTGGCGCTGGATCAACTGATTCATGATAAATCCGCGGTGTTGTGGCCTCAGGGCTCGGTGCTTGCCCAATGTCGACATTGGATCGCACGCGAAGGGACTCACGATGTCCGGCTGCCATCCGGTCTGTCTGCAAAAATCGCCTTAATGGCCTATCAGGCACCCAAGGCCTCAGCCGGTACAGGTGTGCTGAGCCTTCGCGTCGAGGGCCACGATGGCGTGGCTGCCACAAGCGCCGTACCGAGAGCGATCGCGGACAACTTGTCTCACTTAGATCGTCTCGAAGCCGAAAGCATCCACATCATGCGCGAGGTGGTGGCGCAGGCCGAGAATCCGGTGATGCTCTACAGCGTTGGCAAGGATAGCTCGGTGATGCTGCACTTGGCCCGTAAAGCCTTTTATCCCAGCCCGCCGCCGTTTCCGCTTATGCATGTGGATACCCGCTGGAAGTTTCAGGCCATGTACGATTTTCGTGATTCCATGGCAAAAGAAAGCGGCATGGATCTGTTGGTGCATATCAACCCAGATGGCGTTGCAAAAAACATCAATCCCTTTGATCACGGCAGCGCGATCCATACGGACATCATGAAGACGCAGGGACTCAAGCAGGCTCTGGATGAACATGGCTTTGACGTGGCTTTTGGCGGCGCTCGGCGGGATGAAGAAAAGAGCCGGGCAAAGGAACGTATTTTTTCGTTCCGTAACCCCGCCCATCGCTGGGACCCGAAGAATCAGCGGCCTGAGTTATGGAATCTCTATAACGGGCAGA
>JAAXKB010000043.1:0-2770 GCA_012269545.1 Gammaproteobacteria bacterium | reverse complement strand
TAGTGAGAGCATTCGAGGGGTTCCTCTGTCGAATTGGACTGAACTGGATATCTGGCAATACATCTATCGCGAACAGATTCCAATTGTGCCGCTGTATTTCGCGGCCGAGCGCCCGGTGGTGTTAAAGGACGGCATGTGGGTGATGGTGGACGATGACCGTTTACCGATCAGCGCAGAGGAAACTGTCGAGATCAGGCGCGTTCGATTTCGCACATTGGGGTGTTATCCATTAACCGGTGCGGTGGAATCCAGTGCGGACGATTTGTCTTCTATCGTGCTTGAACTGCTGAACAGCCGCACCAGTGAGCGACAGGGCAGGGCGATTGATTCCGATTCGTCCGCGTCGATGGAGAAGAAAAAGCAGGAGGGCTATTTCTAATGTCGAACACACAGAGCAGCGCCTCCGAAGAGGTGAATGAATACCTACGTCAGCAAAATCAACTGGACCTTCTGCGATTCATTACCTGTGGCAGCGTAGACGATGGCAAGAGCACCCTGATCGGGCGCATGCTTTATGAGGCGCAGCTTGTTTTTGAAGATCAAGTCGCCGCGCTGCTGAAAGATTCCAAAAAGCAGGGCACTCAGGGCGGCGACATTGATTTTGCGTTGTTGGTTGACGGACTGGCCGCCGAGCGAGAGCAGGGTATTACCATCGACGTCGCCTACCGTTTCTTCGGGACTGATCACCGCAAATTTATTGTGGCGGACACCCCGGGGCACGAGCAATACACGCGCAACATGGTGACTGGTGCTTCCACTGCCGATGTGGCGGTCATTTTGGTCGATGCTTCTCAGGGTGTGCTTACTCAGACTCGACGTCATTCATTTTTGACCTCACTGCTGGGCATTCCTAATGTTGTCTTGGCAATCAACAAAATGGACCTTGTGGATTTTGATCAAGAAGTTTTCGATCAGATTGAAGCCGATTACCGAGCGTTTGCGGACGCCCTGACCTTCAATAGCATTACTGCCATCCCGCTGTCAGCGTTGCTGGGTGACAACGTCATCGAACGGTCCGGTCGTACTGCGTGGTACTCGGGCCCCACGCTGATTGGATTTTTGGAGACAGTTGAAATTGCCGCTGATAACAAGGCTGCGAACTTTCGCTTCCCGGTTCAATGGGTGAATCGACCCAACTCGGACTTTCGCGGGTTTGCCGGTACTGTAGCTGCCGGAAGCATCGCGCCGGGAGACTCAGTGCAAGTTCTGCCCAGTGGTCAGGAAGCGGTTGTCGACGAGGTCATTCTTTTTGACCAATCGCTGCCTCGGGCATTGCCGAAGCAAAGTGTCACTTTGACGCTGGACCGCGAGGTTGATGTGTCCCGCGGGGATGTCCTTGTTGCTGCTGCCGCGCCCTGCGAGGTGTCGGATCAATTCGATGCCTCCTTGGTCTGGATGGACCAAGATTCCGGCTATGTCGGTCGAGGCTACGACCTGATGTTAGGTGCCAAACGAATCAATGCGACGCTTACCGAGATCAAATACAAAGTAAATGTTAACACCCTAGATCAGATGCCAAGCCGTGATATGTCGCTCAATGACATTGGTAGGGTGACGCTGAGTGTGGATGAACCAATCCCCTTTGCGCCCTATCTTGACTGTCGCGATCTTGGGTCTTTCATTTTGGTGGATCGCTACAGTAAGGCCACGGTGGGTGCGGGCATGATAAATTTTGGCCTGCGCCGCGCGCAAAATCTCCATCCCACAGCAACGACAATTGACAGCCAGCGTCGTTCACAATTGATGGGACACAAAGGCAAGGTTATCTGGCTGACTGGATTGAGCGGATCAGGTAAATCAACCATTGCAGACGCTCTAGAGAGTCGGCTGCACGGCTTGGGCATTCATAGCTACATATTGGATGGGGACAACATTCGTGGCGGCCTGAACAGAGATTTAGGTTTCACCGATGCGGATCGGGTGGAGAACATTCGACGTACCGCAGAGGTTGCGAAACTGATGGCGGACGCGGGTTTGGTGGTCATCACTGCCTTTATTTCGCCCTTTAAATCAGAGCGGGATATGGCGCGTGCACTTTTCGAGGACGGAGATTTTGCCGAAGTATATCTCGATGTAACGCTCGATATTGCGGAGTCCCGAGATCCCAAGGGTTTGTACAGAAAAGCTCGGCGCGGTGAACTGCCGCACTTTACCGGTATTGATTCACCCTACGAGGCGCCGGAAAGTGCCGATCTTCGAATAGATACCAGTGAGCGAAGCGTTGAACAATGCGTTGATCTCCTGATGGAGCTGCTTTGAATTTATCCGGGTCAGAACAAAGGTCAACCTCGCACCTGATCAGTTTAACCAAAGCATTTACTTGGCGTATCGTAGCGACGCTGACGACAGCTCTGATTGCCTATGTGATAACTGGAGAAATGGATACCGCAATCATGATTGGAAGCATTGAGTTCTTCCTCGAGATTGGCATTTATTACGCCCACGAGCGTATTTGGCTCTGGTTCACCTGAGCCTTTGGGCGTAACCGCTCCTGCTGTTACGCTAGGGCAATGCTGATAAGACGTTTCTTCATCAAAGCCTTTCTCATCATCACCGCCTGTCTCTTGGTAGGCTGCGGACAAAGTGACAGAACCCTTGCGCTGGCCACCGGCGGGCCGGCGGGTCTCTATTATCCGTTTGGCGGGGCGATGGCATCTCTCTGGTCGGAGGTGCTGCCCGGAGTAAACGCAAAGGCGGAAGTTACCGGTGGCTCAATAACCAATGTGATACAGGTTGCTCGTCACGAAAGTGATCTGGGCATCGCCATGGC